>CAINND010000026.1 GCA_903851035.1 uncultured Acidobacteriota bacterium | reverse complement strand
GGAAGATCTGCTCCTCTTTTTTGCCGAAGGTGAGCGGACCCAGGCTGCTCATGCCCCACTCGCAGACCATGCGGCGAGCCATGGCCGTGGCGCGTTCAATGTCATTACCCGCACCGGTGGACATCTGATCGAGGAAGATCTCCTCGGCCAGGCGGCCGCCCATGAACACGGCAAGATTCGTCTCCAGATAATCGCGCGTGTAGTTGTGGCGATCCGTTTCCGGCAGCTGCATGGTCAAACCAAGCGCCATGCCGCGCGGAATGATCGTCACCTTGTGCAGGGGATCGGCCAGCGGCAACAGGGCGGCCACAATGGCGTGTCCGGCTTCGTGATAAGCGGTGACTTTCTTTTCCTCGTTGGTCAGGATCATGCTGCGGCGCTCGGCGCCCATCATGACCTTGTCCTTAGCGATATCCAGGTCGTACATCAGCACGGTCTTGCGATTCTGGCGGGCGGCCAGCAAAGCGGCTTCGTTGACCACATTGGCCAGGTCGGCACCGCTAAAGCCCGGTGTTCCACGTGCCAGTACGCCCAGGTCCACATCGTCGGCGATGGGAATCTTGCGGGTGTGCACGCGGAGAATCTCCTCGCGGCCACGGATATCCGGCAGGCTGACCACAACGCGGCGGTCAAAGCGGCCCGGACGCAGCAGCGCCGGGTCCAGCACGTCAGGACGATTGGTGGCCGCAATCAGGATGACGCCCTCGTTCGACTCGAAGCCGTCCATCTCCACCAGCAATTGGTTCAACGTCTGCTCGCGCTCGTCGTGTCCACCGCCCAGGCCCGCGCCACGATGGCGGCCCACGGCGTCGATTTCGTCGATGAAGATGATGCAGGGAGCGTTCTTCTTGCCCTGCTCAAAGAGGTCGCGCACGCGGCTCGCGCCCACGCCCACGAACATCTCCACAAAGTCCGAGCCGGAGATGGAGAAGAACGGCACGTTGGCCTCACCGGCCACGGCGCGCGCCAAAAGGGTCTTGCCCGTGCCCGGAGGTCCTACCAGCAGCACGCCCTTGGGGATGCGTCCGCCGAGCTTCTGGAACTTCTGCGGCTCGCGCAGGAATTCGATGATCTCGTGCAGCTCTTCCTTGGCCTCGTCAACGCCGGCCACGTCCTTAAAGGTGATCTTCTTCTGCTGCATGCTGAGCAGGCGGGCGCGGCTCTTGCCAAAGCTCATGGCCTTGTTGCCGCCGGACTGCATCTGGCGAATCATCAGGAACCACAGGCCCAGGATGACGGCCAGCGGCAGCAGTTGCAGCAGCCAGCTCGGCCAGCCCCCGCCGCTCACGTCGCGGACGATGATGTTGACGCCCTTGTCGCGCAGGCTCTTGTACATGTCGGTGTAGCCGGCGGGAACGGTGCTGTGGAAGCCAGCCTTTTCGTTGTTATAGCTGCCGCGCACCTCCTGGCCGTTGATGGTAACGTCCTTGATTTTGCCGGCATCCACGTCCGCCAGAAACTGCGAGAAGTTGATCTCGCGGTCCTTGACCGTGGTGCTGGTGGTGCGCACCAGCGAGTACAACAACACGCCAAAGCAAATGATGACCAGCCAGAACGCGATCTGTTTGACCGTCGAATTCACCCTAAAACTCCTATTCTCTGCCAACCCAGGCACCGGGACGCCCGTAGGTCATCCCAACATGCTTAGATGCCATATACGCAGCGCCGGAGCACCTTTTTCCACATGGACTCCATCCGCTGGGTTCTTACCGCAATCTGCGAAGACTGAATAGCCGCTCGGGCCGTCTTGCACTCCCCGGCGGCGGCCGCCAGAGGCATGGAAACAGGCCGGGATAGACCCCGGGCGGGCACTTAACGAGTGTACATGGTCAGGGACGCGGCGGCCACACCGTCTGAAGCTCTGGGGCGGCTTCAAGTTCCGGTGCGGCAAAGATAAAGGGCAGATTGCGCTGGCGCGTGGGTGAGCCCAGGCCAAAGCCGGCCAGCCACTGCGGTCCCACCTGGAAGCCGAAGTAGTCAACTTCAATTTCTACCCGTCGCGAGCTCTGGCGATCGAGCAGGGTGCACACCTTGATGGAGGCGGCGCCGCGAGCCTTCAGGTTGCGGATGAGGAAGTCTGTCGTCTGCCCGCTGCTGACGATACCTTCGCAGAGCAGAACGTGCTGGCCCTCCACATCCACCTCGGGGGTGTAAAAGATCTCGGTGGTGTGGATGTTGTTGTCCAGAATCTCCCGCACGTTAGTACGCACAAACTGGCAGCGCACCTCGCCCTGAATGGAGCGGAGAAGGTCGGCGACGAAGATAAAGCCGTTTTCCAGCACTCCGATGCAGAAGATGGAGCGGCCGGCGTAATCGCGAGAGATGCGGCGGCCCAGGGCGGCAATGCGCGACTGCAGTTGCGCCTCCGAGATGACGATCTCGAAGTCCTTGCGCGCGACCTGGCTGAGCGAAAGCTGCGTCACCGTCGTCCGTCCGGAGGAGAGTGTGTTACAAGGTGCTCCACTGCTGTTGCAAAGATCGAGCGACACGGCCTGGCCATCCCCTGGCGTCCATGCAAATTCAGCAGCGACAGGCAATCCCGGAGCCCATACAATGCGCTCACCCAGGGTAACAACCGGCCAGCTTTTGCGCGCCACACCCGGTACGGAGAGCCGCTGCAAAAGGCGTCCAATTTTTGCCTCATCCCGGGCAAAGAGCGGATGATAACGATCTCCCGCATGCAGACTTCGCACCGTGAGTTCGCCTTGCACCTGATCCGCACGCAACAGATCCGCGCGCAGGTGAGCCAATTTTGCTTGATCTTCGCCTAATAAGGTAGCACGAATATGAGTGCCTTCCTCGCCAAAATACGGGCCAACTTTTGCCATTCCCGGAACCGTAAGTTCAAGATCATAAGAGGAATGTTGGTTTTCGGCAGACGATGGAAGAAGCCGAAGCCGTGTCACGCCCGGGGAGCGGGTAATCTCGGCACAAAAGCCTCGCGGCAGGAGTAACCGCTCGGATTGGCCTTCCTGTGAAAATTCGCGGAGCTGCTCCAGATGGGCAAAGTCCAGGGCCAGCCCGGTGAGCTGGCAGAGATGTCTCAACAGCCTGCGTTGCATGGCAAGTGGCTGACATTGAATAACTTCCAGGTCAACACCCTGCTCGGGGTCCGTATTCTGACCGAACAAAGCCAGGGTCAGGCGCTCGAAATAATCGTTCTCGGCAGCGGCAATCTCCGCCGTTTCGCAAAGAGCATGGCGGAGCTGCGGGTTGTAGTCCTCTTCGAGCTGTGGCAGCAGGTTGGCGCGCACCCGGTTGCGCAGAAATTGCTGGCTTTGATTGCTTGTATCCTGTTGAAAAGGTTGATCCAGCGTCCCCAGGTACTCTTCCACCTGCTGGCGGCTGATGCCAAGCATTGGGCGGATAATGCGCGGGCGGTTGGAGGTCACTTCGCCGGGCAGGTCGCCGACCATGTGGTAGAGGTCAAAAGAAGTGTGCACGCCGGCCAATCCGCTAGTTCCGGCACCACGCAGCAGGCGCAGCAGCACGGTTTCGGCCTGATCGTCGCGGGTGTGGGCCGTGGCGACGGCGTTGAGGCGCAGGGAGCAGGCCGCGCGCTGGAAAAAAGCGTAGCGGGCGCGGCGGCCGGCGGCCTCCAGGCTAAGGTGCAAGAGCGCGGCCAGCGACGAAACGTCCTCGCCCTCGATGACGGCTTCGAGCTTTAGCTCATCGGCGAGTTGGCGCACAAACTGCTCGTCGGCGTCAGATTCCGCGCCGCGCAGGCGGTGGTTGAGGTGCAGCACAAATGGAACGATGCCCAGCGTGGGTGCCAACTCGACCAGCGCGCGCAGCAGGGCCACCGAGTCGGCTCCGCCGCTGACGGCGACACCAACGCGCTCGCCTGCCCGTAGCAGGTGATGCTGGCGCACATAGCTGACAAGGGCCTTCCGCACGGCTCCATGATAACGCGGAGCATCGGGAAGCAGCGGAGGATATGGGAATTTCGGCGGATGGCGCAGAGGACTAGAGAGTTGTGTGCGGGTGGATTTTGTGGTGAACAACGATTCCCACAGCTCACGCTGCCTCCATTGTGGGAAAGAACAGAGAGTGAATTCATCGCTCAGGGCGCAAGTGTTGCTTCATCCCAGCCGATGATGGATGGCAGGGAGGGCTTTCTGCCGTGACGAACCTTGAGCTGCACAACTTTCCGCATCCACCGCCGCCGCTCAGCTACGAGCAGTGCATGGCGCCCATGCTGCAACCAATTTTGATTCCGCGCGCTGCCGACTACACGGCCACGCCGCTGGCCATGGCCGCGCTGCTGGCATTGGACGACGAAGAAGACTGATTACCGCTATTTTGTATCCGCACTGATAGCCAATAGAAAAGAGGCAGCCCGTGAGGACTGCCTCTTTTGCTTGCAACGGTAACGAGTTAGTCGAGCTTGGTGCTGCGCGACTCGATGAGCTTTTGCACGCGGGCGGCAAAGGCGGCCACCGCGACGGAGCCTTCGGCCTTTTCCTGACCGCGCACGCGTACGTTGACCTCGCCGCTTTCGGCTTCCTTGTCACCCACCACAAGGATGAACGGAACCTTCTGCAAGGCGTGCTCGCGGATCTTGGCGTTCATCTTCTCGTTGCGGACGTCCACGGCGACGCGGGCTCCGACCTTGCGCAGCTCGTCGGCCACCTTCTGCGCGTACTCTGCGTGGCGCTCGGCGATGGGAACGATGGCGACCTGCGTGGGCGAAAGCCACACGGGGAAGGCTCCGGCGTAATGCTCAATCAGCACGCCGAAGAAGCGCTCCACCGAGCCATACAGCGCGCGATGCACCATCAACGGCTGATGGCGCTGACCGTCTTCGCCAACGTATTCCAGCTCGAAACGCTTGGGCAGGTTGAAGTCGAACTGCACGGTGGAGAGCTGCCATAGGCGTCCGATGGCGTCGACCAGCTTGACGTCAATCTTCGGGCCGTAGAACGCTGCTTCGCCGGGGATGAACTTGTACGGAATCCCCTTGCGCTCGAGCACCGTCTTCAGCGCGTTTTGCGAAGACTCCCACTGCTCCGGCGAGCCGACGTAGTGCGCCTTGTCTTCCGGGTCCCATCCGGAGAGCTCGACCTTGAAGTCTTCAAAGCCAAAGGTGTGCAGCACGCTGATGGCGAAGTCAATGCAGCCCTCCACCTCGCTCTCAATCTGCTCCGGAGTGCAGAAGATGTGCGCGTCATCCTGCGTAAAGCCGCGGACGCGCATCAAGCCGTGCATCACGCCCGAACGCTCGTAGCGATAGACCGTGCCCAGCTCGCCCAGCCGCACCGGAAGATCGCGATAGCTGCGCAGCGAATCCTTGTAGATGAGGATGTGGAAGGGACAGTTCATGGGCTTCAGGCGATATTCCGCGTCGTCCAGCTCCATGGTGTCGAACATGTTCTCGGCGTAGAAGCCTTCGTGTCCGCTGGTCTGCCACAGGGCGCGGCGCGCCACGTGCGGAGTAAACACCAGCGAGTAGCCGCGCTTCAGATACTCGGCGCGGAGCCAGTCTTCCATGATGGTGCGGATCAGGCCGCCCTTGGGATGCCAGAAGATGAGTCCCGGGCCGGCCAGCTCCTGAATGGAGTAGAGGTCGAGCTGCTGGCCGATAGCGCGATGGTCGCGGCGCTTGGCCTCCTCCTGCTGCTTGATGTACTCGTCCATCTCCTTTTTGGAGTAGAACGAGACGCCGTAGATGCGCTGGAGTTGCGGATTGCCTTCTTTGCCGAGCCAATAGGCTCCGGCGATGTTCAACAGCTTGAAGGCCTTGATGCGTCCGGTGGCCGGAATATGCGGTCCGCGGCAGAAGTCCACGAACTTGCCGGTCTTGTACAGCGAGACCTTTTCATCGGGCTTCACAAACTGCTCGATGAAGTGGCACTTCATGAAGTCGCCTTCACCCTTAAAGCGCTCGAGGCCCTGCTCGCGGTCGAGGAACTCGCGGGCAAAGGGCTCGTTGCGGTCGGCGATCTCCTTCATCTTGGCCTCGATCTTTACCAGATCGTCGGGCGTGAAGGGCGTCTCGCGCAGGAAGTCGTAAAAGAAGCCGCTCTCGGTGGCGGGGCCGTGTCCGAGCTTGGTCTCCGGAAAAAGCTCAAGAACGGCTGCGGCCAAAAGGTGCGCCGAGGAGTGATGGAAGACCTCACGCGCTTCGGGATCCTTTTCGGTCAGCAGGCGCAGCTGCACGTCGCGCTCCAGCGGACGGTTGAGGTCCACGAGCTCTGCCGTCTTGGGGCCATCGGTGATGGGCGCAATGCTGGCGGCCAAAGCGGCATCCGCCAAACGCGGCGAGATGGACATGGCGATATCGCGGGCGGAAGTGCCCTGGGGAACGTTTCTAATGCTACCGTCGGGGAGTTGAACCTTGATCTCTGCCATAAGAAAACGGGCCTCCGCTTGCGCCTACGAGTGCGCAATGCAGATGGATTTGGAACTTTAAGTTTAAGGTCTGCCGCGGGGAGAAGCAAACCGGAGGAAGTTTGCTTTACAACCCTCCTAGGTCACAATCCCCCGTAGAAGCGCCCAAAGGCGTGCGCCGCCAGCAGCGACAAGGCGATGAAGCCGATTGCGAATGGCAGGACGTGCTGGTTCTTGCGCAGATCGAAGTTTCCGACGCGGCAGATCAGCAGGTAGGCGATGACGAGATTGAAGATTCCCCACCACACGTTGACCGTGGCAGAGGAGAGTCCGACGCCGGGGGGATGGGCAAAGGGGCTCTGGAAGGGATGGCCGGTGACGCCGCTCACCAGGTGAGGCAGCGTGTTGGACAGGAATGCTCCGCCGAATAAGTAAGACAGGGTGTGGTACCAGCGCATGACGGTCTCTCCCGTTGTGATTACAGGAGAAGTTTACTGCCCGGTGCGGCATTCGCCAAACGCGGCGGACGAAATGAAAAAACGGCCATGACGACTGGGCTTCTACAGACTGCTGACAAAATCCAGGGACATCTGAAATTTACGAAATGTCATGGTGAGCGCAGCGCCCGCCGTTTGGGCGCGGAGTCGAACCACCCTATGTTTCTGGGGAGAGCAAAACAAAAGGTCGCTCTACTACGCGCCTGCGGCGCTTCGGTCGCAATGACAGATTCATTTATTCGACTTTATCGTCACGCAATAAAGCCCGGCCATGACGACCGGGCTTCTGTTTGCTCCGCCGGATGTATTCGGCGGACGCGATGATCAGCGATGCGTCTTACTTGTGCGTCACGGCTTGCGTCAGCGGAGTGCGGCGGTCGCAGTCCTTGGCGCGGCCACAGGTGTCGGCCTCGTGGAACTGTTCCTGCTCGGTGGAACCATGCAAGGCCGTGGTGCTGCTGGTGCCGCCGGCGATGACCTGCGAGACATCGTCGAAGTAGCCGGTGCCGACGAACTGCTGGTGCTTCACCGCGCGATAGCCATCCTTTTCGGCGGCAAACTCCTTCTGCTGCAGCTCGGAATACGCGCTCATGGCGCGCTCCTTGTAGCCGCGGGCCATGTCGAAGACCGCGTAGTTCAGCGCGTGGAAGCCGGCCAGGGTGATGAACTGGAACTTGTAGTTCATCTCCGCCAACTGCTTTTGGAAGCTGGCGATGGTGGCATCGTCGAGCTTCTTCTTCCAGTTGAAGCTGGGCGAACAGTTGTAGGCCAGCAGCTTGCCGGGGAACTTGGCGTGGATGGCGTCGGCAAAGCGCTTCGCCTCGGCAATGTTCGGCTCGCTGGTCTCGCACCAGATCATGTCGCAGTAGGGCGCGTAGGCCAACCCGCGCGCGATGGCCGTCTCAATGCCGCTGTGGATGCGGTAGAAACCTTCGCTGGTGCGTTCTTCGCCGGTGAGGAATGGTGCGTCGGCCGGGTCAATGTCACTGGTGATGAGCTTGGCGCCATTGGCGTCGGTGCGCGCGATGAGAATCGTCGGCACACCGCAAACGTCTGCCGCCAGACGCGCGGCAACCAGCTTTTGTATGGCCTCCTGCGTTGGGACGAGAACCTTGCCGCCCATATGTCCACACTTTTTCGCCGAGCTGAGTTGATCCTCAAAGTGCACGGCGGCGGCGCCGTTCTCGATCATGCCCTTCATCAGCTCGTAGGCGTTGAGCGTGCCGCCAAAGCCGGCTTCGGCGTCGGCGACGAGCGGAACCAGCCAGCGCTTGGCTTCCCTTCCCTCCTGGTGCCAGATCTGATCGGCGCGGACGAGCGCGTTGTTGATACGGCGACAGAGCTGCGGAACCGAGTCGGCCGGGTAGAGGCTCTGGTCGGGATAAACCTGTCCGGCGCTGTTGGCGTCTCCAGCCACCTGCCAGCCGCTGACGTAAATGGCATCGAGCCCGGCCTCGACCATTTCAATGGCCTGGTTGCCGGTCATGGCTCCGAGGGCGGGCACGTGAGTGCGGCTGTGCATCAGCTCCCACAGGCGCTCGGCGCCCAGGCGGGCCAGGGTGTGTTCAATGTGAATGGTGCCGCGCAGGCGATCCACGTCCGCTGCGGTGTAGGGTCGCTCAATGCCGCTCCAGCGCGTGCTATCGCCCCAGGTGCGGGTGATGTCGGTGCCGTTGTTTTGTGCAGTCACTGTCGTCATGTCCTCTTGTGGTTGAAGGGTGAAGGGTGCTCCGTGCGGCTCCTCCGATTGGGCTGCCGCCCGATCCTCGATGGTTGAAGGGACCGGTGCTGCGCCCGCGGGTGGTGCTGCGCGGAAAGTAATATTGCGGGTGGCCGTGGGCCGCCCGGCAAAAGGGTGCTGTTCAGGGTCGAGCTGCGAAACTGCCTGGCGCGCCGCTGGTTGGCGGCGGTCCATTTGAGGGGGCCCGCAATGCCCGGGGCCAGGGGTCGATCAAGAACCCAACTGCCATCCCATCAGCGCGCCGGAAAAGCGTTGTTCCGCGCGCCCGGCTGGCAGCCGGTGAAACGGTTGGAGAGGCAAAAAACGAATGTGACGGAAAATTCACACACCCCAGCCGGTGGAGAAAGACTGTAGTGCAGCCGGAGGCGTCGGGCAAGAGGAAAATGAATTGCATTTCCATTTTAGGGCAATATCGGAACTTCTCATAAATCCATCAGCCGTACGCTGAACGCCTGTCTGCCCTGCTGTTCGGGACGGGTTACTCACGGATTTCCCGTGTATTCCACAGTTTAGCCACAGACTTTCCCTTTGTCGGGTAGCCCAGAGCTTGCATCCTTGGGGCCGTGGCGGCAATCATGATGAGTATGAGCAGCCCCGATACCACCCGGCAGGACGAATCCACCACGCCCGCGACACCCAAAGTTTGCCCGGAGTGCGGCGGCAGCGGCTGGCACATGGTCATGGTGGAGCATCGCGGACGCCAGGTGGAGCAGGCCACACGCTGCGAATGCATCCGCCGTCAGCAGGGCAGCCGATTGCTGGAGGCGGCTCGCGTGCCGCGCCGCTATCGCCACTGCGAACTCTCGAATTTTGAGCACGAGGGTCCCTTCCGCTCGCTGGCACGCGCTCACTTTGCAGCAATGCGATTCGTTGAAGAGTATCCACTACAGGACGATGGGCTGCTTCTGGTGGGATCCATCGGCACAGGTAAAACACATCTGGCCGTTGGCATCCTGAAAGAATTGATTGCGCAGAAGAGCGCGCACTGCCTCTTTTACGACTATCGCGAGCTGCTGAAGGAGATCCAGAATAGCTATAACGACAGCGTCAAGGTGACGGAGATGGATGTGCTCCGCCCGGTGTTTGACGCCGAGGTGCTGGTGCTGGACGAGCTGGGCGCGGCCAAGCCCAGCGAATGGGTATGGGACATCGTCAGCCACATTCTGAATACGCGCTATAACGACAAGCGCACCACAATCATCACCACGAACTATAGCGATGACCCCTCATTGATGAATAAAGAGGAGACACCTGCAAGGCGAGCGACACGCGATGAAACCTTAGGTGACCGAATTGGTGATCGCATGCGTTCGCGCCTGCATGAGATGTGCCGCGTGGTCAGGGTCGAAGGTGAAGACTTCCGCATGAAATTCAAGAGCGCCGGCAAAGGGGAGAGGACCCCGTTTTCATAATAACTATCGCACGGCCATCAGTTGCAGCATGGCCGGCAGGTACTTGCGATCGGCCGAGCGCGAATACCACTCGATGGCGCGTTCGTTCTCTCCGGCGGCATCGTAAACGCTGGCCACCATGAACTCGGCTTCGGCGTGTCCGCTTACGGCGGCCACGGCCAGGGCTTCGCACTCATCCTCGTTCATCTGGATGCGCGGAAAGGTGGTGAGGAAGTGGCAGAGCTCGCGCAGTACGGCGCTCAGGGTGCGTTGTGAATTCTTTTCCGTTGCGGGCATTGTCATCACTGGCATGGTTTCCTCCCCCTTGTTGATACAAATTGTGCCAAAGCCATGGTCGCCGGGCTGTGATTCTGCTCCGCCTGCGAATGTTCACTTCGTCACAATTTTCTATCGGCCAATATCGCCGCTTGCTGTAACCATCATCTATGGAAAGAACCCCGCTGATGACAAATACTCTCACGCTGGAAGTAACCGAAGTAACGAAATGTAGAAGGTACTGTGAATTTGCAGAGAAAATCGCGACGAATCTGACTGATAACGGCGCCTGGGTTACACTACCCGCGATGTGCACCACACTCCACTTTGATGCCGCACTGGGCGAAGAGTTCTTCCAGGGACTGCCGGCCGCGCCCGCGGTCTTCGCCTTGCGCGCCGCGCAGGCAGGTGCGGAGCCTTACGTCAGCAAGACGGCGAACCTGCGCCGGCGGTTGCTGCGGCTGCTGGGTGCGCCCGCGGATGGCGGGACGACAAAGCGCCTTTCGCTGCGTGAGCGTGTGGCAAGCATTGAATACAAATTAGTTGGCGGCGACTTCGAGGCCGGATTTGTTCTCTACCAGTGGTTACGGCGGGAGTTTCCCGCGAAGTACGCCGAGCGGCTGCATCTGCGCGCCGCGCCGCTGTTGCATCTGCACATGGAGAACCGCTACCCGCGCCTGAGCGTGACGTCGCGGATTCGCTCGCTGAAGGGCGGGCATTATTACGGTCCCTTTGCCACCCGTGCAGAAGCCGATGAGTACGCCAACAACTCTCTGGATTTCTTTCTGCTGCGCCGCTGCACGGAAGAGCTGACGCCGGACGGGAAGTTTCCCGGCTGCGTTTACAGCGAGATGAAGATGTGTCTGGCACCCTGCAATCTTGGCTGCACGGACGAGCGTTACGCAGAGGAGTCCGCGCGGGTGGAGCAGTACCTCGGCAGCGCCGGACACTCTTTGTTCGTTGAAATTGGCCGCCTGCGCGACGCAGCCAGCGAGCGGCTGGAGTTTGAAACCGCCGCCGCCGAACACGCGCGGCTGGAAAAGGTAAAAGCCGTGCAGCAGCACGTGGCGGAGATCGTGCGCCGCGTGGATCAACTCAATGGTGTGCTGCTGCAACCCAGTCACCAGGAGGGCCACATCGAGCTCTTCCCCATTGTCGGCGGAATGATCTGCCATCCGGTGGCCTTCAACGTGATGCCGCGCCCGGCGTTGGCGGAAAAGTCGGCAGAGGGCCAACCGCAAACCTCCGCTCCTCATGCAGAAAGCCCTAATACGAATCACTCCGCAGGCCAGCCCGCGCGCACCACGGTGCCGCAGAGCATGGAGGCCCGCCTGCATTTGGCGCTGGCCGGGGCACAGCCCGCACAACCACATTCCGCCACGGAGTGGATGGAGCATTTGGCGCTGCTGAAGCGCTGGTATTACCGTACGGCCAAGGTGGGTGAGATCTTTTTTGAAGATGAGCACCATGCGCTGCCCATGCGCCGGGTGGTGCGCGCCGTGGGCCGGGTTTACAAGGGAGAAAAGCCCGCGGGCGAGTTGAACGAGACCGCAGGCGACTACTGGGCCTTTCGCGCAAAAGAGGCCGGACTCTAATTCTTTTCGCGCTCCTTGCTGAAGACCACGCGGATGCCGTCACGCCAGCGTTCGTCGAGTCCCACCAGCCGCCAATCCACTTCCGTTGAAACGTAGCGCAGCATGGTGGCCGCCGAGGTATGCACGTGCAGGGCGGGGGCGGCCAGGATGAGGATGGGATCCTGCGAACTCAACTCGCTGCCGGGAAAGTATCCATGCTGCTGCAGCTCGCCGCGGCGCAGATGGTGACGTACTCGAGCCCAGTAATCGAGTCCCTGCATGGGCAGGTAGATATCTTCGGCGGCCTTCAGTTCAATCACGGCCAGCCGTCCATCGTGGGTAATGCCGAGCAGATCTAGCACGGCGCGGTCGCTGGCGGCGAAGGCCGGCACCTGTGGGTAGAATATCGTGGGATCAAGCCGCGCGTCGAGCAAACTCAGATCGCGCTCCAGCAGCGATTGCAGCCAACGCTCCGGCTGCAGGCGATAGAGAGGATGGCGGCGATCGCGGCCGCCGCGCTTTTGCTCCAGGGCAGCAATCAGGCGCAGCAGCGCGGGCTCGGTCTGCGGATTCAGTTCATACTCCGCCGGCGGCGCGCCAAAAACGATGCGCTCGGTAAGACGGAAGTGCGCATCAGGTTCCAGAGTGGAGCGTGCAAACTCCAATCCGTGATAACGGAAGCTGACCTCGGCGGGAGCCACGGCCACGGCTTGCGCGGCAGGGCAAAGTTGGCGCAAACGTGCGATGGAGGCAGCAAAGCGCACAAGAGTCTGTTGCTGATCGAAGTTGTGCACCAGCCGGGTGTCCAGGTTCAGCTCGCCGGGCAGATCCAGTTCCTCGGCGTGGCCGGTGTGCTCGTCCAGAACAAAGAGTCGCCACTCCGCGGCCTGGCGGTTGAGCTGCCCCATGCGAAGGCAGGCGGAGTGCGCGCGCCCCTCGGGGACAAAGAGCGCGAGTGTTGTGACATGACCTTCGCCAACCTTGCCGCGCCGCTTTGCGCCGAATTGTTCGCGGCAGTAGTCGAGCCAGAGGATAGCCGTGGCCACCGAGTTATCAATGCTCGATTGCAACTCATCAGCGCCCAGGCCAACGATGGCAACCCGTTGCTGTCCCCGGCGCAGCAAACCGCGCGCACAAACCCCACCAAAGCTGTGCTCCAAGTCGGCCGTGGTCGTAAGCCGCTCCAACATAAAACCCGGGAAGGCCAAGGCGGCGGCACGCTCAAGGTGCGACTGATAAATTGCGCGTTGAGCACGTAGCGCCGTGGCGGCGCGACGCTCCCCGGCGGGACAAAGTTCCATGCGTGAGGGCCGTGCCTGGCCAAAACGCTGCACACTCAGGCGCAACACGTCGCCCTTGCGCTCCGCGCTCAGCACGCGCCGCACCACGTTGCGCTCCTCGCTCCACACCTGCAACAGGCAGCGCTCGCGCTCCACGGAGGAGGAGTAGCGCGCCACGGCAAAGTCGAATAGAACGCGGCCATCTTCCACCAGCAGCGCCGTGGGATGCTCGGCGAGGTAGGCGGCAATGACTTCGGCAATAGCGTCGGGCGTGGCGGCGCTCACGGGCGAGTCCGCTCCTGTGCAAGAAAAAGTTGACGGCAGCCGGGCGCAATGGCGGCATGGGGGAGGGAAATCGGGCTCGCCACCCGGTTGCCACACACTCTACACGCAAATGTGGCGGAGGTGAAGATAGCAACGCTGGCTAAGGGGATTGCAGGGTTACGCCGTGGGCTCTTCGAGTGGGGCAAAGCGGCGCACCTGTCCATCGTTGGCGGGCAGTGCGCGCAGCAATTCATGCGCGGTCATGCCCAGCACGGGATGCCGCCAACCGGGCGCGATCTCCGCCAGCGGCTGCAGCACAAAGCGGCGGCGGTGCAGTGCCGGATGCGGCAAGGTCAGCGTGGGCGTATCCACGGCGCGCTCGCCATAGGCGATCAAATCAAGGTCCAGCACGCGCGGCCCCTTGGGAATGGCCTGGTGGGAGCGGTCGCGGCCCAGCAGACGCTCCAGCTCCAGCATGCGGACGAGCAGAGCTTCGGGCTCCAGCGGCGTGTGCAGGCAGAGGACGGCGTTGAGGAACCAGGGCTGCGCAGTGTATTCCACCGGCTCGCTCTCGTAGGCAGAGCTGACACGCAGCACGGTGGTGAAGGTGCGCAGGCCTTCCAGTGCCATGTGCAGGTGGCGAAGGCGGTCGCCAAGGTTGGAGCCGAGCGAGATGAAAACCTGTTCCGTGGACGGCGGCAAAACGGCTCCGGGGTGGAAATCCACCGTGGCTATTGTAGCTGTCGTGGCCGTGGACCGGGCCACAATAGATAGTAGTAAATTTTACGAAAATGGCGCAAAACACAAGGTATTGAGTAGGTGATGACGTATCTAATACCTATAAATACAGGATAAAACCCGAAGTTGTGTGAAAAAACCCGCATAAAAACAGAGGATTTCGCTTGTCTATTGCGTTTTTCCGGGAGTATGATGACCGGGTTCAAGCGTGAGTTTCGCTTGATCTTCAAGGAGGATTTTCCCAATGGCAGCAGGCCTGACAAAGACCGCGCTTATCCGCCTTCTGGCGGAGAAGCTGGAAGTAAGCAACAAGACCGCCGGGTTGTTCCTGGCGACACTGGTAGAGACCGCCGTAAAAGAGACGAAGAAGAATGACGTTTTCGTCCTGCCCGGCCTCGGCCGCCTGAAGAAGTCGGCACGCAAAGCCCGCATCGGCCGCAATCCGCAGACCGGCGAGCCCATCAAGATCCCGGCGAAGACCGTCGTGAAGTTCTACGTCGGCAAGGCCGTGAAGGACGCAATCGCCCCGGCGAAGAAGAAGTAGTCTTTCGCACTGAGCATTTGAGCCGGTTCCCCGCATGGGGGCCGGCTCTTTATTTGTGGGCGAAATCACTGGATTTATGGTGTGTCAGTTCTGTGCGCTGTTTACAGCACCACCAGCGTGATGCCGCGATTGCCGCGGTTGAAGTCGTGGTCGTCGCGCAGCGGGCGGTGGCGTTGCACCAGCGCCCAGCTTTCGGCGTTGGAGGCGCGAAACTCCTCGCCGGGAATGAAGGCGCGGATTTGGCCGTTGCGCGCCAGGTGCATTAACTCCTTTTGAATCTCCTCGCGCAGCACGCCGCCCACACCCTTTGAGCCATAGCCGTGGATGAGCTTGACCAGCGTGACGTTCGCGCGGCGGGCCAGCGCCAGCTCACGGTCAAGACGCAGCAGGGCCTCTCGCGCCGTGGGCATCCCCTCCTCCAGATTGACGATCTTGCAGAGCACGTTGCGACCTCCGCGTCCAGTGCCCTCATGCTAGACAATCGGCGGTCGCAGCAAAAGCAGAAAAGCGCGCGAAAACTCTATGACGAACACAGCGTGCTTAGAACTTCACCTGCGTAATGATCTCGTTCCAGCGGCCTGTCGCCGGGTCGTTGCGATAAAAACGCACGGCCACTGCGTCTCCAGGATGGAGGCGTGCGAGGGTGCGGTTCAAGTCGGCCACGTTGGTTATCAATGTGCCGTCAATCAGGTAGACCAGGTCGTTGGGCTGTAGGCCCGCCACCGTGCCCGGCTGGCCGGGCAAAGCGTTTACAACGTAGAAGCCGACGATGCCGGCCGCATTCAGGTCGGCGATGGCCGCATTTCCGGTGATCGCCTCAATGGGCAAGATGTGCAGCCCCAAGTGCGCGCCTCTGGCAGTGGCGGCGGTGGCCGGCATCGCCGGGTCATCCGCAGAAGGTTGCTGCAGTGTCGCCGCCTGGTCAATCGTCTGCTGTGGCAACAGGGGAATGCCGCCGTGATCAGAGGATGAGACTTCGCGTCCGCCCGTCACGCCCTTCCAGCGTGCCAGCCGCCCATCGCGATCAAAGACAACGTAAAAGGCGTCACCCGTGCCGCCACTTTTTTTGGAGCCGACCTTCATGGCCGTTCCGCCTGCGCCCGCAACGGCGCTCACCCCCGCGGTGACTATTCCCATTTGCGTAGGCATCAGCCAACTGCCCATGCCAGCCATGGTGGCCAGCCCGCTGACGTTGTCACCCGTTTTGGAGCCACCTTTCGTCGCGGCGGCATAGGTGTAAAGTGTCAACCCCTCGGGCGTTGACTCGCTCTTTTGCGGCTGACCGAGGTTCTGTTCGACCTGTGCGCGGGTGGTAACGCCGGGTTTCATGGTGCGTAGCAAAGCCTCTGTGTTGGGGGCCTCCGGCTTACGCGCTGCGGCAAAGGTTGAGGAGACCGCCAGGGTGACCAGAAACAAACCGACTAGAACTGCTCTGCCATGGCACAGCACACGTCTGCCTGCTGTCATCATTGCCCGCACCTTTGTTTTGATTTGAACCGCAGCTCCGCACCCCGCGCGGAATTGGGGCGAATCCTAACGGATGGCTGGGGTCGAGTCAAGCAGGAAGGCTGGGTATGGCCAGAAATAGCGATGGGAGAGAAGCAGAGTATGATGACCATTTATGTAATTGATATTAAAAGGAAATGTAGAGTTTTCTGCGAAGCACGAGTTGGATTATATTTGTACTTGACAGTATTGCACTCACATTTTATGATTCGTATTGATTAGATTTGATCGAGGTCTTTGGGTGTGAGCAAAGAAGCATCCCGCCCGGGCCCCGGCAATCTGAAAAGAAAAATGTGGAGGATAAGACCATGACTGTACTGACCCGTTGGGAACCGATTCGTGAGTTTGCCAGCTTGCAGGAGCGCATGAACCGCCTCTTCAATTCGAACCTGAACGACAACTTCGGCCAGGTGACCGCGCAGGAGTCGCTGGCGGCGGGCAGCTTTATTCCGCCGGTGGATGTATACGAGGACGAGCAGGGCATCAGCCTGAAGGTTGAGGTTCCGGGCATCGAGGAGAAGGACATCGACATCCGCCTGGAGAACAACCTGCTGAGCGTGCGCGGTGAGCGCAAGCTGGAGAGCGAGACCAAGGAAGAGAACTATCACCGCATTGAGCGCAGCTACGGCAGCTTTACCCGCACCTTCACCCTGCCAAACACGGTGAACACCGAGGACGTGAAGGCCAGCTACGCCAAGGGCGTGTTGAACATCCACCTGGGCAAGCGCGCCGAGGCCAAGCCGAAGCAGATCAAGGTGAATGTGATGCCGGAAAAAGCAGTGCCGGAGATTGCCGCGAAGTAAGCGGCAGGAGCAAGTACGCATCGTCCGTGGCGGCAGCGCTGGTTTGACGTAGTGGCCGACGCGGGACCGATTTGGGGAGTGTGGGGTGGATCCGATGGATCTTCCGCCTCCCCTGTTTTGTTTGAGGACTAGAATCGTTGCGCGCCACAGTGGCCTAAGGTGACGTGGCGCAAGAAGATGAGGTGAGCATTATGGCAATCCGATGGGATCGTTTGACGGTGAAGGCGCAGGAGGCGATGCAGCGCGCAGGTGAGGTGGCAAGTGAGCGCGCCAACAGTGAGATTGTGCCGTTGCACCTGCTGGCCGCCTTGCTGGAAGACCACGAAGGCATTGTGGCGCCGGTACTGGAGCGCGCCGGGGCCAATCCCACGGCGTTGCTGGCGCAGGCGCAAAAGGAAATTGATGCGCTGCCCAAGCTGGGCCGTGTTGCCGCGCAGCCTCAGCTGAACGATGCCACCACCCTGTTGCTGGAAGCGGCCTTCAAGGCGGCAGAAAACTTCAAAGATGAGTACGTCAGCACCGAGCATCTATTGCTGGCTATGCTGGGGTTGAAGAAGGATCCGGCGCGAAATCTACTGAACGCCAACGGCGTGACCGAAGACGCGCTGCTGAAAGCCTTGACCGCCGTGCGCGGCAACCAGACGGTGACCGATCAGAATCCTGAGTCGAAGTACCAGGCCTTGGAGCGCTACGCCCGCGACCTGACGGAGCTGGCGCGAAGGGGCAAGCTCGATCCAGTAATTGGCCGCGACGAGGAGATTCGCCGCACCATTCAGGTTCTCTCCCGCCGGACGAAGAACAACCCCGTGCTGATTGGTGAGCCGGGCGTGGGCAAGACGGCCATCGTCGAAGGCCTGGCGCAGCGCATTGTTGCCGGTGACGTTCCGGAACAGTTGAAGAACAAGCGCGTCGTCTCGCTTGACCTGGGCGCATTGGTGGCCGGGGCAAAGTATCGTGGCGAGTTTGAGGATCGTCTGAAGGCCGTGCTCAAGGACGTGGAAGAGAGCGAAGGCCGCGTCATTTTGTTTATTGACGAGCTCCACACTCTGGTGGGCGCCGGTGCGGCGGAAGGCGCCATGGACGCCAGTAACATGCTGAAGCCGGCGTTGGCCCGCGGAGAGCTGCGTGCCATTGGCGCGACCACGCTGAACGAGTATCGCAAGTACATCGAAAAAGATGCGGCCTTTGAGCGCCGCTTCCAGATCGTCTACGTGGGCGAGCCGAACGTGGAAGACACGATCGCGATTCTGCGCGGCCTGAAGGAAAAGTACGAAGTGCATCATGGCGTGCGCATCAAGGATTCGGCCATCGTCTCGGCGGCCGTGCTGTCGCATCGCTACATCAGCGACCGCTTTTTGCCCGACAAGGCGATTGACCTGATTGACGAGGCCGCGGCCAGCCTGCGTATCCAAATTGACTCCATGCCAACGGAGATTGACCAATTGCAGCGCCGCGCGACGAACCTGGAGATAGAGCGCCAGGCCTTGAAGAAGGAAACCGACCCCAACAGCCGCGAGCGCATGCAGGTGGTGGAGCGCGAACTGGCCGAGGTCAACGAGCAGGCCAACGTGCTGAAGGTTCGCTGGAAGCGCGAAAAGGAGCAGATCGCCGAGGCGCGTCAGCTCAAAGAGCACATTGAAGACTTAAAGGCCCAGCAGGTGGAGGCCGTGCGCAAAGGCGAGTACGAAAAGGCCAGCCGCCTGCAGTACGACGAGCTGCCCAAGGCCGAGCAAAAGCTGGTCGCGTTGACCAGCAAGGCCGAAGGCGCGCAGGCTCGCATGCTGAAAGAAGAGGTGGACGAGGAAGACGTCGCGCGGATCGTCAGCCGCTGGACCGGCATTCCGGTGTCGAAGATGCTGGAAGGCGAGGTGAAGAAGCTGGTGCAGATGGAGAGCCGTCTGCACCAGCGCGTCATCGGCCAGGAAGAAGCGTTGGAGAAGGTGTCGAATGCCATCCGGCGTTCACGTGCGGGGCTTAGCGATCCGCGTCGTCCCATCGGCTCGTTCATCTTTCTTGGCCCCACGGGCGTGGGTAAAACCGAGATGGCGCGGGCGCTGGCTGAGTTTCTCTTTGACGACGAGCACGCCATGATTCGCATTGACATGAGTGAATACATGGAGAAGCACTCGGTCAGCCGCCTCATCGGAGCGCCTCCGGGCTACGTGGGTTACGAAGAGGGCGGCCAACTGACGGAGGCCGTGCGCCGGCGTCCGTACTCGGTCGTGTTATTTGATGAGATCGAGAAGGCCAGCCCCGAGGTCTTCAACGTCTTTTTGCAGATCATGGACGACGGCCGGCTGACCGATGGCAAGGGCCGGGTGGTGGACTTCAAGAACACCATCCTGATTATGACCAGCAATATCGGGTCACTCTCGTTGAGCGGAGACATGAACAATCCGGAGCGCTTTGCGCGCGCCAGCGAGCAGGTGATGAACGCTCTGCGTGGCCACTTCAAGCCGGAGTTCCTGAACCGCGTGGACGACATCGTGGTCTTCCACCCGCTGGGCGAAGAGCAGTTGACGAAGATCGTGGAGTTGCGCCTGGAAGACCTGCGCCGGTTGCTGGGCGAGCGCAAGATCACCATCGAGTTGACGGCGGCGGCGAAGAAGGCGCTGTTCACCAGTGGATACGATCCTGCCTATGGAGCACGTCCGCTCAAGCGGGCCATCCAGCGCATGATTCAGGATCCGCTGGCGATGAAGATACTGGATGGCGAGGTGCTGCATGGCGACCACATCAAAGTGGATGCCACGGAAGGCCACCTGAGCTTCATCGTTGAGCGCGCCGTTGAGGCAGATGCCAAGCCGACGGAAGCCGCGTTGAAGCCGTAAACCATGTGTCCATCTCACATTACAGCCCCGGGGGAATCAATCCCCGGGGCCTTTGTTTGCCAGTCAAATAGTGAGCCGGGATGGTTACCAGCCCCAGGCGGGATTACTTTGGTTTCTTGTCAAAAGTAAGAAGTTAGGAAAAACTGTCAACGCGATTTTTCTTAATTCTTTCGCAGGATCCTACACAAATGGTGAGCACAGCAATTGCCGTCCAACAGGTAGAAAGCGCAGTGCGGCGCTACTGGCGCGTGCTGGCGGAAAAACAGACGGGCGAGATGAGCGGGTTCTACAGCTATGACGCACTGGTATTTCATCCCTTTGCCGTGCGGCCGGAGCCGGGCCGGGTGAGTGCCGCGCGCAAGGAGCGCGAGTACTTTGACGCCGAGACGGTCTTTAAGCCGGAAATCGTAGGGATGATCGAGGTGCAGGTGCTGGCCGACGATCTGGCCGTGGCCAGCTACAACTTTCGCTGGACGGCTACCAACCTGAAGCAGGATGTGTTGGGCAAGCGCTACGATAAGGCCGTGCGCGACGGCCGCGCCACGCAGATCTTCCG
This sequence comes from uncultured Acidobacteriota bacterium, assembly GCA_903851035.1. Taxonomy (GTDB): domain Bacteria; phylum Acidobacteriota; class Terriglobia; order Terriglobales; family Acidobacteriaceae; genus TOLSYN. Next base: position 4,876 of record CAINND010000026.1, on the reverse strand, counting down.
GCTGACGCCGGAGGGCGAGCTGAAGATCGTCAACGAACACCTTTCAGACGTGTGGCGCGACAAGTAGACAGACTTCCAGGCAGAGAAAGAAAAGGCGTACCGGATATTCCGGTGCGCCTTTTCCTATGCAGCATATGTAGCGTCACGCCAGATCGAAGAGCAGGACCTCGGCGTCCTCGGTGGCCGTAAGGGTTAATGCTTTTTCTTCGCTGATTCCGGCGCCATCGCCCTGCTGAAGAGCGAGTCCGTTCAGTGTGGCTGAACCCGCGGCCATCTGCAGCCAGCCGTGGCGGCCTTCGCCGAGCGTGATGGGCAGGCTCTCACCGGCCTTCAACTTGGTGACCGAGAGCTTGGCGTCGGCGTGGATGGTGACCGAGCCATCTTCTCCCGTGGGCGAGGCAATGAGCCGCCAGCGATTGATTTTTTCTTCCTCAGCAAATGTCTTTTGCTCATAACTGGGTTCAACGTCATGCTTGTCTTTGTCGGGGAAGATCCATATCTGCAAAAGGTGCACTGGGTTGGTTGGCGAAGGGTTGAACTCGCTGTGGACGATGCCGGTGCCGGCGCTCATGCGCTGTCCGTCTCCGGGGCGAATGATGGCCCCTGTGCCCAGGCTGTCGCGGTGTTCCAGCTCGCCGCTGAGGATGTAGGTGATGATCTCCATGTTGTCATGGGGATGCATGCCGAAGCCGCGCCCCGGGGCAACGCGGTCCTCGTTGATGACCCTGAGGGCGCGGAAGTACACATGCCGCGGGTCGTGATAGCCGGCGAAGGAGAAGGTGTGAAAAGTGTCCAGCCAGCCGTGGTCAAAGTGGCCGCGTTCGGTGGCTTTGCGAATGGAAATCATGGGTACCTCCGTGGCCGGGAATTCCGGTCTACAGAGATTTAGATGTTGCAACAGGTAAATTGGATGCAACGGTCCGCAATCGCAGGCCATTGGGTTTGAAAAGGACTCGCTACAACCGTTGCGACGCCGCTTCCGTGTTGCTACCTGGAGGAGTCACTTGAGCCGGAGCTTGCCGAAGAGCCAGAGCCGGAGGCTGCCGGGGTAGACGAACTGGAAGCTTCCCCGGAGCTTGATCCCGAAGTTGAACTCGAGTTTGAGCTTGAGCTGGCCGCTAAGTCGGAGGACGATTTCGACTCAGAGCCGGAAGCTTCGCCCGCTGCCGGCTTGGCCGCCGAAGCCGAAGACTCTACCGAGTCGCTCCCGGATTCGTTTCTGGAGGCCGAGGAGTTGGCGCCCGCCGGATTCTTTTTGGCGTAATCGGTCACATACCAGCCGGAACCCTTAAACTGCACGGCCGGAGCGGAGATCATCTGCTCCAGCGCGTTTTTGCCGCACCTGGGGCACAGGGTAAGCGGCGCGTCGGAGAATTTAACGATGCGCTCAAAGCGATGGGCGCAATTGCTGCACTGGTATTCGTATAGGGGCATGGTGTCAGTCTTATCCAAAAAGCTGTGCGGCATGCGGGAGGACGCTGGTCACATAACGCGCGCTCCGGCTGCCGCTCTATATTTGATTCTAGGTTCACGCAGTAGATGCGGTCAATTTGGCGTGTGTGGTGTTACACTCCGCGATTAGGCAGCGGTACACTGCGCCTATGCGTGAAGTTGGTGTGCCGGTATCCGGCACACAGCAGCCGCAAGCCAACTTATGGCCCGCCGCCGCAGTCCAGTTAAGGGAGACCCGACAATGCCCGCACAGCCCACGCTCTACCTGGTTGGCACACCCATCGGCAACCTGGAAGACATCAGCCTGCGGGCCTTGCGGATTCTGAAAGAGGTGCAGCTCATTGCCTGCGAGGACACGCGGCAGACCTCCAAGCTGCTGAACCACTACGGCATCCAGACGCGCACCATCAGCTACCACGAGCACAACGAGCTGACGCGCTCGGCCGAGCTGATCATGCACATCGAACAGGGACAGTCGATTGCGCTGGTCACCGATGCCGGCATGCCTGGTGTGAGCGATCCCGGCTTCCGGCTGGTCTCGCTGGCCATACGGCACAAAATTCCCGTGGTGCCGGTGCCGGGCGCAACGGCCTTTTTGAGTGCGCTGGTGGCCAGCGGACTGCCAACCGACAGCTTCGTCTTCCAGGGTTTTCTTCCGGTCAAGCTGGGGCAGCGGCGCAAGGTGTTGGAGGCGATCAAGAACGAAGTCCGCACGCAGATATTTTACGAGGCACCGCACCGCCTGCTGGGCACACTGGAAGACATTGTGGACGTGCTGGGCGCGCATCGCCACGTGGTGGTGGCCCGCGAGGTGACGAAGATTTACGAGGAGTTTGTGCGCGCCACGGCCGCCGAGGTCCTGGCGGACTTCACAAAGCGCGACGAGGTGCGCGGCGAAATCACCCTGCTCATCGGCCGCGCCGAGGAGGCGCACGGCGTGCCCGTGGTGGCACAGAAGAACGCCCGCACCCGCGTCCGCGAGCTGATGAAGAGCGGCGAGGTGGACGAAAAAGAGGCGATGAAGCGCGTCGCCAAGGAGATGGGCATCAGCAAAAGCGACGTCTATCGCGAGATGCAGAAGGACGGCAAGCGGTAGAGAGGCTTCCCCTGCGTCGCCGTCCAAGGGCCATTCACATTTCTTAACCGAATCCTCGCGCATGTAGTCGCAACAACAGCCGTGCTGGTGGTTTACAGTCAATGCGTCGCCGGAGACTGCACTCTTCCTCCCCCCAAATAACCTGGCGGTGCCTTGCTGGTTGAATCATCAGAATGGAGACCTTCCTATGAACTTCGTGCGCTCATGCTTCCCGATTGCGCGTCCCACCATCGCTCATCGCATAGCGTTTTTCACCGCCGCCGTGGCGCTGCTGCTTATGACCTCTGCCTGCACCAAGGTGGAAATGAAGATGGGCCTCAAGGTGGACCTGTCGAAGCTGCCGGTCAACGCCATGCAACTCATGCTGCCCGGCGGCCCGGGCATTGCACCGGGGGATAAGAGTCCGCTGGTTGCACAGTTTACCCAGCCGGATGGTAAAACGCTGGTCACCGAGGGCAAAGGCGAAGGCAAAGTGATGTGGCGCGATCTTTCAGTAACCGCCACGGTGGCCAAGGTCAGCAACAAGGGCGTACTCACACTGGATAAGGACCCGCGCGTAAGCGATGGCAAAACGGTGCACGTTGAAGTTGCCGTGCCGAGCCATCCTGAGCTGCACGCGGCATTGGATATCCCGCTGCGCTACGACCGCACCTACAAGGCGAACTTCAACGGCGCCAGTGGCTCAAATGGCAGCGACGGCCTCAGCGGCATGGATGGCTCCATGGGAAGTTCCGGCAGCATGGACCCCAATAATCCCTCTCCCGGCGGCAACGGTGGCAATGGCACGGATGGTGGTGATGGCGGCAACGGCGGCAATGGCGCAGACGCGCCGCCCGTGGACGTCAGGGTTCACCTGCGCGCGGGCAGTGAGCCGCTGTTGGAGGTGAGCGTGACCTCCAGCAAGAAGACGCGCTATTACCTGCTGGACCCGAAGGGCGGACAGCTCCAGGTGAGCGCCAATGGCGGCGATGGCGGCCGTGGCGGCAAAGGTGGCCGCGGCGGACGCGGCGGCTCCGGCGGAATCGGCACTCCGAATGGCAGCTCCGGCCGCGACGGCATGAGCGGGCATGATGGACTGAGCGGCAGCTCGGGCTGGGGCGGCAAGATTACGGTGTATTACGATCCGGCGGCGCAGCCGTACCTGGGAGCGTTAAAGCTCTCGAACGTTCCGGGACCAAAGCCTCAGCTTGTGCCGTCAAGCGTAGGAAAGCTCTGGTAGGGTGGCTGCTTACCCTTCGACGGCCTTGAGCAGTTGCTTTGTGTACTCATGTTTGGGTGCCGTGGTGATCTGTTCGGTGTCGCCGATCTCGACGATCTTGCCGGCCTTCATCACCGCGATGCGGGTGCTCAGGTAGCACACCACGGGCATGGAGTGCGAGATGAACAGGTAGGTCAGGCCCATCTCCTTTTGCAGACGCTGGAGCAGGTTGACGATCTGTGCGGCGACGCTGACGTCCAGGGCGCTGACCGCCTCATCGGCGACGATGAAGTGCGGGCGCAGGGCCAGGGCGCGGGCGATTCCGATGCGCTGGCGCTGGCCTCCGCTGAACTCGTGGGGATAGCGGCCGAGGGCGCTGGCGTCGAGTCCGACCATGCCCATCAGCTCGGCGGCGTGCTGCATTAGGAGCGCGGGCCCGAGATGCTCGTGGATGGCGATGGGCTCGCTGACGATTTCGGCCACGGTCATGCGCGGGTCGAGCGAGGCGAAGGGATCCTGGAAGATGATCTGCATCTTGCGGCGGGTGTCGCGCAGGGCGCGGGCGCCGAGGGTGGTCACCTCCTGGCCGTCGTAGCGGACCGAGCCGCTGGTGGGTTCGATGAGGCGCAGCAGGAGGCGGCCGAGGGTGCTTTTGCCGCAGCCGCTCTCGCCGACCAGGCCGAGGGTCTCACCCGGCTCGATGGCGAAGCTGACGTCGTCCACGGCGCGCAGGGGCGGCTGCCCGGCGGTGGGCTCGAACTGCTTGACGAGATGGGCGGCTTCGACCAGTGCCATGCCCAAGAGCCTATCATGGGGTGGGGCGAGTGAGGGGGCGTCAAGCCCTCCCGCGTGCTAGAATTTCCACAGCGACATCCCCTTTTGCGAGAAGAGCTTGATCGAACTGGCGCCATCGATTTTGTCGGCAGATTTCGCCCGCCTGGCCGAGCAGGTTGCTCCGGCCCTGGAGGCTGGCGCAACCGTGCTGCACGTGGACGTGATGGACGGCCATTTCGTGCCGAACATCACGATTGGTCCGCCGGTGGTGGCCGCGCTGCGCAAGCACGTCACGGCGCCGCTCGATGTGCACCTGATGATCGAGAATCCGGAGCAGTACATTCCGGCATTTGCGG
>CAINND010000025.1 GCA_903851035.1 uncultured Acidobacteriota bacterium | reverse complement strand
CGCCAAGAAGCTGGCCGCCTACACCACGGAAGGCAACCTGGCACTGGCGCAGGATGGTGGCCTGGCTCACGGCAGCATCAAGAGCCACATCCCCGCCGACAAGTACGTCGACATCACCAAAGAGTTCTTCCTTGCCTAAGCAACACTGCAACGCCTGACGCGCCCGGAGGCTCAAACCTCCGGGCGATTTTCTTTTGCCGCAGCCATCGCCCAACGTTGTATAACTACTTTCCATGAAGCTTCGCATCGCTCTCTTGCTCTTTTGTTCTGCCATGGTCTTTGGACAGGGCTCGCCCGTTGCGACCTCCACCGGTAAGCCCGCGCCGGAGAAGTCCGCGGCAACTTCTTCTGCCGTTTCATCGGCTGCCAAACCCGCCTCTCATCCCTGGGCCGTGTGCTGCACGGCGGCGCCGGTGTGATGGAGCGCGCGCGCATGACGCCAGAACGCGAAGCGGCCTATCGCGCCGGACTGAACGAGGCCTTGCAGGCTGCGGCCACCGTGCTGAACAAGGGCGGTTCCTCGCTGGATGCGATTGAGGCGGCAATCCAGTTGCTGGAGGACAACCCGCTCTTCAACGCAGGGCGCGGTGCGGTGTTTGCCGCCGATGGCACCAATCAGCTCGACTCGGCCATTATGGACGGTGCCACCCTGCGTGCCGGAGCCGTGGCGGACGTGACGCGCACGCGGCATCCTATCTCACTGGCACGGGCTGTGATGGAGCGTTCGCCGCACGTCATGCTCATCGGCCCCGGGGCGGATGCCTTTGCCGCCAGCGTGCATCTGGAGCAGGTGCCTCCCAGCTTCTTCTTCACCGAGGCGCGCTGGCGCGACCTGGTGCACGACCTGGAAGGCCAGGGGCTGCCCGTGCCTCCGCGCCCGGCCGGAGCTCCTGCGGCGCCTGCGACAGATAAACCGCGCTCCTCTCTCTTCGATCTATCTGATGATGGGCATAGATATGGCACGGTCGGTGTTGTCGCCCTCGACCGCCGAGGCAACATCGCCGCCGGAACCAGCACCGGAGGGCTGACTGCGAAGCGCTGGAACCGCGTGGGCGACTCGCCGGTGATCGGCGCCGGCACCTATGCGTCGAACGAGTCTTGCGCCGTCAGCGGCACGGGCGTCGGCGAGTACTTCATTCGCTACACGGTGGCGCGCTCCATCTGCGCGCTGGTGCAGTACAAAGGAATGAAACTGCAGGAAGCCGCTGATGATGTAGTGCAGCGCCAACTTGGCGCGGCACACGGCGACGGCGGAATCATTGCCATCACTCCCGACGGCCAACTGGTTTGGAGCTTCAACACTCCGGGCATGTTCCGCGCGCGCATCCAAGAAGGCGGACGGGCAGAGATTGCCATCTACAAGGATGAACCGTAGGCCGTGCGCAACTCGATTACACTAATCCCATGCGCCTGAGCCGGGATCGAGTTCGCGAGCTGTTGCTGCTGGGCGGGCTGTGCGGATTTTTCTTCTTCTTCCGTCTGGCCGGCATTGGACTGCTTGGCCCCGACGAGCCGCGCTACGCGCAGGTGGCGCGGGAGATGATGGCCCGCCACACCTGGATCACTCCCTACCTGTACGGCCACACCTGGCTGGAAAAGCCCATCCTGCTGTACTGGGCGGAGATGGTGAGCTTCCGCCTGTTCGGTATCGCGGATTGGGCAGCGCGCGTGCCTGCGGCGGCGATGGCCACAGCCATGTCCGTCGGTGTCTTTTTGTTTGTGCGGCGCATTCGCCCGGCGGCCAGGCTGGATGCGGCGATGATGGTGGCAAGCGGTGCGCTCGTATTGGGTTTTGCCCGCGCGGCAGCCACCGATATGCTGCTGGCCGCGCCATTTACGCTTGGCCTGCTGGCATGGTTCGCGTGGTATCAGACGGAGTTTGAGTCCACGGACGATGGTGTTACGCGGCTGCCGTATTCACGGCTGCTGCTCGCCGTTTTCTACGCGATGATCGCCGTGGCCTCCTTGGCCAAGGGGCCTGTCGCACCTGGGTTGGCCGCGCTGGTCGTGGTTGCCTTCTGCCTGCTGCATGGAACGCCGCGCGCAATTCTGCGCACGCTCGATCCGCTGGGCATTGTTGTGTTTCTGGCCGTCGCTTTGCCCTGGTATGTGGCCGTGCAGCGGGAGACGCCGGAGTTCTTCCGCATTTTCTTTTTGCAGCACAACCTGGCGCGCTTCGGATCGAACCTCTACCGCCATCGCCAACCCTTTTGGTACTACCTGCCGGTGGCACTGGCCGGCACCTTGCCGTGGACGGTATGGCTGCTGCATGGGCTAGGCGACGCCTGGCGCGCGCTGCGCAACCGTCTGCTGCCCGGCGAAGGCGAGCCCGGCTACGGCTTTGAGATCTTTCTCGCCGTGTGGGGGCTGTTGCCCATCGTCTTTTTCTCGCTCTCTCGCTCAAAGCTCCCCGGCTACATTCTGCCCGGCATTCCAGCGCTGCTAATGCTGGGGGCGACGGCCATCCACCGACGCGCCGGTTGGGCAGAAGCGCCACGAAGAGCAAGCGTACTGCTGCACGCGACGTTGTTGGGCGCATTGGCTGCCGCGCTGGTGGTTGCTCCGCGCGTGGTCTTCCACATTCACTTGACGACCATGGTGATTGCTGCGGCCGCAGCGGCTTTCGCGGTCATCTTCCTGCTGGTGGCCCTGCCGCTGATGCGGCTGGGTTGGACGATGCTGCGCTTTGTTACCCTGTTGCCGATGATCTTGCTGGTGGGCCTTGTGCTGCGTGGCCTGGCTCCGGCCGTGGACGCCACACAGAGTTCGCGTCCGGTGGCGCAGCTCTTGCAGGCGCTCGATGAGCCCGGCGCGCGTCCGCTGGCCACCTTTGGCGTCAGCCGCAACATGGCACTGGGGCTGGCTTTTTACCTCAACCGTCCGGTCGCGCCTTACGAGGGGTTGGAGGTCTCTCCCGCCGTTTACGAGCTGCCCGCCGCCGTACCGGTGGCCGAGCACGTTCTCATCCTCCGCACCGGAACCATGCCCGCACTACACGCGCTGATCGGCCAGCGCCGGGTCATTTACCTGGGAGAAGATCGCGCCGCCCGGGTGGAAATTTATCGCATTGGCTCCGCCGTGGCTGTGCCCTAGCCTGTCGTATACGCTGCACGGCGTCACCGCATAGTAACCCTCCATCGGACCACTGCAGGGGTGTACTTCCGTTACACTGTGCCTGCGGCGCTTCCGCCCGGAGCCACCTTCTTCCCGTGGAGATCCTCGACCTAAGGCACTTTGCCTCCCATGACCTGCGTCCCGTGCTGGAGGAAGAAGTTGAAGTGTGGCAACGGCTGCTGCAATGGGATTACCAGGCTTCGGCGGAGATGATTTTGCGCTATGCCGACTCGCGCATCCTGCCCGGCTATGCCGCCATTGAGCGTGGTCGCGTACATGGTTACTGCTTTTTTGTGTACGAAGGGTCGAAGGGCGTCATCGGCGACCTTTATGTGCTGGATAGCGGTGCCACGCGCGGCCGGCGGCGGGAGATTGCACTGGAGCTGTTGAACCACGCCATCAGCACCCTGCAACAGTCGCCGGGAATTCACCGCGTGGAAGCGCAGTTGCTCGTGCATCCAGCAGACGAGTTATCTGAACCTTTTTTGCGTGCGGGCTTTCACCGCTATCAGCGCCAGTTCCTCTCGCTTCCGCTCGACGCCGCCTACCACCCGCCGCAGCGGCCGCTGGAACCCGGCATCGACATGCATCGCTGGACCGAGGCCGACTATCAGCCGGCGGCGCACGTCATCACCGCCGCCTACGCCAATCATGTGGACAGCAACGTCAACGACCAGTACCGCACCATCAGCGGCTCGCTGCGCTTTTTGAACAACATAGTTCGCTTCCCCGGCTGCGGCGTCTTCGATGCCTCATCGTCCTTCGTGGCCATGCATCGCCCGTCCAACACCCGCGCCGGACTTCTGCTCTGCTCGCGTGTCAGCCATGATGTTGGCCACATCACGCAACTGTGCACCTTGCCGGAGTATCGCCGCAGCGGCATTGGCGAGCACCTGTTGCGTGACTGCTGTGCCGACCTGGTCGCCCGCCGCTTCAGCGCCGTCACGCTTACCGTCACCGAGGAGAACCAGCGCGCGCTGGCCTTTTACCTGCGCCTGGGCTTTAAGCCCATGCACATTTTTGACGGATACGTCTGGGAAGGCTGATCTTCCTTTTTGCACTTGCGCTGCCAGGATTCATCCCTGCGCTTCAGTTGCCCGCCGATTCGCGATAGGCGCGACGCGAGCGGAATTGCAGTCGTGGATCCATCGTGGCCAGAACCTGTACTTTATGCTCGCCACCAGATTGCTCAGGCAGGGCGTAGGTCAGCAGGTAGCCGCTGCGCAGGTCCTGCAACACCTGCTGCAGTGCCGACAGCGTGTTACCACCCGGCAGAAAGCTCATACCCCCGGTACTGCTGCTGATGTACTCCATCACAACCTCGCCACGGCCCTCACCCTCGCGTCGGCTGCGCGAATTCACCGTATAGATGGCGCATTGCACCTGCTGGGCGGCGGCCACCACTTGTGACGCACTGTGATAACTGATCGTGTCCATTCCATCGGAGAAGAGGATCATGGCTGGCCGGGTCTCCACGGCTGATGAGCGGTGCAGCATCTCCGCCGCTTCATATAAAGCATCGTAAAGCGGCGTAGTGCCCTGTGGTTGCAGGCCTCCCAACTCGCGTTCGGCCTGCTGATTGCGGCAGTTGCGCGCACACAACAGCCTCCAGCGCACGCCGCCAAAGGTCAGGATGGAGATGCGATCGCCGGGGCCCCACTGGCTGGAGGCGATAAAGCGCTGCACGGCCGCCACTTCTTCGTTAATGTGCGCCGCCACGGAGTCGCTGACATCCAGCAGAACGATCAGGTCAAGCGGTATCTCCGTGGCCGGATGGAAGCTGCGAAAGTGACGAATGATGCGGTTGTTATCGGCTACGGCCACGTCGGACGGATGCAAGCTGCTGACCGTGCGCCCCTGCGCGTTGCGCGCCGAAAAAGCCAGCCGCACCTCGCGCACGTCACTGCGCAGCACATAGGATTCCTCATCATTGGCCGCCGCCGGCAGCGAGCACAATCCCACGGCCAGTCCAAGAGAAATTACAAATAAGACGATGCGCTGCAGTCTGCTGAGTTCCATCGCTTGCCGCTCCTAGACACAGAGCAGCAAACGGATTGGCAGCCGTGGAAATGCAGGCTATGGCGCGCACCGAGGTAACCCCAAGTCCGCCCGGCCCGTTAACGGGCAGAGCCATTCCAGGGTTGGCGCAGCAGAGTAGAAAAAACTTAGCGGTGAATTCAGATTGTGCCGGAAGCGGCCGTCTTACAGAAATGGCGGCGCTCCCGTTGCAGAGAGCGCACCAGGAGGAGGCGCGGCAGGGCCGTTCTTTGGGCAACTTTCGAACATGGCACTCCGGCGCGATGCTGCACTGAGCTTCCAGTGCACACCGCGCCAGGTGCTTCAGCTATGTGGCATGGGATGTTAGTGCGCAGCTACGCTTGTTCCGGCGGCCGGCAACACGCTGGCCCGCGGCGGATTCCGCACCTCATAGCTCACGCTGCGCTCCATGTATCGGGACTGCAGCTCCTTGCGCGCCTCCTCGCGATCCCACTCCACGCGCAGAGTCATCTGCTGGATGGCGAAGCGCGACTTGTTCTTCTCGTCCACGCTGAAGGAGACCAGCTCATTGCGGCGTATGAGAAAGTCGATATTTTCCGCCAACGGCATGAAGACATCATGCCTGGTGCCCGCCACCACATACACCACCTTGTCGCTCAGGATGGTGTATTCCGGACAGCTTCCGGCCACGGCTACGCCCACCATGTTGCTGGCAAAGCCATGTGACATCCCGCAGTTGCCCATCTTCATGCGGATCACGGTTCCCTTAAAGGCCCACTTACCCGGGCCCTGGCCAAAGGCCGCCGCCGTCAGCAGCAGCACGCACAGCACGCTCCAGCGCTTCATGATTCCTCCTTTTGCTGCCGTGGTTCCGGCACGGCAAATCGCGTGGAAATAACCGGACGCGTCATGCGTCCATGCCTTTTCCTTCGGCTGCGGATGGGGTTTGCACTATGCATCGAGCCTGCCATGGCAAAGCAGGGCTCTTTGGCTTAACAGTTTTGGGAAAGTTCAACTTCGGGAGGAGGAATTTCTTACAAGGTAAATCTGACTGGGGCTAGTTCTTCAGTCGCAGACTTTCATCTCTTTTTCGCGCTTCAGGTCTTCCAGTTGAAAGAGATGGTGGATGGCCGATGTCAGTTCGGGGCGGCCCGGCATTTCCTTTAGTTGGCGCGCCAATGAAGCCGCAATGCGCTGCGTGACGTGCGCCGAAAAAGCGGCCAGCACAAGCTCCTGATCCTCGGTAAAGGGGCCGAACTGCTCTTTCAGCTCTTCTACCTCCTGGCGACAGATGCGTTCCAGCCGCTCCCGCATGCCGGAGATGGTGGGCAGCACGCTTTCGGTCAGCAGTTTGCCGCGGAAGCCCATGGCCTCTTCGGCAATGATGCGCTCGGCCGCCGGCATCGTGGCGCGGCGTCCGTCGCGCACGTCCATGGCGGCGCAAAGGTCGTCCAGGTCGTGCAGGCTCACGCCATCCAACAGCCGGACCTGTGCTTCCACGGTGCGTGGCACGGCCACATCCACAATCACCAGACGCTTGTTTTTGCGCTCGCGCATCACTACTTCCAGCTCTGCGGCGGTGATCTGAATCTTCTCGGTGGCCGCGGCAATCACCACGTCGGCCGTCAACATCTGCTCCCAAATGCTCTCAGCGTGCTGCGCTTTAATTTTGCACTGCCGCGCCAGCTGCTGCGCGTGATCCCAGCTACGGTTGATGATCGTGATTTCGCCGGTGTCCTCGTTCTGCAACTCGCGCACGGCGGCCAGCGCCATCTGGCCTGCGCCCAGCACCAACACGCGGCGCTTCTGCAATGCGCCCAGGGCCTCACGGCAAATGGCAACCGTGGATTCCGCCACTGTCATCATGTGAGAGTTCACGCCCAGTTCCTGGCGAATCTTGGCAGCCACGCTGAAGGCCTTGGCCATCAGCGAATCCAGGAAGCGGCCCGTAGTGCTGGCCCGCTGCGCCTGCTGCCAACTGGTCAGCATGGAACTGGTTGCCTCCGGCTCGCCAAAGACGGCCGAATCAACGCCGGCGGCGACACGCAGCACATGCGCCACCGCGGCATCGCCCACCAGCCGGTAAAAGTTCGACCATTCCGCCAGCTTCAGATTGTTGGAACGGGCCAGGAAGCGAAGCACGGAGTTGGCCGCTTCCGAGGCATCCTGCGTCCACACCAGAAACTCCGTGCGGTTGCAGTTGGAGAGCACGATCACTTCGTCCACGGCGTCGGAGCGCACCAGCGCTTCCAAGGCCGCGGCCTTTTTGGCGGGGTCCAGTATGAAACGCTCGCGAATGGCAAGCTTGGCACTGCGCAAGCTGATGCCAATCACCACCAGAGTCGGTTCCATCGGACCCTCCTATCCGTAACTATCTGTCGCACACCGAGGGCCAAAATGATTACTTTTTACAGCAATTTATTTACTTTGTTTTCATAGTGTTAGAAGGGAGAGTCGCAACGCGTCTTATTTCAGCTTCCAGAATTGTGAGGCAATTTGCGCACCGTGCGCCACTTGACACGGCATATGCACTGACGGGGCGGCGAAAAACTCAGCAAAAGCAGCTTGGAGGGCCAACTCGCGAAAATGCAGCCGCAAAGATGCTCAACCGTTTGACGGCTGCCCGGCTTCTTCCTCGTCGGTGTGAATCAGTCCGAACTTTTTCAACTTGTAGCGCAGCGCGTCGCGGCTGATGTCCAACAACTTTGCCGCCTGCGTCTGGTTGCGATTGGCCTGGTGCATGGCCATCTCCACCATGGCGCGCTCAATTTCCTCCAGGCTGGTGCCACCTTCGGGAATGCTGAGCCTTGGCAGATTTTTGCCGTTGACCGTGATCATCTCCGCCGTAGCGCCGCCGGCCATGCTGGCGCCACTGGAGACGTTGCCGCCTGAGCCGGCCTCAAAGGCCGTCAGGCTGCTGAGCGGCGAACCCACCGAAAATGGCAAGTAGAGCGGATGCAGTAGGTCGTCGTCCTCAAGAATCATGGCGCGTTCGATGGCGTTTTTCAGCTCGCGCACATTGCCCGGCCAGTCGTGCTGCAGCAGCAGTTCGCGCGTCTCCGGGGTAATGCCGCGCACGCTCTTGCGGAAGCGCTTGTTGTAGCGCTCAATGAAGAAGCCCACCAGCGGCAATATGTCCTCGCGGCGATCGCGCAGCGGCGGCAGGAAAATGGAGATGATCGCCAGGCGGTAGTACAGGTCCTGGCGGAACTGCCCGTCGCGCACCGCTTTTTCCAGATCGCGATTGCTGGCGGCGATGACGCGCACATCCACTTCCTGGTCCTTGACGCCGCCCACGCGGCGGATCACCTGCTCTTCCAGCACGCGCAGCAGTTTGGCCTGCAGCAGCGGGCTCAATTCGCCAATTTCATCCAGAAAGAGGGTGCCGCCGTCGGCCTGCTCAAAGAGGCCTTTCTTCATCGCCTTAGCGTCGGTGAAGGCGCCTTTCTCGTGACCAAAGAGCTCGGCTTCCATCAGCGTTTCCGGGATGGCCGAACAGTTGATGACGATGAGCGGCTTGTCCTTGCGGCGGCTCTCAAAGTGGATGGCGCGCGAGATAAGGTCCTTGCCCGTGCCGCTCTCACCCTGGATGAGGATAGTTGTCGCCTCGCTGCTGGCCACCTTGTTGACGAACGACATCAGGTCCAGCATCTTCTGGCTCTCGCCTACCACATCGTGATAGGCGGCGCGGCGGCGCTGCAAAACTTCCTTCTTCAGCGTCTCGTTTTCGCTGCGGAGCTGTGTGGCTTCCAGCGCGTTCTTCACCGCCACGCGCAGCTCGTCGTAATCCACCGGCTTGCCGATGAAGTCGTAGGCACCCTGCTTGAGGGCCTGTTTGACGTCTTCCAGTTGGGGGTCGGCCGTGATCATGATGACGGCGCGGGCGTCGCCATTCAGCTTCAGCCGCTCCAGCACCTGCAGACCGTTCATGTCGGTCAGGCGCACGTCGAGCAGCACCAGATCGGGGCTCTCGTTGCGGGCCAGGCGCAAACCATCCGCCCCGCTTTCAGCCTCACTGACCTGGTATCCCCATTCCTCGCACTTCTGGCGCAAAGACCAGCGTACAAGGCGCTCATCATCAACAATTAAGACTTTTTCGCTAGCCATCTAACTACTTTGCAATCCTCGATTCAGCACTTGAGATTATCACGGGCGGAGCCATGCCTGCAGGTTTTCAGGAGTAACGGGGCCGGATTCAGCCCTCCTCGCGCACCTTGGGCAGTGCCAGGCGGAATTGCGTTCCGCGACCCAGTTCGCTGGTGGCTTGCAGCCAACCGCCATGCTCTTCCACAATCCGCCGTGCCAGGCTCAGTCCCAGCCCGGTGCCATTGCCCTTGGTGGTAAAAAACGGACGAAAGATGTTGGGCAGCACATCCGGTGGAATGCCCTTGCCCGTATCGGTGACCATGGTGATGACATAATGCTCGTCACTCGCGAACTCCACCTGCACGCTGCCGCCCGCATCACAGGCTTGTACGGCATTCAGCAGCAGGTTCAACAGCACCTGGTGGATTTGTCCGCTGTCGAATTCCAGTTGCGGAACCGGGTCGCCAGGCAGCACCTCCAGGCGCACCCGGCGGGCCGATGCCTGGTCGCGGGCAAAGAGCGTGGCGTGTTCGGCAACGCTCACGATATCAGCCTGGCGAAAGACCGGAGGCTTGGGCCGAGCGATCTCCAGCAACTCGCTGACGATCTTGTTGATGTGCATCACCTCGTGGCGCACCTCGCCAAGCACCTCCTTGGCGGGCGAGTTCGAGGGCAGGTCGCGGCCCACAATCTCCATCACTCCGGCGATGCCGGCCAGCGGATTGCGTATCTCATGCGCCAGCCCTGCGGCCATCTCGCCAAGGGTGGCCAGATGCTCGGCGCGGCTGACCTGGGTGCGATGCAGGCGCTCGATCTCCTCGCGGCTTTCGCGCAACTGCTGCACCATGTCGTTGAAGTGGCTGCCCAGGTCGCCAATCTCGTCATTGCGGTCGGCAAAGCTGACGTTGACGAAGAGGTCGCCCTTCTGTACCCGTGCAATCTTCTCCTGCAGTTCCACCATGGGGCGGTGGATGACCACGGCCAGCACCATAAACAGCACGGCGCAGACCACGATGGCACCGGCAAAGCCCACGGCCAGCACCTGGTTGCGCGCCGGATCCTGCAAGGTCAAGGTGATAAGGGCAAAGAGCAGCAGGCCGTTGACCAGCACCAGTGCCACGGGCAACAGCGTTTTAATCTGCCAGTTCAAGCGGACGCGCGCCAAGCTCTTCTCCTTGCAACCCTCTATTGTATGCTGCCCGCCACTCTCCGATGCTCCGCCGGGACGTAAAAAGGCCGCCACCCGCAGGCGACGGCCCTATCTTGCCCCTCAGTCGATCAGCCCGCCGCGTAGGCGTGTAGTCCGGGCAGCAGGTAGGTGACACCAAAGAAGGTAAAGATCACCACGCCAAAGCCCAGAATGGCGAACCATGCGGCGCGGCGTCCCTTCCAGCCGCGCGTGATGCGCATATGCAGGTACCCGGCGTACACCAGCCAGGTAATGGCCGCCCAGGTCTCCTTGGGATCCCAGCTCCAGTAGCTGCCCCATGCCTGGTTGGCCCAGTAGGCGCCGGCGGCAATCATCAGGGTCAGCAGCGGAAAGGCGATGCCGATGATCTTGTAGGTCACGCGATCCAGCACCTCCGCCGGAGGCAGCATGCGCTGCAACCCCTCGCGCCGCCACAGCAGCAGAAGGTAAAGCAATCCGGCCAGGATGCTGCCCACAATGCCGGCCAGCAGGAAGGGATTGGCGGGCAGCGCCGTGCGGTAAAAGCCATCGGCATCCGGACTCGCATACTGTCCGTTCTTGACCCGGGCCACGAAAATGGCCAGCCCCAGCACCTGCACCACGATGGAGATAAACATCGCCTTGCTGCCGGCATCGAAAAGCTCCGGCATCTTCTTAATCTGTCCCACCACATACAGCGCCAGCGGCGCCAGGGCTGAGAGCAGCACCAGCAGGTAGAGCCAGCCCAGGTCGGGAATCTGAATAAAGAGCGGATGCCCGCGGCTGACCATTACCTCTGCTTTCGACTCCAGGTCATAGGCCGTCACGGCCAATGCTCCGCCACGGAAGCGGGTAATCAGCATGGCGGCGTAGATGGCAATCGTGCCGGTGCTGGTCAGCGCCTGGAACGACTCGCTCTTCATGCCGTCCTGCACAAGGAACATCATGGCCAGGGCGAAGCTGACGGCACAGGCCGCATAGCTGAGCATGGCCAGCGAAACGTGCACCTGCAGCCAGGTGCTCTGCAAGGCCGGCACCAGCGGACGAACGTCGCTGGGCAGCAACTGCATCAGGATCACCGAGACGACCGTAATCGGCATGGTGATGGAGCCGATAATCTTAACCTTGTAGGCGCGCTCGGCAATTAGGGTCAGCAGGGCCAGCGTCCACACAAAACTCAGCAGCATCTCGTACATGTTGCTGAAGGGCGGGCGTCCGGCTACCGACCAGCGGTGCGCAACGGCCGCCGTGTTGGCCAGAAATCCCAGCGTGGTAAGCACCGTGGCCGAATTCACATAGCGCTCTATGCCGGTGACGCCGTAGCCCATGTAGAGCGCGGCCGCGCCGGCATACAGCACCAGCGCCGCGTACAGCATGTTGGCCTCGCCGTAAATTGGCCCGGTGTGCGCCTTGGCCGCCGTCAACAGCGCTACCAGCAGCGCAAAGGCAATTCCCAATCCCACCAGGACCAGCAGCACCGTGCCGTTCTGCTGCCGCTGTTCCACTCGTGCTTCTGACATAGCTAAATCACTCCTGGGCCGGGCGTTGTCGCCACCAGCCACGGTTGTTGCTTAATAAACTTGCGTTATAAACCTAGGCCTTCGGCTTGGAAGCCGGTGTGCCCAGCTCCTTCGCCAACTCAGCCTTGATCTCTTCAAACTTCGTCTGGAAGCGGTCGCGGTTCTTGTTGGTGGTTCCACCCACCCACAACTGCTTGCCGCCTTCGGACTCAATGATGGTTGCCCACACCCGCGTATGTTGCGCGTAGAAGGCCAGCATCAGGCCAAAGGCCATCACCACCACGCCCGCCCACACACCAAACTGCCCCGGCTGGTGGCTGACCTCCAGCCCTGTGTACTGCGCCCACTTGGCGTTCTTAATGGAAAAGATGTACGGCGCCGCCTGCCCCTGGGTCGAGTTGGCCTGCGCGTACAGAATCCATAGTTTCTTGGTCTCACCCTTGGCATCGGTCAACCCGAGTTGAATCGCCGGGTTTTCCGGATCGTCCGATTTCTGAAAAACCTCGTTGTCCTGGATGTAATAGTCCGGCACAAAGCGCAGCACGCTCAGGCTTTCACCATCGGGCAGCGTGGCCTTGCCGTTAATTGGGACATCAACCATGACGGGCTCGCCGCCCGCCGCCGGAGCAGCGGCAAAGGTCAGCAGTCGCGGCGTGCTGGACTGGCCCATGCTGGCCTGGTAGATGCGAATTCCCTTATAGGTCAGCGGGTCGTTGACGATAATCGTCTTGGTGACCACTTCACGGCCGTTTTCCAGCAGCGCCAGCTTGCTCCACCACTTCTTCGGACTGCCGTCGGCGTAGGATTCCATGCCGGCCGCGTCACAGCGGATGAAAAACGGCAGCTCCTTCTTTGTGCTGCCGCCCTTGTTGTCGCGCAGAACGATCACGTTCTTCGCCTGGCCTTCCGTCACCTGGATGTTGCCGCGGTATCCCACGAAGCCATCCAGAATGTAGCCGGCAAAGATCAGCAACAGGCTGAGGTGCACGACATAAACGGAAAAGACGGCAAACTTCTGGCGCTCGCCAAACAGCCCGCTGGCACCACCTTCGCTGACCTTTTCCGGCGAGTACCCCACCTTTTGGAAAGCCTTCTCGGCCGCGCTCAGGGCTGCGGCTTCATTGCCGGCGTTAAACTTTGCCGTAAACGGCAGACTGGCGCGGAAGGGCGCGGTGGCAAAGCGTACCGGCTTGGTATAAGCCTTCCAGGCGTTGGGCCAGCGATCCAGGCTGACAAAGATCAGGCAGGTGCAGAACAGCACCAGCAGGACCAGAAACCACCCGGAATGAAAGATGTCGGTCAAACCCAGGCGATCCAGCCAGAGAAGCGTCTCCGGCGAATAGTTGCGCTGCAGGTCTTCCGGCTCTGAGGTGGGGCGCTGCAGAATCACCGTGCCAATCGCAGAAAAAATGCCGACGACAATGATAAGAAAAATACCCGTCTTCACCGAAGAGAGGGTGTCATACAACTTGTTCCATAACGACTTCAAACCCATGCGGGCTCCTAAATCTATTTGGATGGCACTAGCTATAAATAGCAACTGGCGGGCCAATCCAAGAAAAAGTATTAGCTCTTTGTTATTAACGTCTTAGAGCGAAAGACGCGCTGCCACGGGGAATGCGATTTGGGGCATATGACGCAAGATTCCGCGCCGTTTCGCGCCTGTTCGCTCACGATTCCCCGGGCTACGGCCAGGCGTCTGGCAGCAGACGCCGAACAATTCATCATAATTGCCGGCAGGGGGTCATGGTGTGATATTTGTCACTTCGCTGCGACTGCCGGCCTGCAGTGAAATTCTACCTAATTGGGCGGAAATCCCCCACAACCGATGGCTCGCAGCGATGGGTTGGCCACCAGGGCCGGACGACGCCACACCCAACTCTCCGGATCGCGCCACACCTGGTCGGCGTCAGTGGCAATCAGTACCTGCACGCCCAGTGCGCGGCAGGCGGCATCCACATCTACTGGGCCGGGGTAAATATTTCGGAAGTAGAGCGGCACAAGCCGCTCGAGGATCGGCCGGCAGTCGCCGGGGCGGCCTCCAAAGGGCGCGCCACAATCGCGCATGCCACTTGCCCTCTGCCTGCCCGAGTAAAGCAGCAGCGCAGGATAAGTGGGCAAAAGAGAGTTGTACTGCACCACGGCCGCCTGCGGAAGACGGCGCTGTAATTCCTCCATGCCCTGGCGAAGCCGATAGGTGCGCTCGCCCATCTGTGGCCCGGCGGGGAGGAAGCCCTCGCTGCGTTCAATTTGCCCGGAATCCACCAGCAGCGGATAGGCGCGCAGGATGATCAGTTCGTGCACGGTGCCCAGCGCGCCAAGCACTAGCGTGCAAAGCGCCGCAACACGCAGTGCGCGTGCACCGGCCGTGATTTTTTCTTCTCCCGATGAGGCCGTGCCAGGACGATTCCATTCCCTGCCGCCCAGCCACATGGCGCCGAACAATAGCAGCGCAAACTGAGCGGGCAGCATGGCGCGCATGCCAAGGTCGTTGCTCGCAATGGCCGCCGAGCGCAGCAAGGTGCCCACCAGCAAGGAGCTTCCGCACATCCACCACAAAGCCTGTGCGCCATTGGAAACGGTGCGACCGCGGCGCAGCCACCACGCTCCGGCCAGCAGGAAGAAGCCGAATTCAGCAAAGTAGATGACCGGCAACGCCAGCAGCGAGATTCCCTGCACGGCCACCGTGCCGGTCACGCCATTTGCGTGCAGCCAGTTCACCAGCGGCAGGAACTCCCGCACATGGAAGCGCGCAAAGCCCTCGCCGGCACCCGCGCCGCTCAGCTCTCTCAGGTACGGCACACTGAGCGCAAGGCTCACGGCACCCGCAGCAGCGAACGATATCAACGAGCGAAATTTCCCAAGCAACAGCAGCCTCGCGCTCCACGCCACTAAAAAAATGGCGAAGGCGAAGGTCACGTAAATGCCCAGTCCGGCGGCGCTGGCAAAGCTGACTCCGGCCAGCGCGGCCACGCCCACGCGCTTGCTCCAGCCGTCTTCCTCTTGCAGCGAATGCAGCAGAAGGAATCCCACCAGGCAGGCCACCAGCGACGCCACATGATGCGGCACCCATAGCAGCGAAGCCATCCAGCCCGTCACCTGGCTGGGATCCCACCAGTCGGCGTCCGGCAATATCACGCTGGTTTGCCGTGCGTAGAGGATGAGGTTTGGAATCACGTCGAGCCCGGTGACGCCAAGCAGCACAAGTCCGATGAGCGACGCGCGCCGCAGCCCTTTCCGGCAACCGAGCACGTACTTGAGATAAAGCGGGATCATTGCCGCCAGCGCCAGGCCGCTCCACACCACGCTGCCCGTCAGCGACGCGCGCGCCGGCACTCCCACGGCGCGCGAGACCAGCGCGCACAGCACATACCAGTAGTAGTAGTAACGCAGTCCAACCGGCTGCGCGTTCGGCAGGTAAAAGGGATTGGTGGCGGGCACGCCGTGGCGGAGCACGCTCTCCACCATGGCCGTGCGCACCGAGTAATCCCACACGGTAACGCTGAGATAGAGCCGGTGGCCAAGTTGCAGGTCCGCCAGCTCAAAGAGCGCAATTGCCGCCCACAACACGGCCAGCCCAAGCGCAATCCCGGTGCCGGGCTTCAACGCCCAACGCTCTGAGCCACCCTCTGCTCCCTTTTTCAGGGCGAGCGCGGCGGCAATCAAACTGATGCTGAAGAAAAGCCAGAGTGTTGCAGTCAGCGACGAGCAACGCGCCACCAGAACGGCCAGCACCGGAGAGATGCCGACTGAGAGCGCAACGCTCAGCAGTGCCCGCTCTGCTCCGCTGCCACGGCGAAAACCAAACAGGTTGCATGCCCATCCCAGCAGGTAGCCCGGGGCCAGCAGGAAGGTGGCGAAGGCGACGACGGCCAGCGCACCCTGCCCGACGTCATTTGAAAAGAACGGCTGAAACGCAAACTCGTTCACGTCGCTCTCCCGGCGCGGCAGGGACTGGCGGCCAACGGCTGAGCCTCGCTACTTTTCCTTGCTCTCGTGGTAGTCCTGCTCGGTGTTCACTTCCCACAGGTTTGCTTTGTCGGTGCGGCCGGCGGCGATGTTATCCACGGCGGTCATGGCCGTCAGCATCGAGTGATCCTGGTTGTTGTACTTGTGCATGCCGTTGCGCCCCACCAGGAAGAGGTTGCTGATGGCGTCCACGTACTGGCGCACCTCGTTGAAACGATCGTAAACACCGAAGTAGGCCGGATAAGTCTTGGCCATGTGCACCACTACGCTGTCGCGCACATCTTCGCGGCGGATGATATCGATCTTGGCGAGCTCGTCGGCGGCGAGCGCGGCCATCTTCTCTTTCGGCAAGGTCCACAGCTCGTCGCCCTCGTAGCAGAAGTACTCCGCGCCCAGCCACACCTTGCCGGGCTCGGCCACCAGGTACGGGCTCCAGTTGTTAAAGACCTGCAAGCGGCCAATGAGAACGTCGGGCTCCTGAATGTAAATCCAGTTGTCGCGCACCAGTTCGCCCGCCTTGCCGCCGGGCTCGCTCACCTTGAGCTTGTCCACCAGCAGGCCCACGGCGATGAAGTCGCGATACTCCAGCTTGCTGGCCACCTCGCGCACATTCTGCGGCGCCGGGCTGCCACCGGCGTCAATGGCGGCGATCAGTTCTTTTACCGAGGTCGTCGAGAAGAAGTAATCGCCCTCGTAGCGCTGCTCTTGGCCATCGGGGCCCACGCCGCGCACGGCTACCACGCGGTTGTCTTTCACTTCCACGGCGGTGACGTTGAAGTTCAACACCACCTGGCCGCCCTTTTCCTGAACCTCGCGCGCGACCTTCTCCCACATCTGTCCGGGGCCGAGCTTGGGGTAGAGGAACTGCTCAATCAGAGAGGTCTCGGTCTCCTTCTGCTGGATGTCCTGCTTCTTTTTGCCACTGCTTTGGATGAAGTGCAGCAGCGCTTTGCGAATGGAGAGTCCCTTGATGCGCTGCGCGCCCCACTCGGCGCTGATCTTGTGGCAGGGCACGCCCCAGACCTTCTCCGTGTAGCTTTTGAAGAACGTGAGGTAGAGCTCGCGGCCGAAGCGGTTGATGAAGAACTGTTCGAGGTTCTCCACCTTGCGGATGGGGAACGCCATGGCCTTCACGTAGCTGACGCCGATCTTCACCGTGCGCCAGGGGCCGAGGTTGCCGAGCGTGGCGGCCGTCAACTGCACCGGGTACTCGAAAAATTTGCGCAGAAAGTAGATGCGCGACTTGCGTCCCCGCACCAGCATGACATCGTCTTCGCGCTCAGCCTGGCCGGGCTTTTCCTCGGGCAAGTGCTCCAGCCACCAGTTCATCACGCGGTCGCTCTTGCTGAAAAAGCGATGCCCGCCGATGTCCATGCGGTTGCCCTTGTACTGGACGGTGCGGCTGATGCCGCCCAGGTAGTCGTAGCGCTCCAGTACGATGGGCTGTACATCGGTGCGGATCAGCAGCTCGTAGGCGGCGGTAAGCCCCGCGGGGCCTCCGATGATGATGGCTTTTGACTTCATTTTTTGCCTGCCTGGCCATGGAAGCGCCCCTGGGGGGCGATCCTGAAATGCATGCCTGTCATGGGGCAAAATCAGCTTTGAAAGCGCGGTTTCCCGCAGTTTTGCGCACCCGTAACCCACAACCCGGCAATCCAGCAATTATAATACATTGAGCATCAGGACGATACAGTTCATGCCCTGCGCTTTGAGTTTGGCATGGTTCATGCATTCAATAGTTCTGATACGCCAATTTTGAGTGATCCCTCCGTCCTGCCGCTTTTGTATGCGCGGTTCCCCGGGAAAGGCCCCGATCAGGACGGTATTTTCTTGCCAGAGGAGTCGTAGGACGAGATGAGCGAAGAAAATCAGCAGCAACCCGTGGAACAGCCGACGCAGCAGACAGATGCACAGCCTGCCACCGAAGCCGCAACCGTACCCGCCGCCAAGGCCGGCTGGAGCAGCACCCAGGTCTATGCCATGGCAGTGCTTTGCCTGGTAGTGGGCGTCACCGTCGGATACCTGTTCCGCGGCTCCAACAGCGCCACCCCGGCCGCGCAACCACCCGTTGCGCAGCAGCCCGGAATGCCCCAGGGCATGCCCGGCGGAATGCCCGGTGGAGCACCGCAGCAGCCACCCACGCCAGATCAGATGAAAGCCATGGCTGAGAAGAAAGTGGCGCCGCTGCTCGAGCAGCTCAAACAGAATCCCAAGGACGTGGACACGCTGGTCAAGATCGGCGCCTTCTACATGGCCGCCCAACAGTTTGACGATGCGCGCACTTACTACCAGAAGGCCGTGGACGTAAATGGCTCGGCCGAGAACCTTACCCACCTGGCCAATGCCCAGGCTATGGGAGGCAAGGGCGATGAGGCCCTGGCTACCTTGAACAAGGCTCTACAGGTGGACCCCAAGTCGGCCAACGCACTTTATAACCTCGGAATGCTCAAGTGGCAGGTCAAGGGCGACCTGAATGGCGCCATCGCCTGCTGGGAGACGCTGGTAAAGACCAACCCGAAGCATCCCCAGATTGAGCAGGTAAAGGAACTGATTAAACAGGCCAAGCAGCACGCCAAGATGATGAAGGGCGCCAAGCCCGCCGCGCCTGCCAACTAATACGAAAAGCCGCGGAGCGATGATCGTTGTAACCATCGTTCCGCGGCTTTCTTTTTTCTTCCGGCAAGCGGTTAGTTCTTCAGGTACACATCCGCCAGGCGATCTTCATACACCAGCCGAAAACGCTTATCCTGCTTGAGCAGTTTGGCCAGTGAGGAGTCGGCCGCAAGCAGCAGCACGTTGGATTCATCCAGCCGCTCATCGCCCTCTGTTTTGTCTCCGCCGTTGAAGTAAATGTGTTTGGCGACGAACTCATCCCCGTAGAGGTCGTTGCGCCCATCTACTACTACCGGATAGTCCGGCATGTACCAGGTGAGAAAACCGCCAAAATTAAAGTCGTTGTAGAGCGGGCCGGGAGGATTGAGGCGGCGCACAAAATTCGCGGCGTCCACCGGATATTCCCGGCTGATCGTGTAGTCGATGCCGCGCAGGGTAAAGCCCATATTGCTGCCCAGCAGTATGGCAAACAACGCCATGACGGCCGTGAATCCGGCAAAGGCTGGCAGACCAATGCGATCTTCCGCCTCAGCTTCACGCAGCGGTGCATCGGCCAAAAAAAGCGCCGCCGGAATCACCGGGAACCATGCATCACGCACCGTGCGGAACGACAGTATGGTGGCAACCGTCAGCAATGCCAGGCGGAAAACGTCCACCCGCTGGCGCTTGCCCACTACATAGAAGGCCGCCAGGATGACAAAGAGAAATATGAAGTAGGTGTAGCTGGTAAAGCTGGGCGCCTGCAATTCCTGAATCACAAAATATGTCTGCGTCGCCTTGGAGTACTTTGCCACCACAACAAACAGATAGTAGCCATAGGGTCCGATGCAGGCCACGGCAAAGCAAGCGGCCAGCACTCCCATCAATTTGCCCAACGGCAGGGATGGTCCCTCCACGCCCGTCAACGGCCAGCCCCAGCGCGCTGCAAAATGCAATGCGATTTCCACGGTAAGCATCAATCCCAGCGTGGCCAGTCCGTAGATGAATTGAATATGCAGGTTCGCCCACACCCAGAACATCAGCGGCAGCCAATATAGGATTTCAATTTGTCCCGTGCGTTTGGCGCGCAGCATCATGTACAGCATGATTGCAAACAGCGACATGCTGAAGAAAACCGGCCTCGGGTAGAGCGAGTAAGCAAACGCCAGAGTGCCCAGAAAGGTCAGCAGCCACGAGCGCCAGAAGCGGCCGGAGATCGCATAACATACGCCAAACAACGATGCCGACACCATTTGACCCAGCAGTATGCCGTAGTAGGCAAAGCCAACCACGCCGAACCAGGCATACACCCGAGAGAGGATCACCTCAAAGCCCCAACTATAGGCCACCCAGGGCTTGGTGGCTGCCGTGCGGGAGAGGATCCCCGTCCAGGGCACGGCCTTGTGCGCCACAATCCAGTCGCCAACCTTCAGGTGCCACCATATATCGGGGTCAAGCAGGTATCCCCGCGTGGAGAGGGAGAAGAAGAGGAAGAGGCCGAACAGGCCTCCCAGGGCTGCCAACTGCACAGCCTTGCGTCTCCCCATGGCTCTCAATTCGTCAAAAAAGTTCATAGAATTCTCAGCGCCTTGCTACTGGCGAACCAGCACAACGGCTAGATCGTCGCGATACACTTCCCGGAACTGTTGCTTCAGTTCGGGTATCTCGGTCAAGGCGCGTGTCATTCCCCACTGTGTCGGCAGCAGGAAGACGCGTGCGTTGGTAAAGGTCTCCAGAGAGTCCATTCTCTGCTTGCCCATTACCACCTGAAAGTACAGCTCCTGCGCATCGCCGCCATAAAGTGGCAGGCGGGAATCCATCGCCACGGGATATTCCGGCAACCTCCACATCATGTATCCCGACCAGCGGTATTCATTGAAGATTGGCCCGGACGGATGTGTCTTCTCGATGAAGTCGCACGCCTTTTGCGGCACAACGAGTGCCAACCGCCGCTCAATTTCCTGATTGTTGGGCAGCAGTAACGCGGCCACTGCAATCAGCGCCGCCGTGGCGAACGTCAATGCGCCGTAAAACGGTAGTCGTTTTGTTGCCATGTCTTCCGGCGCTTCGCACTGTAACAATTTTCCTGGTGCGCAGGACAGCAATGCCACGGCAATCACGGTTAGCGTCCAAACGTCATTCTGGATTCGAAGCCCCAGGCTGCTGAAGACCAATATCAGCAGGATATGGAAAGCATCGCGCATATTGCGCCGGCCCATGACAAAGCATGCGGCCAGCAACAGCAGCAGCACCACAAAATGCGGAGCCTGGCGGAAGCTCATTGCCGCCATAAAGCCGAAGTTCTTGAAGAGCGTCCCGCTGTAGCAGGAGTCAAAGGCTGGCGCGATGCAGCGGAATGAGTAGGGCGTCAGCAACACCACACCCACCGAGGCCGCAACCACTCCGCTCAGATGCGCAAAAGGAACACGCGCTTGACCGCCGGATGTATCGCCAAACCCATCAAACAACCTCTCCCAACCTTCCGCAAGCAGGAAGACCACCAGCAGCAGCCAGCCCAGCAGGAAGTGCGCATCCGTTGCGATCCACAGCCAGAACAGTAACGGCAACCAGAGAATGGAGCGCAGGTTGTGGCTGCGACGCACCTCCAGCAACGCCCGAAGCGTAAGCGTAAAGAAAAGTATGGAGAAGAACACCGGCAGCGGCAGCAGATCCAGCAGCGTCACCTGCACGGCGGCCGACAGCAGCAACGCGCGCCAATAATGACGCATTCCGCCCGCCAGGTAGAAGATTGCAGCGGCCAGCACGGCCTTCATCACCATTAGTACCAGGGGGAAGGACATCAATCCGGCCAGATGCCAGCTCACGGTCAGCAGCAGTTCGTAGGGCCAGTTCAAATCCACCCACGGTGCCGCCGCCTGCTGAGAGAAGATGCCGGTGCGTGGCAGCGAATGGTTTTGCAAGATCCAACTGCCCACGCGCAGATAGCGCCACATATCGTCGCTGGAAAACGCAGAGACCAGCCGCGCCTCCCGGAAGGCCCCTGCCGTCAATAGCAGCAACAGCATAAGAAAGCGCAGCACCGGTGAAGCCGCTGCCTTCTTCCACTGGCCCATAAAGATAGCCGGAGCAGCCTTCAAGACTTGCTCCGGCTCGTTGGGTTCCTGATTTGGATGTACTACTTCACTCAATGCTTGATCACTCGAAGGTTTCTCAGCCCCTGCGACACCGCCACCGTTCCATTGGAAAAGTGGTTGTAGTTATGGCACTTCAGCGAGCAGGTCCCCGCGGCACGATTATATGTGATGGGTGCCATGGTGACATCGTTTCGCCCAACCACCTTGATATCGAAATCCACCAGCCGTTCGCCGGAGAGTCCGGCGGTGGCAGCCCCTACTCCATGAGCCGTGTGGCAGGTGGAGCAGGAGAACCCGGCATTCAGGTGCGACGAATGTTTGCTGAAACTGGTGTTGGAAAGGATATTGGCCAAATCATGACACTTGGCGCACATCGCGTACGGACCGTTGGCCGCCGGATCCACAACCATGGGCAGCAGGTTCTGGATGGAACTGCCCGGACCAACACCCACGCCGGTTCCGGGCGCCACCTGGCTGAATTCGTAGCGGCGCTCCAGGATGTGACTGTACTGCGAACCGTGCGGCCCATTGGGTCCGGTGCCGCCGAATTCGCGGTTGTCATCCGCATTGTGGCAGTCGGTGCACAACAGGCGCGATCCCATCATGCGTCCGGGTGTGTGCCCGTCAATATTCCACATCGCTTTCAGCAGGCTAGGCTGCCCGTACGGGCTCTGCCGGTCATGCGAAATGGGATGGCTGCTGGTGGCCGTGGAACCCAGGGCAGGCAACAGGTTCAGTTGGTCGCCATTGCTTACCAGCCGCTGCGGCAGGTAGCCAAAGGTGATCGGCTGCTGCTTGCCCGTGCTGTTGCCGTGGCAACGCAGGCAGGTCTGGTACTGGTACACGGCCGGAGTTACCAACGTGTTGCCGTCAGTAGCACTGACGCCGTTTACGCCGCTTTGCGAAGGACGAATCGTCAGCGTGTTGAAGTTGCCCGACTTCTGTGCCGCGTGCGGTTCATGACAATCCACGCATGTGGCATGGCGGTTCTGATCCAGAACCGTGCTTTCCGTGTGCGAGTGTGTGTTGCTGCCGGTCGGGAAAGGATGCCCCTTCTTGCTGAACTCCTGGTACACGTTCGTGATTGCCGGTGACACCACGGAGCCGCCGTTGTGGCAGTTCATGCAGGTCTGCGCGCTGGCGTCCATGCTGGCAACGGTTTGCTTCGGAGCCGCCAGCAGTACTGTTTTGCCCTGTCCCTTGTGGGTAGTGTGGCAACTCATGCAGGCGTTCTTGCGCAGATTTCCGTAAGGCCCGGCATTGGCACCCTTGGCAACCTGGAACCCGCCCTGCGCGTGCGCGCTCGTTGACCAGGCCGTCATGGCGTTGTATGAGACGGGCTTGGTGCTGTTGCTGTGCGACGTGGCACCCGCCGTTGAATTTGTCGGATGCGTGCCGGGCTTGTTCATTACCGTCTCTGTCGGAGTGGAAATATGGCAGGCCAGGCACAGTGCTGAACTGCCGTTGTCCACCACCAGGAACATATTCGAGGCGTCCAGGCTTTGCACATGCGGATTGTGGCAGGTCTCGCACTGGATATTGTTCTGGATCATATGCACGGCCGGGTTGGCTGTGCTGCCAGGATTAGCCGTCACCTGCGGTAACACATTGTTGGCCGCCACCAGCGGGAGCTTGAAATTGAAGGGATGTACCGAACTCAGGTCGCTGCCAAATACATCCATCGGGGCCATGGCGCCGCTCATTTTGATGACGCCATAGGGGCTCGTGCTGCCCGGAGCCACCGTGCCGTCATGGCAACTGAGGCACAGGTTGCTGTTCTTGCCCAGAACTGGTTGCTGCGGTACATTCATCAATGTACCGCTGGTGTATAACGTGTAATTCTGCACCGTGGAGAGCTTTTGACTCCACAGTGCGGTGGCATTCTTTACACCATTGTGCGGAGCATGGCAAAACAGGCACGGGGGCAGGCCACCCACGGTAGGCGACTGCGTGCTGGATAGATTGTGCGCACCAAGCACGCTGGCGGTGACTTGCGCGTTGGCGGCCACCGCGGAAAGACAAAATAAGGCCACAGCCAAACGTTTCTTCACTTCGTCGCTCCCTCGGCCTTCTTCGCGCCGTAATACTGGAATACCTGGATCCTCGAATTAAAGGAATCCACTATATAAATTCGGTCGTTCTTGTCGATCCACAAACCGGATGGCAGTTGAAATTCACCAAATTCCACTCCGCGATTCCCGAAGTAGTACAGCAACTGGCCCTGGCGATTGAATACCTGCACCATGCCCAGTGCCGCGTCGGCTACATAATAATGTCCTTCCGAATCTACTGCCGCGCCCTTGGGTCGATACATATCTCCCACGCTATCGCCAAGCTGCCCCATGCTTCCCTGGGGAGTGCCGTCCAGTGCAAAAAATTGCAGCCGGAAGTTCATGGCGTCCACAACCATCAATCCTTCGGGCAGCAACCGTAACTCGGTGGGGAAGTACAGTTCGCCGGCACCCGAGCCGTGCTTGCCGATCTTGGCCAGTACGCTGCCTTCAAAGTCCAGAACAAAAATCTGGTCGCGCAGCGTGTCTGTTACATAAATGCGCCTGCTATGTGAATCCACCGCAATGCCGGTGGGGCGCTTGAAGTAACCTTCGCCGCCACGCAAACTGCCGATGGTGTGTCGGAAACTCAGGTGCGAGTCGAAGACGAATATCTCTCCCGCCTCCGAATCCGTCACATAGATGTTGTCCTCGGCATCCACCGCAACACATTGCGGCGCACGCATGGGAAACTTGGATTTCTCTTTGCGATCCAAAAACTTATACTTGTGCTGCTCAAAATCGAAGACGTGAACCCCCATGGCGCCGGGATCAGTCACAATCACGCGCCCCCGCGAGTCCACCGCGATACCATAAGGCCGTATCACGCGATGATAGTCGGGTTCACCGGCCACCACGTCTAGTACTTTAGTCCAAAAGCCAAGCTTGCCCCGCACCTCGCGCTCACTGGTAAAACTGCGCACCCAGCTCAGCTTTCGATCTCCGTCCAGCAAAAGATCAGGCGGGTTTGCAATCTGCCTGGTCTTTTCGGAGCGGCTCATGGCTGCCGAAAAGCATGGCAACAGCATTAGGCAGGCCAGTAGCACCATGGCGCGGCAGACCCGCACCCGAACTAGAAGAAGTTGAACCATCGCGAGACCCCAAAGTAATACACCGTGTACTGCGTGGGCACCGCCGAGGAGGCGTTTACCCCCTGCTGCACGCGCGCCGCATTGGCGATGAAATTCAGCTTCCGATACGTGTAATTCATGCTGCCCGTGTAGGTCGTGGAGGCGATGTTGCTCAGCGCTCCCAATGTCGTGCTTTCGCTGTCAAATCGGGACCAGCCAACCGCCACCGACATACGCTTGATCAAGTTATTCGAATACCCGGCCGAGTAACTGTGCCCGCCAAAGGGCTGTGACACGTTGGGAACTCCGGGAATAGGTATTGGCGACAGTCCCGTGTTGGTAACGATTGCCTCGCCGCCTGAACGTGCGTAGGAGAAAGATGCGGACTGCTTATGGTGCGAGATGGTGGCTGACAAATTCTCAGAATAGCTGGAGGTTCCGCTTTGCTGGTTGAACACCGTGCGCCCGTATCCAGCGCTCACACTGAACTGCAACCCATGGCGTACCTGACGGCGTACCGAGGCCGATGTCGCCACCGACGAACTGGTATACAGCGCCAGTACCGTCTGCACGTTCTGGTTGTAGTTGAGATTGGCAAACATATGCCACCCATTCACATTCCTTGTGTAGGTGGCTGTACCAATCATTCCTAATCCGTTATTGCCCACCTGCGATGCGGAATCATGAACCCCGGCGATGATGGTCAGTCCATTCAGAAATTTTCCGAAGTTGTAAGCCGCATTCCCGCCAAACGAGGTTTGCCCCACTGTGATCCCGCCCAGATACTCATTCTGACGGCTGGCGTAGCCGGTCACAAAGATGTGATGTGGGAAGCTGTACGAACTGGAGACATTCATCAGCAACGTACCGATGCGCGGTGAATTGTCCGCCACCAGTACGGTTTGGCCGGAGAGATTCAACTCCTGGATCATGGCGCCGTACACGTTGTCGTTGTAATCAATGTTCGCGGATATCGGCAGCCGCCACACACGTGAGGAGATCGCAGCATCCACTTCATCGCTGACGTTTCTCCCTGACTCCTTGCCCGACGTGCTATTGGAAATCATGCGATAGGCAGACACTGTCAGTTTGCCGCGGAAGGGCAGGGTGTGTCCGGTTGCGAATTTGAAGGCATCTACCGTGCCCGTGCCGCCGCTTACCGTGCCACCACCATCACCCAGGTTGCTGGAAGTAGTTGAATTAATGTGTTGATAGCTGCCACTCAGCGGAAAACCAGCGACCAGATAGCCGCCTGTGCCAATCCCGTATGATTTGATGTGTGAATCGGCGGTCACGCCCAGGCCCAGTATCTCCATGTGGCTTGCGTCGTCGGCAAATCCAACTGAAACATTCCGGAGAAAGCTGACCCTCTTGAATAACCAGGAGACACCAAAGTCTCGATTGTCACTAGTGCTGGTTGCTCCCACCAGTCCGGGAATTCCATAGGTGCCGCTGTTGCCCCAGGACTGCCCTAACATCACATTTCCCGGAGTGCTGCTACCGCCAAAGATATGGCTGCTGAAGCTGTAGCCTTTGGCTGTAAGCAGATTTGTGGAATCAGCGTTGCTCTCCGCGCGGTTGTAGTAGGTGCTCGCATTAAAGGAAAGAAAGTTTGGGTTGTAATAATAGCCGCCGGTGCTAAGGCTCCCGCCCAACCCAAGGTCATGTGTGGAGCTTTGATCGCTAGAGTACTGCCCGTCATATCCTGCCGAAGCGCTCGCGGAAAGATGCTGCAGATGAAATCCATCAACATGATAGTCTGCGTCTGTTCCTTGCGCGTGCGCGGGCACTCCTGCCATTAATATCAACAGGAGTGCTGCAAACCAGTATTCTGCTTTGGCGAGCCGGATCATTCCTCCCCCTCTGGAGGCGATTCTAATATTCCTCGACCTTGGCGCTGGCCCTTAACTTTTTGTCGAGTTCCCCGCGTAATTTGTCGTACTTTGCTTTGTGCATGTCATCCAACATCTTTGTTTTCACTTCGGCAAACGGGGTCAGCCCGCCGGGCTTTCTGGCCTCCAGGCGGAAGATCGCATAGTACGGTCCGAACTGGCAGATTTCGCTGACCTGGCCTGGCTTCATTTTGTCCAGAATCTTCTGCACCGGCTCCGGAACCTCGCCCCGATCGCCAAGTTTGTGGTTGCCCATGTTTACCCGGTAGTCGTCCTCGGAGTACTTTTCCGCCAGCAGCCCGAACTCGTTATAGCTCTTGGTCTTTTTGGCCTGCTCCCACACTTCCATAATATGTTTGTGGGCTTTCTCCTTCACGTCCGCGGTGGCATTCTCCGGGGGTAGAACGGAGATCGTCTGGAACTGCACCATCTCACCGTGCATGAACTTCTTCGAGTTCTTGTCGTAGTAGGCGCGCGCCTCGGCCAGGGTCACCTTGGAGGGCTCATCCAGGCGGGCTTTCTGATAGGCCTCAATCAACAGTGAGCGCCGCACCATCTTGCGGAACTGCTCACGCGAGCCATTCATCTCCATCTTGAGGTAATGCTCAAATTCCTCTTCAGACTGGAAGTTGCTCCGGAAGGCATTTTCTGCCCGCTTCACCTTCTCCGGCGGCACGGTCATCTGCCGGCGCTCCGCCTCCTGATACACCAGCTCCTCGAATTCGATCATCGCCAGCGCGCCCTTGCGGATCATCTCTTCCTGACCCTTGGGGAAGCCGTTGTGGGTGCGCGCGTAGGGGAAAATCGTCACCATTTCGCGCAGCAGATCCCGATCGGTCAGCACCACTCCGTTGATCTTGGCAACCGGCTTGCCGGTCGGCTGGAACATCGGCGTGGCATTCAACTGCATATTCTGCGGCGCAGCTTGCGGCGCGGCTTTCTGCAGTACGGGACTGTGCGAGGCTACCTGCGCTTGTCCATAAATCGTGGTTGCGGCAAGCGCAACGGTAAGGCCAAACTTCCACTTCATGGAAACTCCATCCTAGAGGCTGAAAATACGTCCAGGGCTACTAGACTGCGCCCCGTCCGTTTTACTGATTAATATGCCGTCCCAATGTTCACTGCCCCGTAGTACTCGGCAGACATGGCAAAGTGGCACTGTTCGCAGAAGCGCATCGTTGAAGGTTCGTGCGTGGGGTCAAACGGCGCTCCCGGGTTATAGCCGCCACGCACGAAAAACACCGTGCGCACCTGCGTTGCTCCTGCCGGCACCTGTTTCACCACGCTCATGTTGTGCTGATTATGGCAAGTCGTGCATACCAGAAAGTTGTCGGCCGCGTTGCCCGATTGCGGCACCGTAGCCAGTACGGCCGAAGGTATATAGGTTGCCACAAAATTCGCATACGGACTGTTCGGGGTCAGTGTCGTGATCGAGATCTTATTGCCGGTGATGCCGGATACCAGTCCAAAACCGCTATTGGTCAGCACCGCGCCCAGCACCGCGCCCAGGTTGGCATTCTGCCCAATCGGATGCTGATAGTTGTACCCTGCTCCCGTGCTGCCCCCAAGGAACGTGGGGATCGAGTTGTTGCCGTATAGCGTGCTGGACAATGATTTGTTGCGATTCGAATTCAGGCCAATCCCCACGCCGTTCAGCAGTCCGAACATCTGCTCGTAGCTGATGCCGCTCATCATGGCCCCGGAGGACACTGCGCCATCGTGGCAGCTCAGGCAGGTCGCTACGCCCGTGTAGGTCCTGTCCGACCAGGCCGTCATCGGGTTCAGCGCCGCCGTGCCCCAGGTCAGTCGTGAGCTGTGTCTTGTGCTGTTGCCGTTGAAGGTGATGCCGGCCGTGTAGCTGGACATGATGGCGCTTGTATCCTGCCCCCACAATCCGCCCTGGGCAACCGCATAGGTGCCATATCCGGCTTGCGTGCCGCCGTTGCCTTTGGCTCCGTTGTGTGGGGAGTGGCACCCGGCGCAGCCGCGCCCGCCGTTTTCATGGCCGCCCATCACATCGTAGTTTGGTATGTAGCTGAGCTCGCCTGTAATGTTGCCGAGAAAGGTTGTGCCGCCATCCATGGGCTTGGCGCCCGCCTTTCCGGCAGATGTCTGGCCCGCCATGACCCCGGCGGCCAGCGCGAGAAATGCCAACAACTTGCGAAGCTTTCTCACAAGACATCCTCCTGCAACATCCAACGGCGGCTCTATAGGATTACTTTACCCACAGCCGAAGCAACCGTCTTTAATAAATTCGACGATTCCCTGAAATTCACATAAATCAAACTTGTTGCATTGCGATAAAGCGTTCTTTATTCGTGAAAAGAGGGGAGGAGGAATACTCCCCCTCCCCCCACTAACCGGCTTTAAGGGCCAAATTAGTACGCGGTACCAACGTTCGTCGCGCCGTAGTTTTCGGAAGCGAACGAGAAGTGGCACTGCTGGCAGAAGCGCATCGTCGAAGGCACGTGCGTCGGGTCATAGGGAGCGCCCGGGTTGTAGCCGCCGTTGACGAAGAAGATGGTGCGAACCTGGGTCACGCCGGTCGGCAATCCGCCGCCGCCGCGAGTTCCAGCGTACACAGCCATGTTGTGCTGGTTGTGGCAGGTGGTGCAAACCACGAAGTTGTTGCCAGCATTGGTGTTGCCAGTCGGCGAAACCGTAGCAGTCAACGCGGTCGGATAGTACGTGGCCACGAAGTTAGCATACGGGCTCTGAGGAGTCAGGGCCGTCACCTTGATCGAAGCATTCGTGACGCCGGCAGACAGACCATAAGCGGGGTTCGTCAGAACGGTGCCCAGAACGGCGCCCAGGTTGGCCGTCTGGCCTACCGGGTGCTGGTAGTTGTAGCCCAGGCCAGTCACGCCGCCCAGGAAGGTGGGGATCGCATTCGGGCCGTAGAGCGCGGTGCTCAGGGCGCCGTTGCGGTTGGTG
This sequence comes from uncultured Acidobacteriota bacterium, assembly GCA_903851035.1. Lineage (GTDB taxonomy): Bacteria > Acidobacteriota > Terriglobia > Terriglobales > Acidobacteriaceae > TOLSYN. The sequence continues at coordinate 45,295 of CAINND010000025.1, read as the reverse complement.
TTGAAGCCCACAGGAGCTGCGCCGTTCAACAGGCCGAAAGCCTGCTCATAGGCAGAGCCGCTCAGCATGGCGCCGGTGGCATTGACGCCATCGTGGCAGCTAAGGCAGGTAGCAACACCGGTGTAGGTCGAGTCGGTCCAGGCAGTCGCCGGAACCAGGGCAGCTGCGCCCCAGGTCAGAACGCCGCTGTGGTGGCTGTTGCCGGCGTTGAAGGTGATTCCGCCCGCGTAGCCGGTCATGATGCCGCTGGTGTCTTCGCCCCAGAGGCCGCCCTGAGCCGAAGCCCAGTTGCCGTAACCAGTAGCCGTACCGCCGTTACCCTTGGCTCCGTTGTGAGGAGCGTGGCAACCTGCGCAACCACGGCCGCCGTTTTCGTGCGCGCCCATGACGTCGTAGTTCGGGATGTAGTTCAGCTGGCCGGTAACGTTGCCAGTAAAGGTAGCGCCGGCGATGCCGCCCTGCAGGGGCAGTGCAACCGGTGTACCGGGAGTGGTCTGGGCCAGCATCATGCCGGCGGCCAGAACAACCAGAGCCATCACAAAGAGAATCTTTTTCACTTTAGTAAACCTCCTGATATGATCAGCAACTACTATTTTTTGTCTTCCTGTCTTGCCCTTACCAGGGACTTTCGCCCCTGCATTAACAGCCTACTAGAGACTGCTAAATCTTTTTGCCAGCCCTCTTACGGCTTGGCCTCCGGCGGCAACTTAAGCTGCGGCGCGCTCTTCACCTCGCCCGCCTTTGCCTTTGCCGCCTCGTCGCTCTTACCGGCGCGGCGCTTGGCAATCTCTGCCCGCGCTTCGTCATCCGTGTAGTAGCGGAACATCTGAACTCGACCATAAATCTGCTCGGCGGCAAACAGGCGGTTGCGCTTGGCGTCAAAGGTCAAGCCGGTCAGCGCCTGGAACTGCGCCGGCCCAATCCCGTATCCGCCAAACGACATCAGCACCTGGCCATCGGGGGTAAACACCTGAAGGCGGTTCAGCATGGCGTCTGCCACCCAAACATGACCGTCGGTATCCACCGCAATGCCCTTGGGGCGGGCAAAGTTGCCCACCGCGTCGCCGTTCTGCCCAAAGGTGCGGATGAAGTTACCGTCGGCGTCAAAAACCTCGACCCGGTCATTCATCGTGTCGCTGATAAATACATCGCCGCCCTTGCCCACAGCCACGTTCGACGGCTTGCTGAAGTTGCCCGGATCGGTCAGCGTGTGGTTCTTGCCCGTCGTGCCCAGCTTGCGCAACACCGCGTGCGAGTCGGCATCAAAGACGACAACCTGATCCAGCTCCGCGTCCGCCACATACAGGAAGCGGTTCTCCAGATCAATGGCGATGCCGGCCGGCGTGCGCAGATCGTGCAGGCCAAACGAGCCTACATACTTGTGCTCGGCGTCGAATTCGAGAATTTCGTGGCGCCCGCCATCGGAAACAAACAGGTGATCGGCATCGTCAATGGCCAGGCCGAAGATGCTCTTGAACTGCGCATCCGTGCCCGCCTTGATCAGCTCAACATGATCGTTTTCCGTGTTGAAGATGAAGACCGCGCCCACCTTGGTGTCCGCAATATAGAGCAGGCCCTTGGAATCCACCGCCAGGCCATACGGCGCAAACAGGTGATAACGAATCTTGGGAGCCTTCTTGTCGCCCTCGTTGTTGTCCACACCGGCCAGGCGATCCATCCAGCCGGCCTTCTGCTTCTGGCGCTCAACCTTCGGCAACTCCGGCAGCGAAGACGAGAAGTAATCCAGGTAGCGGATGCGCGGCACCGCCGGCGCCGGCGGGAAGACGATCGTGGTGAAATCCGGCACGCCGTCCACCCAGTTCAACCCGTCGGAAGGTTTGGCTACCGCGGGTGCGGCTTTCTTCTTGTCCGTTTTCTTGTCCGCATGCGCAGAGGTAGGCAAAATCGACCCGAAGGCGATCAGCAGGAGCACCGAGACTCCGAACTTCATCATGTGCTTCTTGCCAACGTTCAACATCTACATCGCCCCCTGTTTCTTTACCTGCGCCGCAATGTCACCCTGGTGACAGGTCGCACAGAATGCCTTGTTGTTCTCCTGATCCTTTACCAGCAGGTCAGCATTCTTGGAAGAATGCGGCTGATGGCAGGTCAGGCAATTCATCGCCTTCAAAATCTTGGTGCTGTCACGGAAGTCCTTCACATCCGACACTGGATGATTCGGAACCGGATGACCCACGCCATACTGCAACGGCAGAACCGAGACCGTGCTGAAGTAATCGTCCGGCAATTTCACCTTGCCGTCGAAGATTGTGACCGCGTGCTCGCTCTCCAGCTTGGCGGGCTTGGAGTCCGGTCCGTGGCACTCCAGGCAAAGCTTGTTCGGACTGTCGGCGCGCAACAGGTGCAGATTCTCTCCGCCGTGCGGCTCGTGGCAGGTGCCGCAGCCCAGCTCAAAAGCCGGCTGGTGCACATGAGCCTTTTTGCCCTGCGCCGCCTGATCGGCATGGCAGCCCAGGCAGATGTCAACGCCATTCGTCTTGGGCAAACCGGCCTGGCTGCTGGCATGCGGATTGTGGCAATCCGTGCAATCGCCCATGGCTCCCGGATGCTGCACCTTGGCCTTTTCAATCTGCTCACTCTTGTCGCTGTGGCAGGTCAGGCAAATCTCTTTCGGGGTGGCTGCCGTCAACACCACCTTGCCGCTCTTGGCCGGAGCGTGGCAGCTGTCGCACTGGCCACCGGCAAAGGGAGCGTGGGTGAAGCGCGCCATCAGGTGCTTGCCTGCCGACTGGTGCGGATCGTGGCAGTTCAGGCAGTTGGCCGTGCCGAAGGGCTGGCCCTGGTGCGCCTTCTGCAGCGTCGCGTCCTTCGGATCGTGGCAGTCAATGCAGAGCGCCGGAGCGTCTTTGGTCAGGTGATAATCGAATTCGCGCTTGCCGCGCTGGCCCGTCTTGTGCGTAACGTGGCAGGTGTCGCAACCCATGTCCAGCGCCGCGTGGCGGCTGCCGTCCTTGGGTACGTCCACGCCCATCTTGTGGCAGGTCAGGCAAAGATTGGTGTCTTTGCTGTCGCCGCTCGCAGGCTTCAGAAGCTGATTTTTGTTTTCGGAGGCGTGCGGGTCGTGGCACTTCACGCAGTCACGAACGGCCGGGGGGTGAATCTTTCCCTTAATGTCGGCGGCTTTTTTGTCGGCGTGGCAGGTGATGCAGAGGGCGACCGTGGTGGTGGTGGTCAGCTTAACGCGGGTTACATCCTTGCGGGCCCGGATCTCGTGACAGCTCGTACAGCCCATGGCAATCGCCGTATGGACCGACTTCCCTTTGGTCTTGTCCTCATGACACTGCGCGCAGGTGGAGGGGTCCGCCTTCGGATCCAGCGGAACGGGATGGACTCCCGCCCAGGCTGCCGTACAGGCCGCGCTCATCAGAATCATGTTGACTAGAATCTTGCGGACTGACTTCACATCTGCCTCCATCTACCTATATGCAATTGCATCGCCGTTGTCGCAACCACTCGGCGGGATGTTGAAAAAATACTCATAACTATTTCTTATCAACAACATACAAACCGTTAAATAGGGCTAAATAGGTGTCTATTTGAGTACTTGCTCCGCAAGGCCGTCGCCCGGCTGCGAGTTCTTACGCATACACCCACTCTCTATATGTGAAATGCCCCAACCAAATCTGCCGCCGGGTCCGCCATTGACGCTGAGCGCCGGGTTCGGCAGCTTTTCTCCACCATGCGTGACTTGGGACGTCCGTATCTAAGCTATATACGTATAAAGAGTTATATCTATTTTCCACAGCTCACGGCCCGCATTCCAGGATTGCCCGCCAGTAGCGGCTGGCGCCATACCCAGCTCTCCGGATCGCGCCACACCGGATCGGCCGGAGTGGCAATCAGCGCATCCAGTTTTGCGCTGCGGCAGAAGGCATCCAAATTCCACTGCCGCAAGCCAATCGGGTCATTGTAAATCGTTTGTATGTAAGGCATTAGCTGTGCGCAGGCAAGGCGATCGCCGCCAAAATCCGCGTCGCAGCCAATGTCTCCGGCAAGGGCCTGTTGATGGCTGTACAGGTGTGTGGCCAGGACTTCATTGTTGTCCGGGTTGTACTGCACCACGGCGCGTGCGGGAAGCCTGACCTGTAAATGCTCGTAACCATCACGCAGCCAATAGGTTTGCTCGGCAAAGTCGGCCCCGCCAAGTCGCATTTCAGTGCGTTCGAGCACTCCCCGGTCGGCCAGTGGCGCATACAGGCGCAATATGCCAACCTGGTAAACACTTGCCGCAGCGCCTAGCACCAGAGTCAGCACCAGACAGGGCTTGATCCAAGCCGCTCCAATCCCTTTGTGGTCAGCATGATCAACAGTACAGAAGACCTCGTACACCACCTCAGACGCCCATAGCAAAAGGATAAACTGCACCACCAGTATTCCGCGGAAGCCAAAGTCGTTGGAATCGGTGGCGGCGGATTGCAGAAAACTGGTGGCTGCCAGCGCCGTGGCGAACATCGTCCACCCCATCTGCTGCTGGCGGGTAAGGCCCTTGCCGCCATGCAGTTGCATGCGGCGGTAGAGGATAGCGGTGACGAAGAAGACGCCGAATTCGAAGAAATACACCACGGCCAGCATGGGCAGATCCAATAGCCGATGAATCAGCGGACTGGTGATGCCGTTGGCGGCCAGAATGTCGAAGAAGGGCGTAAAGCGGCGGAAGGCAAAGAAAACAACGCGCTGTTCCCCGCCAGCGCCAGTTCCCTTGGCCAGCAGGTCGGCCAGAAACGGGAGCGAGAGCAGCACCGTAATCACACCAGCGGCAAGGTAGGTGCCCAGCGTGGCCAACTCCTTCTGCATCAACACCCACAGCGACCACGCAAACACGAAGATGGCGAAGACCAGTGTGACGTAAATGGAGAGGCCGGTGGCGCTCGAAAAAGCCAGTCCGCAGAAGGAGGCGAGCCAGGCACGTTCCGCCAATGTCTGCTGTTCTTTTATGGCGGCAAAAAAGAGCAGTCCCACCATGCAGGCCGTGAGCGCGGCAACGTGGTGCGGCACCCAGAGAAGCGATCCGACCCAGGAGGTGACCTGATTGGTGTCCCACCACTCCATGTCGGCAAAGATGCGGTGCGCCAGGCGCGTGAGCACTGCATAGGGAATCAGGTCGAGTCCGGTGACCGCCAGCAGAAGAATGCCCACAAGCGAGCGCCGCCGCAGATCGGCTTTGTGCTGGAAGAAGTGCTTGAGGAAGAGCGGAATCGTGGAGGCCAATCCGAGCGCGCTCCAGAAGATGCTGGCATCCAGACACGCCTTTGGATTCAGGCCAAAGAGCTTCATGGGCAGGGCGCACACCACATACCAGTAGTAGTAGTAGCGCAGCATGGGAGGCTGGCCCAGGGGCGGCAAGCTAAGTCCGTAAAAGGGATTCAGCGGCGGAACTCCGGTGCGCGCCACGGCAGCCACAAGCGGGATGCGCACCGAATGGTCATACATGACGTAGCTGACGTAGAGCTTATGCCCCACCTGCCAATCGGCCAGCGAGACGAGCACCACCAGCAGCCACGCCACGGCCAGTCCAATGCCAACCCATGTGCTGGACTGTGCCTTGAAGCCAGCGGGCTGTGCGATGCAACCGCGGACGAGATGCGCGAGAGCGACCAGCGCCGCCAACAGAAAAATTCCCAGCGCTGGCGTAAACCCCAGGTAGCGCACCAGCAGAACGGCGAGGATGGGCGTTGCCGCTGCCGAAACCGCTACGCTGAGCAGGAATTTTTCCGCGCCACCACTGCGGCGGAAGCCGAAGAGATTGCCGGCCATGCCGAGCAGATATCCCACGGGCAGCAGGAAGAGCGCCAACGACAAGGTTGCCGCAATGGTCTGCGTGATGTCGGCGATGGTGAAGTTGTTCGTCATCGCATCTCCTGTCTGCGTATTGCAAGGATCAACGCCGCGAAGCCATTGTGCCGGAATCCAGCCTGTGGATGCTGCATGGAATGTGTCGTCACCGGCGCGACGCCCCTCCCTGGGCCTGGGCTCGACCGGCGGCAAGGGCCTGCCAGAAGCCTGCGGCCCGCAGCTCGTTCTCATCCACCTGAGCGGCATCGTGTTCGGCGTCGGCGAATGCGTCCATGGCCTTGCCTGCATGGCCGGCGGAAAGCTCGGCATAGCCTAGCTGCAGGTGTATGGAATACGGCGGAAAGCTGGAGAGTTCGGCGGCACGGCGCAGCATTTGCACCTGATCTTCATAGTGGCCGCCCTGGGCATCGATGGAGGCGAGCAGAAGAGCGGCATCGGGTGAGCCGGCACTGACGGCCGCACGCAGTTCGGCTTCTGCGCCGGGCTGGCCCGTCTGCATCAAGGCTAGCCCCTTGAAGTAGCCAAGCTGCGCGTTACCGCGATAGATGCTTTCGGCGCGGGCGATGGCGGCAAGTGCCTGCTGCGAGCGGCCGAGCACCAGATAGATGGCTGCCGAGTTGAGCTCGTGATGGAAGCGGTCGGCGCGCGTGGCCGCGGCACCCGGCACAGGGGAGAGCGATTGCGTATCGCAACTGATGGCCATCCGGCGCAGCAACTCCGCGTTGGCGGACGTGGCGCGCACAAAGACCGCGGCCTCGTCGTCAAGATAGACGGGCCGCCAGCTCTCGCTTTGGCACCACTGGCGCAAGGAGCCCAGAGCTCCGGCGCCAACGGCCGGATCAATGGAGACAAGGATGGTTTGAAGGCCGTAGCGGTCGGCCTCCTGCCGCCAGGCGGGTGAGTCGAGCGAAATTTCAAGCAGAGCGCGGGCGCGGAGAAAGAGTTCCGGCCCAAAGGGGATGCCGCGGCCATCGATGTAGTCGCGATACTCCGGGCCGAGAGCAAAGCTGATGTAGCCGCCGGAGTTGTAGTCGTTGAACAGATTGGGCGGCAGGTGATTTTCCCGGACGAAGTTGGCGGCGGCGGCAGGATAAGCCGTGCTGGCCCCGGCTCCAAAACGAATGGCTGGATGCTGGCGCATGGCGAGGCGGTCACTGACGAGATCGACGAGGCGCACCCCAATCAGGGCAACGGGCAGGAGCAACAGCAACGTGGCCACGGCGGGCGAAAGACGCTTGCGCAGAGCGTAGAAGCCGGGTACTTCGGTAAAGATATCGGCCAACATGGTGCCGCCCATCACCACCACGATGGCAGCAAAATCGCCACGCATGCGGATGGCATGAGCCGCCAGATAAGCCGCTGCCAGCAGCATGGCGGCGGGGACGACGCGCCGCAGGTAAAGCGCGGCGGCGGCACTGATGAGAGCCAACAGAAGCAGCCATAGCATGGAACTCTCCGGCTGCCAAAAAGACAGTGCCTCGCGCAGAGTTCCGGAGTGGAAGCGCATTGGCAACCACTCGTTGAGCCAGCCGGCGCGAGGGCGAAGTTCGCCCTGGCTGAAGATTCCGCTGAATAGACGGTAGCCAAAGGGATTAAGCAGGGCGGCCGCAAAAGTAGCAACCAGCCAAGGCGCGGCACGGCGCAGACGGTTAAGCGGCTCCGTCCAGCCATGGATGAGTGCCTCGCCCGCCTCCAGGCATGGGTATGCCGCACACATCGCCAGACCGGCGATGCATCCCGGGTGAAGGTTGACCCATAGCGCCATCAGCGGCGGCAGCAGAATAAGAGCTCCCCGGCCGGAGCGATGGTAATGCCACAGAATAGCAACGAAGGCGGCAAAGAGAATCTGCGTGAAGAGTTCGGCGCGGGGGACGGTGCGCTCCGCCACCACGGGTACGGCGACCAGGGCCAGCAGCAACGTTGCCCAGGTGGCGCGGCGTAGCAGCAGCGCAGTGGTGAACAGCGTGGCCACGGCCGCCATCCAGGAAAGCAACACGAAGCCACCCAGGACAACGGCGCCGTAAAGAATGAGCGCGGAGAGCACAGGGTATAGAAATGGCTGGCCGGCCGCGGTGTGCGAGAGTACATCGACGGTGGGCACTGCGTGGTGCGCGACGATCCATCGCCCGGTGGCCAGCATCCAGCCGAGGTCGGGATCGCTGACTGTGTGCAGCCCGGCAAGGAGAGCGTAAAGCAGGATGAGAGCCGTCAGTGCACGGCGCGCGGCTGCTTCCACGGCGAGCGGCGGCGCACCGGATGGAAGCGGATTATCCCGGCCGAGATGGAGAGCAAAAGGCATGTGTGGCTGCTGCCCGACGGCTGAAACCGCCCTCAAAAACCACCCCGCGGAGAGTATCCGCGGGGTGGCGAGGAAAGGCGGAACTATTACATGGCCGGCTTGTCGGTCTTCTGTCCAGGCTTCATGTTGGAGTGCTTCTTGGCCTGCGCAATGTACATCTTCACCTGCTCGGCCTGCTCGTAATTGGGATTCTGCTTGAGCAGCAGTTCCCAGTCGGCGACCGCGCCGGTGACATCCATCTTGCCCTGCCATTTGACGATGCCGCGGTTGAACAGCGCGTTGCCGTTCTTGGGATCATCCTTCAGCGCGTGATCGAACTCGGCGATGGCGTGGTCAAAGTCGCTCATGTAGAAGAGCGCGGTGGCCATATCAGTGCGGACGGAGGCATTCTTCGGGTCCACGGCAAGCGTTTTCTGGTAGTAGTCCACCGCCACCGGAAAGACCTGCGCGTCGTAATACAGGTTGCCAACCTGCGACAGCAGCGCGGCATCGTTGGGCTTGGACTTCAACTGCTCCAGCAGCGGGGCGGCCTGCTTGTCGGCCATGGCCTTTACCTGCTCGGGAGTCGGTTGGCCTTGTCCCATACCGCCACCCATGCCGGCCGGCGGCATGGCCTGCTGCTGTGCCACTGGAGCCGGCGTACTGCCCACGGAACCGCGCAGCAGATAACCCACGGCAAATCCCACCAACAGGCACAGTACGGCCATTACATAGGCCTGCGTGTTCGACCAAATCTGGGGAGTCTTATCCCCGCCTTCAACTGACATATGCTTCATCCTCTTAGGAAAATTGCGGAGTGGCCACGCCGGGCGGCCTCTACTCTCATACCCAACCCGGACTACTATATGCCCTCGAAACCACAGCCGTTTGTGATGCCCGTCACTTTTTGTCCGAGAGGATAGTGTTGCTCCGATGCCACAAGCAGCGGCCGACGGTGACAGCCCTGAAAAAAGAGCAGCCCTTGTGAATTCCAAAGGCTGCTCATCGCTACTCGTATTCAAACCTGCTTATGTCTTGTAGATCGTGGAGTTGCCCTCCCCGGGCCGAAGGCTGACGGCCCGGGGAAGCAGTTCTATCAGTAGGTCACGCTGAAGGAAGCCGTGGCCGTGCAGTTGTTGGTGGTAATGCTCTCGATGATGTTCTGGTTGTAGTTGGCGCAGGCAATCACATAGTAAGTGCCGGCCGCCAGCGTTGATGGCAGGTTGAGCGAAGTGGTCACCGCACCGGAGTTCGCACCAGCCGCCAGAGTCGCTACATTGCGATTCCCAAGGTAGGTGCCCTTGGTAGTGCCGTTGGTGGAGAGGTAGAAGCCGGTGCTGGAGGCCAGCGCCGTGCCACCACCCTGATTGACCGCCGTATCACTGACCTGAATGGCAGGCGCAGCGATGGGGGAAGCGGTAACCAGGGTCACACCGGTTTCCACCAAATCCGCACCCGCCACGCTGAATGCCGCCGTGGCCGTGCAGTTATTGGCCGTGTTGCTTTCGGTAATGTTCTGGTTGTAATTGGCGCAAGCCAACACGTAGTAGTTGCCGGCCAGGTTGTTCGGCAGGGTCAGCGTTGTGGTCACCGCGCCGGAGTTGGCACCCGCGGCCAATGTGGCAACGTTGCGGTACCCCAGGAAGGTGCCCTTGCTCGTGCCATTCGAGGAAAGGTAGAAGCCAGTGTTGGAGGCCATTGCTACGCCACCGCCCTGGTTCACCGCCGTATCACTGATCTGGACGCTGCCGCCGGAGGCCGGAGCCGCCGTCAGCATGGTCACGCTGGTTTCAATCAGGTCTGCGCCAGCCAGGGCAAATGCCGCCGAAGCCGTGCAGTTATTGGCCGTGTTGCTCTCCGCGATGTTCTGGTTGTAATTGGCACAAGCTAACACGTAGAACGTACCGGCCAGATTTGCCGGCATGTTCAGCGTCGTGGTCACCGCGCCGGAGTTGGTTCCCGCGGCCAATGCGGCCACGTTGCGGTTCCCCAGGTAGCTTCCCTTGCTGGTGCCGTTGCTGGAGAGGTAGAACCCGGTCCAAGAAGAAGCGGCCGTGGCACCACCCTGGTTGACCGTAGTGTCGCTGACCTGGACGCTGCCGCCCGCTGCCGGCGACGCCGTCAGCATGGTCACGCCGGTTTCAATCAGGTCCGCTCCGCCAATGCCAAACGCGGCAGTGGCCGAGCAGTTGTTGGCCAGATTGATCTCCGTGACTGCACCGTTATAGTTTGCGCAGGCAATCACGTAGTAGACGCCGCTCAAGCCGCTGGGCAGAGTCAGAGTCGTGGTTACCGCGCCGGAGTTCGCACCTGCGGCCAATGCAACCACGCTGCGGCTGCCAAGTTGCGCGCCCTTGGTCACACCATCCGTGGAGATGTAGAAGCCCGTCAACGAAGCCGGAGCGCTGCCGCCACCCTGATTCAGCACTGTGTCGCTGACCTGGATGGTGGTGCCCATGACCGGAGTCGCAGTCAGCAGGGTTACGTTACTCTCCGCATAATCCGCACCGGCAACCGTGAATGACGCAGTGGCCGTGCAGTTGTTGGTGGTTGTGGTTTCCATGAGGTTCAGGTTGTAGTTCGCGCAGGCGATCACGTAGTAGTTGCCCGAGCCCAGATTCGTGGGCAGGGTCAACGTCGTGGTCACCGGGCCGGAGTTGGCGCCAGCGGCCAGCGCTACCACGCTGCGGTTGCCAAGTTGCGTACCCTTGTTGACGCCATCGGTGGAGAGATAGAAGCCGGTCGTAGAGGCAATGGCCGCTCCTCCACCCTGGTTCGTCACCGTGTCGCTTACCTGGATGCTGCCGCCAAACGTCGGATTGGCCGTCAGCATGGAAACCGTAGTCTCCACCAGATCAGCACCCGCCACGTTGAACGGAGCGGTTGCCGTGCAGTTGTTTGTCGTGATGCTTTCAACCACCACGCCGTTGAAGTTGGTGCAGGTGATGACGTAATAGTTGCCGGCCAGATTCGTCGGCAGGCTCAGCGTGGAGGTCAACGTGCCGGAGTTCGCTCCCGGGGTCAGCGTGGAGACTGGCTGAGTGCCCAGAAGGCTGCCCTTCGTCACGCCATCCGTGGAGAGGTAGTAGCCGGTGGTAGAGACCGCCGCGTTCAGGATGCCCTGATTGAGCACCGTCTGGGTGGCCTGGATGGTGCCACCCGTGACCGCCGTTCCGATCTCGGTGGTCGCCGTCTCAATCAGATCCACACCCACGTTACCAACCCAGAGGGTGCCCGGGGTGAACGTGAAGGAGTAACTGCTGGCGGCCACTCCACTGATGGCAACCGTCACCGGATAGCTGCCAATCGTGGTGCTGTTGTTGGCCGCCGTGGTGGAGTAGGTGATCACCAGGTTGCCCGTGGTCAGGTCATTGTTGACCACTCCCACTGGAGTTCCGGTGAAGGTTGGATTGGCCGCTCCCACGGCGCGTGCATACGCGCTGGGAGAGACCGTGACCGACAGGTTCTGCTGGTTGACTGTAACGCTGACTGAACCAACCACATTTGTGTAGTCGGTGGTGTCAGTGGGAGTGAAGGTAACACTCTGCCCGGCAGTTCCTGCGTACGGCAGCGTGCTCGGCGTGGTGAAGGCAAAGTTGCCCGGCGTTGAAGACGTTCCGCCGCTGAGCGTGGAGGAGACAAGCGTCTGTCCGTAGGTGATTGCGCTGGCCGTTGGCCAGTTCACCGTCGGCGTCGCCTTGATAACCGTCACGCTGATTGAGCTGACTACGTTTGTGTAGTCGGTGGCGTCAGTCGGCGTGAAGGTAATGCTCTGCAATGCGGTACCCGCACCCGGAGCCGTTGACGGCGTAGTGAAGGCAAAGCTGCCCGGCGTCGAAGAAGTTCCGCCGCTGAGCACGGAGGATGCAAGCGTCTGTCCGTAGGTGATGTTGCCAGCCGTCGGCCAGGTCACCGTAGGAGTCGCCTGATTGACCGTAACGTTTACCGAGCTGACTACCGTGTTGTAGTTCGAGGTGTCTGTCGGAGTGAACGTCACGCTCTGTAATGCCGTACCCGCGCCCGGAGCAGTTGACGGCGTGGTGAAGGCATAGCTGCCCGGCACCGAAGCCGATCCGCCGCTCAGGTTCGAGGATGCCAGCGTCTGGCCATAGGTAATTGTGCTGGCCGTCGGCCAGGTGCTTACCGTTGGCGTTGCCTTGATGACCGTAACGTTTACCGTACCGGACACCGTGTTGTAATCGTTCGCATCAGCCGGCGTGTACAGTACGCCCTGCGCCGCGGTTCCAGCCACTGGAGCCGTTGACGGCGTGATGAAGGCATAGCTGCCTCCGGCAGGAGTGGAAGCGCCTCCGGTCAGGATGGAGGACGCCAGCGTCTGGCCGTAGGTGATTGTGCTGGCCGTCGGCCAGGTGCTGATCGTTGGTGTCGCCTTGATGACCGTAACGCTCGCCGAGCCGATCACCGCCGTGTAGTCGGTGGCGTCGGTCGGAGTGAATGTCACGCTCTGTAATGCTGTACCTGCCACCGGAACCGTTGCCGGCGTGGTGAAGGCGAAGCTGCCCGGCACCGAAGCCGAACCGACACCCAAGGCTGAGGACGCAAGCGTCTGGCCGTAGGTGATGCTGCCGGCCGTTGGCCAGGTGCTGACCGTTGGGATTGCCTGGTTGATGACTTGCGTCGTGTTTCCGATGCTGGCGACATAATTGGCGTCGCCGGAGTAGCTGGCGTTGATGGTATGCGTCCCGGCGGTCAGCAGCGCCGTGGTCAGCGTTGCCTGTCCGTTGACATCCAGCGTCTGCACGCCCAGTGAGGTTGCACCGTCGTAGAACGTCACGGTGCCGGTCGGCCATCCCGGAGCAACCGTTGCCGTAAACGTCACGTTATTGCCGTACGTCTGCGGCGTCAGGCTGGAGACAACCGTGGTGGTTGTCACGGCCTGGCTTGCAGTGGCCTTCAGGCTAACCGTCTGGTTTACGTTTGTTCCGTTCAGAGTGTTGTCGGTAAGCACCACGCTGCCGGAGACAGTACCTGCCACCAGCGGCGCGAACTCAATACCGAGGGTGCAACTGGTTGACATGGCCAACAACTGGCCCGTGGTGGCACAAGAGGTGTCCGCGCCGTCAAGGTTGAAGTATGTGGCCGTGACGATCTGGGTGATGTTGAGTTGCGCGTTGCCGACGTTCTCCACCACCACGTCCTGCGCCAGGCTGCTAGCGGCAACACTGGTGGTCGGGTAGGTAAGGGTCGGCGCGTCGGAAACGTCCACCATGAGCGCTGCACCGTTCTGCGCGGCGATGTAGATGTTTCCCTTGCCGTCCACCGCCGCGCCCGCCGGGGTGGTCAGGCCGCTGACCGCCGTGCTCGGCGTGCCATAGGCGCTGCCCATCCATGGAACCTTCACCACCAGGCCGCTGGACGACTCAGTGACAAAGATATTCGCGTTGCCATCCACCGCAATGCCCGCCGGGGAAGACAGTCCGCTGGCCACCGTGGTCAGCGCGCCATAGATGCTGCCGCTCCACGGAACTTCCACCACCAGGCCGCTGGAAGGCTCGGTGATAAAGACGTTGCCGCCGCCATCCACCGCCACGCCGGCCGGGGAAGACAGTCCGCTGGCCACCGTGCTCAGCGCACCGTAGCCGTTGCCGGTCCACGGAAGCATCGCCACCACTCCGCTGGATGGCTCGACGATGTACAGATTGCCGCTGCCATCCACCGCAAGGCCCGCCGGAGAACTTAGCCCGCTGGCCACCGTGCTTGGTGTGCCATAGGCGCTGCCCGTCCATGGAACCTTCACTACCAGGCCGCTGGAGGATTCCGCGATGTAGACGTTGCCGCCGCCATCCACCGCCACGCCGGAAGGCGAAGTCACCATGCCCACCGTCGTGCAATCAGCCGGCGTCGTGCAGGCCAGGTCGCCGACCGGAGCCTTCACCACCTGGTTGCCGGTGCCGTCGGCGATGTAAACATTGCCGCCACCATCCACGGCAATCGCAGCCGGAGCCGTCAGTCCGGTACCCACCGGGCTCTGCACGCCGGGACCAAAGGCCACCTGAGGGCCAACTCCGGTGCCGGAGATGTACACCGTCGCCAGCACGTTGGCCGGCGAGGCGTTGTCATACAGAACCACGGCGCCGTTGCGCACGCCTGAGAACTGCGGTGCAAAGGTGACCTTGACGGCGCACGATGTGCCGCTGCTATAGGTTCCCGCCGCACAGGTGCTGCCCGATGCCTTCTGGAAGTCCAGGCCGCTGGCGCCCTGCGTAAGAACCGCAACCGAACCGACGGTCGTGCTGGACACAAAGTTGAACCAGTACGTGGAAGCCGCACTGGTCTGACCCACGTTCACCGAGCCGAAGCCGGTGGAGAGTTGCACCTTGCGGATGCGGTAATTGCTCTGGTCGGCTATGTAGAGATTGCCGGCCGCATCCAGCGCCAGGTACTGCGGGTAGTTGATTTCGGCAGCAAACTCCGCGCCGTTATCGCCGGTGAGGCCGCCCGTGCCGTTGCCCACCACGGTGGAGATGTAACCGTTGGAGGCGCTTACCTTGCGGATGCGGTTGTTGCTGGCATCGGAGATATACAGGTTGCCCGCTTTATCCACCACGATGCCCCAGGGCTTGCCGATTTCAGCAGCCGTGGCCGGACCGTTGTCTCCCGTATAACCGCTGGTGCCATTGCCGGCCACTGCGGTGATGATCTTGGTGGAAGCATTGACCACACGAACTAAATAATCGTCATTACCCGCGATATAGATGTTGCCCGCGCCATCCACCGCAACACCCGTCGGATAGATCAGTGCGGCGTTGGTGGCAAGACAGCCGTCTCCGACGGAGTCGGTGTGCCCGGCACAACTGCCGCTGCCGCCGCCGGCCACCGTCGTAATCACCTGCGTCGAGGAATTTACCTTGCGGATGCGGCCGCTATTGGTATCCGCAATGTAGAGGTTGCCCGCGATATCCACGCTGACGCCGTAGGGACTGGCCAATGCGGCGTTGCTGGCAACACAACCATCTCCAATGCTGTCCGTGTGCCCCGCGCAGGAGCCAGGAGCAGCTCCGCCACCGGCATATGTGGTAATCACACCGCTCGGACCCGGGTTGGTGACCTTGCGGACACGATTATTGTTTTCGTCGGCGATATACAGATTGCCCGCGCCGTCCACCGCTACATCGGTGGGATAGTTCAACTCGGCGCTGGTCGCAAGACCGCCGTCATCGGCGCTTCTGAATCCGGCCGTGCCGTTGCCCGCCACGGTGGTGATAATGCCGCCGCTCACCATGCGGACACGATTATTTGTAGTGTCGGCAACATAGATATTGCCCGCACTATCCACCGCCACACCGCGAGGCAGGTTCAACCCAGCCGCCGTGGCAGAGCCATTGTCGCCAGAGAAACCATGGCTCGCGCTGCCCACCACGGTCGTAATCGTGCCGCCAGTAGCTACCTGGGCCGACACGGGAATTGTGATCGCCAGTAAAACGAATGCCAACGTAAGCAATAGGAATTTTGCGCCACGCATCATCGTGACCTCCAAATATTCAAATCTCCAAGTTTTCAGGTCATTGAGACAACAGCCTGGACGGGGAGGGAATGTAGATCGGAACAAAGGTGAGTCGTTTTGCAGACATGGGAAGAAAGGATCCATTGATCCTGTGTTCACGACGTGAATGCATAGCTTGCTTCGCATCTCGAAACGATCCAACCGACAGCGATCTGTCCGCTAACGGATTTCGGACGGCGAAAACAGCACATCACATCAGGGAACAATCCTTCCGATACCCGGAGGAGTGTTCGTCACATATACGGAGGGGGACCCAAACTGCACAGCAGGCGATTTCTGCTGTACTACAAAACAAATTCGCACGGAATGTGCGTTGGCTTCCTGAAACGGAACGAATGCCGAAGCGCACTCATCGTAACTGTTAATTCGGGACTGTCAATTGGATAGTGAGGGGTAAACAGAATATTTACAGGAGTTGTCATATTGTAAAACAATATCGAGAGTAGTTACTCAATATCTACAGGTTAGCTGGAACCGCAATATGCATTCAAAGTAAGTTAATCGCTAATAGCGATTAACTTACTTTCCTTGCTGCTTATGTAGCAGTAAAGCCACATAAGTGACATAAAAAGAAAAGCCGCGGGGTGCTCCGCGGCTCGTCAAATGCACTCTGAATGCACGTTGTATCAGTCGTTACTTACTCCAACAACTTCCAGGCCTCGCGCATCTTTTCCGGAACCTGCGAGCCGAAGTCGGGATCGCCCGCCGGGTCGCCCTCCACCTCCAGCACCAGGTTGGGCGGCTGCGGAGCGGTGCGCAGCAGATCCATCGTCTTCTTCCAATCGATGCTGCCCGCGCCAGGCCACAGGTGCTCGTCTTTATCGCCGCGATTATCGTGCACATGCACGGAGCGCAGGAGCGGACGCACGGACTCAAAGGCCTGCTCGATGCCGGGCTCGATGTGGGCGTGGCCGAGGTCGAGGCAGATGCCGATGTCGTCGTAGTGCAGGGCACGGATGAGTTCGGCCAGATGGACGGGCGCCGCCATCTCTCCCAGAAGATTTTCCAGCAGCAGGCGTACGCCGAGCGGCTTGGCAAAGGCGCGGAGGTGCTCAATGGAACTGAGCGCGTGCTCGAACTTCTGCTCCGAGAAGCTCTCTCCCGCCAAGCCGACGTGCAGATTCAAGTAGCGGAAGGGCAGGATTTCCGCCGACTCGATGGCGCGCTTGATCTCGTCCATGGCTTCGACGCGATCCTTGCGATCGCCGCCGGCAATGTTCAGCGGCACGCGGTCGAAGCGTCCCCACTCGCCGCCGGAGAAGGGCGGTGCGTGCAGGCTCTCCAACTTGACTACGGATTGCGAGTGGAACCAGCTGGCCAGCTCGCGCAACTGCTGCGGGTTGGTGTAGTCGTAATGGCTGCGCATGGCGAAGATTTCAATCCCGGTGGCGCCGCCCTGGGCCAGCCGCTCCAGGATGCCGGGATGCAGGCGCTCCCGGACGTGCACGAAGGTGGAAATGGCGTGAATCATAGGCTCATTCTCGCACGTCTTACCAGCCCACGGCGTGTCCGCCGTTGCGGGCGTCGCTGGCGCCCAGGCGGTCTCCGGTTTTGGCGTCGATGGCGATGCATTCGGCGTCGCCCCAACTGTTGGTGCGTTTGAGTTTGTGTCCCATCTTCTCCAGCAGGTCCTGGGTGTCGGGCGAAAGCTGCCAGTTCTCCACGCGCAAATCGTCGGGCATCCACTGGTGGTGGAAGCGCGGGGCGTTGACCGCGTGCTGAATTTCCTCGCCGTAATCCACGGCATGAATGAGCACGTTGGCCACCGTGGTGATGATGGTGGGGCCGCCGGGCGAGCCGAGGACGAGCGCCAGCTTGCCATCCTTCACGACGATGGCCGGCGTCATGCTGCTGAGCGGGCGCTTACCGGGAGCGATGGCGTTGGCCTCGCCCTGGATGAGTCCGAACATGTTGGGAGAGCCGGGCTTGGCGGCAAAGTCATCCATCTCATCGTTGAGCAGGAAGCCGAAGCCGGGCAGGGTGGCGCGCGAGCCGAAGATGTCGTTGAGCGTGGTGGTCACCGCGACGGCTCCGCCATCGGCATCCACCACGGAGTAGTGCGTTGTGTCGGTCTTTTCGCCATCAGCGGCGGGCTCGCGCAGGGCGGCCATGCGGTCAAGGTCGTTCATCGCCGGTCGCTCAAGCTGGCCGCTGGGCGTCGCCCGCTGCGGGTCAAGATGCTCGCGCCAGGCGGCGGCGTATTTCTTGTCAATCAACTGCGCCAGTGGAACCTGTACATAGTCGGGGTCGCCGAGAAAGACCGCGCGGTCAAAGAAGGCGCGGCGATAAGCCTCCGCCACCAGGTGAATGTGCTGCGCGCTGTTGGAGCGCGCGGCCTTCATGTCGTAGCCCTCAAGGATGTTCAACGTTTCCATCAAGGCCACACCACCACTGCTGGGCGGCGGTGCGCTGTACACGTCGTATCCGCGATAGGTGCCGTGCAGCACGGGGCGCTCGACCACCGTATAGGCGTCGAGATCGGCAAAGGTGATTAGTCCACCATGCTTTTGGATGGCCGCGGCGATCTGGTGCGCAAGCTGGCCGTGATAGAAGTCGGCGGGATCGCGGGCAATGCGTTCGAGGGTGGCGGCCAATTCGGGCTGCTTGAGGAGTTCGCCAGTCTCGTAATAGTGGCCCTCGCGCTGGAAGATGCGGCGCGACTCGCTGTCCTCGCCAAGATGCTTTTCGTGCATGGCCTCGGCCTCGTGCTGGGTGACAACTACGCCTTCGCGGGCCAGCCGGATGGCGGGCTCCATGACTTTGGCCAGCCCCAGCTTGCCCCAACGGCGCTCGGCCTCCACCAGGCCGGCCACTGAGCCCGGCACACCCACGGCGCGATAGCCAAAACGGCTCTGCGTGGTGGCGTTGCCGTCTTTATCCAGATACATGTTGCGCGATGCCGTCTGCGGCGCCTTCTCGCGATAGTCGAGAAAGTGGAGTTCGCCGTTGGGCAGGCGGTAGAGCAGGAAGCCTCCGCCACCGATGTTGCCCGCCGCCGGATGCACGACGGCCAGGGCGAAGCCCACGGCCACGGCGGCATCCACCGAGTTGCCCCCGGCGCGCATGATCTCCGCGCCAATGCGGCTGGCCTCCGGATGAACGCTGGCCACCATGACGTGCGGGGCGCGGACGGCGTCAAAGCCGGTGGCCGCAAGCGGCAGCACGGCCATCAGGCAAATGACTGCAGGCAGTAGGCGGAGAAGATTGTGGCGTAGGAATCGCATGGTGTTGGCCTTACGCTAACCGATGCGCCAGGAGAGGTCAACGCCACGGGCGGGCACGGTTGCGCCAAATACCGCAGCCATGCGCCCTTGTGCGCGGGCGGCAGATATCCGGCCGACGACAAGTTTTTTGATTTCAAGCATGTACAGGATGGAAGTACACTTGCTCTTAGGATATTTTCCGGGTTTTATTGCTCCATGGCGTGGAATTTGTGGCGCCAGTGGGAGTTGATAGTCCCGGATCGCACATATTTCCTTTGCAGCATGGGAGCAGAGCATGGCGGAAGTTTCGCAGGGTGGCGCCCGCACCGTTCAACTGGGCAACAAGAAGGTCGGCGCCGGAGAGCCCTGTTATGTCATCGCCGAAATCGGAATCAACCACAATGGCGACCTGGCGATTGCCGAAAAGCTGATCGAGGTGGCTGCCGCCGCCGGATGCGACGCCGTCAAGTTCCAGAAGCGCACGCCGGAGCTGTGCGTGCCCATGGCGCAGCGCAGCGTAATGCGCGAGACGCCGTGGGGGCTGATGACCTACATGGATTACCGCTACAAGGTGGAGTTCGGCAAAGCGGAGTACGACCGCATCGACCAGCTCTGCCGGGCAAAGGGCATCCATTGGTTCGCCTCCTGCTGGGACACCGATAGCGTGGACTTTATGGAGCAGTACAACCCTCCCTGCTACAAGGTGGCCTCCGCCACACTGACCAACCTGCCGCTGCTGAATAAGCTGAAGGCTCTGGGAAGGCCGATCCTGCTTTCCACCGGCATGAGCAGCCTGGCGGAAGTGGATGCCGCCGTGGCCGCCGTGGGTACCGACAACATCGTGTTGCTGCACGCCGTCAGCACCTATCCGGCGCATTACGAAGAATTGAACCTGAAGGTCATCCCCGCGCTGGCCGAACGCTACCATGTTCCCATTGGCTACAGCGGACACGAGACGGGACTTCCCTCCTCGGTGGCCGCCGTTGTGCTGGGCGCCTGCGTGGTGGAACGCCACATCACTTTGGATCGCGCGATGTGGGGATCGGATCAGGCCGCGTCGCTCGAGCCGAACGGCGTCACCCGCCTGGTGCGCGACATCCGGCTGGTTGAGACCTCGATGGGCGACGGACTCAAGCGCATTATGCCGCGCGAGTTGCCCATCCTGGAGAAGCTGCGCCGCAGTGAGAACGATGGCAAGCACTAACCCCCAATCCGCCGAGAAGCCCTTGCGCTTTGATGCGCCCGTGGCGGCCCTGGTGCTGGACTTCGACGGCGTCTTCACGGACAACAAGGTGATTGTGACCGACGAGGGGCGCGAGGCCGTGGTCTGCGACCGCAGTGACGGCTACGCCATTGAACAACTCAAGAAGACCGGCCTGCCGATTCTTGTGCTCTCCACGGAGAAGGTGCCGATTGTGCGGCATCGCTGCCAGAAGTTGGGGCTGGAGTGCATCCACGGCATTCCGGACAAGGTTCCCGCGCTGCGCGAGTGGCTGGCGACACGGCAGATTGATGCGGCGCACACGGTCTATGTGGGCAACGATGTGAACGACCTGGGCTGCCTGCAAATGGTGGGGCATCCGGTCTCGCCCGCAGACGGCTACCCGGAGGCCAAGGCCGCCGCCCACTACGTTCTGGCTGCCCGCGGCGGCAATGGAGCGGTGCGCGAAGTGGCGATGGCCATCCTTCACCAGTTGCGCCAGGCCGCCGGGAAATAGTCACCCCGCGGCAAGCCCCAGAAGCAAAGAAAGTCAGGGACAGGATTCGCAATGAAGCTTTCCGATTACGTAATGCAGTTTGTCGCCAGCCAGGGCGTGAAGCACGTCTTCCTGGTCACCGGCGGCGGCGCCATGCACCTGAACGATTCGCTGGCGCGGTGCAAAGACCTCGAATTCATCTGCAATCATCATGAGCAGGCCAGCGCCATAGCGGCTGAGACCTACGCCAAGATCACCAACCGCCTGGGCGTGGCCATGGTCACCACCGGGCCGGGTGGCACCAACGCCATCACCGGACTGGCCGGCGCGTGGCTGGATAGCACTCCGTGCCTGTTTCTCTCCGGACAGGTGAAGCGCGCCGACCGTATGTACCGCGCCGATGGCTCGCACCTGGGCGTGCGCCAGCGCGGCCCGCAGGAGTTGGACATCATCCCCGTGGTGTCGCCTTTGACCAAGTACGCCGCCGCGGTCACCGACCCACTGGCGATTCGCAGTGAGTTGGAAAAGGCCGTGCATCTGGCCACCACGGGACGACCGGGGCCGGTGTGGCTGGACATTCCGCTGGACGTGCAGGCCTCGCAGATTGATCCCGAATCGCTAGCGCCCTACGTGCCGGAAGCAGTGGCGGCAACGGTGAATGTGAAGGACGAGGTCACCAAGATCATCGCCGCCCTGAATCGCGCTGAGCGGCCTTTTCTGCTGGTGGGCAACGGCGTGCGGCTGGCGCGCGTGGAGAAGGAATTCCTGCAACTGGCACGGCAGCTCAACGTGCCCGTGGGCGCTACATGGCTGGCCATGGACCTGTTCGGCGAAGACGAGGCGCTCGGCATGGGTAGCCCCGGAACACTGGCTCCGCGCGGCGCCAATTATGCGATGCAGAACTCCGACTTTGTGCTGGCCATTGGCGCGCGCATGGATTTGGCCGTGACCGGCTGGAATCCGACGGAGCTGGCGCGCGATGCATACAAGATCATGGTGGACGTGGACCAGGCGGAGCTGAACAAGCTGAACGGCATTGCGCAGCAGTTGGTGTGCTGCGACGCCGGCGCCGTTCTGCGCGAACTGGTGGCACGGCAGACGGAGATCACGCCGCGCGACCGCTCCGCGTGGGCCACACGCTGCAAGCAGTGGAAGGCCAAGTACCCGGTCATCCGCGACGAGCATCGCCAATCCGGCAAGGTCAGCATCTATCACCTGGCGGAGACCATCGCCGCCGCCAGCCAGCCCGGAGATCAGATCATCAGCGGCAGCAGCGGCGTGGGCATTGAAATTTTTCTCTTTGCCTATCCGGCGCGCACCGGCCAGCGCGTGGTGCACACCGCCGGACTGGGCGCCATGGGTTACGGCATCGCCGCCAGCATTGGCGCCAGCCTGGCCACCGGGCGCAGCCGCACCATCTGCGTGGATGGCGACGGCGGCTTCCAGATGAATATTCAGGAACTGGCGACGGTGGCCTATCACAAGCTGCCGCTGAAGTTTTTCGTGCTGAACAACGATGGCTACGCGGCCATCCGCACCACGCAGAAGAGCTTTTTCGGTGGGCCGAACATTGGCTGCAACCGTGACACCGGCATGGCCCTGCCCGAGCTGCGCAAAGTAGCCGCCGCCTACGGCATCGCCACCGACGTGATTGCCGACCAGACGGACCTGGCGGCCAGCGTGCAGCGCGTATTCGACACGCCCGGCCCGGTCATCTGCGAGGTGATGGTGCTGCCCGATGAGTTGCGCGCACCGCGGCAGAGTTCCGTGCAGCGGCCCGATGGAACTTTCGTCAGCAAGCCACTGGAAGACCTGTGGCCCTTCCTCGAGCGCGACGAGTTCCTCTCCAACATGATTGTGGCGCCGGTGCCGGAGTAAACAAAATGAGCGTGTGCATGGCCAGGGTGACGGCATGAAGATTCTGCTGACGGGCGGCTCGGGATTTATAGGGCGCAACCTGGTGGAGGAGTTGCGTGAACGCTACGAGATCGTCGCGCCCGCCTCCGCCGAGCTCGACCTGACCGACGCCGTGGCCGTGGAGCGGTTTGTACGCGCCAGTCATTTTGACGCCGTGGTGCATACGGCTACCACGCGCTCCAACCGCCGCACCGGCTCACCGGCGGAGATGCTGGACCGCAACCTGCGCATGTACTTCAACCTGGCGCGCTGCCACCGGCACTATGGACGGCTGCTGCACTTCGGCTCCGGCGCGGAGTACGCTCGCCCGGGTTTGCCACCGCAGGTGAAGGAAGATGACTTCGGCGCACGCGTGCCAGCCGACCCGTACGGCTTCAGTAAATACATCTGCACCACGCACGCGCTTACGCAGCCGCGCACCACGGTGCTGCGCCTCTTTGGAGTCTTTGGCCGCCACGAGGCCTGGGACGTGCGCTTCATCAGCAACGCTTGCGCGCGGGTGGTCAAAGGCTTGCCTATCGTCATCCGCCAGGATGTGCGCTTTGATTATCTGTACGCGCCGGAGCTGGCGCGGCTGCTGCCATGGTTCCTGGAGCATGAGCCGAAGCACGCTGCCTACAACGTCTGCCTGGGGCGCAGCTATCTGCTCAGCGAGCTGGCTGCCATGGTAGCCACGGCCAGTGGCACTCCCACGGAGATCATCATCCGCAAGCCCGGGCTGGCTGAGGAGTACAGCGGCGACAACCACCGCATGTTGGCGGAGATCGGCGGGCACCGCTTCCGCCCGATGGAAGAGTGCGTGCGCGAGCTCTACCTGTGGTACAAGGAACAAGCGGACAAGATTGACGAGCGGCAACTGCGCTTTGACGAGGAGTAAGGCTTTGAAGACCATCAGCGTTCTTTCGCCCTGCTACAACGAGGAACAAAACGTGCGCGAGTGCTACGAGCGCGTGCGCGCCGCCATTGCCTCACTCGGCCCCGGCTACCGCTACGAGCACGTCTTCATCGACAACGCCTCGGTGGACAACACGCTCGCAATCCTGAAGGAGATCGCCGCCGCCGATCACAACGTCAAGGTCATCCGCAACACGCGCAACTTCGGACACATCCGCTCACCAATGTACGGCTTCCACCAGTGCACGGGAGACTGCATTCTCAGCATCGTTAGCGACCTGCAGGATCCGCCGGAGATGATCCCCGAGCTGATTCGCCACTGGGAGAACGGAACGCCCGTCGTCATCTGCGTGAAGACAGCCAGCGAAGAAAGCGGCCTGATGTTCTGGATCCGCAAGCGCTACTACAAGCTGGTAAACAGCATGAGCGGCGTGGAAACCTACGAGAACTTTACCGGCTTCGGCCTCTACGACCGCCGCGTGGCCGACATTATCAAGGGCTTCGACGATCCCTACCCGTACTTTCGCGGGCTGGTCGCCGAGTTGGGCTTTCCGCGCGTGGAGATTCCTTACAACCAGCCGGTGCGCAAGCGCGGCATCACCAGCAACAACTTCTACAGTCTGTATGACAACGCCATGCTGGGCATCACCAACATGTCCCGGGTGCCGCTGCGCATTGCCGTGTTTGTGGGCTTTGCCGGAGCCTTCGTCAGCGTGCTCTTCGGCTTTGGATACCTGTTCTACAAACTGCTCTTCTGGCGGAGCTTCTCGCTGGGCGTTGCGCCCGTCCTGATCGGCTTTTTCTTCATCGCATCGATCCTGCTTTTCTTCCTCGGCATTCTGGGTGAATACGTCGGCGCCATCCACACCACACTGCTCAAGCGTCCCTATGCGGTGGAGTTGGAGCGCCTCAACTTTGAATACGGATTTGGCGAGGCAAAGCTGCCCGCCGACGGTGCTCTAAAGGAAAATTGAGGAACGGGTGTGCACACGGCGCGGCCTGCAACGGTCGCGCCTATTTCTTTGCAGGTTTCTTAGGGGATTTACTCACCGGTTTTGCAACACTCTTCTTGGCAGGAAATTTTCTGGCAGGCTTTTTCGCCGACTTCGCCGCAGCAGGCTTCGCGGCTTTCTTCTCAGGCTTGATGGCAACACTCCTGGCAGGCGCCGAGCCCTTCTCTATCTCCTCGCGGCGTTTGGCGGAGAGGCTTTCCCACACAATGCGGTGCGCCTCGGCGATCAACTCCTTCATCTCGGCATCGCGCAGCAGGTGAAATTCGCGCAGCGCCAGCCATTGTGCGCGGGCAAGATACGGCGCGGGCTCAATGCCCTCGGTTTCCTGCAAGGTGTAGAAGGCCTCTCGTCCCACCTTGAGCGACATGGCGAATTCGGCGGGCTCCAGGTTGGCCAGCAAAAACATTTTGCCGCCCACCTTGAAGACCAGGTTATCTCCCCACTGCACGCTCTCGGTCACATGCGGCAGGCGGAGGCAGCAGGCGCGGATGGCTTCCAGGTCCATGGCGGCATTATCGCCTCTTCCGCGCCAACGCGGAAGTCTTTCGCTCAAAGCAAAGGACCGCGACGCGCGCGGCCCTTCGGTTGATGTTTTGTTTTCAAGCTAAACGCGCGTGCCGCCCTTGGCCTCGTCCAGCACGACACGGGCGCTCATGCGCTTTTTGCCGTGGTAAAAGACGATCTCCACCGTATCGCCGGAGCGGTGATTGTTCATCACGTGCGCCATGTCCTGCACGCTTTTCACGTCCTGGCCGTCGATCTCCACGATCAGATCGCCGCCGATCATGATCTCGTAGTTGCCGTAGTAAACGCGCTCGTGTCCACCCTGAATACCGGCGCGGGCGGCAGCCGAGCCCGGCACCACCTGCATCACCAGCACGCCTTCATCGCGCGGCAGGTCAAGCTGCTCGGCCAGTTCGCGGGTCATGGGCACGGGCAGCGGACGGATGCCGAGGGTCGGGCGGCGCACGCGGCCGTACTGCACAAGATCGTTCAGCACGCTCTTGGCGGCGTTGATGGGGATGGCAAAGCCCACACCGGCGTTGGCTCCGCTGGCGGAGGCGATCATCGTATTAATGCCGATGACCTCGCCATGCGAATTGAGCAGCGGGCCGCCGCTATTGCCGGGATTGATCGCCGCATCGGTCTGGATCGCCTCGTCGATGTAAGTGCCGTCGGGCTCCTGCACCTGCCGAATGCTGCTGACGATGCCGCGCGTCATGGTTCCGTTGAAGATGCCAAAGGGATTGCCGATGGCCAGCACTTTTTGTCCCACCTGCAAGGAGCTGCTGCTGCCCAGGGTCACGGGCTGCAGGTTGGGAGCCTTGATCTGGATGACCGCCAGATCGTGCGATTTGTCCGCGCCGATGACCGTGGCCGGGTAGTGCTTCTTGTTTTCCAGTATGACTTCCAGCTTACGGGCGTTGTCGATGACGTGATAGTTGGTCAGGATGTGGCCGTCGTGGTCGATGATGAATCCCGAACCCGCACCCTGCTGCGCCTGCGGGCCGAAGAAGAAGTCGTAGCTGACGACCGTGGAGGTGATGTTGACCACCGAGGGAACCACGCGCTTGTACACGTCCACGTTGTTCTGCTCTTCGGCGTCCAGGGCAGGCGCGGCCTGCGCCTCGGTAATCTGCACCGGGCCGCGGGAGAGCCAACTGGCCGGGCGGCCGAAGTGATAGGTGGTATAGACGAAAAATGCCGCGGCCAGCAGCACTCCTAAAACAAAGGGCCTAAAGGTTTTCATCGGTTTCTTTACGCCGGCAGCTCCGGCCTGCTGTGATTATAGACGCACGAAACGCGAGAAAGTTTCGTGCCGCGGCGCAGGCGGCTACGGGCGATATCGGCTTTGCTACGGCTGAACTATTCGGCGTTGTTTTTTGCCTTGGTGGACTTCGGCTTGGCCGGCTGGGCCTCCGCCGCGGGAGCCAGCGACTGGCCGCGGCGCAGCCGTGCGGCCTTTACCGTGTTGCTCATCAGCATGGCGATGGTCAGCTTGCCCACGCCGCCGGGGACGGGCGTTACGGCTCCGGCAATGCGCACCACGCGGGGGTCGCAGTCGCCGATGATGGTGCTACCCTTTTCCGCAAACTGCTTTTCGCGCTTTTCGTCGCCCTTGAAGAAGCGCTCAAAGTCGGCCGGATCGCTGATGTGGTTGATGCCCACGTCCAGAATGGTGGCGCCGGGCTTGACGAACTCCGTGGTGATGAAGCCGGGGCGCCCGATGGCCGCCACCAGGATGTCTCCACGGCGGCATACGGCCGGCAGGTCCTTGGTGCGGCTGTGGCAGATGGTGACCGTGGCGTTGGCGTTGGTCAGCAGCATGGCCAGGGGCTTACCCACAATGTCGCTGCGGCCCACGATGACGGCTTCCTGTCCCTCAATGGGAATATTGGCGCGGCGGAGTATCTCCATGCAGCCCGCGGGGGTACAGGGCACCAGTCCGGGGCGCTGGGTGCTGAGGTTGCCCACGTTGACCGGGTGGAAGCCGTCCACGTCCTTGGCCGGGTCCACGGCCAGCAGAACGGCCTTGGAATCCACATTCGCGGGCAAGGGCAGCTGCACCAGAATGCCATCGATGTCATCGCGCTGATTGAGCCCCTCGACCACGGCAATCAGCTCCTCGGTAGTGGAGCTCTCGGGCGGAGTAATCAGCTCGCTGAAGATGCCTAACTGCTCGCAGGCACGGACTTTACTGCGTACATAGGTCTGCGAGGCGGGGTTTTCTCCCACCAGCACAGCGGCCAGGCCGGGACGTACTCCGGCCTCCACCATATGGCGAACCTCTTCGCCCACCTCGGACTTGATTTGGGTTGCGTAGAGGTTTCCATCCAGAACATGAGCAGGCATAGCGATCAGGGCTTCCTAAGCAAAGAATAGACGGCAACAGACAACCCATCTATTGTACCGGGTGTGGGTGTGGAGATGCGAGTTCCCTCCAGGGAGGCAGATTTGATACCAGCCAAAATGGCACAAACCGTGGTTTGCCCCATCTGCCACGGCACTTTGCGTTTTAACGCGGATTTTACGCGGCTGCGCTGCACCGCATGTCAGCGTCAGTATCCCGTCATGGATGCGATTCCAGTCCTGCTGCCGCAGCAAGCTACCAGCGATAAATAACTGGCAATTACAAGAAAACAAATGGGATATAAACTTTTCAGGGCTCGAACTGAACTTATCCTGAGAATCATCCGATGAACTCCCTAAGCACCGGCAGGAGCGCTTTGGGAGGCTTTGATATGTCGGAGATCAAACGCAACCTTTTCGGTCCAGATGGGTTAAAAGTTATAGGAACAGATGGAGGTGGCCCAATGCCGGACGAGAAATTTTCAGCGATGGAGGTTGCGGAACTGCGCATTGAATTGATGCAGGGTGGGCTGGATGCTCGCGATGCCGCCGAGCTGATGCACAACTTCCTGGCCGGCCGTGGCTATGGCGTAAGCCTGGAGGCCGCGCGATCGGCCGCCTGCAAAGTGGAAGGTTCGGGCTGCTCGCTGGAAGTGATGCAGCGCGAGTTGGAGCGCATCGCCTGGATTCAGTAAGAACCGGGCACATTCGATTTCGAAGCAACCAATCCGCAGGATGTTGAATTGCCCGCCGGACAAACCGGCACAGGGCAAAAAGAACGGGGACGGCTAAACGGCCGTCCCCGTGTTGTTGATGCTGCAAACCGGCTACTTTTTGGGGCCCTTGCCTTTACCGAAGGTGGTCTGCACGGTGGCCCCCAGGTAGGAGAGTAACTCCTTTGCGGCCTGTGCGTTACGGCCATCGGGAGCCAGTTCAAGATACTTGTTGAGCGCATCCACCGTGCCGGGCACGGGAACTACCTTGCCGTCGGCGCCGGTGGCGGCCTTGCCCACCAGGTTCACACCCTTCTGGTAGTAGGCATCGGCCTTGGTGGGATCGGCGGCGATGGCCTTGTCAAAGGCGGAGTTGGCCTCATCCACGGCACCCTGGTTGGTGAGTACGGCACCCAGATTGTAGTAGCACTGGGCGGCCGCAGTGGCATCCGCCACCTGCGCAGCGGCGCACTCCTGCAGAGCATCGCTGTTTTTACCCTGGCGAGCCTCGGCCAGGGCGAGACCGGCGTGGTAGTCACCCAGAGCCTTGGAAGTTGCCGGCGCCAGCTCAATGGCCTTCTTATAGGCCACCTCGGACTCAGGGTACTTTTTGGCGGCCAGGTAGGAATCCGCCAGAGTGAAGTACACGACATCGTGAGTCTGGTCGATGGCCGCGGCCTGCTCCATGGTGGCAACGGCGCCGTCGAAATCGCCATTCTTCTTCTGTTCGCGCGCCTGTGCCAGCATGGCGTTCAGACTCTTGACCTTGTCCAGGCTCTTCTTCTGCTCCTCGTACTTTTTGCGAGCCTCCGCGTTTTCCGGAGAATTCATCGCGGCTTCCTTCTCTTTCTTGATGTCGAAGTCGTAGGTGTTTTCTCCGCTGCCGCCCATGGGCAGGCCGTTGGCGAACCAAAGAACGGTTTTGCCATCCGGTGCGGTGATGGTGATTTTGTAGCTGGGCCCGGCCAGCACGCCCATCACGTAATAGTTGCCCTTGGCGTCGGTCTTGACGACAAATTTCCGGCCGTTTTCGTTGTTTTGCAGCTCGACCGTGGCTCCTGCCAGAACCTTGCCGTCTTCACCCTTGATGTTGCCGCGAACCGCGGAAGTCTGAGCGAAGACGCTGACAGAAAAAATGGCCATGACGGCCAGGAACAGGAAAAGTGCGATGCGCTTTGTCATTTCCGCCTCCAGCGGAGAATCTGAATCTTTGCCACGCCCACACGCGGACCGCGCTGCTAGTGCGCAGGCTTCGCCTGGTAAGGGATGGGATCGGTACTGCCGGTCGCCGCAAAGGCGCGCAGACGAAGGGCGCAGCTCTCACAGACGCCGCAGGCCCGGTCTTCCCGGCTGTAGCATGACCATGTTAGCTCGAAGGGAGCACCTAGTTCCAGACCCCGGCGAATGATCTCTACTTTCTTTAAGGCGATGAGCGGGGTATGGATACGGATCGTCCCCTCTTTGGTGCCAGCCTGGATTAGGCGATTAAAGGCCTCGTAATACTCCGGCCGGCAGTCGGGATAGCCGCTGCTGTCCTGCTCGACGGCGCCTATGTAGATCTGGCTGGCGCCAAGAACCTCCGCCCAACTGACGGCCACGCTGAGAAAATGCGCGTTGCGAAAGGGTACGTAGGTGATGGGAACCTCCGAACCTATATCCGGCCCGGCGGTGGGGACGGCCAGCGAATTATCCGTCAGGGCCGAGCCGCCAATCTGGCTGAGCGCCTGGTTGCGCACCACCAGCCGGTGCGAAATGCCCAGGCGGTCACAGATCTCCTGAAAAGCGCGCTGCTCACGGGCCTCCGTGCGTTGGCCGTAGCTGACGTGCAGGGCGGCCACGTGCTCCGCGCCATGCTCGCGCACGGCCAGGGTGGCGCAGACGGTGGAATCCATGCCCCCGGAGAGCGTGACGACCGTGTTGATTGCATTGGGCATAGGTGAAATTTAATTCCTTTTGGGAACAATATTCTCTGTTTCTAAGGATATTCTTAGCAAAACGTGGTTGCAAAAGTTAGCGCTTGCGACGAGATACGCGTTAGTCCTATCCTCACCTAACGATGAGTGCTGATTACACATTTTACGAGTTCTTTTCTGGTGGGGGAATGGCCCGCCTCGGGCTCGGCCCACATTGGCGATGCCTATTCGCCAATGACTGGTGCAAAAAGAAGGCTGCCGCCTATAGGGTGAATTTTGGCAATACAAGCCATTTTTCATCCGCTGATGTCCGCAAAATTAGCATCACCGATTTGCCCGGTAAACCAGACCTGGTTTGGGGCTCATTTCCTTGCCAGGACTTATCTCTTGCCGGAGCCGGGGCAGGCCTGGAAGGCGAGCGAAGCGGCGTGTTTTGGCCCTTCTTACGTCTCATCAATGGTCTCAATCGTAAAGGTCGAGGTCCATCAATATTGGTGCTTGAGAACGTCGTAGGCGCTCTGACTTCGCATGACGGTTTAGATTTTCTTGCCATTGTGAAAGCGTTGTCTCAAGGAGGATTCCGCTTTGGCGCATTGGTAATTAATTCTGAATATTTTCTGCCTCAATCGCGTCCTCGCCTTTTTATCGTTGCGATTTCAGAAGACATAAAGATACCCGATAATCTATTGAGTTCTGGCCCGATGGCACCGTGGCATACATCTAGCCTCCGGCAAGCCTATGCAAGAATTCCGGCCCGTATACGTGAATCGTGGTTATGGTGGAATCTGCCCGTGCCCGCGCCTCGCCAATCTGAGCTGGCAGACTTATTGGAGCCTGACAATTCTATAAATCTGAACTGGCATCACCCTGCAGAGACCCGCAAATTGCTCTCGCTGATGTCTCCATTAAACTTGGATAAAGTACGTGTTGCCAAAAATAAGAAAAGTCGCGTCGTTGGCTGCATATATAAGCGAACCCGCTCAGAAAATGGGGTAAAGGTTCAGCGCGCCGAAGTACGTTTCGATGGCTTGAGCGGTTGCCTCCGCACTCCCGGTGGAGGTTCAAGCCGTCAAACAATTATTGTAGTGAATGGAGATTTTGTTCGTTCGCGCCTACTATCTGCCAGAGAAGCGGCACGACTGATGGGCCTGCCAGATTCCTATATGCTTCCCAATAAATATAATGACGCATATCATTTGGCTGGCGATGGCGTGGCAGTACCCGTAGTATCATGGCTTGAATTTCATTTATTCAAGAAGCTCATGGCAGGGCGCATGAAGACCACGGTTGAGATCGATACAATTCTTCGAACAACCAATAAAGCCGGGATGGCCGTCAATGCCTAAGGTTGGCGTGCCTGAAGATGTCGCCTTAATTCGAAAAGAAATTAGGGCGGCATTAAAGTCCACTTGTGACGACAATCGCAAGGTAGGCGATTCCAAGTTTGGCGTATACGCCTTCTACGATTATGACGGCGAACCTATCTATGTCGGCCAGACACGTGAGCAACTTCGGGTAAGAATTCTGCGGCATCTCACAAACCAACGAACTGATGCAGTAGCGATGAATGTACTAGATCCGTTCGAGGTAGCCGAAATTGAGATGTGGCCATTTTGGGAGCTTGATGGCGAGGATCAGGAAACTATTGCAAGTCGTCTTAACTCTGCAGAATATACGGTATTCCAAAATGTATTGGCCAAGTCAAAACTGGGGGCTGTCCTAAACGAGAAGGACATTAACCCTACCAAAAAGACTAAGCTTCCAAAATCAATTCGCAAGCGCATTATTCCTGATTCAATTTACGAATCTAGAAAGCATCCTGATATCAGGATTGCAAGAAGGGCGGGTACTATAGCTAACCTAGCAAAGGTCATTAGCGAACGCGATGTATCTCCCGGACTTAGAAGAACTCTGCTCACTCAAGCTAGGCGACTTGAAAGACTTGCAAGCCAGCGTTTCGATGAGTTCAGTGACATTCCAATTTCAACTGACGGAGAAGAATAGACCTTCGCCTGGCAGAAACTTCATTGGATAACTTCTCAAAGGAAGAACGTTCGCGAATAATGCGTGCTGTGCACTCTCGATCTAATAAGAGCACAGAAATGCTGGTGGGACACATCCTTTGGAATCACGACATCCGTGGCTATCGGAAGCATTGGCCAGTCACGGGCAAGCCAGATTTCTGTTGGCCCGGTCGTAAGATTGCGCTTTTTATAGATGGTTGCTTTTGGCACGGTTGCCCTCGCTGCGGAAAATCTCCCTCAACACATCGCTCTTATTGGAGCCTAAAGATTAGAAAGAACCGCCTCCGCGATAGGCTGGTTAAGCGCACTCTTCAACTAGAAGGCTGGAGAGTGTTTCGGGTATGGGAATGCCAGATTAAGGCGAACCGATTCTTGTCCCCGCTCAGATTAGCCCTCATAGAGCGTAGATGAGTTAAACGCCCTTGAGCTGCGGCTCCCAGATGAACTTATGAATTTGCAGCCCGAGGCGGGCATTGACTCCATCGGCCAGCATCCACTCGGCGAGCTGGCGCGGGTCGAGCAGGCAGTTCTCCGCCGAGCGTGAGCCGGTGGCACCCTTGCGGAAGGCCGGTGAAAAGATGATGGCCGCCGGACTGGCTGCAAGATTGTGCCAGACAATAAACGCGAGGGCGTAATCGTAGTCCGCGCGATCGGCGAGGACGAACTTCAGCTCATCGCGTGCGGTGAGCGCCGTCAAGTTAGCGGCGTCAAAGCGCAGGTGCTCACCACTCGACGGGCACTTCACGTCCACAATCTTGTGCACTTCGGCCGGCACGTTGATGAGAGGCCGCTCGCCGCTGGTCTCGATCAACACCTGATAGCCGTTGGCGAGAAGCCTCCGCATGAACGGCTGCAACTCGCGCTCCTGCAACATGGGCTCGCCACCGGTGATTTCGACCAGCCCGCCGGTGGGCGCAAGGCGTGCGACCTCGGCGGCAACCTCATCTTCGGTCATCTTGTGGCCGCCGCCGAAGGTGTACTCGCTGTCACACCACGAGCAGCGCAGGTTGCACCCGGCCAGGCGCACAAAAACGCATGGCAGCCCGGCAAAGGAGCTTTCACCCTGCAACGATTTGTATATCTCGATGATGTGCATGATGTGGCCTGACTCGGCTGACCAGACAGACTTATTCGTAGTAACTGGCAATGGAGGTATCGGTCTCCCAGATGGTGACCTGCTTGACCGAGACGCGGCCACCGGTGGAGGACTTCAACCCGGTGTTGCACTCATCGTAGAAATACTTGGCCAGGTTCTCCGCCGTCGGGTTGAGGACGGTGAAGGGCTCAATGTCGTTGATCATCTTGTGATCCAGGTATTCGACGACGGGCTTCATCACCAGCTTGAGCTCTTTGAAGTCGAGCAGCAGACCGGCGTGATCCAGTTCCTTGCCCTGCAAAGTGACGCGAACGCGATAGTTGTGGCCGTGCGGATTTTCGCACTTGCCCTTGTAGTTGCGCAGGTAATGACCCGAGGAAAAGGTGTCCTGCACGGTAACTTCAAACATAATTCTCCCAACCGGATGCGGGCATCCGCTCCCTTGACGTTGCGCCGGGGCGCCCGCAGCAGAAAACCGCGGGACACAGCACAGGTCTCAAGGGGACGACACTGCTTAAATTATACATTTTCAGCCGGAAGCGAGGCGAAAGCAGCTATGGGAGCGGCACTGGGGCCTTCGCCTTGAAGGAGAAGTGCTTGTGGCCGAAGAAGCTGACCAGCACGGTGACGAAGGTGAGTATGGCTCCCGCGACGTAAGGCGCCTGGCGCTGCATGTGCGCATAGTGGCGCAGCGCGTACACCATCACCGGCAGCACGGCCAGTCCAAAGAGGATGTTGCCGCCGTAGACGCCAACGCAACGAATCCACTCCCGCAGATAGTTGCCCTTGGTCTTGAAGACGAACCACTTGTAGCCAAGAAATGAGACTGTGATGTTGATGATGCTGGAGAGCACCGAGGCCAGCATATAGCTCTGCGGCACAACCTTGTCGAGAATCGCGGTGAAGAAGGCGAATGTGGCGTAGCCGAAGGCCGTGTTCCAGACGCCTACGACCAGGTAGCGCGCAAACTGTCCGGGCGGAATGTGCCGCGTCAGTCCGGCCAGCCGCGAAGGCCGTGCGGGAGGCTCAGCGGCAGCTTGCGGATTGTTGGCGTCGATGGTCATGGGTGGAGGCGGCGGCAACCTTGCCGCGCAGTGTGATTTTAGCAGGCGGGGAAATTGGCCGGGCTGTATGACTCTCCCGCTGGATGGTGCCACGGCTCTACAGGCGCTTGCGCAAAAAGATAGTAGCCTGAGGATTGTCGTTGTACCGCTCGCAGTGCTCGTATCCGGTGGAGAGGTAGAAGCGGATGGCCGGAGTCAGGTCGTCCTTGGTGTCCAGGTAGAGCCACTGGCGGCCCTGGCGACGGGCGTGCTCTTCGGCGGCCTGCATGAGTGAGTGGGCCACTCCAAGTCCGCGCACAGCGGGGCGCACGTAGAGGCGCTTGACTTCATCGGCGCCCGCCACCTGCGGCAAGGGGCGCAGCATAACGCAGCCAATGGGCTTGTCGACATCGCTGACGCTGGCGGGTAACGCGGCGACGGAACGCCGCTGCCGGTCGCTGACGCTGGCAACCCATATGGATGACTCACTGTCCGCCAGGTAGTGCTCCAGGGCTGCGCGATCATCGCGCACCATCACCCCAATGGCCTCGTAGTACTCCTCGATGAGGGCGAAGGCCGCGTCGGCCGCCGTGCGATCGTTGGGGGTGACGCGGCGGACGGTGATGGGCGTGGGACTGGTCAAAACTTTACTCCGACATTAACGGGGGTGACGCCAGTTGCGGCGGTTGATGCAAACAAAAACTTCGTTCAGCGAAAGTCGCCTCCGCTTCCTTTAGAATAACTCCAATGACAACCGCAAAGTGGAAGCTGGGAACGGTGCGCGCGGGCGAGGACGTCGAGTTCCGCTACACGCCGAGTTATGCACGGCAGGTGACGGGCGGCGTGGAGCGGCTGGTGATTGCTCCCGGGCATGGCTCCGTGGCGCTGCTGAAGGATCTGCTGGAGATGCTGCCGGAGCCGCTATGGGTGCTGTACGTGCTGGTGACGCCGCGCGGCGAGCGTCCGGCAGGAAGATATCAGTCGGCAACGCAGCACACCCGCGCCGACGTGCTGGCGCTGCTGGAGCGCTTTGGCCCGTACCTGGAGCGCGATGGACGCCACAACCTTTGGCTGGCGGCACCGCCCGCAGGACAACTGATTCTGGATCGCCACGAGGTCATCTACGCCTACGGCCCGGTGGCGGATATCGCAGGGCGACTGCTGGAAAATGGCTTCAAGGAAGAAAGCGCCATCCGCGTGCCCGTGCCGCACTCACACCACTTCCACACCGAACTGGATACCGACGAGAAAGCCATCCTCGACCACTGGGAGTGGCTGCACGGCGAATTGCAGGAGACGGACGACCTGTAGACAGGCTCTCGCCTCGAAATTCAAAAGCCCCATGCCGCGTGGCGTGGGGCTTTCTGTTTCTTGCGTAAAAGCTGTCGGCCTAGCGGCGTACGGCCTTGTGCAACTGCTCGACGATGTAATCAATCATCTCCGGCGTCAGGCCCGGGTACACGCCAATCCAGAAGACGTTGTTCATCACGTAGTCGGTGTTGGGCAACTCGCCGATGGTGCGAACCTTCGCGTCCAAGTACGCAGGTTGGCGCAGCAGGTTGCCGCCAAAGAGCAGCCGCGTGCCGATCTTCGCGTCGTTCAGGTGGGCGATGACCGTCTCTCTGGCAATGCCGCTCTCCGGGCGCACGGCCATGGGGAAGCCGAACCAACTGGGCTCGCTGTTTGGCGTAGCCTCGGGCAGGGCGTACACGTCTTGCACATCCTGAAGGCCCGCATGCAGGCGGGCAAAGTTGGCCTTGCGCGCGGCGATGAAGCCCGGCAGCTTTTTGAGCTGGCTGACGCCGACGGCGGCCTGCATGTCACTGAGCTTCAGGTTGTAGCCAATGTGCGAGTAGATGTACTTGTGGTCGTAGCCGCAGGGCAGTTTGCCCAGTTGCCACTCAAAGCGCTTGCCGCAAGTGTTGTCCTTGCCGGGAGCGCACCAGCAGTCGCGGCCCCAGTCGCGGAAGGATTCGATCAACTTGGTGAGGCTGGGACGGCTGGTCATCACCGCTCCACCTTCACCCATGGTGATGTGGTGCGCCGGATAGAAGCTGGCGGTGCTGATGTCTCCGAAGCTGCCCACCTGGCGGCCATCGTAGAGAGAGCCAACGGCGTCGCAGCAGTCTTCCACCAGCCAAAGGTTGTGCTTCTTGCAGAAGGCGGTGACCGTGGCCAGGTCAAAGGGATTGCCCAGGGTGTGGGCGATCATCACAGCCTTGCTGCGCGGGCTCAGCGCGGACTCCAACTGCGAGCAGTCCACGTCGTAGGTGCCCAGCTTCACGTCCACAAACACGGGGACAAGATTGTTCTGCAAAATCGGATTGATCGTGGTGGGAAAGCCCGCTGCCACGGTGATGACCTCGTCGCCTGGGCGCAGCGCACGCTCGCCCAGCGTCTGCGAGGTGAGCGCCGAGAGCGCCACCAGGTTGGCCGAGCTGCCACTGTTCACCAGCCGCGCATCGCGCACGCCCATCAGGCGGGCAAACTCACGTTCAAACTGCTCGGCAAAGCGGCCGGTGGTCAGCCAGAAGTCGAGCGAGGCATCCACCGCGTGCTGAATATCTTCGGCGTCAAAGACCTTGCCGCTGACCGGCACGCCGCTCTCTCCGGCGACGAAGGTGCGGCGCGGGAAAGCTTCGGCCGTGTACTCCTCGACAAGCTGACGAATCTGCTGGCGCAACTGGTCGGCGCGGGATTGCTGGGACTTCTCTTCCATGATGACGATGACTCCGATGCGAAAATCTGTTGGCCGCACGCGGCGAAAACTTCTTGCGAAACTGACCTGCTAAATTTCCAGCGGCGCGGCGGACTGATAAGCCGCAATCTGACCGAGAGTGAACTCACGCATGGCATCCGCCGAAGGCGCGCCCTGGTAGTACTGGCGATACCACTCGGTGGTGCGGGCCAGCGCGTCATCCAGGCGCCAGCGCGGACGCCACCCCAGCTGCGCACGCGCCTTGCCGCTATCCAGCCGCAGCAGGTGCGCCTCATGCGGCGAGTTGGCCTCGGACTGATCCTGCCACCGGGCTCCGTTGCCCCACAGCCGCGCCATCTCATCCACAAGATGAAGTACGGGCTGCGCGTCGGCTTCGGTGGGACCAAAGTTCCAGCCGCCTTCGTACTTGGCATCCTCACGATAAAGACGTTCGGCCAGCGTGAGGTAGCCGCTGAGCGGTTCCAGCACATGCTGCCAGGGGCGCACCGCTTGCGGATTGCGCACGCCGACGGATTCACCGCGGGTGAAGGCGCGAATGATGTCTGGCACAAGGCGGTCGGAAGCCCAGTCTCCTCCGCCGATGACGTTGCCGGCGCGGGCGCTGGCCACATTCGCGCGCGGCGCTGGTCCGTGGAAGAAGCTGCGGCGATAGGCGGCCGTTACCAGTTCGGCACAGCCCTTGCTGCTGCTGTAAGGATCGTGGCCGCCCATGGATTCGTCTTCGCGATAAGGCTCGGGACGCTCGCGGTTCTCGTAGCACTTGTCGCTGGTGACGCTGACGACAGCACGGACCGAGGGCGTACGGCGCACCGCGTCGAGCACATGCGCCGTTCCCATCACGTTGATCGCGTAGGTCTCCAGGGGCCGCTCGTAGCTGAGGCGCACCAGCGGCTGCGCCGCCATGTGGATTACCACCTCGGGATGGAAACTCTTCATCGCCAGCTCGAGCGAGGCAAGGTCGCGCACGTCGCCGATAGTGGATTGCATTTGCCCGTCGAGCCCAAGAACTGTGAACAGGTTGGGATCGGTCTCCGGCTTGAGCGCGTAGCCGCAGACCTCCGCGCCCAGGCTAACGAGCCAAAGCGAGAGCCAGCTCCCCTTGAAGCCGGTGTGTCCGGTCACAAAGACCCGTCGGGATTTCCAGAAACTTACTTCCATACATGCCAGGCGGCATTGCCCGCCGTCCAAAGCTGCTCAAGCTGGTTCTTGTCGCGAAGCGTGTCCATGGGCTGCCAGAAGCCGCGATGGCGCCATGCGTTCAGTTGCCCCTCGGTGGCCAGGCGCCGCAGGGGTTCCTGCTCGAAGGCCGTCGAGTCGCCGGCAATGTATTCACCCACCTTGGGCGAGAGCACAAAGAAGCCGGCGTTAATCCACTGTCCGTCACCGGCGGGTTTTTCCTGAAAGCCGGTGACGCTTTCGCCATTCATCTCCAGCGATCCGAAGCGGCCGCTGGGCTGCGTCGCGGTGACCGTCGCGAGTTTGCCCTGCTTCTTGTGGAAGTCGATTGTGGCGGTGATGTCCACGTTGCTGACGCCGTCGCCGTAAGTCATACAGAAGCACTCTTCGTCCTGCACATAGGGCAGCACGCGTTTGATGCGGCCGCCGGTCTGGGTGTGCAGGCCGGTGTCAATCAGCGTGACGCGCCAGGGCTCGGCCGAATGGTGATGCACCTCCAGCCGGTTGTTGGCCAGGTCAAAGGTAACGTCGGAGGAGTGCAGGAAATAGTTGGCGAAATATTCCTTGATGAAGTAGCCCTTGTAGCCGAGGCAGATGACGAAGTCGTTCACGCCGTGGGCGGAGTAGATCTTCATGATGTGCCAGAGGATGGGCCGGCCGCCGATTTCCACCATCGGCTTGGGGCGTTCGGTGGTCTCTTCACTCAGGCGGCTGCCAAAGCCGCCGGCCAGGATGACTGCCTTCATAGAAAACCTCGGTGAAGCCTGCGCGGCACTCCGGACAAAAATTCTCGCCAGGGTGGCGGCGCAAGCCTAAACACTGCATGGCAAAGCTCTTAAGCGAGTATAGACCAGCGTTAATAGGGGAACAATACACCCGCTGCCGGGCTAGTCGTGCGTGCAGCCGAAGAACTCCTCCACCTTGCGGATTTCCGTGGTGCGCGCGTAGGGCGGCAGGCTTTGCACAAAGATGCGGCCATACTGCTTTTTGAGGATGCGGTTATCGAGCAGTACCAGCAGGCCACGGTCGTTCAGCGAGCGGATGAGCCGCCCGAAGCCCTGCTTCAGGGTGATGACCGCCGCGGGCACGGAGTAGTCCACAAAGCTGTTGCCGCCGGCCTCGTCAATGGCGCGGCCGCGCGCCTGCACAATCGGGTCGCTGGGGACGGCGAAGGGAATCTTGTCGATGATGACGCAGCTAAGCTGCTCGCCCTGCACGTCCACGCCCTGCCAGAAGCTGGAGGTGGCAAAGAGCACGGCGTTGGGCGTGGAGCGGAACTGCTCGATGAGCGCCGTCTTGGGAGCCGAGCCTTGCAGCAGCATCGGGTAATCCAATTGGCCGAGCAGGGCGTCGTGCACCTGCTGCATTTGCGAGAGGCTGGTGAAGAGGCAAAACGCCCGGCCGCGCGTAATCTCCAGAAGTTGGCGGATTCGCATCGTGGCCTGCGCCGTGAACGTCGAATCGCGCGGATCGGGCATATTGGGCGGCACAAAGAACAACGCCTGTGATTCGTAATCGAAGTGCGAGGGGACGATCAGCTCGCGCGCGTTCTCCAGGCCAAGGCGGCCCTTGATGTAATCAAAGCCCCCGGCGACGGCCAAGGTGGCCGAGGTCAGCACGATGGAGTCAAAGCGATCAAATAGGCTGCGTCGCAGGATGGCCGAGACGTCAATCGGTGTGGCCTGCAAAAACACGTTCTCCACCTTGCCGCCGCGACCCCGGCCTCCGCGACGCTCAATCCAGTAGACGGTGTTGCGGTCGCGGCTCTCCATCAAAAAGCAAAGCTGGGCGTGCAGTTCGTCGGTGCGGCGGATGAGGTTGTGCACCTCGTCCGGTTTGTTCGGGATGGCCTGCATCTCCGAGTGCAACTGGCGTATTACATTCTTCAGGCCAACGAATTCGCCGCCGTTCTCCTCGAGAAAATCTTCGCGATTATCGAAGGAGAAGCGGCCGTCGCCCGCCGGCAGCAATGAGAAGAAGAACTGCGCGCGCTCGCGGATGCGTCCTGAAAGCTGCAGCAAATCGGTGGAGATCATCTTCTTTTCGCGCAGAGTGATCTCGAGGTCGCGCAGCAGGTCCTCCACCTTCAGATTGCTGACCGTGATGCCGAAGTAGCTGCTGGCCACATCCTCCAGTTCGTGCGCCTCGTCAAAGATGACGCAGGCCGCGGAGGGCAGCACACCGGCGTCGGGAGCCTTCTCGGCCGCCAGTTTTACCGACAGATCGGCGAAGAAGAGGTGGTGGTTGACGATGATGATGTCGCTCTCGGCAGCCTTGCGGCGCATCTCCGTGATGAAGCAGCGCTCGAACTCCGTGCACTTGCTGCCCACGCAATGGTCGGCGCTGGCGTTCAGCTTGCCCCACAGCGGGCTGGTCTCCGGCAGCATGCTGAGCTCTGCGCGATCGCCTGTCTTCGTCTCTTTCTCCCAGTCGAGCAGCGTGCGGAACTCATTGATCTCCTCCAGGCCGTTGAGGACGGGCTGGCCGGTGAGGTCGTAAAGCTTTTTGCGGCACAGGTAATTCTGCCGCCCCTTCATGTAGCAGACCTTCAGGCGCGGCGAGCCCGTGGTGGATTCTCCAAACAATGCCTGCTCCAGGAACGGCACGTCCTTGAAGAAAAGCTGCTCCTGTAGGTTCTTGGTGCCGGTGCTGACGATGACTCTTTGGCCACTTTTGATGATGGGCAGCAGGTAGGCCAGGGTTTTGCCCGTGCCGGTGCCGGCCTCCACGATGAGGTGACGCTTTTCGTTGAGCGCGTCCTCCACGGCGGTGGCCATGGCGAGCTGTCCGCGGCGGAATTCGTATGCCGGATGGCGCTGGCTGAGCACT
Source organism: uncultured Acidobacteriota bacterium (assembly GCA_903851035.1). Taxonomy (GTDB): domain Bacteria; phylum Acidobacteriota; class Terriglobia; order Terriglobales; family Acidobacteriaceae; genus TOLSYN. Next base: position 4,591 of record CAINND010000025.1, on the reverse strand, counting down.
CCGCCGGGGCCGAAGAACTGGTGCAGCGTAAGGCGCGACAACTCCCGCGGCGGATGAGCGGCGGGAGGCGTTGTAGTCTCGGATTGGGTCGGCTCAGGCACTGACCTCTATAATAGACGGTGGCGGCCTCAACATCCGGTTCGCCCGGCGCGCAAGCGCAGAGATTGGAAATACGCAATGAGCGCACTACACAACGCGGAAGAGCCCGGCCTGCTGGCCATCGTTGGCCGTCCCAACGTCGGCAAGTCCACCCTGTTCAACAAATTGGTGGGTCGCCGCCGCGCCATTGTCGGCGACGAACCAGGCATTACCCGCGACCGCCTGTACGGACTGGTGCGCTGGAATGGGCGCGAATTCCGCGTGGTGGACACCGGCGGCATTGTGCCCGAGGACAAGGACCTGATCCCCTCGGAGATCTTCCGCCAGGCGCGCGTCGCGCTGGATGAGGCCTCGGCCATTGTGATGGTGACTGACGTGCGCACGGAGCTGACCGGCCCCGACATGGAGCTGGCACGCCTGCTGCAAAAGCTTGGCAAGCCGCTGCTGCTCGTCGTCAACAAGGTGGATGACCCGAAGCTGGAGGCCGAGGCGCAGAACTTCCGCCGCCTGGGCATCCAGAACCTGTGGCCGCTCTCTGCCGAGCACTCCACCGGAGTGGCTGAACTGATTGAAGAACTGCTGACCATCATCCCCACGGTGGCGGAGACCGAGGACGAGCGCCGGTTGAATAACTTTGCCCGCCGCGCCCTGCCGCATGTCGAACTGAACGACGAGACCGGCGAGCTGTTTGAAGTTGCCGACGAGCCCAACGCCGAGAGCGAAGAAGATTTCGAGGCCGCCGGATACGAGGTGGAGGACATCCCCTCCGGCGACGAAGCGGCGCTGGAAGACCGCCTGCTGGAATCCATGCCGGGCGAGATCAAGATCGCCATCATCGGCCGCCCCAATGTCGGCAAAAGCACTCTGTTAAACAACCTGACGGGAACCGATCGCGCCATCGTCAGCTCGATTGCCGGCACCACGCGCGACGCCATTGACGAAGTCGTCGAGCACCAGGGCAAGCGCTACCGCTTTATTGACACGGCCGGTATCCGCCGCAAGGGCAAGACGCACCTGATGGCCGAAAAGATGAGCGTGGTGATGGCCCGCAAGCATCTGGAAGAGGCCGACGTGGCGCTGATGGTGATTGACGCCATCGAGGGCGTCAGCGCCCTGGACGCCAACATCGCCGGCTACGCGCATGAGAGCGGCCGCTCCGTGGTCATCGTGGTGAACAAGTGGGACCTGGTGACCACCAGCCGCGGCGACATGGACAAGCCCGCTGCCGACAGCCGCCTGTACGAGGAGCAGTTGCGCCACGTCATGAAGTTCCTGGACTACGCGCCGGTCATCTTCATCAGCGCCATGAACGGCAAGAACGTGAAGCGCGTCTTTGAGACCGTGGAGAGGGTGGCCAAGGAGCGCTGGCGCCGCATCACCACCGGCGAGATGAACCGCTTTGTCCGCACCGTGGACTTCGAGCGCGCCACGGTTCCGGCACGCAGCAAGGTGAAGATTTACTACATGACGCAGGCCGCCGTCGCGCCGCCCACGTTCATCATCTTCACCGACAAGGATGTGAAGCTGCACTTCAGCTATCAGCGCTTTCTGGAGAACCAGATCCGCGAGGCCTTCGGCTTTGAAGGCTCACCCATCTGGATTAAAAACGTTGCCCGCAAACGCAAGGTGTATGTGCCCAAAGTGAAGGAAGAAAAATAGCTTTAGAGCCGCACCTTAGCCAATTATCCGGAAACTATTCAATGGCCTACACAGCATGCCTATACCAGCTTCGCGAACCTCTTTTTTGCTAGAGACAGGACTTCATCTAGTTCCTTCTTGAGACGTCCTACCTCCCACTGTAGCTCGGACTCCTGAGCACACTGCCGCGTAATGCTGATTGTCCCATCATCACTCACGCTTCGAGAGTGAATCACTATTTGTGCACTTCTTGCTACTGGATCGATTCGAAGATCGAAATTGTGTGCCATCAACCTTCCACCTTTCTAAACGCTACAGTATTCGGCAGCCTATCTATCGAAGTGGACCCGGGTTTGAAAGGTAAATATTTATTCTCCCCAGTTCTTTCTTTGGTTCCAATTCGTAGTTAGGACCACTGCGTTGGATATGCCACTCCTTCTGCTTGTCGCTAAGAGTCAATCTATCCCAAACTTGGCTGACGTACTCAGGAGGAAGGACGAAGTCCAAGGTATCTCCTGAACTGGTCTCGCAAAGAAAAACGACGACATCGTAGTTGTCATCCGGCAATCCCATCCACCACTTGTCCGCTTGGATTTCACTGGCATAGGCGATGCCTACATGCTTGCCTGACGGCGTCCGATACGTTCTCCCCTTCAGCCGGGTGAGATGTATCCCTTGTGATAGAAGGTTACGCACATACTCATCCCGAGCCGCCTTGCCTCGAGCTTTCCTCGATATGCCGGGACCCGTTGCCGACGAAAGAACTGGGCGAGGCTTTTCTGCAACAGGGAGTATTTCATGTGACGGATTTAACTGAGCCGAGATGCGTTCGGCCACCAACCTACAGTTTTGGAGCGCCTCGTCGGCGTCTTTGATTATCTTAGCGAATTTGATAACCGCATCGATCTGGCCAGCATTCAATGCCGCCATCATCTCATCGTGAGCCTTTCGGCGCAGTCCTCTAATTAGCTCTGCGGTATTCACGTTGTTCTCCTTTCGCGATATTACCACACCACACCACAATATGACCACACCTTATTATTAAAGCAGACAATTACAAGATCGTTTCTTCATCTCGTCAGAGACGAGCTTTCGGGCACTCGCCGCCCGCTCTTCCTGCGGTACTTCACCCTACCAAACGTAACAGCATGTGTTACACTTTTTCCGTGATCAGAACATTCCGGCATGGTGGTGTCGAGAAGTTCTTCAAGACCGGCTCGAGGGCAGGCATTCAGCCGAAGCATGCGGCCCGGCTGCGCATCCTGCTGACCACCTTGAACTTGGCATCAACGCCGCTGGACATGAAACGGGATGGATGGGACTGGCATCCTTTGAAGGGAGACCTCAAGGGGCATTGGTCCGTTAAGGTCAACGGCAATTGGCGATTCACCTTTGCATTCGAAGGCGAGGACGCAATCCTCGTGGACTATCAGGATTATCACTAGGGGAAACGAAGATGGAGACGATGTACAACCCGGCTACTCCAGGTGAACTGTTGCGGGAGTTTCTAGGCGCCCGCACAGCTACACAACTTGCCAAACATATTGGAGTGACGCGTGCCACCATCTCCCGACTGCTCAATGGCCGCACCGCCGTAACGATGGACATCAGCATACGGCTAGGAGAGGCTCTGAGGCTCTCGCCCGATTTCTTCTCCAAAGCACAGATGCAGCACGACCTGTGGATTGAATCGCAGAAAAAACGGCGAAAGATCAAGCCGCTTGCAGCCTGAATTCTAGCGAGCGGGAGCTACCGCCGCCCACTCCGCAAAGGCCGCCATGGCCTTCTCGCACACCATCTTGTGGCGGAGCTTTTTGTCGCGCACCTTTTTCTTCGTCGCCTCGTCGAGCTGCTCCAGCAGGTCGAACGTGATGTTCGTCGGCTGGAAGTGCTTGGGCTCGGTGTGGCAAATGTAATGCACCAGCGAACCGTGGGCGCTGGCACGCGGCGCGGCAACCGGCTGCCCGCCAACCGCTAACCTTGCGGCGGCCACACCGGCCAGTAAGCCGGTAGCAATGGATTCCACATAGCCCTCGACGCCCGACAACTGCCCGGCCACCAGCACGCGCGGATGCTGCTTCATCTGCAAGGTCGTCTCCAGCACGGTGGGCGCGTTGATGTAGGTGTTGCGGTGGATCTGTCCGAAGCGCACAAACTTCGCATTTTCCAGCCCCGGAATCAGCCGCAGAACCTTGGCCTGCTCGCCGAACTTGAGATGGTTCTGAAAGCCGACCAGGTTGTAGCTGTCAGCGCGAAGATTTTCCTGCCGCAGTTGCACCACGGCGTAAGGAGTCTGGCCGGTGCTCGGATCGCGCAGCCCGACGGGCTTCATGGGGCCAAAACGAAGAGTGTCCGGACCGCGGCGCGCAATCTCCTCGATGGGCAGGCAGCCTTCAAAGAACTTGGCGCCAGGCGCGAGAGCGTCGACTGCGGGGACGTCCCATTCGTGCGCGTCCACTTCCTGCGCTGCAATCAGCGCGGCCAGAAAGCGCGCGTACTCCTCGCGCGACATGGGGCAGTTGATGTAGTCGGCCGTTCCCTTGTCCCAGCGCGCGGCGCGATACGTCTTCGTCTCGTCAATTGAGTCGGCTTCGACGATGGGCGAGATGGAATCGTAAAAGTAGAGCCGCTCGCTTCCCGTTAGCCCCTGCAACTCCGCGGCCAGCGCGTCGCTGGTCAGCGGACCGCTGGCCAGTATGGTCACACCGTCGTAATCGCCAAGCGAGGTCAACTCCTCACGGCGGATGCGGATGAGCGGCTCGGCCTCGATGGCCTCGGTGACGGCTCGTCCAAACTCCAGCCGATCGACGGCCAGCGCGTGCCCGGCGGGAACCGAAGTGCGCGCGGCCAACTG
>CAINND010000024.1 GCA_903851035.1 uncultured Acidobacteriota bacterium | reverse complement strand
TTCACCCTGCACCAGCGCCGGATACAGCAGCACTCCCAGCGACTGATGCCGCCGCCGCACGACGTTCAAAATGTCCTGGATTACCGCTCCGCGCGGCGAGGTGATGACGCCTATTCTGCGCGGTAGCGCGGGCAGTGGCTTTTTGCGCTCAGCCGCGAAGAGCCCTTCGGCCGCCAGCCGCGCCTTCAATTGCTCAAAGGCCACCTGCAGGGCGCCGGTGCCCATCGGCTCCATGAACTCGGCCATCATCTGCAATTCGCCGCGAGCCTCGTACAGGGTCACGCGGCCGCGCACCAGAACGGCCATTCCATTCGCGGGACGAAATCTCAGCAGCCGCGCCTGGTTGCGGAACATCACCACCCGCAGTTGCGCGTCGCCGTCCTTCAGGCTCAGATAGAGGTGTCCGCTCTCCGCCGGGCGGTGGTTGCTGATCTCGCCCTGCACCCACACGTCGGGAAAGCTCTGCTCCAGCCGCCCGCGCACGCTGCTCACCAGCTCGCCGACGCCGTAGATGCGGCGCTCCGGCAACACGGGGCTGCTGTCCGGGTTGAAGGAAAAACTGAACTGCGGCTCGTCCACGTTGAGAAGTTTATCAGGCGGCAAAAGGGAAGCAAGTGCTCCGCCGCGCGCGCAGCCGTATTACCGGCGCCAGCCGCGCAGCAGCCACATCACCAGGCTTAGCAGCACGCTCACGATCAACGACGTTGCCAGCGGGAAGTACACCTGCGTCTGCCCGCTGCGGCTGCGCCAGTGCAGGTCGCCGGGCAGGCGGCCCAGCGGCAGCCCGATGCGGCCTGCCAGCAGCATGGCCGCGCCCAGCCCGGCCAGCACCAGGCCAATCGTAAGGAAGGTCTTGCCCAGCTCACTCATGCGCCGATTCTAGCAAAGCCCAGTGTTTTGCCTCACGCACAACGCCTGCTTTGCCGCGCGCCAGCGCTGCGACCCAATGTAAAAAGGCCGGAGCGAATGGCTCCGGCCCTTTTTTGCGGCGATTGCTCGCCGGGATGGTTAGAAGTGGTACACCAGTTGGATCGAGGGCTCGGCGACGTGGGTCTTCAGATTGGTGCCGAAGGTCTCCGTCGGATCGCTGGTGCTCACCTTGAAGTTGGGCGACGTGCGCACCAGGCCGCGATAGGCCAGGCGGATACCGAAGTGATCGCTCATCTTCAGGTCGGTGCCAAAGCCGTAGGCAAAGGCCATCTTGGTGGACGACGACGGAACGGTGCCCGTGTTGTTGTCGTTATTGGGGACGAAGCGCACAACACCGCCGCCGAATGCCGCATACGGCTTCACGCGCTCATTCACCGGCAGGCGGAAAATGTAGGTGCCGATGAGTTCGCCGTTGTTCGACTGCACGTGGTAAACCGTGCCGTAGGAGTTGGCAAAGTAATCCGTGCTGCGGTTCAGCGAGAAGGCGAGGCCCACCGCGCTGTGCCGGCCAAAGTCATAGCGTCCATCGGCCGTCGCGCCCACAGAGTTTGTGGTGGACTGCGTCGTCGGGTACGAACCGGAGGTGTACACCGTCTTGTCGAAGGTACCCCCGGCGAAGACGCCCTGCAATCCCACGCCAACCGAAACGTTGGACATCACACCCTGCGCCTGCACCATGCCGGCCAGAGCAATCACCACGATCATCAATATCAGCTTGGATTTCAAAACTCTCTCCTTTACTTGGGGACAACCGCGACGAAGCTGGGAACGATCGGCACCGAGATAGGCGTAATATCCTCGGCCCGCGTGCCTTGAGTGCCCGTTGAGGTCAATAGATTGAAACGATGCAAAGCAGCAGTGGACGTGCCGTCCCAGGTGCCGATGTACAGTTCGCGTCCGTCATACAGCACTCCGCCGCTGAGCGGAACCATGGGGCTGTTGGCCGACAGCGTGAACTCCTGGTTCGAAGTCACGTCGTAGGCGTGCAGAATATTCTCCGCGGTTGAGCACGTCGGGTTCACTCCGGTGACGAACTCCTGCAGCAGACGTTGCGAGAAGCTGAACTGTGTCGGCGTGCATGCCAGCGTGGTTGCAGCCACGGCCGGCGCACCCACCGCCACTGTGGCGCTGCACACATTGCCTACCGGTGTAGCCACGCTCGGCCCGGAGCTGTCGGTCAGTGCGTAACTCACCCACTCCTTCGGGCTCAGGCTGTAACCAAAGGCCTGCGGAATGCCATTCAGGGCCGTGCTGTCCAGGTTCACCGGCGCGGGGTAGCTCGAATTCGTCTGCGGGTTCTGATCGTTGCAGGTCGAATAGTTGGTCAGCTTTGTGCCGCTGGCAAAGTAGCTCAGCCCGTCCGGCAGCCAGGTCAGCGCCGTAACGTTGCTGCTCTGGTTGTAGGTGGTCGGGATGAAGGCGTCGCCCTGGTAGACGTACACGCCGTTGGTGCCGGCAATCCAGGTGTTGCTGCCGTCATTGGCAAAGGCCACGGCGTTAATGCCGGGTATGGAGTAGCGTATGGCCGCCCGGGTGCCGGTCGTGTCGATGTAGAAGACCAGGCCGTTGGTTGTGTCGCTGACGATCACGTAACGGCTGTCATGGCTGACGCCCAGCACCTTGCCCGTCACCACGTCCGTGCTCAACCCACCCGCGATCGGATAGGTCATGATGCTGGACTCATAGTTGGTCAGGCTCACCACCATCAGGCCGGCGGAGCTGCCCAAATAGGCGATAGCGCCGTTGGGGGCCACTACCAGCGAATTTGGAATGTTGGCCAGCGCCACGGTATGGGTCAAGCCCAGCGATTCCGTGTCGTAGGTCAGCAGTTGATGAGAGGGCGTAACGCCATCGGCAAAGGTCGTGCCCGTTACCAGCACCGTGCTGGCGGTCGTGCCCTGGATGGTGGCGCCAATCACGTTGCTGTATACCGGATAGCCGAAGCCCGCCTGTTCGCTGGTCACAATCTGCCCGGTGGGCGAAACAAAGTTCGCCACCGCGCTGTTGCAGTTGTTGCCCGGCGTGCAACTGGCGGATAGCAGCGTGCGTCCCGAAGTGGTGGCTCCAAAGCGAGCCGTCAGCGGGATGACCTGCGAAAAGCTGCCATTCAGTGGATCCGAACTCAGCCAGCTCAGCGTCAGGTTGTCCATCACGCTCACCGGCAACTGGTTGCCGTTCAAGTCCGTCATTGCGATGGTCGTGAAGTATTCCTGGCTGCCGTTGCTCAGGCCGGTCAGGTCGGCGCTTGAAAACGGCGCCACCGGGCCGGTCTTCGTATAGGCCGAACTGGCCAGTTCGATTCCCGCCGGCGGACAGCTTGCAAATGCCAGGGGAGTGCTCAGCGTGCCATTCAGTTCGGCGTAAACATTGACCACGCCCGCATTGCGCGCCGCCACGCCGCCGTACTCTCCGGCAGCGGCCACCGTGGAGTTGGAGGTGGACCAGCTGTAATCCAGGTCGTTCACGCAGCCTGTCACGATGCCGTTGGCGCAGTTGGGAATCACGTTCCCATTCGCGTCATAGGCCGTGGCAAAGTAGCGCACGCTGTTGTTGGCGCTCACGCAGTTGGTGGCGGAAGGATAGCTGCCTTCCGTGGTGCGTGTGCCGCAGCTCTGGGTAATCGGGCCGCTGGTCGGCGCGCACAAGGTAATCTTGGCGGCGCGCGGATGCACCCATATCTGCGAGGTGCCGCTCACGTCCTGGGATGGGGCAAAGGCCGTGATCGTCACCGGCCCATCCGGCAGTGTGGCCGTCGGCGAGCAGATCATGTAACGGCTGTCCCACTGTCCGGCGCAAACCGAGCCCGCGGGAGAAATCGTAACCCGAGCGTCCGAGGAGTAAAACTTGAGCGTCGGTTGCGGAGCCATCGCCTTCGGCGCCGAGTTCAATACAGACTGGTCAACAATGGCCGAAATGCTGGCATAGTCGCCTTCATTCAACGGCAAGCGGTCCGGGTTCACGGATACCGAGTATGTGGTATTCGCGGGCGGCTGGGTGCTGGTGCTGAACGAGGAACCACACCCCGCCAGCAGCGCAGCCAGCGCCATCGTAACTATCAGCAGCCAACCTTTCATTCCGCTCCCCTACTTAACGGTGATCCAGGTCGGGCCACCCTCGGCGCTGACCGAAGCGGGACTCATCTGGCGCAGTCGGCCGGTGTTCTGGTCAATCGCGTACTGGAAAATCATATTGGCGTTCTCATCCATCACGTAGAGGGCGTTGTTGCTCGGTGCAACAAGGCCGAACGATGGCGTTGAGCAGCCCGAGCCGCAGTCAAACGGAGAGGCCGTCGATACGCCGTTCGTTAACGAACCCAGCACCTCGGTCAGTTCACCCTGCGAGCCGGTCGTGCTGTTGATCTTGAACACCGAAATGTTCTTCGAGCCCTGGTTCACGATGAACAGGTAGCGGTTGTCGTGGCTCGTCGCCCCGCCCACCGGAACACTCGGATAGATGCCGCTGACCTGGCTGGCATTTTCATTGAATGGCGAATCCGGCATGGCATTCAGCACGCCCGTGCTCGACGTGTTAAAGCCAAAGATGTTTGGCGTTGTCGCGCCGCCCGAACCCGGCACCGTATAGGTGGACTGGCTGTCGGTCACGTAAAGATAGGCGCCGCTGGAGGAAAGGATCATGAAGTTCGGCTTGATGCCCACCGAGGTGACCGAGGTCTGCGTCGCCAGGCCGGACGAGCTGTTCAGCGTCCAGCTGACGATCGTTCCCTGGCTGGGGGACAAGCCGTACATCACCGGACCGCTCGGCGAAAGCACCAGCTGCGTGATCGCGTATCCGATGGTGATGTTGCTGCCCACCTGCGACAGGATGCCCGTCGAGGGGTCAATCGAGTAAATGGCCAGCATCTTGGTGTTGGGCAGCGCCACATACATGAAGGTGCTGGCGCTGTTGATCACCAGCGAGCTGGCATTCGGCCCAACCGGATAGTTGTCGATCTTGGTCTGCAGAGTGCCGTTGCCGGCGCGCGTGTAGGCGTAGATGTTGGTGCCGGAGGCATCCAGGAAGTACGCCCACTTGCTGTTCGGCGAGAACTGCAAAATCTTGGGCGCGGCCGGCGTATCCTGCGGTGAGATGCTGGACCTGGTCAGCGTGCCGTCGGTGTTGATGTTATAGACGGTGAAGCCGGTCCCGGTGGAGTTACTGATGTAGGCCAGAGTTCCGGTGTTAGTGACGCCTCCGCAACCCACCATAAGTGCCAGCATTGCCAGCAGGCAAAGTGCGGCAGTGCAGCCGATCAAGCGCTTCATGCAAGCTCCCTGGACGAAGCTATATCCCCGTCCGATTTTCTTGAATCTTCCTGCCCGAATCATATCTCGGACAGACCACAACCCACCCGCGGGCCACTTGGCCAAACAGGTGGATTTACCTATTGCGAATAAAGGAATTTTACCTTACCGAGTGAGGTTATGTCTCAAAATAGCAGTTCTGCCATTATTCTCTCTTGCGCCGTCTGCCTCCGCCCCTCCGGGTTTCTGCTTCCGAAATACTCCCCCCGGGCGTAACATCAATACTTTGTTGCCCCTGCGCAACCCATCTTTGAGGAGTCCGTCAATGAGCAATCTTACTGAAACCGCTGCCGGCTTCAGGATTTCCGTCCATGCCCCCAAGCGGCTTCTCTACGGACCCGGCCCCAGCCAGGTCCATCCCCGCATCTACCAGGCCATGGCCCAGCCCGTCGTCGGCCACCTCGACCCCTATTTCTTCCAGATTTCGCAGCAGGTGCAGAAAGGCCTGCGCACCGTCTTTGGCACCGTCAATGAACTGACGCTGCCCATCAGCGCCACCGGCAGCGGCGGCATGGAGACGGCGGTCAGCAACTTCATCGAGCCCGGCACCAAGCTGGCCCTCTTCGTCAGCGGCTTCTTTGCCGAGCGCATCGGCGAAATGGCCCGCCGCCACGGCGCCGAAATCGTCCGCCTGGAAAAGCCCTGGGGAGAGAGCTTTACCCCCGAAGAACAGGTTGATTTTATCCGCCGCGAGCGTCCCCAGGTCGTCGCCTTCGTGCAGGCCGAGACTTCCACCGGCGTCTTCCAGCGCAGCCGTGCCCTCTGCGAGGCGGCGCATGAGGTTGGCGCCATCGTCATCGCCGATTGCGTCACCTCGCTCGGCGCCATGCCCGTTAACATTGACGAAAACGGCATTGATGTGGCCTATAGCTGTACACAGAAAGGACTTAGCGCGCCTCCGGGACTCAGCCCGGTCACCGTTTCACCCCTCGCGCTCGAGCGCTTGAAGCAGCGCAAGTCACCCAACCGCAGTTGGTACTTCGACCTATCGCTCATCGCCGATTACCTCAGCGAATCGCATCGCTACCACCACACGGCCTCGGCCACGCTCTTCTATGCGCTGCATGAGGCGCTGGCCCTGATTGACGAGGAGTCGCTCGACCTGCGCCAGCAGCGCCACAAGATCGCGCACGACCGTTTTGTCACGGGCATTGAGCGCCTGGGCCTGAAGATGCTGGTCGCCCCCGGCCAGCGCATCTGGAACCTGAACACCGTGCTGGTTCCGGAGGGCGTCAACGAGGCCAAGGTGCGCGCCTATCTGCTTGAAAAGCATGGCATTGAGATCGCCGGTGGCTTCGGCCCGCTGGCCGGAAAAATCTTCCGCATCGGCATCATGGGCCCCCTCGCCAGCGACGACGGCGTGGACCGCTTCCTCGCCAAGTTCGACGAGGCGATGAAGGAAACGGCTTAGTTGTAGAAATTGGTTTTGTAGAAATCGGCCTGAGCGAGCAATCAGCACCCCTGCCGATTAGCAATCCGGAGTAGCAATGGAAAGCCCCGCACGGAGTTCCCGGCGGGGCTCTTTAATTGCTAGTGGATTTATCTCTATCGGATGTACGGAGTCATCCTGAACTTCCGGGTCTCAAACCTCCGAAACTTCCGAAACGTGAGAAACCTCCGAAACCCCAGGTCTTTGAAACTTTGAAACGTTGAAACCTGTTCACTCTTCCATCATGCTCTCATCCAGCGGCTGCCGCCCGGAGTAGCCTTCGTCGGTCGAGTGCCAGTAGCCGATGCGCGGTTCGCCCATCCGCCAGCACAGCAGCACAATCTCGCCGTTCATCTTGCAGGGGAAGTCCAGCAGACCGATGTCGAGGTCTTTGACCTGCACGCCGATGGCGTTGATTTCCGAGAGCGTGTCCTTGGCCACCTGCACGGCTTTTTCGCGCTCGGCCTTGCGGCGGGCCACGGCCCGCACGTCCACCAGCAGGCCGCCGCTCAGGAAGATGCGTTCGCTCAGCTCGCTGAACTCCTGATCCACGGTCTCGATCAGGTCCTTCGCCTCAATGGACTTGCGCAGCAGGCTCTCCAGAATGGGCAGCATCGACTGTGCTTCGCGCAATGTGAAGGTTCGCATGGCTCTATTCTACTTTGAAATTCGTCCGTTTTCAGTCGCGGATTTCCAGCATCCGCCCCAGCGCAACCCGCGCCCAACGTTTCACTTCCGGCTTCACGGTAATGCGGTTGACCACAGTGCCTTCGACCAGGTTTTCCAGCGCCCAGGCCAGGTGCTGCGGACTGATGCGGTACATCGTTGTGCACAGGCAGCCCGCGTCGTCCAGCGTGACAACCATCTTGTCGGGATGCTCCTTGGCCAGGCGGTTGACCAGGTGAATCTCCGTTCCGATGGCGAACTTTGCCCCCGCCGGAGCCTCGGCCACCAGCCGCCGCAGTTTGTCCGTGGAGCCCGTGTCGTCGGCCTTCTGGCAGACCTCCCAGCGGCACTCGGGATGCACGATGACCTTGATGCCCGCATGCCGCGCGCGCATCTGCTCCACGTGCTCCGGCAAAAATCTCTGATGCACCGAGCAATGCCCCTTCCACAGGATGACCCGTGCCCGGCGCAACTGCTCCGTGGTCAGTCCACCTTGCAACTGGTAGGGATCCCACACCACCATCTCGTCCAGAGGTATGCCCATGGCGTAGCCCGTGTTGCGTCCCAGATGCTGGTCGGGCAGGAAGAAAATCTTCTCGTTCCGCTCGAATCCCCACTTAAGCGCCGCGCTGGCATTGCTGCTGGTGCAGACGGCTCCGCCGCGCTCGCCTACAAAGGCTTTGATATCGGCGGCGGAGTTCATGTAGGTCAGCGGAGTGATGCCCTGTCCGCTCTCATCGCAAAGCCCCAGGCGCACGAACTGCGCCCATGCGGCTTCCACCTGGCCGATCTCCGCCATGTCTGCCATGGAGCAGCCGGCGTTCAAATCCGGCAGGATGATCTGCTGCTCCGGGCGCGCCAGCACGTCGGCCGATTCGGCCATAAAGTGCACGCCGCAAAAGACGATGTAGCGTCCGCGGGCCTTGCTGGCCACGTCGCTCAAACGCCAACTGTCGCCCGTGTGGTCGGCAAATTGAATCACTTCGTCGCGCTGGTAGTGGTGCCCCAGCACAACACACTCTTCGCCCAGCCGTTCGCGGGCGGAGCGTATGCGCGCATCCATCGTGTGATCCGGCAGGACAAGATAGTTGTCCAGCGAGCACGATGCAGCCGTACTGATCAATGTAGCCACGTTTTTTCTCTGCCTTCAGTCCGGGCCGCAATTCTCTTTTCGCGGGAACTACGCCTGAACGGGGATGTTGAAAGCCTTTACCCCGGCTCCAGCGGATGCACTGCCTCCGATTTTTCCAGAGGCCCCATCCGCGGGGATGTTGAAGCCGCGGTGCGTACTGTTGTTAATGATGCATGAATTCCGCCGGAGGAGGCAAGAAAAACACGGGCAGAGTGGCGCCGGACGGTCCTTACGCGGCGCTATTCTGCCCATCTGGGCAAGTGGAGATATAATTCGCGCGCAAGACAATTCAGTAGGTTCTCATTGGGGTTCATAGATTATGAGAAAGTTCGCGGGGGTAAAAGGGCAGCCCATTCCTGTGTGGACGGGGCTTTTCGCGGCGATAAGTACGGCGTTTTGCGCTGGTGGTTATATCGGCAAGTACATCACTTTGTATCAAGCAGGCCGCTCGGACAGCTTCTACTGGATTGCAGCGTTCGGATGGATTGCGCTCACCGCATTTTGGTGCTTCAAGGTTCTTGAATCAGCGAAGCACCACTCCGAATAGCCGGGTATTTTCGCCGTAGATATCTATCCGCCGATGTGAACCATCGTCCGCCCCGGCTGCACAAAGCCCGGCTCGCCAATATGATGGCGCGCCTCCTTGTGGGCCACGGCGTGCTCGATGATGCGCGCCAGCTCCAGGTCGCTGCGGCCTTCGCGAACGGCTGCGTGCAGATCGTATTCGCCCAGGCTGAACAGGCATGTGCGTATCTTGCCGTCGCTGGTAAGCCGGATGCGCGAGCATGCGCCGCAGAAGGGAAGCGAGACCGGCGCAATCACGCCAAACTCGCCGCGGCCATCGTCAAACGCATAGCGCCGCGCGGTGGAGCTGGCTTCGTGCGCCAGCTCGTGGAAGGGCGCAAAGCCCTGCATGCGCCGCAGTACCTCTGCAAGCGGCACCACCACATCGGGACTCCACACCCGGCCTTCTTCCAGCGGCATGAACTCAATAAAGCGCACCACGACCTGCTCGTCGCGGGCGAAGCGGCCAAAGGCTTCCACCTGATCCTCGTTGAAGCCGCGCAGCAGCACGCAATTGATTTTGACCGGCCCCAGCCCCGCCTGCCGCGCCGCGCGAACCCCTTCCAGCACCGCCTGGTAGCTGCCCTTGACGCGCGTGATGCGGGCAAAGCGCTCGGGCTCGACGGCGTCCATGCTGATGGTGACGCGCGTCAGCCCGGCCTGGCGCAGCGGCGCGGCCATCTCCGCCAGCAGATGCCCGTTGGTGGTCAGCGCCAGCTCCGGAGCCTTGCCCTCGGCGGTGCGCAGCTTTGCTAGCTCGCGGATTAATTCCAGAAGGTCGTTGCGCAGCAGCGGCTCGCCGCCGGTCAGGCGAATCTTGGTGATTCCCAGGCTGACGAAGACCCGCGCCATGCGCAGATAGTCAGGCATAGTCAGTTCGGCAAACTGCGCACCGTGCTCGCCCGTGCGGCAGTACACGCAGCGATAGTTGCAGCGGTCGGTGACGGAGATTCTGAGATCGCGGATTGTGCGGCCGTGAGAGTCAACAAGGGGCATGGGGGAAACTACCTTTGAACACTGCAGGATTGGATGCGCGCCGCCGCCACATGGCTTCGAGCCTTTTCTGCCCCGTGCATCCTCGGCTTATTGCGCAAAAGAAAAGGCCCGGCTGCCCGGGCCTTTTTGCCTCTTCATCACACCAACGCGCTACATGCCGTCGTAGTTTGGTCCGCCGCCGCCCTCGGGTGGCACCCAGTTGATGATCTGGTAGGGGTCCATGATGTCGCAGGTCTTGCAGTGCACGCAGTTGCTGGGATTGAGGTGCAGCCGTTTGCCGCCGCCCTCCACCTCTGCCATCTCATACACATTCGCCGGGCAAAAGAACTGGCACGGGTTGCCGTACTCCTTTGTGCAGCGCGTCACGCACAGGTCTGTGTCCATCACCACAAGGTGCGCGGGCTGGTCTTCCTCATGGCGCGTGCCGCTGTGGTACAGGTCGGTCAGTTTGTCGAACGTGAGCTTGCCATCGCCCTTGGCCGGGCCGGTCAGAGCCTCTCGATTGCCGCCGTGGCCCATGATGTCCCACAGCTGCAGCATGCGCGTGTGGCCGGGGTGGCCTGCGTAGCGATTCATCAGTCCGTGCCCGCCGGTGGCCATCAGCAGGCCGGTGTTCAACATTCCAGCCAGGAATCCGTGCTCAAAGCCCTGATGGAAGTTGCGTACCGGGTAAAGTTCCTGCTTGATCCAGCTCGAATCTACCTTCTTCTGGAATTCGCCGAGGGCCTTGGCCGACGAGTCTCCGCCGATGAGCGCGGCAAAGGCGGTCTCCGCGGCCAGCATGCCGCTCTTGATGGCCAGATGCACGCCCTTCAACCGCTGCGAATTGAGGAAACCCGCTGAGTCGCCGACAATCATCCATCCGTCGCCGCCCAGCGGAGGCAGGCTCCACCAGCCGCCGTAGGGCATGGTCTTGGCGCCGTAGCGCACCAGCTTGCCGCCCTCCAAAAGCTTGGCCACCATCGGGTGCTGCTTGAAGCTCTGCAAAACGTGTTGCGGGTCAGTGCGCGGGTCCGGGTAGTCCAGGCCGGTGACGAAGCCAAGCGAGACTGTGTTGTCCTTGCCGCCGTAAATCCACGCGCCGCCGTACTCGGCTGTGGTCAGCGGCCAGCCCATGGTGTAGATGACTTGTCCCGGCTTGATGCGACCCTCGGGCAGCTCCCACAGCTCTTTCACGCCCACGCCAAAGGTCTGCGGATTGCGGTCTTTCAGCAGGTCGAAGCGCGCGATGAGCTGCTTGGTCAGCGAGCCGCGCGGCCCTTCGGCCAGCACCGTCACCTTGGACTTCAAATCGTAGCCGGGCTCAAAGTTGCCCTTGGGCTGGTTGTTCTTGTCCACACCCTTGTCGTCGGTGCGCACGCCCGCCACACGGTCGCCGTCGTACAGCAGTTCGCTGCCGGCAAAGCCGCTGAACACCGTGATGCCGGCCTCTTCCACCTTGCCGCCCAGCCACTTGGTAAAGCGGTTCAGGCTGATCACGTAATTGCCGTGATCCTGCATGGGCGGCGGCGTAATGGGAGCCTTGAAGGCCGCCGTGCGCGTCATGTAGTACAGGCTGTCGCTGGTCACGGGACTCTCAATGGGAGCCTCGTTTTCCCAGCCCGGCAGCAGCTCGTTCATCGAGCGCGGGTCGAGCAGCGCGCCGCTCAGCGAGTGCATGCCAATCTCGCGCCCCTTTTCCAGCACGTAGATGTTTTCCTTGCTCAGCGCGGAGTCGGGATGCGCGGCGTTGTGCTCGTCAATGAGCTGCGACAGGCGCAGCGCACAGCTCATGCCGGCCGGCCCTCCGCCGACGATAACCACATCGGCTTCCATCTCCGGATGCTCGATGCCTTCTAGTGGGGTGCGAAAGATCATGGTTCCTTCTCAGGTTTCAAAGTTTCAAGGTTTCCAGGTTTCAAGGCCAGATCACTCGCGGCCCAGAGGCTTCTTTCTCAGCGTGTCGAGCAGGCGATTCAATAAACCCAGCAACCGGTAACAATCGGACTCAATATCCTGTAGTTCTGCCTCTTTGCCGAATCCCAATTCACGTGAGATTTCTAATTGCGTTTCCAGTTCCAGCAGCGAGCCACGCGCCATGCACAGAAAGTTGGCAAAATCCGGCTTACTGCCCCGGCCCTGACCCTCGGCGATGTTCGATACCACGGAGACCGCCGCTCTCCGCATTTGCGAGCACAGCCCGAAGACCTCGCTTTTGGGAAAGCTCTCTGTGGCTCGATATACCCTAATTGCTATTACCTTCGCCTTCTGCCATACCAGCAGATCACGATATGTGTTTGCCAATCGTTGCTCCACCTTCTGCCACAACAGGGCACACTAACGCGATGGTTTGTCTGGGCGACTTTGAAACTATGAAACCTTGAAACTTTGAAACCCACTCCTACGCCTTTGCCTTCTTAATCTCTTCCGTCAGTGCGGGCACAATGTCGAAGAGATTGCCTACCACGGCCACGTCGGCCACTTCGAAGATCGGTGCCTCGGCGTCCTTGTTGATGGCGATGATGCTCTTCGATCCCTTCATGCCGACGATGTGCTGAATAGCTCCGCTGATGCCCAGCGCAAGATATAGCTTCGGGCTCACGGTCTGGCCGCTGGAGCCGACCTGCCGCTCCATGGGCAGCCAACCGGCGTCGCAGATAGGGCGCGAGGCGGCAATCTCTCCGCCCAAGGCGTCGGCCAGGGCCTGCGCCAGCGCGATGTTCTTCTGCTCCTTGATGCCGCGGCCCACGCTGACGATGATCTCCGCCTGCGAAAGGTCCACCGCCTGCTTCGCCTCCTGGAAAGGAGCCTCGGGCTTGGTGCGGATGGTGGCCGAACCCGCCGCGATGGTCTCCACGTCGGCCGTGCCTGCTTCGAGCTGGTCCGCCCGGTAGGCGCCGCTCTGGAAGCTGACGAACCACGGGCCATCGCCGGCCAGCGCTACATCGGCCGTGAATTTGCCCTGGAACATCTGGCGCATGAACAGCACTTTGCCGCCTTCAAACTTGGCGCCCGTGGCGTCGCTCACCAGCACGGCTCCAAAGGTGGCCGCCAGCTTCGGTGCGAAGTCGCGCACTTGGTAAGTGTGCGGCAGCAGCACCAGCTTCGGCCGCTTCGCCTCAATCAATGCTTTCAGCGCACCCACAAATCCATCCGGCGTGTACTGCGCCAACTCGGGGCCTTCCACGGAGTAAATCCGCGCCAGCTTGGCTGCCTTCAACTCGTCCACGGGAGCGTTGCCGCCGCTCACCAGCGCGGCCTCCACCGTCCAGCCCGTCTGCTTGGCCAGCGCCTGCGCGCCAACAATTGTCTCCAGCGAGACGCGGTTCAACTTGCCCTCGCGCTGCTCTGCAATCACCAGAATCGTCTCAGCCATCTCTCTTATCCTCGCCTCGCCCGCTTTGCCGGGCGGCCGTCGCGCACAGGGCGCGCATACAATCTCGTCGGTTTCTTCCTCGTCAGTTCAATCAGCGCAATTGGCGTAGCTTTCGGTGCCCCAACAACAGCAGCAGCACGCCCGGAATGGCAAACACCAGCGCCAGGATGCCCAGCGTGTGGTGCCCCGCCGGAGACTCCGCCAGGTGGAAGAAGAACAGCAGCAACGCCACGGTCAGCAGCAGCCCGCCCAAAAAGCGCAGGGCGTTCACACGCTCGCGCTGCTCTTCAAACTCCGCGGGATGATTCACTCCGGTCATGATGCTTCTCCTTCCTGTTTGTGCGCCGTCTTACAGCACTCGAAGCTCGTCGCGCAGCTTGGCCACCAGCTTTTTGGCCACCTCACCCGGAGCTCCGGTGATGACCTCGGTCTGCTTGGTCTTTACCGGCACGTAGAGCTTTTCGATGGTCAACTGGTTGGGCTTCAGCGCGGCGGCCACCTCGTCGTAGGTCACCTTGCGCAGCGGCTTGTTCTTCGCCTGCTTGATGCCGATCAGCGTGGCGTAGCGCAGCTTGTTGATGCCCGACTGAATGGTCAGCACCGAGGGCAAGGGCATCTCCACGTACTGGAAGAAGCCGCTCTCGAGTTCGCGCTTCACTCGGATGCCGCCATCTTTCGGCTCAATCTGCATGATGATCGTCGCGTGCGCCCAGCCCAGCAGCTCGGCCAGCAGCACGCCGGTCTGCGCGTAGCCGTAGTCGTCCGATTGCAGCCCGGTAAACACCAGGTCAAAGCTCTCGTCCTTGATGGCCTCGGCAAAACTGCGCGCAATGTTGAAGGCATCGAGGGTGACAAAGCGGTCGTCCTCAAGATGGATGGCGCGATCGGCGCCCTTGGCCAGCGCCTCTCGCAGCACCTGCTGCGCGCGCGCCGGGCCGGCGGAAATCACCACCACCTCGCCGCCGTTTTTTTCCTTCAGTTGCAGCGCCGCTTCCAGCGCATACGCGTCGGGCTCGTTCACCTCGTAGCCCACGTCTTCCCGCACCCAGGTCGCCTGCTCGTTCAACTTCAGCGGCGCATCCTTCTGCGGAACCTGCTTCATGCACACCAAGATCTTCACCCTGCACCTCGATGGAAGAATGTAGAAAAATCAGATTGCGCGGACGCGGCCCACTCCGCGCTCCCCACATGCCCGGCATACCAGGCGAAAAGTGGGCGACAACAAACGTCGCGCCCAGGCCGCTGGTTGCAGGACGAAAGAGTATATCCCGGGAAAGGCAAAAACTGAATGGGTATTCAGTGGGGAAATTTACGGCAGCGGCCGTCGGCCGCACATCACAGTAAATCAAAGGAAATGGCGCCCGTCAGGACGCCATTGTGTGTGCAGTATTCGTGCGTGCACTCGGCGCGCAGGAGGCCGCTGCCGATGGCGTCAGTTTTCCGCCTACAGGAAAGCCACCGTCTGCAGGCCGGCGATCTCAAAGCGCTTGCGGCAGCGCATGTTCTTGCAGGCCAGCAGGTCGTCTTTGCGCACCATGTAGCTTTGCGCCTTGGCGAACTTGGCGCGGTCGCGCTCGTCGGCGCGGGCGGGCAATGACTTTTTCTTCATCCGCACCAGCCAGTTCACCTCGTACTCGTTCTCCTGGCGGCAATGCGGACACATCAACTGATGCTTCTTGCTTTCCTGGCGCTCGTCGTAATATTCCCGCTCTTCCATAATGCCGTTCATTATAGCCGCCTTCTGCTCCCGGCTGCGCGAACCTTTTCGTTGCCTCTCCGGATACCAGCCGGCGGCTTTTCTTCCACCAGTCAGCTTCCTGACGGAGCCGATTCAGGCCGCAGAAAGTATCGTAAGATAGTTTACTAATTAGTAATTTTCCGTAAAACCAAAGTGACGATAAATTATTCCATTTTTAGTAGTATTTTCATCTTGGCTTTCCAAAGGTGGAATAACCGGGCTACCCACAAGCTGTGGAATCTCTGGAAGTTGTACTCCCATAGTCTCCAAACGGAGGGCGGGTTTGGTATGCCACTTGCTCTACATATAGGCAAGTCCAACGGCTAACTGAATGGATACCCTTCGGGGGAGCCATCAGTTCGAGCCGTTGATAGCTTGTCCACCTGTAACTGTTTGATTACGTTCCAAAGGGAGCTCAAATGCAAAAACTAACGAGAGTGTTGGTCTTCTCTCTGCTTCTGCTCAGCCTGGCAGTGGCCGCGTTTGGCCAGACCGAAACCGGTCAGATCTCGGGCACCGTCAAGGATAAGACGGGCGCCGTGGTTGCCAATGCCAAGGTCATCGTTACGGCCGTTGAAACCAACGTGTCGCGTACCGGTGTCACAAATTCATCCGGTATCTACAACTTCCCGAGCTTGAAGCCCGCCCTCTACAAGGTCACCATTGAGGCCGCTGGTTTTGCCAAGTTCGAGCGCAAGGCCGAAGTTTACGTTGCCGGCAGTGTGGACGTCTCCGCCACCCTGGCGGTGGGCACCAGCTCAACGGTGGTTGAGGTTTCCGAAATCTCCTCCGACGTGGCCGTCAACACCGAGAATCAGACGATCTCGACGGTTATCACCACGAAAGATCTCGACACCCTGCCTACCGACGCGAACCGCAACCCCTACGCCCTGGTCGGCTTGTCCACCAACGTAGCGGCTGACAGCAACTCCGGCCGCGGCGCCGGCTACGCCATGAACGGCGAGCGTTCGGCTTCCACCAGCGTACTGCTGGACGGCGCCGAGAACGTGAACACCTTTACCGCCACCATCGGCCAGACGGTTCCGCTTGACTCCATGCAGGAGTTCAGCGTTCTGACCAGCAACTTCGGCGCAGAGTTTGGCCGCGCCTCCGGTGGTGTCATCAACGTCGTCACCAAGAGCGGCACCAACCACTTCCACGGCAGCCTGTACGAGTTTAACCGCGTATCCAAGCTGTCCAGCAACACCGAGTACAACGACCAGAACGGCCTTCCTATCAGCAGATTCACCCGCAACAACTTTGGCTTCTCTCTGGGTGGCCCGGTGATCAAGGACAAGCTGTTCTTCTTCGAGAACCTGGAATGGATCCGTCACCGCACTGGCGTTAGCAACAATGCGGTAATCGTTGACCCGGGTTCCTACTCTTCGTTGGGCGCCAATAGCCAGGCGTACTTCGCGGCCTTTGCGAATCTGCGCAGCGGCCTGAATTTGAAGGCGACCG
This sequence comes from uncultured Acidobacteriota bacterium, assembly GCA_903851035.1. Taxonomy (GTDB): domain Bacteria; phylum Acidobacteriota; class Terriglobia; order Terriglobales; family Acidobacteriaceae; genus TOLSYN. The sequence continues at coordinate 113,167 of CAINND010000024.1, read as the reverse complement.
GCCCTTGCAACACCAGCAGCTACGGCTCAACGCTGACTTGCGACTGGGTGAATTGGTTCGGCCAGGCGAATGCCGGCGGCGATAATTCGCAGAACACCTGGGACGATGTGAGCAAGGTTGATTACAACCTCTCCAACAAGACCAGCCTGTCGGCGCGTTACGCTGGTTTCCACCAGCAGTACCTGGCCGGCACCATCAACTCATCGCCGTATACGGGCTATGATACGGGCCAGAACGTCTTCAACCAGAACATCACCCTGGCGCTGACCCACAGCTTCAGCCCCACCGTGATCAACACGGCCAAGGTTGTTTACAACCGCCTGTACCAGTTGCAGCCGCTGGCTACCGCTCCGGTCGGCCCCACGATGTACTCGACCAGCACGGTTCCTTCCGCTCCGTATCCCGGCTTTGGCGGTTTGCAGCTGATCTTCCCGGGCTACTCGCAGTACACGCCGGGCAATGCGATCCCCTTCGGCGGACCGCAGAACCTGTACCAGATCTACGACGATCTTGCCATCTCCAAGGGCAAGCATCAGATCAAGATCGGCGGCCAGTACATCCAGCTGCGTGATAATCGCGTCTTCGGCGCGTATCAGAACGCAGTGGAAGCCCTGGGCAAGACCTACAGCGACGCCATGAAGAACTTGATCAACGGCAACATCTACACGTTCTCGGGCGCCATCAATCCGCAGGGCGAATACCCCTGCTACCTGGACACCAACGGCAACCGTATCGTGACCCCGGCTTGCACACTGAGCCTGCCGGCCACTTCGCCGAAGTTCAGCCGCAACTACAAGTACAACGACGCTGCCGCTTACATTCAGGACAGCTGGAAGACCACCTCGCACCTGACCATCAACGCCGGTCTGCGCTGGGAGTACTACGGTGTGCAGCACAACTCGGATCCGAGCCTGGATTCGAACTTCGTTCTGGGCCCCGGCATGAACCAGCTGCAGCGCTTCCGTAACGGCGCCGTGGAACTGGCTAAGGACGGCGGCTTCTTCTGGCGTCCGCAGTACGGCAACTTTGCACCCCGCGTGGGCTTTGCCTGGGATCCGACCGGCAAGGGCACGACTAGCGTCCGTGGCGGCATCAGCATCGGCTACGAGCGTAACTTTGGCAACGTCACCTACAACGCAATTCAGAACCCGCCGAACTACGGCGTGCTGAGCTTGCAGGGTGAAGGCGCCGACTATCCGACGCTGCCGGTTTACACCAGCAACTACGGTCCTCTGGCCGGTTCGGGCACGCACTTCTTCCCGGCCGTCAGCCAGCGCGCCATCAACCAGAACCTGAAGACCGCCTATGCCGTCACCTATAACCTCGGTGTCGAGCAGAAGGTCTTCAACAATGCATTGTTCACCCTGTCGTATGCCGGTTCGCACGGCGTGCACCAGTACGACATCAGCAACGTGAACCTGGCGTATTCGGGCTACTACTATGACTTTGACCCGGATGGCCATGCTTACACCCGCAACAACCTGCAGTACGGCGCCATGAACTACCGCAGCGACGGCGGCTGGAACCACTACGACGCGTTGATCACCAGTTTCAAGGCGAACAACATCCGTCACTCCGGCGTCAACGTGTATGCCACCTACCAGTGGTCGCACACGCTGGACAACCTGTCGTCCACCTTCACGGACGGCAACGCCAGCAACTACGGCACCGGTTACTGGGATGCCTTCAACCCGAAGCTTGATTACGGCAATGCGGATTACGATACCCGCCATCGCCTGGTCGCTACTGCTTCCTGGGATATCCCGTACCTGAAGAACAGCAAGAATGCCATTGAGCGTTACGCACTGGCGGGCTGGGTTATGAGCGGCACGTTCAGCGCGCAGTCCGGCAACCCCTTCACCATCTGGGATTGCGACAACTACAACGGCACCACTTGCCCGTTCTACGTTCCTTACGCCGGTCAGAAGATTCCGACCTCTGGCGTGAAGGCTGGCTCGTCCTCGTATGAGGGCGCCGGCGTTTACAACTACATCACCATCCCTGGTCCGATTAACTACGGCGATGCCTCTGGCTGGGCGCTTTGCAACGACCAGTACCATGTGGATTGCCAGTGGACCAACTCCGGTCTGACTCCTGGGCATCGCAACCAGTTTGCTGGCCCCAAGGCGTGGAACCTGGACGTTCAGATCCTGAAGAACGTCAAGTTCAACGACAAGTACAGCATGCAGTTCCGGAGCCAGATCTTTAACATCTTCAACCACCAGAATGCCAGCATCATCGGCAACAACCTGGATGTGTCGGGCACGAGCGAGATCCAGCAGATCAAGTCTGGTACGCGCTACGTAGACTTCGGCCTGAAGTTCATGTTCTAACTTCAGCCGTTCGCAACACATGGGGGGAGCCTTCGGGCTCCCCCTTCTTTATTACCCACCGCAATCACCCGCTGCGCTCGCCTCGCTTAACCGCCTCTGCACCTGCCAATCGTTATGGCACCTAAGTGTGATATTAGGAAAACTGATGATAATATATGAAATCAAGAATTAACGAGATGTTCTACGTAATGTCATATATAGAAGTTGTGCAGAATACCTAGTTTCGTATTGCAGCCTGCGGGAAAAACTACATTCCTAATCAAATCAGGGAGATAGGTGCGCCTCCTTTTGGAAGCCGGCGTGCATGTTGTTAGAAAGAAAAAACTCGCCGGTTGAAGGTGGCTTGTTAGTTTCGACACCGGCGATCTGCAGGAACTCAAGAGTCAAGCAAGTAAACGAGTGTCAAACGTGCCCCTGGGAATCAGGTATGTGGCCAGAGGGTAGATTTCTATTTTTTGTTGGACTCAGCAATCCGTAAAGACGGAGGAGATTTCGATGAGATTGATCCGATATAGCGGCAGGGTGTTAGCACTGGCCATGATGATGGTCTTCCTGCTGACATTCAGCTTTGCCCAGGAAACCACGGGCGGCCTGCAGGGCACAGTGAAGGACGAAAAGGGAGCCCTGGTAGCGAAGGCGCAGGTCGAGTTGACCGGCACCGCGCTGGTTGGCAGCAAAACTTCGTCCACCGATGCGTCGGGCTACTATCGTTTCGCCAACCTGCCTCCCGGTGTGTATGTTGTCACCGTGAAGTCTGCGGGCTTCGCCACGCTCAAGCGTGAGGGCATCACGATCGAGGTCGGCCACCTGCCGAGTCTGGAACTCACCCTGAAGGTGGGCAGCCAGGAGACCATTGTGGAAGTGACGTCGGCGGCTCCGCTGATTGACGTTACAACCACGGCGACCGCCACCGACGTGACCTCGGACGTGATTGAGGATGTTCCGCACGGACGTTCGTTCCAGTCGGTGATTCAGTTTGCACCTTCGGCCCGCAATGAGCCTCTGGCGGGTTCCGGCACCTATGGCGCTGCTGGCGGAACCGGCACGGGCAGCACCTCGCCGGGCAACGGCGGTAACGGCGGCGGTTTCGGTTTCTCGGTTGCCGGCGGCGCAGACTCGGAGAACTCGTACCTGGTGGAAGGCCAGGACACGGCCAACCTGATTGGCGGCTATTCTCATACCAACGTCCCCTTTGAGTTCATTCAGGAAGTGCAGGTCAAGACCTCGGGTGTTGAAGCCGAGCATGGCGGTGCTCTGGGTGGCGTGATCAACGTCCTCATGAAACGTGGCACCAACAGCTGGCATGGCGCCTTCACGGTTGCGGCGGAAGCCGGCTTCCTGGACGGCTCGCCGTCGGCCTATACCCGCTTCGATCCGAACGGTTCGGTGGGATACCCCGTGGGAGCATTGCCTACCGATCCGCCGCGCTTCGATTACGACGCGCAGTACTACCAGCCCAAGAAAGATCACACCCGCGACATCCAGCCCGGCTTCATCATCGGCGGACCGCTGGTGAAGGATCGCGTCTTTGGATTCTTCGGATTTGCTCCGGAGTACAGCTCGCAGGACCGCAGCGTCAACTTCGGCGCCAATGACGACAATGCCGGCGTGCAGAGCTTCAACCGCGACACGCAGACCTACTACACCACGGCCCGTATTGACGTGAAGGCAACCAAGCGCCTGAGCGTCTTCGGTTCGTACCTCTCGCAGTATCAGCGCCAGACCGGTGAAAACTTGCCCGCTGCTGATGCCGTCAATGGACTGACCAATGTCTCCGTGGCGTCTCCGCTGGTCGGTTTCTGGCATGGCTACGGTTTCTCCGCACCGAACCTGACCATTAATATCGGTGCAGATTTCACCATCACCCCGAAGCTGATTTCAACCACCCGCTTCGGGTACTACTTCGAGAATTATCACGACTTCGGATTCCCGACGGCCGGCACCATCTATCTGTTCCAGACGGCCGGTACCACGGGCCAGCTCTGCACTCCGGGCGTTCTCGACCCGACGGGCGTGAACACAACATCTGCCAGTTGCACGGGCACGGCGCTTGCCAGTGATCCCACCTCGATCGCTGCCGGCCTGGTCCAGCCGAACGGCTATTTCACGGCCGGCAACGACCAGAACTACACCATCAAGAACTCCAATAAACACTTTCAGCTTGACCAGGATATCGCCTGGTTCAAGAGCAACTTGGCTGGTACCCACAACTTCAAGTTCGGCTACCAGTTGAACCGCATCTCCAACGACATCTATCAGCGCTGGAATGCACCGGCCGTAGAAATCTTCCCGGGCGCCCCTGCCTACTCCTACTACTACGGCACGAACGTGGCTGGACCATACGGCGCGGCCACGGTGCAGGACTTTGGCACCAAGGGACAGGCGACGAGTTACAACCATGCGTTCTTCGCGCAGGACTCCTGGACCATCGGCAAGGGCGTGACCATCGTTGCCGGTATCCGCGTGGAGCACGAGAACGTTCCTTCGGAGAACAACACCGAGGGCTTACAAGCCACCAATCCGATCAACTTCGGATGGGGCTCCAAGGTCGCTCCTCGCGTTGGCTTTGCGTGGGATGTCTTCCAGGATGGCAAGCTCAAGGTCTTCGGAAGCCACGGCGTGTTCAACGACATGATGAAACTTAACCTGGCCATCAGCTCCTTTGGCGGCCAGTATTGGGATAATTGCACCTACGAGCTCTTCGATCCGAACTACAAGGACATCGTCGCCGCTCCGGATGCCAATGCCCGTTATTGCCAGAACTCTAACGGTGCCAATGACACGACGCTGGGGGCACTTTTGACTCCGACCTCCAGCACCGTCAACGGCAACACCTACAGCTCCACGCAGAACGTCTTTGTGGACAACATCAACTTCCGTGGAAACGAAGGTGTGGTCCCCGGTCTGAAGCCATACCGCCAGCATGAAGAAGTGCTGGGCGCCGACTACCAACTCCGCAAGCACCTGGCGTTTGAAGCCCGCTGGGATCGCCGTCGCCTGGATCGCGTGATCGAGGATGCGGCACTGTTCAGCCAGGGCAACGAAGTGTTTGAGATCGTCAACCCCGGTTATGGACCGAACTCAACCAACACTGATTGCCCGGACTGCCCGAACAACATCAAGGCTGCACGCAGCTACGATGGACTGGAACTGCGCGTAACCAAGTCGCTAGATCACAACTGGTTTGGCATGTTCAGCTACACCTATAGCAACCTGCGCGGCAACTACTCCGGCCTGACCAGCACCGATCTGGCCGATGGTGGTGGCGGACGCAACTCACCGAACAACAGCCGTGCGTTTGACGAAACCTACTTCCAGTACGACGCTTATGGCAAAAGCTCGAGCGGCCCGCTGGGAACGGATCGTCCGAATACCTTCAAGGGTTATGCGTACTATCAGCAACCTTGGGCACACAAACGCGCCACCACCAGTGTTGGCATCTTCCAGACCATGTACCAGGGCACGCCGCTGAGCAGCTACATTGATGTGGGCGCAGCTGGCGGATACCCGGTATATCCGGAAGGCCGTGGCAAGTGGGCCAATCTGGTACAGGACCAGAGCACGGGTGACATCACGGTCACCAGCGTCGGCGTGCGCCGCACCCCCTGGTATATCCAGTCGGATGCGAGCTTACTGCAGGACGTGAAGATCAACGCGAACAACTCGGCGCAGGTGGTGAGCTTCGGGGTCACCGTTACGAACCTCTTCAACCAGCGCTCGGTCACTTCCTACAATTCGGCAATCAACTCTCCGAATTATGGCAATGCTCTGTATCCGGGCGGTTATGCCATTGGCAGCGGCGCAGCCTACTCTGCCTTTGAGCATTACTATGACTGGAAGTCCCTGTTGAACGATGATGCCATCATCCTCAACAGCACCTACGGTACGCCGCGCTCCTTCCAGGCGGCCCGCACCGTGCGGTTCAACCTCAAGTACACGTTCTAACTTGAGCTTTTGCGGTAATTCCCGGGGAGCCCTAGTGGCTCCCCGGTTTTATTTTGACCGTCCGGCAAACTGCCCCGGCCCCGAGTGGGCGAATCCGCAAAAGAATGGCAGCCGGAAATCTCCATCCAAGTTGAAATTGCGCGGTCTTAGCCGTATCGTAATGGCTGACCGGGTGACGCGAAGTTCCCACGCCCGGCCGCTTGCGCGCGCCTGTGGGGCAGCAGGGAAGGCGATGCGCGATTGGCTTTATGGCTGTTTCTTTGGAAGGAGAAAGTGACCGATGGAAGGCAAGCCGGCACAAAACATACAGGATTCGTTCCTCAACACGGCGCGCAAAGACAAGTCCGTGATTACCATTTACCTGCTGAGCGGCGTCAAGCTGAGTGGCCGCATCCGCTCCTTTGACAAGTACTCCGTTGTGCTGGAGACGAACAACCAGGAGCAGTTGATCTTCAAGCACGCCATTTCAACGGTGGTCATGTCGCGTGCGCCGCACCTGGATCGCCCCTCGCACGGGGGGACGGTCACGGCCGCAGCGCCGGCCGCCGTTACGCCGGTCAGTTCGCAGGGGTGAGCCATCGCTGAGCGTCGCTCCGCCACGCTGCTTGAAAAGGCCGTCGAGGCCGCCGCGCGCGGTCCCCGCGACCCGAGGGAGCGCGCCTTCCTGGTGGGCGTCGAGTTCCACTCGCGCCGCTTTGCGCCGGGCCAGGACGCCGAGCCCTCGGCGGAGTCCCGCCGCGTAAATCCCATTCCGCCGCAGGCCCGCCGCGCGCGAGAGGCATCCCAGCCCGTGCGCCTGCAGGCCGAAGAGCACACCGTCCCGTTCAATGCCGCCGAGAGCCTGGCCGAGTTGCGCGAGCTGGCCGAGAGCGCCGGGGCGCTCATCGTCGGTGAGCTGATGCAGCGCCGCGACCGTCCCGATGCCGCCACGCTGATTGGCCGCGGCAAGGTGGAAGAGGTTACGGCGGCGGCCAAGATGGCCGAGGCAGCACTGGTCATCTTTGATTACGAACTCAGCCCCAGCCAGCAGCGCAATCTGGAGCGCGAGCTCGGCTGCCGCGTGCTGGACCGCACGCAGCTCATCCTGGATATTTTTGCCGCCCACGCCCGCACCCGCGAAGGTCAGTTGCAGGTGGAGCTGGCGCAGTTGGAGTACATGCTGCCAAGGTTGGCCGGGCGCGGCAGCGCCATGAGCCAGTTGGGCGGCGGCATCGGCACCCGCGGTCCGGGCGAAACGCAGTTGGAAACCGACCGCCGGAAGATTCACCGCCGCGTCAAACACGTCAAAGAACAGATCGAGGAAGTGCGCCGCGTCCGCCATCAGCAGCGGCAGCGGCGAGAGAGTGTGCCCGTGCCGGTGGTGGCCCTGGTGGGCTACACCAACGCGGGCAAAAGCACGCTCTTCAACGCGCTGACCCGAGCCGGAGTGCTGGAAAGCTCGCGCATGTTCGCCACGTTGGACCCCACTCTGCGCGGCGTGACTTTGCCTTCGCGGCGTGAGGTGGTGCTCAGCGACACCGTGGGATTCATCCGCAACCTGCCCACAACGCTGGTCTCGGCCTTCCGCGCCACGCTGGAAGAGGTGCAGCGGGCCAGCCTGCTGCTGCACGTAACCGACGTAAGCAGCCCCACGGCAGCCGAGCAGATGGCACAGGTGGAGCACGTGTTGCGCGAACTGGACGCACAGAACAAGCCGCAGATTCATGTGCTGAACAAGCTCGACCTGCTTGACGCCGAGGCGCAAAGGGACCTGCGCGATTCGCCGGAGAAGGTTTACATCAGCGCCGCGCGCGGGCAGGGACTGAATCGCCTGCTGGCCTGCATGGACGAGCGCCTGACCGAGGACCCGGTGGAGCATGCCTGGCTGCGCATTCCACAGAGCGAGGGCCGCGCCCTGGCGCAGATGGAGGCGCATGCCGTCATCCTGCGGCGGGAGTACGGCGGCGATGGCGACTGGGTGGAGCTTGAGGTGAACGCTCCGGAGAGCATTTTGCGGCGGCTGGCGGAGTTCCGCGTGGCGGAGCCGGGCAAGGCGCGCAGTAAGAGCGCGGTGGCAAAAAAACGGACAAAACGCTGAAGCATTGCTCAAGATTGAGGGCAATTCCGCCTGCTGAGGGCAAGTTCGAAGCCAATCTCATCCCACGCGTAAGAAACTTCTTGCAATTAAATCCATAAGAAAATTAAATAGGCCTATGGCGTGAGGAGTGGCACGAATTCCTCGACCAGAGGCCCATTCGGATCCGGAACGGATCCAAGGCGATGGGGTCATGGTAGCGCTAGCGGGGCGGCTGTCAAGCAAACGCAGCCGGATGGCACAAATTCTGACACTTTCCGGTCCGATTCGGTCCGTTGGCATGCTCTGTAAGTGTTTGATTGACAATGAAAATTGGGAATGTTAGCTTCAGTAGTTCCCTGTAACCCAGCGCATAAATTCCGGTGTTCGCACCCACGATACTGAGATGGAAGAGACCCTTAGGCAACTAGGTCAATTACTGCTTGGCGCCATCCCCACGATGGTGCTGCTGCTGACGCTGTATGGTCTGTACACCTTTCTGCTGCACAAGCCCCTGGAGGCGGTGCTGGCCGAGCGCCGCGCCCGCACCCAGGGAGCCGTGGAGAAGGCCAAGGCCGACATCGCCCTGGCCGCGCAGCGGGCAACCGAGTACGAGGAGCGCCTGCGTGAGGCTCGTCTGGCCGTTTTCAAGGCCCTGGACAACCGCCGCAAGCAGGCTCTGGATGCTCGTTCCGCCGCCGTGGCTGCCGCCCGTGAAACAGCCGCGCAGCAGGTAGCGGCCGCCAAGGCGCAACTGGAGCAGGACACCTCCGCCGCCCGCGCCATCCTGGGCAGCAGCAGCGAGGCCATCGCCAACCAGATCATTCAATCCGTACTCAAGTCCGCCGGCTCCGCTCCGGCCAGTGTGGGCGGGCGATAATGCCAAAATCAATTCGCATCTGTATCTTTGCCGCCGTTCTTCTGTTGCCGCTGTTGCTGTGGTCGCAAACCACCGCACAGCCCGCCGCCAATCCTTCCGTCTCTGCTCCCGCACAAGCCACCCCCGCCGCTGAGGCTGCCAAGCCCGCGGAAGCTCCCGTGGCCGCCAAAAAAGCTGGCAAGCCGGTTGAGGAAGAGGAAGAGGAGAACGCAGAATTCAAGTACGCCGGCATCGTCCAGAAGGTGGCCAAGGCCACCGGCCTCAGCAAGGAAGCCATCTACTGGGTCTTCATGGTCATCAACTTCGTGATCCTGGCCTGGGGATTGGCCTGGGTGGTGAAGAAGGTGATGCCGCAGGGCTTTGCACCGCGCACGGCTGAGATTCAGAAGGGTATTGAAGATGCGCGCAAGGCCAGCGCCGAAGCCAGCGCGCGGCTGACCGAAATCGAAGGCCGCCTGAGCCATCTGGACGAGGAAATCACGGCGTTGAAGACCACGGCGGAAGCCGACTTCAGCGTGGAAGAGCAGCGCATCAAGGCTGCAGCCGAAGAAGACGCGCGCAACATCGTGGTGGCCGCCGAGCAGGAAATCGCCGCCGCCGCCCGCGTGGCGCAGCGCGACCTGAAGAGCTTTGCCGCCGGATTGGCCGTGGACCTGGCGGAGAAAAAGATTCATGTGGATGACGCCACCGACAAGGCGCTGGTGACGGGCTTTGCCGCCCAGCTCGGAAAGGATGGCAAGTAATGGCCTCCGTCGTCAGCAGCCGTTATGCCCGCGCCTTTGCCGATGTGATTGCCGGCTCCAAGCTGGACGCGGCGCGCGCCCAGGAGCAGGTAAATTCCCTGGCCGCCGCCTTTGAGATCAGCAAGGAACTGCGCGAGGTTTGGGAGAGCCCGGCCATTCCCGTGGAGCAGAAGCGCAAGGTGCTGGATGTTCTGGCCCAGCGCGTCGGCGTCACGGATCGCCCGGTGCGCAACTTTATTGCCGTGCTGATTGATCAGGATCGCATTGGCCTGCTGCCGGCGATTGCGCGCGAACTGGCCGAGGAGTTGAATCATCGCGCCGGCCGCGTGGAAGCCAGCATTGTGAGCGCCCGCGAGTTGGGCGAGGAGCAGCGCCAGAGCCTGGTGGCGGAGATTGCCCGCCTGACCGGCAAGCATGTCGCCGCCGGTTACACCACCGATCCCGGATTGCTGGGTGGAGTGGTGGTAAAGGTGGGCAGCACGATTTACGACGGCAGCGTGCGTGGGCAGTTGCAGCGCATGCGCCGCCAGTTGACGGAAAACTAAAACGGATTTTGCAGCAACGCGGTGCGATTCCCTCGGGAATGGCGCGGCGGATGGTTTCAGGTTCTATTTTGATTTTTCACCGCGCGGGCAGTTACGTCCGCCGGCAAGGCTGAGAGCTAACAATGGCCCAGATTAAAGCAGACGAGATCACACAGCTCCTGCGGGAGCAGATTGACAACTACGAAAACAAAATCACGGTGGATGAAGTTGGCACCGTGATCAGCGTCGGCGACGGCATCGCCCGCATCCATGGCCTGGACAAGGTCATGGCCGGCGAGCTGCTCAGCTTTCCGCATGGCATCGCCGGACTGGCCATGAACCTGGAAGAAGACCAGGTCGGCTCGGTGCTGCTGGGTGAGGCCACCGAGATCAAAGAGGGCGACCAGGTGAAGCGCACCGGGCGAATCATGAGCGTGCCGGTTGGCGACGCCCTGATTGGCCGCGTGGTGAACGCGCTGGGCCAGCCCATTGACGACAAGGGACCGATCGTCACCAACGATTTCAATCCGGTGGAGCGCATCGCTCCCGGCGTCATCGCGCGCCAGCCGGTACGTGAGCCGATGGCCACGGGCATCAAGGCCATTGACGCCATGATTCCCATCGGCCGCGGCCAGCGCGAACTGATCATCGGCGACCGCCAGACGGGCAAGACCGCCATCTGCCTGGACACGATCATCAACCAGAAGGGCGGCGATCTGCTCTGCGTGTACGTTGCCATCGGGCAGAAGCGCTCGACCGTGGCGCAGGTGGTGAAGACCCTGGAAGAAGCCGGCGCCATGGCCTACACCGTGGTGGTCGTGGCCTCGGCCAGCGACCCGGCTCCGCTGCAGTACATCGCGCCGTACTCCGGCACGGCCATAGCGGAATACTTCCGCGACACCAAGCGCCACGCGCTGGTCATTTATGACGATCTCAGCAAGCACGCCGCGGCCTATCGCGAAATTTCACTACTGCTGCGCCGTCCGCCGGGCCGCGAAGCCTACCCGGGCGATGTCTTCTATCTTCACAGCCGCCTTTTGGAGCGCTCCAGCAAGTTGAGCGACGCCAACGGTGGAGGCTCGATCACCTCGCTGCCGATCATTGAGACGCAGGCGGGCGACGTTTCTGCCTACATTCCGACCAACGTGATTTCGATCACCGACGGCCAGATCTTCCTGGAAGCTGATCTGTTCAACTCCGGCGTGCGTCCGGCGGTGAACGTCGGCATCTCGGTTTCCCGCGTGGGCTTCTCGGCGGCCGTCAAGGCCATGAAGCAGGTGGGCAGCAGCCTGAAGCTGGAGCTGGCGCAGTACCGCGAACTGGCGGCCTTTGCGCAGTTCGGCAGCGATCTGGACAAGGCGACGCAGCAGCAGTTGAATCGCGGCGCGCGCCTGGTTGAGCTGCTGAAGCAGGGCCAGTATGAGCCGCTGCCGTTCACCCATCAGGTCATCGCCATCTATGCCGGCACCAACGGCTACCTGGATGATCTGTCGGTGGAGGAAGTGCGTCCCTTTGAGAAGGCTCTGTACGCCTACATCGAAAGCGCGAACCCGGGCCTGATTCAGGCGCTGAAGGACAAGAAGGCGCTGACCGATGAAATCAAGGCCGACCTGGGCAAGACCATCAAGGAGGCCAAGGAGCGCTTCCTGGCCGAGCGCGGTGCGGCCGCCAAGTAAGGCGACGCCCGGAGACTGATAAGACATGGCAAACGTTCTGGACATCCGTCGGCGCATCCGCAGCGTGAAGAGCACGCGGCAGATCACCAAGGCCATGAAAATGGTCTCGGCGGCAAAGCTGCGCCGCGCGCAGGAGCGTGCCCTGGCGGCGCGTCCGTATGCGCAGATGCTGACCAACGTGTTGAAGTCGCTGTACCTGCGTGCCGACGTAACCGACCCCGATACCGGACTGGCCAAGCATCCCCTGTTGGAATCGCGTCCGGAGCGCAACATCGTGGTGGTGGTCGTCACCGGAGATCGCGGTTTGGCGGGCGGCTTTAACAGCAACCTGCTGAAGGCGGCACAGCGCTTTTTGGACTCGAAGAGCGGACTCAACGTGGATATCGAGTGCGTGGGCCGCAAGGGCCGCGACTACTTCCGCCGCCGCGTTCCGGGGCAGTCCGCCGAGGAGGCGCGTACCAGCCCGGTGCGTGTCACCGGCGAGCACCTGGGCATCCTGAAGGTTCCACAGTTCAGCACCGTGGCGCCCATCGCCGAAGACATCATCGAGCGTTACAGCCGCGGTGAAGTGGATGCCGTTTATGTGGTCTTCAACGAGTTTAAGTCGGTCATTGCACAGCGCCTTGTGGTGGAGCAGGTTCTGCCCGTCGGCAAGCTGGGCGAGCACAACATTGAGCAGGCAGTCGAGCTCTCGCTGGAAGAGCGCGAGGCCGCGGGCGAGGCCGCCGTTACCAGCGGCGTCAGCCTGAAGCCGCAGGACACCACCGAGGTGGATCGTCATGCCGCGGGCTTTGTGGATGGCCATGTGGATTACATCTACGAGCAGCCGGCCGCGCAGTTGTTCCGCGAGCTGCTGCCCAAGTACGTCATCGCGCAAATCTATCGCTCCATGCTGGAGTCGGTTGCCGCCGAGCACGCCGCCCGCATGACGGCCATGGATTCGGCCACGAACAACGCCGGTGAGCTGATTGACTCGCTGACCCTGACGATGAACCGCGCACGCCAGGCGGCCATCACCAAGGAAATCATCGAGATCGTCAGCGGCGCCGCCGCGCTGTAAGAGCAAGGTTTCAAAGTTTCAAGGTTTCAATGTATGGAACCGGAAACTGGATTTGTTGGCGTGGAAGAGTCGGAGCCGCTTGCTGGACTCTGTTACGCCGAGCTTGGGTTGTTGAACGGGTTACTGTAGTTCCTGGCGCCGAGGCAAGGCAACAGGAAGGCAAGCGGGTAGAGAAGGCTTCAGAGCACACAGGGTTTTACCTTGAAACTCTGAAACCTTGAAACTTTGAAACATTAAGGTTGAACAGATGCCAGAGAACATTGGACACGTGATTCAGATTGCCGGCCCCGCCGTGGACGTGCAGTTCAGCGAGGCGAACATCCCGCTCATCTACACCGCGTTGCGCGTCGTCAGTGACGGCTTTACGGTTCCGGCCCCCATTGATGTCATCCTGGAGGTGCAGCAGCACCTCGGCGAAGGCCGCGTTCGCTGCGTGGCCATGCAGCCCACCGAGGGCATGGTGCGCGGCATGAAGGCCATTGACCAGGGCGGACCGATCAGCGTTCCCGTGGGCCGCCAGACCTTGGGCCGCGTGATGAACGTAATCGGCGAGCCGGTGGACAACCTCGGCCCCATCAACTCCGAAAAGAAGATGCCGATTCACCGCGCCGCTCCCGCCTTTGACGAGCAGTCAACGCGCGCCGAGATGTTCGAGACCGGCATCAAGGTCATCGATCTCATCCAGCCCTTCTTGAAGGGCGGCAAGATCGGACTCTTCGGTGGCGCCGGTGTGGGCAAGACGGTCGTCATTCAGGAGCTCATCAACAACGTGGCCAAGCAGCACGGCGGCTTCTCGGTGTTTGCCGGCGTCGGCGAGCGCACCCGCGAAGGCAACGATCTTTGGCTGGAGTTCCAGGAGTCGGGCGTCATCGAGGCCGGCAACCCGGCCAAGAGCAAGGCCGCACTGATCTACGGCCAGATGACCGAGCCTCCCGGTGCGCGTCTGCGCGTGGCCCTGACCGGACTGACAGTGGCCGAGAGCTTCCGCGACGATGAAGGCGCCGACACGCTGCTCTTCATTGACAACATCTTCCGCTTCACCCAGGCCGGTTCGGAGGTTTCCACCTTGCTGGGCCGCATGCCTTCGGCCGTGGGCTACCAGCCCAACCTGGCCTCGGAAATGGGCGAGTTGCAGGAGCGCATCACCTCCACCAAGAAGGGTTCGGTCACCTCGGTGCAGGCCATCTACGTGCCCGCCGACGATTTGACCGATCCGGCTCCGGCGACGACCTTCGCCCACCTGGACGCCACCACGGTGCTGAACCGCGCGCTGACCGAAATCGGCATCTACCCCGCGGTTGATCCGCTGGCTTCGACCTCGCGCATTCTGGACCCGCGCATCGTCGGCCAGGATCATTACGACGTGGCGCAGAGCGTGAAGCGTACGCTGCAGACCTACAAGGACCTGCAGGACATCATCGCCATCCTGGGTATTGACGAACTGAGCGAAGAGCAGAAGCTGACCGTGTCGCGCGCCCGCAAGGTGCAACGCTTCCTCTCGCAGCCCTTCCACGTGGCTGAGCAGTTCACGGGCTTTGCCGGCAAGTACGTCAAGGTGGCAGACACCGTGCGCAGCTTCAAGGAGATCATCGACGGCAAGCATGACAGCATTCCCGAGCAGGCCTTCTACATGAAGGGCTCCATCGACGAAGTGCTGGAAGCCGCCGAGCAGATGAAGGCCAAGGCGTAAGAAATCAACGGCTCCCGCGCGGGCCAGCTATAGGCTCGCGCGCGGAGCACGGATAAACCCATGGCAGAGACTATCGAACTCGAAATCGTCACTCCGGAGCGGCTGGTGGTAAAGGATCGCGCCGAGTCGGTGCAGATCCCCGGCCGCGGCGGATACCTGGGTATTTTGCCCGGCCACGCGCCACTCATCAGCGAGCTCGCCGTCGGTGAGATTACCTACAAGCACGGCAGCGCCACCACGCGGCTGAGCGTGGCTTGGGGTTTTGCCGAGGTGCTGCCGGAGAAGATTACCATCCTGGCGGAGACCGCCGAACTGGCCGCCGACATTGACGTGCCCAGGGCCGAGGCAGCTCTTGCCCGCGCCCAGCAGCGCATCAAGGAAGCCGAGGACAGCGCCGCTTACGAAGAAGCCGCCGCCGCCCTGGCCCGTGCGGAAACCCGCCTGGCCGTGGCCAAGCAGCAGTAAGCCTTTCGGCACTTTCCACCAAACATTTTCACCATTCGCCCCGGACTCACTCCGGGGCGTTTTGCTTGGCGCACAATCCCCATGCACCTGTTCGGCATTGTTGATAAACTGCTTGGTTCATCTAGAACGGGAGAGGCATCTTATGAATCTCGATACGATTGGCGTCATCGGCGCTGGAACCATGGGCAACGGCATTGCCCATGTTTGCGCCAAGAGCGGCTACAAGGTAGTGCTGGTGGAAGTGGAGCAGCGCTTCCTGGATCGCGGCCTGGCCACCATCACCAAGAACCTGGCGCGCGAGGTGGAGAAGGGAAAGCTCACGGCCACGGATCGTGATGCGGCGCTGGCCCGTATTCATCCCTCGCTCGATCGCAAGGACCTTGCCGCCTGCCAGCTTGTGGTGGAAGCCGCCAGCGAAAAATTCGAGATCAAGCAGCAGCTCTTCCGTGAACTTGACGAGATCTGCCCCCAGGAGACGATTCTCGCCAGCAACACCTCGTCCATCTCCATTACAAAACTGGCCGGGCAGACCAAGCGTCCTGACCGTGTTATCGGCATGCACTTCTTCAATCCCGTGCCGATGATGAAGCTGGTTGAGGTGATTCGCGGCATTGCCACCAGTGACGCGACCTTCGAGGCCGTGAAGAGCACCAGCGAAAAGCTGGGCAAAACGCCCGTGCTCGTCAACGACGCACCGGGCTTTGCCGCCAACCGCATTCTGCTGCCCATGATCAACGAAGCCATCTACGCCGTGATGGAAGGCGTGGCCACGCCGGAGGCCGTCGATGAGGTCTTCAAGCTGGGCATGGCGCACCCCATGGGACCGCTGACGCTGGCCGACTTCATCGGCCTCGACGTTTGCCTGGACATCATGCGCGTGCTGCACAGCGGCTTGGGAGATTCCAAGTACCGTCCCTGCCCGCTGCTGGTTCGCATGGTGGACGCCGGCTGGCTGGGCCGCAAGAGCGGTCGCGGCTTCTACAAATACGAGTAGCGCGCCAAAGGCGCAAAGGCCCACACGTTACATCAGCGTGTGGGCCGTTTGTATTTTGGGTGCCTACTGACCTCCACCGCGCGGGGGCAGCGGCGGATTGATGGGGATGGAGAAGACCGGCGGAGTCACCGGCATCAGGGGAAAGCTGGGGCCGCTGACAGGCTGGATGGTGGTTGGCGGAGTCACCGGCACGGGCGCATGGCCTGCGCTGGTGGCCTGTGTGCTGTTCAAGGTGAGTGTGTCCTCGGGGTCGCTACCTTTGGACTGAGACTTGTTGCCGGTGTTCCTGGCTGTTTGCGTGAGTGGATAGGCGCCCTGTGTCGCCGTTCCGTGGGTGATGCTGGGAATGGACATGATCGCTCCTGCCTGGGGATTGGTTGGCGCCGCAGCGCGGCGTGCCTCGCAGGTAAAGGGAGCAATCCAACCACCAGCCGGGATTAGAAACATCCAATGCGGCGCGCCTACTTCTTGGCGGCCTTCTGGTCGTCCTCGGATGGCCCATACACGCCGGGCACCTTTAGTCCCGCCTGCTTCATCAGCACCGTCATCTGGGCGCGGTGGTGCGCCTGGTGCATGATGGTGAATGAGAGCAGAGCCCCGCGGCGCAGCGTACGCCCAAAGAACTGAACCTGCTCGGCCAGCGCGGCGTCCGTGGTCTGGTCGCGCACGGCTGCCACCAGCGCCAGGGAATTCTTATGGTAAGCGGCGACGATCTCCGCCACCGTGGGTGGGGCGGGGCCCCGCTCTGGAATCGGTACCAGTCCTCCCTGCGCTGGTAGCATGGCCGCAGCGGTGGTGATGTGCCATGCCAGCGACTGCAGGGTGTATCCGCCGGGCACTACGCTCTGCTGCAGAGTGGCGTCGGTGAGCGCCGCGAAGACTTTGAGCGTAGACAGGCTCTCCATCTCCCATACTTTCAGAAAATCTTCTGTGTGATGCATGGCGACAGCATAGCCGCGAGTATGGCAACGGTGCAAGCGCGGCCACCCGCACGCTGGCCCTCGTGCGATACAATCGCAGCGCGGGAACTTAACGCTTATGACCGAATCGCCAATGACAGACACACTCAAAGCGCAGTCGCCCAGGGAACGTTACACAGTATTGTTCTGCCTCTTCGCCCTTGTGCTGGGCGTGGGCTGCGGCCTGCTGCACGTTGCCGTGGAGAGCCTGGAAGAGCCCGATCCGCTGCTGAGCGCGCTGGCCGTGACCAGTTGCACCATGCTGCTGGGCGTGCTGCGCCCGGCGCGTCCGTGGCGATGGGTTGTGCTGGTGGGCGGCCCCGTGCCGCTGGCCATCTTCGCCGCCATGTACCTGATGCCGACGGCGCACTTCACCCGCGCCAGCATCGGAGGCTCGTTCCTGGTGGCGTTGCCGGGCTGCGCCGGAGCCTTCGGAGGCTCCATCCTGCGGCGCAAAATGCAGGAGATTTTCTTCCCCGAAAAAGACGACGCGCCAAACAACAAACCCACTGCGTAGCGCGGCGGGCGGATGGACAAAGCACTCTAAATTAATTGCTGAAAATCCAACGAAAATTACAAAGCCAAATTTTGCTTTGGCTTTGTGATGCTGTCTAATTGACGCGCCGCAGCTCTACTCCGTTGCCGGCTCCAGTTCGCCGCGCTCCAATTTTTCCTGGCAACCTATGCAGTGGCGCGCCCAGGGCACGGCTTCCAGGCGGCGCTGGTTGATCGCCTCGCCGCACTGTTCGCACTCGCCGTACGTGCCCTCGGTAATGCTGCTGAGGGCGCGCTCCACCATCTGCAAAAACTGGCGGTCGTTGTTGCTGCGCGCAAACAGAAACTCCTTCTGGTAGCTGCCGCTGGCGCGGTCGATGATGTCCTGCGCGCTGTCCGACGCCTGGGCCGCGCGGCCATCCTCTTCGGTGCGGGCCACGGTGGCGCGCAGGGTGCGGCGCTTTTCTTCCAGCAGGGTGCGAAAGTGTTGCAGCCGTGTCGTGTCCATAAAACTCAATCCAGTTCCCGCCGCCGTCTTGCCGGGCGCGTCTTGCCAAAGCAGTAGATATTATTCCGGCGCCGCGCGGCGGTCAACGGATGATGGTCGCGGGGGCCTTCATCCTTCGCGCCGGGAACAACGTTCGCAAGCGGGAATCTGCCGTCAGTCGCGAAACACAACGAAAAAGCGACCCCACGCGGGGTCGCTTCTTGAAAGAGGCTAAGAGGGAGGGAACCGTACTACGCAGAATTCTTGATACTGCCCCGCGTTGTGGAGGCAGCCATGTGAAGTTGAAACTTCTGGAAAGGAACTTCCATGTTGAGTTTGGCCTCTTTGTTACCCGGTTGGATGCCGCAGGCGGCGCGGCGAAGCAGAAAAATTTTATTTATTTCCGGCAGCCACAAACCTCATGCCATGAATGAGTTAGCAGCGCACCGGCGGTTTATTTCGACGACAAAATACTGACAGGCGCGAAAAAGGCCGGCACCCGGCCGGCCCTTCAGTGGCAAATCTGCCGGTAAAACTAAACGTGGTTGACCACCGTGCGCACCTTCCCGGGCTCTGGCATGAAGTGGTACGGAGGCCAGGGGCCGCTGAGTGTGATTTCCACGCCTTTGAACTGCCGCAGCGCGTTGGAGTAGCGGCTCTGGTAGCGCTCGACGCCATCGGATTCGATCAGGTGGGCGATGTCCAGCACCATGCCGCTCTCATTCTTGCGGCAGCTGATCTCCTCCTGCAGCGGGCTGAGCAGGCGGCTGACCTGCACGCTCAGGGCGCGGGCGCGCGACTGGCGCTCGCGGTCGCGGGAGGCCTGTTCCTTCAGGCGGGTCAGGTACTCGCCGCCGGCCTTGTGCGCGGGCAGCTCCAGCAGCTCGGCTACGCAGGCGCCCTCGCGGACGGTCACCTTGATATGCATTTCCGCCTTGCCGCGCAGGTGGGCAATGCTTTCGGCAAATGTTTTCTTATTGTTGCGGATGGCCTGGCGGAGCGCTTCGTCGCCATCAAAGACCGTGCCGAACTTAAACGGCAGCAGGGTAGAGACCTTGAAGCACTCGCCGATGACCCGGGCGTGCTCCATGGCCGATTGCTGGCTCAGGGCCTGTCCGTGCTCCATCTCGCTGACGATGACGACAAATTCGCCGCAGGGGAAGCCACGAACCGGAGCCCGGTTGATGCCTTTCAGGGATTCGATGAGGAATGGCCGGCGAACCCGGCCCTGTTGGAAGCTAGACTGCTCGCTGATGCAGTACGCGTACCACGCCATCTTTGGTTCTCCAGCGACCCCCGGCGCAAATGTGCCAGGAAATC
The DNA here is from genome assembly GCA_903851035.1 of uncultured Acidobacteriota bacterium. Taxonomy (GTDB): domain Bacteria; phylum Acidobacteriota; class Terriglobia; order Terriglobales; family Acidobacteriaceae; genus TOLSYN. Next base: position 93,543 of record CAINND010000024.1, on the reverse strand, counting down.
TGAAACAGGTTTAACTGAAATGAAAATCTAGAGGGCAGCTATTCTTGGGTAGGTAAGCCATAAAGGTACCAGGATGAATGCCTGCGCTACTCGACTTCAGTTGCTCTGCTCTTCAAGTCCAAAATCGCTATAAAACGACGTGTACGTATCAGTTAAATCGTAAATCGAAAGTGTCGAAATGGCAATGGAAAGCGGAATAAATCACACTGAATGGCGATTCCGAATGCTCATTTGCGCCCCGCATTGCCCTTCCTGTGGTGCAAACGAATAGAAAATAAGAAGCCCCGCCCTCCGTGGACCCTGGCAGGCATCCGGAGGACGGGGCTCTTTGATGATGAAAGCGCAGGTGGTTAGCGCTTTTTCTTCTTTGGCGCAGCGGCCTTCTTGGCCGGTGATGCGCTCTTTTTGGCCGACTTTTGCACAGCCTTTGGTTTTGCGGCTGCCTTGGTGGCCGGCTTGGCGACCGTCTTTGCCTTCGCCGTGGCCTTTACCGGGGCCTTAGAGGGCTTTGCGGCCACTTTGGGGGCTGCTACCTTGGCCGGGGGCTTGGCAGCCGCCTTAGCGGCCGCTCCCTTGCCCGCAGCGGGGGGTGTGGGCTGCGTTTCCGCCGCCGCGACCACGCTTTCAGCAACCACCGTCACCGGAGCGTTGGAGAGCACACGGTTTTTGGGTAGCACCACGGTAGGAATGGGCGGTGCGCCCTCGACGCCGACCGCTCCCAGCTGGCGCAGCAGCACCTGGCGCATGACGTCGAGCGGAGCGGGCTTGCCGGTCCAGATCTCGAACTGCCGAGCCGCCTGGTGGACGAACATTTCCACGCCGCTGATTGTACCCAGGCCCTTGGCCTGCGCCATCTTAATCAGCTTGGTCTCAATCGGGTTGTACACCGAATCGAAGACCCACACGGTGTTCAGCTCGTTTTCCTCGAGCGGAGTGTGCTTGTCATTGCCCATGCCCACCGGCGTGGCGTTGAAGATGACATCGAAGCTCATCTTGGCCACATCGGTGCGCTTGATGGACTTGGAGCCGCTCTGCTTGGCAAGACCCTGCGCGGTGGCCGGTGTGCGGTTCAGGATGAAGACCTCCGCGCCGCGGGCGCGCAGGCCGAAGACGGCAGCCCGGGCGGCGCCGCCCGCTCCCAGCACCAACACGCGGGCGCCATTCAGCGGCACGCGGGAATCCAGCGCGGCGGCCACGCCATAAACGTCCGTATTAAAGCCAAACAGGCGGCCATCCTTGCCGCGCACGATTGTGTTGCAGGCGCCGGTGCGCTGGGTCAGCACGTCGCTGTTGTCCAGGTGCTCCACCACGGACTGCTTGTAGGGCATGGTCACGCTGAGGCCGTCGAGTGGCAGATCAGTGGTGGTGGCCAGCAGGTCATCCAGCGTGCGGGCATACAGCGGCACATAAACCGCGTTGACGTTTTCGCGCCGGAAGGCCGCATTCAGCACCCAGGGCGACATGCTGTGGCTGACCGGGTTGCCGGCGATGCCGTAGAACTTGGTGACCGAGTCGATCTGCTCGACGCGGTAGAAGTCGCGCAGCACGCGGAAGGTGGGCTGGCCGGGAGCGGTCTCCTTGCCGGCCTCGGCGGCGCCGAAGGTGAAGGCGGCCCCGGCGCGGATGGCCAGGATGCGGCTGAGTATGCCCTGGTCGCCCATGCACATGCCCACCATCGGATACTCCGAACAGTACTTTTCCAGGAAGCGCGCCATGACGACGTTATCGTGCAGGCAGGTGGCGGTGCCAACCACCTTGTAGAAGTCAGCGGTGTAGGCGCGCATGCGCTCAAAGCACTCTTCCAGCTTGGTGGTGTTTTTAAAGTTATGGCTGCTCAGGATAATGGCGGCTTGGGCGCGCAACTTCTCCCAGGCGGATTCTTTGATGGCCTCGGCGGTCTCAATGGAAATGTCGAGCGCGGGGCAGCCGGCCTCGGCGGCCTTTTGCAGCACCTCCAGCTCACTGGCCACAGAGCCGCGGAACTGTCCTCCGGCGGCCTGGCGGCGGCAGGTGGCGATGAGTATGGCGTCCGGCCGCACCTCCATCAGGCGGCGGATGCGCGGAATGGCCGCCAGCGGCTGTGCCAGGTAGTCCAGGCGGAGTTCAATCAAGGTATTTTCGCGCAGAACGGCCTCGGCGGTGTCCAGCAGTTCCGCCGGGTCGCTGGCCGTTAAAGTGACACAAATACGCGGGATGCGCAGGCGTAGAGAACGGGCAACGTAATTCATGGATGAGTCAGTCATCAGGGGCACAATGGTAATGAGCCTTGCCTCAGGTTGCAATGCCCGGGGCGGCTTTTCTTCCATATTATTGCAGAAATTCCGGAAAGTGCCCTTTCAGTTAACGTCTTTCTCTTTCGTTACTTGACCCCGGATACGCGCTTTGTTAGCTTCCGGAAGAATCCCCGTTGCGCGCGGCCCATGCGCGAAGGCCGCGCCGTGGCCTGCGGGTACTGTGCGTCAAGGTAGCGCGGCAAGGGAGCAAAAATGAAACGCCTGTCTGTCATCGCCATTCTGGTTTGCGGCAGCCTGTGGGCGCAAAGCGCACCCACGGCGCCGGCGCCTGCCCCCAGCAAAAGCCTGATCCCCGGCTACACGCAGATGTATTGCGCGGGCTTTGTTTACCACCGCACGCTGCCGCGCAAGAACTTCGTCATCGCCAGCAAGGAAGCCCCCCATGTGGATCAATTTCCCATGGGCGAGACTGTCTTCCTGGGCGGGCCGAACCTCAAGGCAGGCGAGCGCTACAGCATCGTCCGCGAGGTGGTGGACCCCAACATCGAGATGTCCTCTCCCGAGCAGGCGCACCGCTTCAAGCGCCTGGGGCACCTTTACAAGGAGATCGGCTGGGTCACCGTCAGCAGCTTGCAGAAGGACGTAGCCGTGGCCAAAATCGGCTTTTCCTGCGATCCGGCCGTGCCCGGCGATATCCTCGTTCCCTTTGAAGAAAAGCCCACGCCGCCCACGCGCGAATTCGATCCGCCGCTCGACCCGTACCTGCCCGCATCCGGCGGCCCCAAGGGCCACATCCTGGGCACGAAGGACTTTGTCGAGCTGATGGGGCGCGGCAACATCATCTACACCGATTTCGGCGCCACCAAGGGAGCCAAGCCCGGCGATTATCTCTACATCCGCCGCGGCTACGGCGACAAGGAACTGAACAAGATCGACCAGGCCAGCGAACTGCTGCCGCGCGGGTTGGACCCCGGCGCCGTGCACCAGGCTCCGCTGAAGTCCATCAAGCATCTGCCCTCGCATGTGCTGGGCGAGGTGCTGGTTCTCTCGGTCACCGAGCGCAGCTCCACCGCGATGGTGGTCCGCGCCGTGGCCGAGGTGCAACTGGGTGACGTGCTGGAGAGTGAAGGCCCGGGCAACGCGCCAGCCTCTTCCGCGAGTGCCAGCACGCCGGAGCCCTGCAAGCTGGTGGACCGCCTGCGTCACCGCATCTTTTTGGGCGGCTGCAAGCCCGCCAAGTAAGGGTTGAAGCACTCCCGCAAGCTCGGACTGCTGGCCCTGGTGGCCTCAACGTACGCCATGGTCAGCGGCGGCCCCTTCGGCCTGGAAGAGATCGTCGGCCATAACGGCTACTCGCGCACCATCCTCATCCTTTGCCTTACCCCGCTCGTGTGGGCATTGCCCACCACGCTGATGGTCAGCGAACTCGCCAGCGCCATGCCGGAGACCGGCGGCTTTTACGTGTGGGTGCGCCGCGCCATGGGCCCCTTCTGGGGATTCCAGGAATCCTGGCTGACATTTCTCGGCTCGGTCTTTGACATGGCCGTGTACCCGATATTGTTCGCCGCCTATCTCGGCCACCTGCTGCCCGCTCTGGGCGAGGGACATTGGCCGCTGGTGCTGGGCGTGGCGATGATCTCCGTCTGCGTGGTGATGAATCTGTTTGGCGCGGGATTCGTGGGGCGCGGCAGCATTTTCTTTGTGCTACTGCTGCTGGCGCCGTTTGCGTTTCTTGTATGGCTGGCGATGAACGCTCCGCACGCTGCGGCCGTGCATCCGCACGTCACGCGCAGCGACCTGATGGGCGGCATCCTGATTGCCATGTGGAACTACATGGGGTGGGACAACGCCAGCACCATTGCCGGCGAGGTGGAGAACGCGCGCAAGACCTACACCCGCGCCATGGCCATCAGCGTAGCCGTGGTGGTGGCCAGCTACCTGCTGCCCATTGCCGCCGCATGGCGGGCCAACGTGCCGCAACAGGCGTGGGAGACCGGATCGTGGGTGAACATTGCGGCCCTTTTCGGCGGGCAACGGCTGGCGGCCCTGATGACCGCCGCCGGAATGCTGGCCGCCTTCAGCACCTTCAACGCGCTGGTGATGAGCTTGTCGCGGCTGCCCTACGCCATGGCGCGCGACGGCTACTTGCCGAAGATCTTCGCGCGCGAAAATCAGGCGGGCGCGCCGTGGGTGGCCATCGTCGTCTGCTCCGTGCTGTGGGGCTTGGCCATGGGCTTGGGCTTTGAGCGCACGGTGATTCTGGATGTGCTGCTGACTGGGCTGAGCATTCTGCTGGAGTTTGTCGCGCTGATTATGCTGCGCCGCCGCGAGCCGAATTTGCCGAGACCCTTCCGCGTGCCATTTGGCGGCGTTGGACTCGCATTGGTCAGCGTGCCGCCGACGGTGCTCATCATCATCAGTTGCGTGCGCAGCCGCAGCGAGCAGATTGGCCCGGTCAGTGCGCTGATGGTGGGCGTGGTGCTGATCGCGCTGGGCGTGGTGGGGTACTATGCGGGGCCGGGGAGAAAACAGGTTTCAAGGTAGCAAGGTTTCAAAGTTTCAAAGGTGAAAACCAAGAGCAAGAACCTTGAGCGAAACGGGCGAGGTGCTCTGCACTCACAGTGGCAATCGCGAAGCAAAGATGCAACCAGGTGACCTTAAGCTCTTACAGCATTGGCAGCTTCAAAACCTGCGCAGCTTCGAAACCTGCGAAACTTTGAAACCTTGAAACTTTGAAACCTGCGCAACCTTGAAACCTTCTACCGCAAACTCTCTCCCGGCGAACTCTCGCCGAAGACCTCAGCGGTGAAGGCTTCCAGCTGGGCGCCTTTCTTCCACTGATCTTCCGGCAGTCCGGCCTTGCGGCAGGTTTGCGCTAAAAACTTCTCGCGATCCCATCCCCATTCCAGCGGAACCTGCGGCAGCAGCAGGCCGCGATGTCCGCCGTGCGTGATCATCAAGCCGTGGCGGCCGACGACGACATCCTCCGGCGCGATGGGGAACATCGGCGTCAGCACGCTGATCTCCAGTTGCAGTTTGTCGAGTTCGTCTTCGCCGACGGGCTGAAAGCGAGGGTCCTCCAGGGCGGCGGCCAGGGCCATGTGCTGGACGGTCTCATCGAGCGGCGCATAGGCCGTGATGCTGCCAATGCAGCCGCGCAGTTGTCCGTCCTCATGCAGGGTGACGAAGGCTCCGCGGGGCTGGTGCAGGTGCGGGGTTGCCGGTGATGAGGCCGGCGCAGAATTCGGATCAACCTCGCGCCCGGTGACCGCCGCGCGGATGGCCGTGTGCGCCAGTTGCAGCAGCCAGCGTCGCTCGGCCGGGGAGTACTCACCGGTTGTATTGGCAGAGGTGGATTGGCTGGTGGTGGAATCGTCAGACGCAGCGCTCATGGCAAAAATCCTCCTCGGTGAAGACGAATCTACATTTCTCCGCCGAGTTGACGGACCACCTCGGCGAGGAAGAAGCGCAGGCTGGCCACGCTGGTCAGCACGGAGACGGTAATCAGCACCCAGATGCTCGCGCGCGCCACCAGTATGCCGGAGACGTCGCCGAACCAAATCGGCCAGGCATGCGCCAACAGGATGCTGATGACGGTGACCGATTGCACCACGGTCTTGTACTTGCCAATGTCCACGTAGCGCAACTCCATGTTCTGCTGCGTGGCCACCGATTGCAGGGTAGTGACCAGGAACTCACGGGCGACGATGATGATGGCCACCCAGGGGGCGACCAGCTCCGGCGCAAAAAAGACCAGCGCCACAAAAGCGGTGGAGACCAGCAGCTTATCCGCCAGCGGAGAGAGCAGGCCGCCGAGCACGGTGACCTTGCCCATGCGGCGCGCAATCTGGCCGTCGAGTCCGTCGGTGACCGAGCCGAGTAGAAACAGGAATGCGGCCACCAGCTCCTGGCGTCCGTAAGGCGCAGAAAGGCGCGTGGTGGCCAGCGCCCACAAAAACAATGGCACGCATGCGATGCGCGCCAACGTGATGGTATTCGGCAAGTTCACGGGAGAGGATGGTTCGACCCACAACGGCCGAATGTTGCTGTCTGCGGCCCGCGCTTCCGGCAATGCCTTTGGCGCGGGCAAGGTGGCTGGCTCAGGCCTGCGCCGGAGGCACAGCTTCGGCCGCAGCGGCCACGCCGTCGCGGTTCACCATGTCCTTCAACTCCTTACTGGGCTTGAAGAAGGGAATCTTTTTGGGCGGCACTTCGACGCGGTCGCCGGTTTTGGGATTGCGTCCCACGCGCGGCTTGCGCTGGCGGGTGCGGAAGCTGCCAAATCCGCGAATTTCAATCTTATCGCCAGAACGCAACGCCCGCACCACACTGTCGAAGATGGTCTCTACAATGACTTCGCTGTCCTTGCGGGTCAACTCGGCCAAGCGTGAAACTTCTTCGATGAGATCGGCTTTCGTCATGTTCTTGTATCTCCGTGTTGGCGGAATTCGTGCAACCCCTGCCGGGCCAGGCTCGCAAGGTTAAAACGTTGGCAAAAGGGAGTTTACCACGCTCTCGCCGAAAAAAAGTAGGGGACTGAAAGAAGCTTTTTTAACTTTTCGACACCCCTATTTCCCCAGCAGGCGGTTCATCATGCCACCCAGCCGCTGCCATAAACGCTGTTTTTTCTCCGGTTTGGGCGTTGCTGCGGCCGTGGCCGGGGGGATAACCCGGGGCAGCATGGCCAGTGTCAGGTGGGAATCGTCACGAGAGGCGGAAAGCCTTGCCACCGTTACAGTTACGTCCTGGCTCTCGTCCTTGCCATAGTAGGTAAAGGTGGTATCGGCCTTGAGGTGCGTCTCCGGCTGGCTGGCGGGCACAAGGTTCGTCTCCAGCACGGTGTTCGGGTGCACCGGCTCCGGAGCGGGTTTGGGCGGCGCGGCGGTGGCGGGGCAACCGCAGGCGGCCGGGGCCGTGGTGGCCTGGCTGATGCGTCCGCCCTTGAAGAGCACGCTTTTGCCCGGGGTGAGCTGGTAGCTGTCACTACCCATCATCTCGGCCAAAAACAGCGAGGCGTCGTTGCCCGCGAGCGGGCGCAGGCAGGTGTCTCCGGCGGGGCTGACGCTGATGGCGAAGTGAAAATTTCCTGGCCCGATGAGTTGCACGCGGAAGTCGGGCGTCAGCAGGGAGTCCGAGCCGCCGCCAAGAGGGTAATCCACCTCCAGCGCGCCGCCGTTGAGGCCGAAGACCATGGCCTTGCCCTCAACATCGGCGTTGACCGAGAGGCTCGTCTTGGGGCAGACGCGGATGTCTCCTCCGCGTACCAGGTGCAGGCGGGCCGCGGCCTCGCCGGCGGTAATCTGCGAGCCGCCCAGGACGCGGGTGCCACCGCCCTCCAGGCTGACCATGCCGCGCACGCTGGCGCCTTCGGCAATCAGTTCACCGATGGGTTTTTGCGCCAACAGGGGCGTGGCCGCCAGCAGCAGGAGTGCGAGCGGCCAGCGGCGGCCGGGGAAGGACTTTCGCATCACGACTGGGGCGGTGTGTCGATCGGGGGGTAGACGTTCTGTACCTTGTCGTCGGCGATGAACTCGTAGCTCTGGATGGCCGCTGCGACTTCAAAGGCGCCCTTGTCGCCGCCGACGCGCACCACCTTACCGACACAGTGCACGCTAATCGGCTCGGTCATGGTGATGGAGGCGGGCAGGGTCAGGGTGAACTCGATCTCCGAGTCCTTTTCCACGGCCGAGTCACAGGTGAAGCAGACGCCGAGAGAGCTGACGTCCTTGGTTTTTGCCGCCGTCGGCGCCACTTCGCCCGCAGGGGTGTTCACCTTGACCGGCAACTCCAGGGCAAAGCGTGGTATGGCGCGTTTCTCCGGCCCGGATGGCTCGTTCATCGCATGGCTCCTTGCATTACAGCTTACGTCCACACCCGAAAGTGTCAAGTCACTAGTTCATATACCCCCCCGGGCCAAGGTAACCGGGTGCCCGGCAAGGGAATGTCCCCTGGCGGGGGAAAGAGGCCATGCTGGAAAGGCGAGTCAAGGCCAGTGGTGTCCGGGCCAGATGCCGGCGGCCCTCTCCGTTGGGACAGTGTATAGGAAGGTATCGGTTGCATTGTTGCACCGGGCCTACTGCCGTATACTTCTCAGAACCTTGGTGCCGGTTATTTTTTGTTCTTCAGGCGCGGGCCGTTTCTGGTTGAGGGTGCATGAGAATTAAGTTCTGGGGGGTGCGCGGTTCCACTCCCACTCCGCAAGTGGAGAACATGCAATACGGCGGCAACACCTCCTGTGTGGAGGTGCAGGTCAATGATCACGTCTACATCTTTGACTGCGGCACGGGCTTCCGCAACCTGGGCAAGCAGATGATGCTGGATCACGGCACGGATCCGATCTTTGCCCACGTCTTCCTCTCGCACTTCCACTGGGATCACATCCAGGGCATTCCGTTCTTTCAGCCGCTGTATGAAAACAGCGACAACTATTTCTTCTTCCACAGCAGCAGCCGCACCCGCGGGCTGCAGCGCGCCATTGAAGAGCAGATGGCCGATCCGTACTTTCCGGTGGACATGACGGAGATGGCGGCGCACTGCAACTTCTACGACATGGAAGAAGAGCGCGTCGAATTCGACGACTGCACGATTCAATCCATGTGGCTGAACCATCCCCAGGGCTGTCTCGGCTTCCGCCTGGAGACCGCCAACGGAATCTTTGTGTACGCCACGGACAACGAGCCCGGCCATCCGGTGTTTGACCGCAACGTGCGCAAGCTGGCCGAGGGCGCCGACGTGCTCATCTACGACGCGCAGTATTTGCCTGAGGAGTACGAGGCCAAGCGGCGCGGCTGGGGACACAGCCACTGGCGCGAGGCGGTGAACATTGTGATGCAGAGCGGCGCCAAGGAATTGATCCTCTACCACCACGACCCCGACCATGATGACCAGTGCATTGACAACATTGTGAAGAGCGCCGGCGAGTATTTCCCCAGCGTGCGCGCCGCCAAAGAAGGCCTGATTATCGACCTGTAATTTTCCCGGGCAACTTCTTTTTCCGTTGGCCGCAGACCCTCGCGCCACGGATTCCACTGTGATAACCTAAAACGTTTACCCGGCCACGCACGATGTGGGCCGGGTATTGAGCTTTGTGAAGTGAACGGCAAGGAGCAGGAATCGTGGAGAATCGCAGCGCGCAACATCACAAGGACCGCCAGGTGGAGGCCATCAAAGAGGAGCTGGTGCTGATCGTCACCGGCGAGCTCAACGACCCGCGAATCGGGCTGGTCACCGTGCAGGAGGTGGTGATGGCGCCGGGCGGCAAGAGCGCGCGCATCTATGTGAGCCTGGAGGGCGACGAGAAAGAGCAGAAGCAGAGCCTCTCCGCGCTGAACGACGCCATCGGATATATCCGCCACCAGCTGGCGGATGCACTGAGCCTGCGCGTGTCGCCTGATGTGCACTTTGTGGCCGACACCAGCGTGCTGCATGGCGCGCGGGTGGAGCAGTTGCTGACCCGCATTGAGAAGCGCGCGAGGAAGCGCAAGCCGTGAATCGACTGGACGAAATCGTCGCGGCCATCCGGGCGCGCCAGCGCTGGCTTGTGACCAGCCACGCCCGTCCGGACGGCGACGCCGTGGGCAGCGTGCTGGGCTGCGTGCAGATTCTGCGCGCCATGGGCAAAAAGGCCGATGGATACCTGGCCGACGGCGTTCCCTTCCTGTACCGAGAACTGCCGGGCGCCAGCGAGATTCGCACCACTCCCGTCGAAGCCGGTGAGTATGACGGCGCATTTGTGCTGGAGTGCGACAGCTTCCGCCGCACCGGACTGAAGGGGCTGAGCGGACTGTTCAGCATCAACGTCGACCACCACGAGGGCTCCTGCGAATTCGCCAACCTGAACTACATTGTTCCCACCGCAGCGGCATGCAGTGAGCTGGTCTATCACCTGGCGCTGGCCGCAGGCGTTCCCATTACGGCGGAGATAGCCACCAGCCTATACACGGCGGTGCTGACCGACACGGGCTCGTTCTGCTATCGCGGCACCACGGCGCAGACCTTTGCCTTTGCCCGCGAGATGGTGCTGGCCGGTGCCAATCCGGCGGAGATTGCGCAGCAGGTGTACTTTTCCAACCCGGCGGGCAAGATGCGCCTGCTGGGCTGCGCCCTCAGCACGCTGCAGGTGGAAGACGGCATCAGTTGGATGCACGTCACCGAGTCCGACATGCGGAAGTGCGGCGCCAGCGAACTGGACTGCGAGGGACTGGTGAACTGGGCGCTCAGCATTCATGGCGTTGAGGCGACGGCCTTCTTCCGTGAGGCTTCGCCGGGGCAGTACCGCGTAAGCCTGCGCAGCAAAGGGCGCGTGGATGTGGCGGCCATCGCGGCGGGCTTTGGCGGTGGCGGGCACAGTTGCGCCAGCGGCCTGGGCGTGGAGGGCAGCTTCCACGATGCCACGCGCAGTGTGCTGGGCGCATTGCGTGCCGGGCTGGAACAGAACAGTCAGAATGAGCAGGCCGGCAGCCTGGCTCGCTAATAATTTTCCCTATAAAGGCAGTGAAGAATGTTTGAGATGTTGCACGACCCGATGCAGTTGTTTTCCTTCGCCGGCGCGCTGATGATTCTTATCGCTTACGCCGGCCACCAGTTTGGACGAATGAGTCCGCGCTCTGCGATGTATAACCTGCTCAACGCCATCGGCAGCGCCATCCTCGGCTATGTGGCGCTGCACCCATTCAAGCTGGGCTTCGTCATTCTGGAATTTGCCTGGGTGGCCATCAGCCTGTGGGCGATGCTGCGGCAGCAAGCGGCGGATGCCAACAGTTAGCCGAAAAAAGTAGTGCGCGGGATTTACTGTAAACAACAGGAGCGCGGCCGAGGCCACGCTCCTGTTGTTTTGCGGTGAAGTGTTATAGGCCTATCTTCACACGCAGGTTCTTGGGGATGAAGAAGAAGGTGACCAGCGCGCCCAGCACCAGCACCGCGGCAATGATGTAAAGCGCCGCGCTCTTATCGGTGGAGATGGCCTTGGCCCACACCGGCACATTGGGGCCGATGTATCCGCCGAGGTTGCCCACCGAGTTGACCCAGCCAATGCCCGCCGCCGCGGCCGTGCCGGTAAGGAAGGCCGAAGGCAGCGGCCAGAAGAGCGGCATGGAGCCGATGACGCCGAGGGTTCCAATGCTGAGGAAGGTGATGGCCAGGTATGGATTGCTGGCGTAAACGCCGCTGAGTACCAGTCCCGCGGCGCCGGCGATGGTGTTGCATACATAGTGCAGGCGGCGCTCGCCGGTCTTATCCGAGTGATAGCTGAGGATGATCATGCCGATGACGGCCACACCGTAAGGAATGGCCGTGATGAGTCCGACATCGAGATAGCCCTTGACGCCAAAGGCCTTGACGATGGTGGGCAGCCAGAAGGCGATGCCGTAGAGTCCGATCATCAGGGTGAAGTAGATGAAGCACAGCACCCAGACCGTGCCGCTCTTGAATGCATCGGAGAGGCGGTGCTGGCTCTTGGTCGTCTCCTCGGCGGCCAGGTTTTTGGCCAGCAACTCTTTCTGTTCGTCGGTGAGCCAATTCGCCTCGTTGATGCTGCTATCGAGGAAGAAGATGACCCAGATGCCGACCAGAATGCTGGGGATGCCTTCCGCAATGAAGAGCCACTGCCAGCCGGCCAGGCCATGCAGTCCGCTCAGCTTGTCCATGATGAGGCCGCTGATGGGATTGCCGATGACGCCGCTGACGGCGATGGCGGAGACGAACCATGCGGTACGCGTCGCCCTCATGCGCGAGGGGTACCAGAGGGTGAGGTAGAAGATGACGCCGGGGAAGAATCCGGCCTCTGCGATGCCCAGCAAAAAGCGCAGGGCGTTGAAGGTGAAAGCGTTGGTCACAAAGATCATGCAGGCACTGACGATGCCCCAGCTCACCATGATGCGGGCAATCCACTTGCGCGCGCCGAACTTTTTTAGCGCTACGTTACTCGGCACCTCGAAGAAGAAGTAGCCGATGAAGAAGATGCCGGCGCCAGTGGCGAAGGCGGCATCGCTCAGGTTGAGCGCCTTCAGCATCTGCAGCTTGGCAAAGCCCACGTTGACCCGGTCCAGATAGGCCAGGATGTAGCAGAGGAATAAGAAAGGAACAATGCGGAGATCAACTTTACGGTAAGTTGCGGCTTCCAATGTACTCGGGGATGTCATCCCGGTGCCTCCGGTTCCCCGGCGTTGGCGGCGGCGCAAGAACCTGTCGCATACTCCGCCTGCGCGCCCAGGGAGTGCTGACGTACGGCTAGGAATTGTACCGTTGTATTCGGCAAACGGCGCAAAGAAAATGGGCGCGGATTTTGTCCGCGCCCGGGTGGAAAGTTTGCTGGAAAACTAACTGGGGTCCTCGACAATCTCAATGAGGAAGCCAAATGGGTTTTCCGCCCGCGACTTAGGATGCAGGAAGAAGACGGTGGTGCCGCGCGAGCCGGGGCGGGGCGCGGCGTCGATGATGGTGAAGCCGTTGGCCTTCATGTAATCAAAGGCCTTCTGCGCGCTTTTGACGCGGAAGGCGACGTGAGCGAATCCGCCGCGGCCGCCGCTTTTTTCAATCAGCTTCTGCACCGGACTCTCCGGGCTGAGCGGCTCCAGCAACTGGATGAGGTTGGGGCCGTTGCCGATCTGCAGCAGGGCTTCGCGAACCATGTCCTTGCCGTGGACTTCCTCGCGGTGAATCTCCTGGAAGCCGAGCAGGGCGTAGGCGGCCACCATGGCGTCAAGCTGGCCCTGGGGCACGCTGATGGCGAAGTGATCGATGAACTCAACGCCGGGCACATCCTTGAGTTCGGCGGGGATTGTCTGGTGATCGATGGTTGTGCTCATTACTCGAACTCCACCAGGATCTGGTGCAACTGCACACCGTCGCTCTGCGCCACGCGAACCTTTTTGACCGTGCCGGCCACCGGCGAGGTGACGTTGGTCTCCATCTTCATGGCCTCCAGCACCAGCAGCAGGTCGTTGGGCCGGATCTGCTGTCCCTCATGCACGTTGACGCGGGTGACCATGCCGGCGATGGGCGAACGGCAGACCTTGGCTTCGTCCACCGGACCCTCGTCGGCTGCGGGGCGGGGTGCGGCGGCGCCGGGCAGCGGAGCGGCGCTGAGCACGATGGGCGCCTGCGCGGGAATGTAGTGTGGCTTGGGGGCGGAGTCGTCTTCCGTGATCTCGACTTCCACCTCGTAGGACTTACCGTCAATTCCAATCTTGAGCTTCAATGTCGTTCTCCTTGCGCCTGGTCCACGATGGGGCCGGGCGGGTGGTGGGGAGCGCCGCGCGCGAGGCTTGCGGCCGGTGGCGGCCGGATGAAACCGGCCGCGCTCCCGGGTGCAATCTGCCTAGCGCTTCAGGTTGTGCGATGCCTGCACGATGGCCCTGCCCGACTGCGCCCAGGTATTGGGCGTGGGCATGTGGTGTACCGAGCGGATCTTCACCTTGACGCCGAGGAAGCTGGTCACGGCCGCCGCGATCACCACGAGCAACTCCGGGGTGATGGGTTCTTCGGCGGGCACGGGGGCCAGGTGCGCTTCCAGGGCTGCCAGGCGCGCGGTGAAGTCCTGCTTCACCGCCGCCAGTTCGGCCTGCAACTGCTTGAGCGCTGCTTCCACGTCTATGGTCGCGGTTTTTGATGCCATTGCGGATGGTGCCATGGTCGTCTCCTTGCCGCGATTAAAGCGGGATCAGTCCGTGCTTCTTGCCGGGACGCATTTCACGCTTGGTTTCCAGAGCGTTGAGCGCGTCGGCAAGAGCGTGGCGAGTGGTTGCCGGCTCAATAACGTCATCCACCAGACGGCGTCCGGCGGCGACAAACGGGTTGGCGAAGGCCTCGCGATAGGTGTCGATCAGCTCCTGGCGCTTGGCGTTCTTGTCCTCAGCCGCGTCCATCTCCTTGCGGAAGACGATCTCGGCCGCGCCTTCGGCGCCCATGACGGCGACTTCGGCGGTGGGCCAGGCGAGCACGCGGTCGGCGCCTAGGTCCTTGCAGCACATGGCGATGTATGCGCCGCCGTAGGCCTTGCGCAGGATGACCGTGACTTTTGGCACGGTGGCAGCCGAGTAGGCAAACAGCAACTTGGCGCCGTGGCGGATAATGCCGCCGTACTCCTGCTGCACGCCCGGCAAGAAGCCCGGAACGTCCACGAAGGTGACGATGGGAATATTAAAGGCGTTCAGGAAGCGGACGAAGCGCGCCGCCTTGTCACTGGCGTTGATATCCAAAGCACCGGCCAGCACGTTGGGCTGGTTGGCCACAATGCCGATGGAGCGGCCCTGGATGCGTCCGAAGCCGATGACGATGTTGGGTGCGTAACCGGCCTGCACTTCCATGAAGTCGGCGTGGTCGAGGATGCGGGTCAGAATCTCCCGCACGTCGTAGCTCTGTTTGTGCTCCACCGGGACGATGCCGTTCAGTGACGGGTCATCCTCCATGGGGAACTCGTAGTCCAGCCGCGGCGGATCCTCCAGGTTGTTGGAGGGCAGGAAGCTGAGCAGGCGGCGGCAGGTGAAGAGCGCGTCTTCGTCGTTTTCCGCCACGAAGTGCACGACGCCGGAGTGCACCATGTGCGCCATCGGTCCGCCCAGGTCGTCGGCGCTTACCGTCTCTCCGGTGACCTGCTTGATGACCGACGGCCCGGTGATGAACAGGTGGGCATGCTTGGTCTGGATGATGAAGTCGGTGAGCGCCGGGCTGTACACCGCGCCGCCCGCACAGGGTCCGCAGATCAGCGAGATCTGCGGCACGGTGCCGCTGAGCATGACGTTGTTGAAGAAGACGCGGCCGTATCCGCCGAGGGCGTCAATGCCCTCCTGGATGCGCGCGCCGCCCGAGTCGTTGATGAAGACGAAAGGCGAGCCCGTTTTGAGCGAGGCCTTCATCATCTCCACCGCCTTGTCGGAGTGCACTTCTCCGGCCGCGCCACCGGCGACCGTGAAGTCCTGGCTGGCCAGGTGAATCAGTCGGCCGTCCACGCGGGCGCAGCCGGTGACGATGCCGTCGGCGGGCAGGTCCTTGCCTTCCATGCCGAAGAGCGTGGCGCGGTGGGTGGCAAAGGCTCCCACTTCCTGGAAGCTGTCTTCATCCACCAGCTTCGCAACGCGCTCGCGGCTGGTCATCTTGCCCTGCTCGTGCTGCTTGTCAATGCGCTTCTGCCCGCCACCTTTCTCGATGGTGGCGCGCTTTTCCTTGAGCGCCTGGATGCGCTCCTCCATGTTTTTTGCCTTGGGCTTTTCGGAAACCGTCGTAGCCATAAATTCGATCCTTTCCTCTATCGCGCTGCCGCGACGGTGACGTTGTGCACCTGTCCGTTGATGGTGACCGCGTACTTCTGCGGACCGGTGGGCTTGGTGGGCGTGGCCGCCGCCGGGGCCGCGGCTGCGGCAGGCGTGGCCGCCGGATCCTTGCCCAGGTTCTTCGGTCCCTGGTCGCGCGTGGCAAAGAACTTTGGCGCCACCTGCGGGAACATGGCGAAGGTCAGCACATCCTCATCGGTGCCGTTGGCCTTGGCCGACAGCGCGTCGGCGCGCAAATGCTCCCACTCGGGCTTCAGCAGCTCGGCGGGACGGCAGGTGATGGCCTCTTTCTTGGCGTGAACCCGGGCTTTCTCCATCACTTCCGGATCCTTGGGGCCGATCGTCTCACCGTAGTAGCCCAGCATCAGGTCGGCAAACTCGCCGGTCAGAACCTTGTAGGGGCCCATGAGAACGTTGAAGACCGCCTGCGTGCCCACAATCTGCGAGCTGGGCGTGACCAGCGGCGGGAAGCCACTGACCTTGCGCACGCGCGGAACTTCCAGCAGCACTTCCTGCAACTTGTCTCCGGCACCCTGCTGCTTGAGCTGGCTTTCCATGTTGCTGATCATGCCGCCGGGAATCTGGCTCTGGAAGATCTCGGTCTCGACGCCCGTGATGTCGGAGAGGAACTCCTTGTAGCGCGGACGAATCGTCTTGAAGTAGTTGCGCGCCTTCAGCAGGCGAGCCATGTCCAGACGCGTCTCAATACCCGTACCTTCCAGCATCTCCACCAGGCTTTCGGTCGGGTTGTGGCCGGGGCCAAGGGAGAGCGAGCTGATGGCCGTGTCCACGATGTCGCAGCCGGCTTCGATGGCCTTCATGTAGCTGACCAGCGTCACGCCCGTGGTGGAGTGGCAGTGCAGGTGGACGAGCGTGTCCTTGCCGCACTTCTCCTTGATGCCCTTGACCAGGTCGTAGGCCGGTTGCGGCTTCAGAAGGGCCGCCATGTCCTTGATGCAGATCGAGTCACAGCCCATCTCCTTGAGCCGCTGCGCCATGTCCACAAAGGCCTCGACGGTGTGCAGCGGGCTGACCGTGTAGCAGATGGTGCCCTGGGCGTGCTTGCCGCTCTTTTTGACGGCCTTGATGGAGGTTTGCAGGTTGCGGATGTCGTTGAGTGCGTCAAAGACGCGGAAGACGTCCATGCCATGCTCGGCGGCCTTGGCCACGAAGCGCTCGACGACCGTGTCCTCGTAGTGCCGGTAGCCGAGCAGGTTCTGGCCGCGCAGCAGCATCTGTAACTTTGTCTTGGGCAGCAGCTTGCGGAAGGTCTTCAGCCGCTCCCAGGGATCTTCGTTGAGGAACCGGATGCAGGAGTCGAAGGTGGCTCCGCCCCAGCATTCCAGGGACCAGAAGCCGGCGTTGTCCAGGTCTTCGCAGGCCGGCACCATGTCTTCCATCGCCATGCGTGTCGCCATAAGGGACTGATGCGCATCGCGCAGAATCAGGTCAGTGACTTCCAGAATACGAGTCATAATTGCGCTTCCTTATAAGAAAAAGTGCGTCATGAAGAAAAAACTAGCCTTCCTTACTAGGGTGCGCCCGGCAAGGGCGCGGGGCTGTGATACACGTCACAAATTCACTTGATTTGGCTACGCCGGAAACGTGACAGGGCACCGTGGGAAGGCGTTTGCAACACCTTGTGTCACAGTGATTTTCATCGGCCAGTCATCGGCGCCGCTTCAGCCCAAAAAGAGACTTTCCCTGGGGCAGCAAAAGGCCACGCCCGAAGACGTGGCCCTTTGGATTGAAAGCGCAGCGGCCGCTAGTTGACCGTGACGCTGATGGTGCTGCTGATGCCTCCCGTGCCGGCAATGGAGACCGTGTAGCTGCGCGGAGCCTTGCTGCCGCTGCTGCAGGAGAGGGCAAAGGCCAGCGAGGCGACGGCCAGGGCCGTCAGCAGGATGGCCGCCACGCGCTTACGGCGGCGTACAAGAGGCAGTCCGGCAAGCATGGCGGCAAAGAGCCCTCCGCCAATCGTCCAGGGCAGGTGCGGATGGCGGTTGCTGGCCGAGTTGGAGGCCGTGATTTGCAGGTTGATGGTGGCCGTGCCGCCAGCCGAGAGCGTCGCGGTGCCCGACGAGGGCGAGACCGTGATCAGCCCGGAGCTGGGAGTGGCCGTCCAACTGGTGCTGCCGGCAAAGGTGGTTGAGGTCAGCGTCACCCCCACACTGGAGGAGCTGCCGGGGGTGAGTGTGACCGAGGTGGAAGCCGGCGCGATGGTATAGGCCGGCGCGCCGACGGTGAAGGTGTTGCTGCCGTTGCTGGTGTTGAAGTTGCTGCCCGTTGCGGGATTGTAGGTGGCCGTCACCGTATCGGTGCCGACAGCAAAGTCATTGGCAGAGCTGGGCGCGATGCTGCTCAGCGTGGCCTGTCCTCCGACAAGCGTGACCGTGCCCAGGCTGAACGAAACATTGTTCACTGGGTTGGTCATGCTGAAGGTGACCGTGCCGGTTGGCGTGCCGCTGGTGGAAGTCACCGTGGCCGTGAAGCTTTCGGTGGCTTTGCTGGCGCCCAGCGCAATGGGATTGGTGCCCACGCTGACCGACGTGGTGGTGGCGGCCGTAAGGGCCAGGGTTCCGGTAGAGCTGTTGGAGGTGTTGTAGTTGCCATCTCCGTTGTAGGTGGCGGTAATGCTGTTGCTGCCCAGCACGAAACCGCTGGCGGTGCTGGCGGTTACCGTGAGGCTGGCCGTGTTGCTGCTGAGTGTGGCGTTGCCCAGGCTGTTGCCGTTGGCGTAGAAGGTGACGGTGCCGGTGGGCGTGCCGCCGTAGGCGCCCGCGACCGTGGCGCTGAGGGTAACCGAGCTGCCCAGTGTGGAGGCCGTCAACGTTCCCAATGCGGTGGTAGTGCTGGCCTTGTTGACCGTCAACGCGAGGGTGTTGCTTTCCGCGTTATAGCTGCTGTCACCGCTGTAGTTCATGGTGATGGTGACCGAGGGCGCGCTGAAGCCGTTGGCCACGCTGGCCGCAATCTGCAGGGTGGCCACGCCGTTGCTTACCGTGCCCGTGCCCAGGGTGGTATTGCCGATCTTGAAGGTCACCGTGCCGGTGGCGGCCGTGGTGCCCAGGGTGGCGGTAAAGGTTTCCGTTTGGCCGATAGTGATCGGGTTCGTGGTGGCGCTCGGCGTCAGCGTGGTGGTCAGGCCGTTGACCGTCAGCGACTGCGCCGAAGAGGTGGAGGTGGCATAGGTTGTGTCACCGGAGTAGACGGCGGTCAGCGAGTCGGTACCCGCGCTGAAGCCGTTGGTCGTGGTGACAGCCACGTTGCTGAGGGTGGCCGTGGCGCTGCCGTCCAGGGTGACCGGGCTACCCAGGCTGGTGTTGCCCACATAGAACTGCACCGTGCCGGTGGGCGTGCCGGTGACGGTTGAAGTTACGTTGGCCGTCAGGGTGATGCTGCCGTTCAGGGTGACCGAGCCGGTGCTCAACTGCAGCGCGGTGGTGCTGGGGCTCAGAGTGCTGGTGAGGGCATTGTGCAGGTTGAGGCCGTTGGCCGAGCCGAGGCCGGTGACCAGGTCGTATCCGGTCGTGGCTGAGTAGCCGAGG
The DNA here is from genome assembly GCA_903851035.1 of uncultured Acidobacteriota bacterium. GTDB lineage: Bacteria > Acidobacteriota > Terriglobia > Terriglobales > Acidobacteriaceae > TOLSYN. Next base: position 74,493 of record CAINND010000024.1, on the reverse strand, counting down.
CTGCCGGTGGTGCAATTGGTGGATCCCGTGGTGCAGGGCACGATGTTTGAGCCGGTGGTGATGTCGTGGAAGATGCTGGCGTAGCTGGAGCTGTTGCCGGCCAGGGTGTAGAGCTTCTTATTGATATTGCCGAGTTTGCCGCCCGCCTGCACGGCCAGGGTCAGCAGCCCGGCGAAGCTGGGCGAACTGCACGAGGTGCCGCCGTAGGCGGTCAGGTAGCCGCTGCCGTTGCGGAATCCATTGGTGCAGGTGGAGCCGGTAGAGGTGTTCACCGTTTTGCCGGTGAAGTTCTGGGTGCATACCAGGTAGGCGTCGTGGTCGGGCGAGGCCGTAAAGCTGATGTCCGGCGAGAAACGCATACTGGTGCCTGTGTAGTTGCTGGGCGCCCACTGCCAGGTGGGCAGCGGATAAATCAGGCTGACGCCGCCGCCGGTGGCGGAAAGCCCACTCGTAGATGTGGTGTCGTTCCAACTCGTCTCCGGAATGTACTGCAGGGCCGAGCTGATGATGTCAGTGGTGGTGCTGGAGGTCCAATACTGGTCGCTATAGGTATCGGTGCCGTCGCCGCTGAACTCCGTGCCGCCGACGCCGGTGTACAGGGGGCTGGAGGCGGGCCAGCTGACGACCAGGCCGTGGCTGGCCGTGGTGGCTCCGTAGTCGCACTCGGCAGCGCCATCGTCACCCGAGGAGTTCAGCAGCGACTGGCCCTGGCTGGCGGCCTGGGCAAAATAAGTGTCCATGGATTGCCGGTAGGCGATGTTGCCGGCAGTTCCCGTCAAATGCGTCTCGCAACTGCCGTAGCTCATGCTGATGACGGGTACCACGCTGCCGCTGACGGTGTAGGTGGTGATGGCATAGACCAGTGCGTCATAAACGCCCTCGCTGGTGGAGGCGGCGCTGGTATAGACGTAATCCACGGTGGCGTTCTTGGCGATGCCGCCGGCCCATTGCACGTCAATGTCGGCCTCAGCCACGTCGCCCACGCTCTCATCGGTGCTGGCGGTGCAGGTGCTGGCCGTGATGCATTTGTAGGTCAGCAGCGTGCTGGGCAATCCGGCGGCGGAGCGGAAGTAGTCCACGTCCGTTTGTGGGATGTAGGTCTGGCCGACGATGCCGACATGCATGCCGGTGCCGGTGTAGCCCGCCGTGTAGATGGGGGTGACGTTATAGATGGTGGCCCAGTCGCCGGGAGAGAGGAAATGGTTGCCGCTGGTATGTGAAGTGAACTCCGGGTTGGTGGGCTTGAGGTGTCCCTTGGGACGGAAGCCGTGGAGTCCCGTGACATAACCCACCACGCCGCTGATGGACTTGGGCAGCGAAATGTCGGTGACGTTGGCATGGCGCACCGCGCCGTCGATCTGAAAGTCGTGGATCGAGGTGTGGAAGGCCGACTCGGCCTGACCCACGTTGCCGCTGAAGCTGATCAGATTGCGCGAAGGCGAGACCTCGCGGACGCTGAAGCCCTGCGAGGCAAGCCAGGTGGAGAGCGCGGCCAGGTCGTCATCACTGAGGCCGAAGCGCGCGCCGTACTCCTGCTGCGTCAGCCACTGGTGGTAGAGCGGCGATGTGGGATCCTGCTGCCCAGCCAGCAGATTTTCCAGATCGGCCTTTTGCGCCGCGCTGGGCAGGATGTGCAGGGTCATGTAATCCAGCGCTTTGTTGGCGTCCGTGGCGCCAAGGTCTATGCCGCGGTGGACGCCCGGATGTACCGTGCCCGTGAGCTTGACCAGCGTCGCGGACGAGGCCGTGTTCATGGCAATGCGGTTGGGCAGCCCGGAGGCAAAGGCCGGCATCTGCACGGCCACCAGTAGCGCCAGCAACAGAGCCAGCAGCAGGGACTTGCGGAAAGACATCACACCTGTCGGGAAGGTCAGCCGACTCGCTCTGCGATTCATGGTCACGCTCATTGCGAAAGTTCCTCCGGGTGGGTTGCCGCAGGCGGCAATCCTGCACTGATTGAAAAGCTGATTGGTACGAAAATAACGAAAAATCTTCCGCCTACAATAACGTGGATGATTGCTGAAAGCAAAGAGTGTTCAAGTGATGCGGGAAAAAGACAAGGGGGAAGAGGACGGCGCGGAATTTATCTCCCAAATGGGAGTTGACAGAAAAACCCAATGTGGCTGCGAACGGTGAGCCTGTACCGGCCATTTGACTGAAAAGATAAATTGTTGACAGATCGCGTCAGGCCGGTTGCGAGGCCTGAATGCAGTAGCCATGCAGTCCGCAGGCGCTGTTCTGGCAGCGGCTCATGTGCTCGCGGGTCAGGCGCAGAGTGTCCATCTCGGCGCACATCATGGACATGGCCTGCATGCCCAGTTCGGGACGCTCACGCAGCAGGCGGTTTATCTCCTCCACCGGAAGATAGGCGGCCGCGACCGGCTCCAGGGCCACCACGTCAAACTGATAGCTTTTGCTGCACAGCGCGCTGGGCAGGCCCAGCAGCGAGCCGGGACCGGCGGTGAGCCGCATCAGCTCTTTTCCCGTGCCGCCGGGCAGGGCCGCATGGGCCTTGCCGCGCAGAATGAGATAGACGCCCTCGGCGTGGTCGCCAAAACCGAAGAGGCGCTGTCCGGTCTCCCACTGGCGGGCCTGGCCGGCCTGGGTCAGGGCCTGGGCCAGCTCCGGCGGCGCAGGCTGCGCCCACGCGCCCGTGCCGGGCATGCTGATTTGACAATTGATTTCCACGGTTCCCTCACCTCTTGTTGCATCCGTTCTACCAATCTGGCAAACATCGTGATGTGACATACATCACGCCTTGCTGTGACAATATCCGGGCGCGACAATGCGCCCCGGAGGTCACTTGTCCACGGCGCCCGGGACGGCTACAGTGTGGGAATGGCTCGCTTCTTCCGCGTGGTTGCCCAGATACTGGTGCTGGTGATCGTGGCTATGGCCTCGGCCCTGGTGAGCATGCGCTTTGCTATCCACGGCCGCGAGGTGAAGGTGCCGGAGATGCGCGGGATGACTCCGGCGGATGCCGATCGGCTGGCCTTCCAGAATGGGTTGGAACTGGGACGCAGCGACCGCTTCTACTCGGCCACCGTGCCCGCCGGGCGCATTGTAAGCCAGCAGCCGGAGCCAGGCACAAGGGTGCGGCGGGGCTGGCGCGTGCAGGCCGCCGAGAGCCTGGGACCGCAGATGATGGAGATTCCCAACGTGCTGGCCATGAGCCCGCGCGCGGCCGAGATCAACCTGCGCCGACGTGGACTGGAGCTGGGCCAGCCCAGCGAACTGCCCACCGACGTTGCCGCGCCGCAGTCGATACTGGCGCAGACTCCGCAGCCCGGCGCGCAGGGCGTGGCGTCGCCTCGAGTGAGCCTGCTGTATGCCGCCGAACCGGCGGAAAAAGCCTGGGTGATGCCCGACCTGACCGGACTGCCGCTGACCGAGGCGGCGGCAAGGGCGGCCGGTGTGGGACTGAAGGTGGTGTCGGCCACGACGGCTCCAGCCAACGCCATTGGCACCTCCGGCCCGGTGGTGATCGGGCAATCGCCTGCGGCGGGCAGCCGGGTTGTGGCCGGGATGCCGGTCAGCTTCCAGGTGGCAAGGCCGTAAGCAAAGTTCGGAGCCTGCGCGATCCAAGAAATATCTTCGACAAAATTTAGTGGCGGGTGAGCACGGCGGCGAAAAAGCCGTCGCAGGGGTGCGTCGTGCTGGGTGCGGTATGCGTTGCATTCGGCGGCGGGCCGGGCAACGTGCGCAGGTAGGGGCCGCGAGTGAGCGGCGCGCCATGCCAGGTCAACTCGCCCGCGCGGCGCAACTCGTCGAGAACGCTGGCGCAGTCCACTACGGCAAAGCCCGTGGTGGAGGCGAGGAACTTCTCGATGACGGCTTCGCCCTCCTCCGGCTCAAGCGAGCAGGTGGAGTAGACTAGTCGGCCGCCGGGTGCGAGCCAGCGCGCGGCTGCCTGCAAGATTGACAGTTGTAAATCTTGCAGGCCGGGCAGTGCGTCCGCCTTCAGGCGCCACTTGATCTCCGGGTGTGCGCTGAGGGTTCCGGTGCCGCTGCAGGGCACGTCGGCGAGGATGGCGTCGAAGGGTGCGTCGAAGTTGAGTGTGCGGATGTCGCCCTCGACGATCTCCACCGTGACGGGCACGCGCTGGCGCATCAGGCGGGCGCGGTGGGGATGCAGCTCGACGGCCGTGATGTGGGCCTGGGGCAGGCGGGCGGCGATGGCCGCCGCTTTGCCGCCCGGCGCGGCACAGCAATCCAGAATATGATGGCCGTTGTCGTGCATGGCGATGAGCGCGGCCAGCAGTTGTGAGGCTTCGTCCTGAATGGCGACGTGGCCGGTGCGGAAGGCTTCACTGTGGATGAGGTCGCCGGTTTCGACGCGTCGCGCCGAGCGCAGCAGCAATCCGGGGATGAGCGTGACGCCGGCGGCGGACAACTCGGCTTCCACCTCGGACGTGGCAAGGCGCAGAGCCTGTGGCGGAGCCTGCTGGCCGGCCTGGCAGATGGCACGCGCCGTGCTGTATCCATACATGTCAATCCATCGGATTACCAGCCACTCCGGATGGGCAAATTTCGTGGCCAGTACGGCGGCCGTGTGTGGTGCGGAATCACTCAGCGCGGAGTCACCTGCCGGAGCTTGCGGCGGCGCGGCCTTGGCCTCCGCCACCAGCTTGCGCAGCACGGCGTTGACGAAGGGCGCGGACGAGCGCTTGCCACTCTGCTTAGCCAACTCGACGCTCTCATGCACGGCGGCGTGCGCCGGGATGCGGGTGAGGCGCAGCAACTGGCAGGCGGCCAGGCGCAGGGCGATGAGCACCTCCACGTCCAGCCGCTTGAGCTTTTGCGAGGAGTAGCGCGCAATAGCCGCGTCGAGCACGGACTGCCAGCGCAGGGTGGTCATCACCAATTCGTAGGTGAGCGAGCGATCCTCGCGCGAAAGTTTCTCCATCGACGGCGCGTTCAGCAACTCGCTGGCGTAGGCCGCATCGCGCTCCACGCGCAGCAGAATGGCGTAAGCCTCGCGGCGAGCGGGAGAGATGGGCGCGCGCTGATTGGGTTTCGGCGTGGTGCTTGCAGGCGGAGGCGAAAGTTTTTTCGAGTTAGCCACGTTATTCGCCAAGGCGCTCGCCGGGCTTGGGCTGGTGGCCGTTGATCCACTCGACGGCCGTTACGCGGCGCTTGCCTTCGGGTTGCAGCGCAAGAATTTCAATGGCCGTGTGGTTGCCGCAGCCAACGAAAATGTGGCCGTCGCGCGCGGCGATCTCTCCCGGAGCGAGGGCAGGCGCGTTGGTAGCTGGAAGGATTGCGTGCAGCGTGAGCTGGCGCGTGCGGAAGGTAGTAAAGGCCGCGGGCCAGGGCTGGAATCCGCGCAGGCGATTGTTGATCTCGGCGGCCGTGCGGGAGAAGTCCACGCGGCCATCTTCGCGGGTCAGGATGGGAGCGAGCGTGGCTTCGGCATGGTTCTGCGGGCGCGCGGTGATGCCACCGGAAGCGAGCACGGCGACGGTTTCCACCAGCAGCGTGGCACCCATGGCTGCCAGCCGCGGAGCCAGCGTGACGGAGGTATCGTCATCGGCAATCGCCATCTCGCGCTGCAAAAGGATGTCGCCCGTGTCGAGGCCTTCATTGATACGCATGGTGGTGTTGCCGGTCACGCGCTCTCCGCTGGCGATGGCCCACTGGATGGGCGCGGCGCCGCGATACTTGGGCAGCAGAGAGGCGTGCAGATTGATATTGCCGTGGCGCGGCAGATCGAGCATCCAACCGGGAATGATGCGTCCATAGCCGACGATAATGATCGCCTCGGGCGCAATGGCTTCAATCTGCGCGCGGAATTCGGCGTTGAGCTTGATCTTCTCCGGCTGCGCGATGGGCAACCCGAGCGCGAGCGCCGCCTGCTTGACGGGCGAGGCGGCCAGTTCCATGCCGCGTCCCTTGGGGCGGTCGGGCTGCGTGACGACCAGTTGTACGTCGTGCCCGGCGGCGACCAGCGCCTGTAGGGATGGAACGGCGAATTGCGGAGTGCCGCAGTAAATGAGCTTCACAGTCTCATTGTAAAGGTTTCGGGGAGCGGGATGTTTCGGAGGTAACGGATGTTTCGGAGGTTTCGGAGGTTAAGAGCACTGTGTAGTGTCATCGAAAGGGCAGGAAAAAGCGGCGCACGGTGCGCCGCTAAACTTTGAAACCTTGAAACCTCTGAAACTTTGAAACTCGCTCTTCTACCACTCGCCCTCTCTTATTAGGCGTTTGATCTTTCGGCGCATCATGTCGCGCTTGAGCGCCGAGAGGTGATGGATGTAGAGCGTGCCGTTCAGGTGGTCGATCTCATGTTGAAAGGCGCGGGCCAGCAGGTCTTCGCCGGTCTTCTCGTACCATTTGCCGTTAATGTCCTGGGCGCGGATGGTGACCTTTTTGGCGCGGGCGAGCGTCTCGCGGAAGTCGGGGAGAGAGAGGCAGCCCTCGTGGCCGCTCTGCTTGCCCTCCGTGCTGATGACCTCGGGATTGGCCAGCACCAGTCTCGCTTCGGGGTCCTCTTTGAATGTGGTGTCGATGACGGCCAGGTGCAGACTGATGCCGATCTGCGGCGCGGCCAGGCCCACGCCCTGCGCCTCATACATGGACTCGAACATATCCTCGACCAGCTTTTTGAGCTTGTCGTCAAACTCGGTGACGGGGGGCGCCGGAGTCTCCAGCACCGGGTCGCCATATTTCACAATCGGGTAGATCATCTTAGGTCTTCGCTTCCTGGCTTGATTCTTGCGTCGCCCGGCCACAGAGCCGGCGCGGCGGTGTGACTAAAAGTTGCGCAACTGCTCGCAGTAACCTTCGTAGTTGCGGCGCAGCTCGGTGAGCGAATCGCCACCAAACTTTTCCAGGGCTGCGGCGGCCAGCGTAAGGGCCACCATGGCCTCGCCCACCACTCCAGCAGCGGGCACGGCACACACGTCACTGCGCTCGTAGGCGGCCTTCACCGGCTCGCGGGTAGTGAAATCCACCGACGCCAGCGGGCGGCGCAGGGTCGAGATGGGCTTCAGATGCCCGCGCACCACCACGTCACTGCCATTGCTGATGCCGCCTTCAAGGCCACCCGCGTGATTGCCCGCGCGGGTGAACTTCGTAAACTTTGATGCCAGCGCGGCGGTCTCTTCCGCGGTGCGCGCGTAGCCGATCTCGTCCTGCGCACTGGTGCCAAAGCTGGAGGCCCCCAGAACGCCATCACCAATCTCCACGGCCTTTACGGCCTGAATGCTCATGACGGCCTGCGCCAGACGGCCATCGAGGCGCTCATCCCAGTTGGCGTAGGTGCCCAGCCCGGGAGGCACGTTGCGGGCAACGACTTCAAAGATTCCGCCAACGGTGTCACCGGTACGCAGCACGGCGTCCACCTCGGCCTTCATGCGCTGCTCGCTCTCCTCGTCAGCGCAGTTGAGCAGAACCTCTTCGCGCGCGGCCAGGGCTTGCAGTTCGGCAAAGCTGACCGAGCGCGACAAACGCTCATGGCCCACCTGCACCACGTGGCTGAGGACTTCGATATCGAGTGTTGCGAGCAGTTGCTTGGCTACCGCTCCGGCGGCAACGCGTGCCGCGGTCTCACGGGCGCTGGCCCGCTCCAGAATGTAACGCGCCTCCGGCAGGTTGTACTTGAGGGCTCCGGCTAAATCGGCGTGCCCGGGGCGCGGAGACTTTACGGGCTTGTGCTTTTCCGAGTCACCCTGGCCGACGGGAAGCGACTCGCTCCAGTTCTGCCAGTCGCGGTTTTCCAGCAGCATGGCGATGGGCGAGCCGATGGTGAGCCCGTGGCGCACGCCGCTGAGGATGCGGGCGTGGTCGCGTTCGATCTTCATGCGACCGCCACGGCCATAGCCCTGCTGGCGCCGCCACAGCTCGCGGTCAATCGTCGCCTCCGCGACCGGCACACCAGCCGGCAGGCCAGAGACGTTGGCAATCAGGGCTTCGCCGTGCGACTCACCGGCGGTAAAAAATCGCAGCATCTATTTATTGTAACGGAATTATCTTTAGCTTCGAATGTTTGACCTCAAGAACAGACACATTGCACATAGCGTATGTCACTGCAATGGCCTGCTATTTGGGCCGCATGTCTCAGCTCTTCCACCATTCTGGATGCGAATCACACCAGTTTGATCTGAACAAAATATATGTACCCCTGACCGACCAGGCTCTAAAGGATACGCGACAATGGAATAGGAAAAGATAGTTTTGCCCTTCCGTACGCAATTGCGAAGTGTGAAACGATAACCATCTTTTATGCCTGATGCCAATTCCACGCCAATTAAATCTGCATGGAAAGCATTCGGAGTTCCAGTTGAGCCTCCCAATCGTGCGATATCACATGTATATCCATAATTTGGGTAAGACGAAGCATACGTGTTCTCAGCAGTCACAATGACACGCACTGCCCCGACAGCATAAGCCTCATTAACCGGCATCCTTTGTGCTGTCAGATATGAGGAATAGATTAAAACAAGGATTAACACCAAACGCCGCATTCATTAGCCTCCAGCAATAAATACAAATTCATATAGCGCCCAAATTCTCAATAATAAGTCTCTGCTTTTTTATAATTTAATTCGACTTCCAGTGACACCTGCTTATCGGTGAACACAGAGAATCTATTACTGAAGGCAAGGTAGTACTCTCCAGGTTGAATAAACTTCACCTCAATATTACCTGTTGTCTGCTTGCCCTGTGTGCCCCAGAGTACTTGTGCTTGATGACCGTTTGACCAATTGGTGTAATTCATTTGATCTGCGAAGACGGCCTGTATGTCGTTTCCACTTCCGCCATAAGCTGTGAAATTACCAGTTACAACCGGATCCACCATATCGGGAGTGATTGTAACTCTGTAAGGAATTTCACCACCTGCCCTTACAGTGATCTGCCCAGAAGCAATTTTCTGAGTGATTGGAATATAACGAGTTTTAGGTATGGGGAGAGGAGTGGTTGTCGCAGCATCTTCTTTGTTGCCACTATTACTAGGCTTATTGTATTGATTAGCCAAGACAACCAAACAAATTATTCCTACCAAAGCGATGGCAATGACAATAATCCATTTGTTACTAGAAGGGGTATTTTCTTCAGATGGTTTCAACTTGCCTTGCAGTCTAGCCCGCACTTCCTCTCGGTAATGTTCCTCAGCGATTCTCCTACTCTCTTCATCTTCAATTCGCTGGCGTTCCTCTGGTGTCAACATTTAGGCCTCAATGGTCCATGTGATAACAACATGAGTTTGGTAGAAGTGCGGATTTTAGCACAAAAAATATAGTCTATTGCTGTCAGTCCCAATGCTATATACTTAGCCTTCGGAGGGCGTCTTTTCCGCCGTGGCCTTACGCTCGGCGGCCTGACGCAGGAATTTTTCCGTGTTGAGCAGCGGCCGGCCCAGCGCGGGATTGTAGGCCGTCCAGGGGGTGTCGAGTTCGGCGTCGCGCTCGAACTGGCCGCGCATGGCCTCCATCTTGCTGTCCAGGTCGTCCAGGTAGTGCAGCATCAGCGCCTCGGGGAACATGGGCAGCTTGGGCGAGCCGAAGTCGTACTGGCCGTGGTGGCTGATGATGAGGTGCTCGACCAGCAGCTTGAGCTCTGTAGGGAAGTCGGCGATCTGCGCCAGCTTGGCGTGCAGCATCTCCAGATCAATGATGAGGTGGCCGAGGAGCTGGCCCTCGTCGGTGTAGCCGAAGCTGCGCGCGTAGCTGAGCTCGCGCACCTTGCCAATGTCGTGCAGAAAGGCGCCGGTCAGCAGCAGGTCGCGGTTGATGAACGCATAGTTGCGCGCCGCCAGGTCGCAGACGCGGAAGAGCGAGCAGACGTGGTCAAGCAGGCCGCCGATGAAGGCGTGGTGCATGGTCTTGGCCGCCGGAGCGTTGCGATAGGCTTTCTCGATCTCGGGATCGGCCATGAAGAGTTCGAGCAACCGGCGCAGGTGCGCGTCCTGCATGCTGGCCACAAAGACCGCGAGCTCCTGCCATAGCTCATCCACGTTGCGCGTGGTCTTGGGCAGATAGTCGCCAAAGTCAATTTCGCTCTCGTCCATTTTGCGGACCTTGTGGAGGGTGAGCTGCCAGCGCTGGTTATAGCGGTTGACGAGCCCCTTGATCTTGACGATGTCATCCTGCTCGAAGCTGTTGGTGCACTCCTCGACGTTGTCCCACATCTTGGCCTGGATGGTGCCGGTGCGATCCATCAGGGTCAGGTCAAGATAGGGCTCGCCGCTTTTCTTGCTCTTGGTCTGCTTGCTGGCGACGACAAAGCTGGTGGTGATGACCTTGTTTTCCTGCTGGGCGGCGTCGCGAATGTAGAACTCTTTCATAGGAGGGCACCATGATCTGCGGCGCGCATGTTGGTGCGTGGCGCGCGCGGCAACGGTCTATGGTAACGCGGATTGCGCGGGAGGAGGATGCGGCGGGGAGAAAAAGCTCAGCCCTTGTCGCGCGGCAGGCGCAGCGTGATGGTGGCGCCGCGGCCTTCACCTTCGCTGAAGGCGTAGGCGCGTCCACCGTGGCGGCGGGCGATGCCATAGACGATGAACAGTCCGAGGCCGGTGCCCTTGATGCGCTGGCGCAGCCGCTGGTTGACCCGGTAGAAGCGGCGGAAGATACGCTTCAGCTCACCGCGCGGAATGCCCTGGCCCTGGTCGATGACCTTGACCAGCAGGTCGTCGCCCTCTTCCACCAGTTCGACGACGATTTCCTTGCGGCCGGGCGAATATTTGATGGCGTTATCCAGCAGGTTGCTGATGGCCGAGCGCAGCTCCTCGGCGTCGCCCTGCACAAAGGGCGGCTCCAGCGCCTGCTCGCTGACGCGGATGTCCTCCTCGGCAAGGCGGTGACGGGTGCGGGCCAGCGCGGCGGATTCACGCACCAGCTCGGCGAGGTCGAGGCGAAGGAAGCTGGCGTGCCCCTTTTGTCCCAGTTGCCCTGCGCGCAGGACTTCTTCCACGGTGTGGGTCAGGCGCTCCACGTCGGCCAGCATGGTCTGGTAGAAGCGCTGGCGCTGTTCGGCGCTCAGCTCGCGCTGCTGAAGTGTCTCCAGATAAAGGCGGATGCTGGCGATGGGCGTTTTCAGCTCGTGGCTGACGGCGTTGATGAAGCTGTCGTGCTGCTCGTTGCGGCGCATCTCCCGCACCAGGAAGATGGTGTTCAGGGTAACGCCGGCGATGACAAAGCCGAAGAAGATGATGCCCAGCACCACCATGCCGACCTCGCGCCAGCGAATCAGCCATGTGATATTCAGGGCCAGCGCCAGGGCCACGGAGAGCGAGCCGACGACGATGACAAACGCGATGGCCTTGTTGCGTGAGATGGGCATGATGAGCTTCGTCCGCTCCCGGCGGATGAAGAACATGGTAGTGAGAGCAGGGAGGAAGGTAAAGCCCAAGCGCCTGCGGAGTCCTGGTGTCTGCGACTGACAGCGCTGCAAGTGCGTTACCCACCGCAGGCGCTTGGTGGCAAATCCCGCTTTATTTGATGAAAAAATTGCATAAAGGAAATGTCATTGCGACCGAAGCGCCGCAGGCGCGTAGTGGAGCGACCTTTTGTTTGTCTTGCTCTACCCAGAAACAAAGGGTGGTTCGACTCCGCGCCCAAACAGCGGGCGCTGCGCTCACCATGACATTTCGTAAGTTTGAGCATTCCCTGGGTTTTCAGCAGTCTGCAGCGGGGTAAATTCCGCGTGATAAAAAAGCCCCGGCCATATTCGCCGGGGCAAGGTTGGAGCGGTCTATTGCCGGTCAGTTGCCGGCGGCGATCAGTTCGGGTTGCATCTCTGCCTGGGGATCGGCAGCGACGGGCTTCTCTGTGGATTGTGCCACCGGCACGGCCTCGCCGATCTCGCGGATGCGGCTGTCGGCCCTCGGCAGCTTGATGTTCTTCACCAGTCCAACGGAGTGCAGGCACTGTATGACGTACCAGTTGGTGTCCACCTCCCACCAGCGCAGTCCGTGGCGGGCGCTGCTGGGGTGGGCGTGGTGATTGTTGTGCCAGCCCTCGCCCCAACTGAGGAGCGCGATAAGAAAGTTGTTGGTGGAATCGTCTCCGGTGGCCCAGCGCTGCGTGCCCCACAGGTGCGTGGCGGAGTTCACCAGCCAGGTACCATGCAATCCCACGACGGTGCGCAAAAAGACGGCCCACAGGGTCACCTTCCAGCCGAAGGCGGCCATCACGGCCACGCCCACCACCGCCTGTGTAATCCAGTGATACTTGCTGAGCCACAGGTAGAAGCGGTCGCGGCGCAGGTCAGGTACGTAGGGAGCAAGCTGCTCGGTGCCATCGTGCAGAGCTTCGCCGGTCAGCACCCATCCCATGTGCGACCACCATTTGCCGTCGCGCGGAGAGTGCGGATCGCCGGGGCGGTCGGTGAGCTGGTGATGGATGCGGTGAATGCCGACCCAGAAGATCGGTCCGCCCTCAAGGGCCAGCGTGCCGCAGACGGTGAGGAAGTACTCCAGCCACTTGGGCGTGGTGAAGCCGCGATGCGTGAGCAGGCGGTGGTAGCCGATGCCGATGCCCAGCGAGGTGGAGACCCACCACAGGAAGACGGCCAGGGCCAGTCCCTTCCATGTGAAGTTGAAGAGTGCCACCACGGCCAGCACGTGATAGATGACCATCACGGTGGTGGTAAGCCAGTTGATGCCGCCGCGGTGCATAACCGGAGAAGCGGCCGGAGAGGCGGAGAGCGCCTGTTGGGTTGACTGTTGTTGCAAAACCGCACCATCCTTTTCGCGATTACGGCCGTGCCCCACCGGGGGCCAGCACATCGCGCCACTGATACCGGATAAGATATCGGCAACCATCAGAAGGATTTGTAAGAGTTTTGTATTGAACGGTTTGTAAGAGTTTTGTAAGTCTGCAAGGGAAAGCAACCCGTGGTGTTTCCAAAACATAAAAGCTGATTGCGAGCGCCGTTCTATCGCCAATCATGGCCGGGAATTGCGCTTCCAAAGCAACGTTGGAACCGCCGCCATCGGGGATGAGTATTAAGGCCTAGGTGCGGAAACGGATCTGCAAAGAAATGTTACGTTTGCTTGCGGAAATGGATGTGTGTCAACGCATCCGGCCGGCAGGAGTCTATCGTCTGTAGCAGGCGATGGCGGCAGCGGCCCTTCCGCACACCGCAGAGCATGGGAGGTATGGAAGATGCGAATGGCGAAAATTGCATGGCTGGCACTGGCCCTGGCCGTCCTGATGGTGGCCACGCTGGCGCTGGCGCAGGGCGGCCCGATGGCGATGCCCGCCGGGCAGATGGGGCAGGGCGGCGGACAACATGTTGGCGGCGCCGCGCGCGGCGTTGGCGGAGAGATTACGGCCATTGACGGCAAGCTGATTACCCTGCACACCTTCCGCGGAGAGACCGCCCAGGTGCGCGTCACCACGGAGACGCAGTTCCAGCGCGAGGGCACGCCTGCCACGCTGGCGGACTTCAAAGTGGGCGAGCGCATCATGGTGCTGGGTGAAAAAGGCGACGACGGCGTGTGGGTGGCGCGCGGCATTGGCCAGCGCATTGGTGGCCCGAATGGCGGGCCCATGGGTATGCGCGGCCAGAACGCAGGCCAGGCGGAAGGGCAGGGTGCAGGGCGCCCGCAGATGCGTCCGGAAGACAACGGCAAGCTCTTCATCGCCGGCATGGTAACGAAGATTGAGGGCGCGGCCATCACGGTGAAAAAGCCCGACGGCACCACACAGACCATTGAAGCCGATGAGGAGACCAGTTTCCGCAACGCAAAGCGCGAGAGCATCACGCTGGCCGACATCCATGTGGGCGACACGGTGCGCGGGCCGGGCGCAATGAAGGATGGCGTCTTTGTGCCGCGCCTGCTGACCGCAGGCGCACGCGGAGCTGGACAAACGGGAGCCGCACCGCAGCCGCCGCCGGAGGGTGCGCCGGGCAATGCGCCTCCACAGGGTGGCAACGCTCCACAGTAACGGCATCGTCATCTGTTTCATGCATCATGGAATGCGCAGGGGAGAAGTGGCCAATGCAATCGCCGCGGCAAATTCGAGTAGCGTTGTTGGTGGCCGCGCTGGCGCTGCTTGTGGCGTATTGCATGGGGCAGAATCCTACCTCTGCGACGGTTTTGCAGAGCGCTACGGCCCCCGCGCAGCCCGCCTCCTACGTGATTCATGGTGTGGTCAGGAGCGGCGGATTTGCACTGCCCGGCGCGAGCGTGACGGCGGCGCACTCACTCACCGGGCGCAAGGTGCTCAGCAGCACGGACCTCAACGGCGGCTATCGCCTTGAGTTGCCCGGGCGCGGGCGCTGGGTGCTGCGCGTGGAGCTGACGGCCTTTGCCGTGCAGACCGCGGAGGTCGCGCTGCTTCCGGCGCAGCCAGAGGCCACAAAGGATTTCGAGCTGCTGCTGCTTTCGCGCGCGCCCAAGCCGGCGGCTGCGGAGGGTGAGGCCCAGGTAGCAGAGGCAGCATCGGCTCGGCAGCCAGTCGCGGCCCGTGCGGGCAACGCGCGCGGTGCGCAGCGGCTTACACTGAGTGCCGATGAAACGGCGCTGACGGCCAGCGCCAATGGCAGCGACGCCGATCTTTCCGGCGGAAACGGACTGGCCAACAGCATTGATGCCACCAACGCCTCGGTCACCATCAGCGGACGCATGGGCAGCGCGCAGGACCTGGGCGTGCCCAACATGGACGAGCTGCGCGACCGCATTGAGGAGATGCGCTCACGCGGCCAGCTTGGCGGCGGTGGCGGTGGAGACTTCGGTCCCGGCGGCGGTGGCCCCGGTGGATTTGGCGGCGGCGGCTTCGGCGGCATGCGGTTGCGAGCGGGTTCTCTGAACCGCCTGCATGGAACCTTTTACGAGCAGGGGAGCAACGCCGTGCTGGACGCCTCTCCCTACTCGCTGAGTGGGCCAACGGAGAAGCCAGCCTACGGCAGCAATCGTTTCGGCGGCTCGCTGGGCGGAACCTTGAAGATTCCGCACGTTTACGATGATGGCGGCAAGACCTTCTTCTTCGTCAACTATTCCGGCAATCGCAGCACAAATCCTTACGATGTCTTTTCTCACGTGCCGACCCTGGCCGAGCGCATGGGCGACTTTACGGCCAGCACCTTGAGTGATGGCACGCCGGTCACACTCTACGATCCAACGCACCCGGGCAACCTGCTTGGCGGCGGACAGCACGTCGCGGTCATCAGCGCGCAGGCGCTGGCCTTGCTCAATTACATTCCACAGCCCAATGTATTCAACGATCCGAAGAAGAACTATCACTTCAGCTCGGCGGCGGAGAGCGACCAGGACATCTTCAGTCTGCGGCTGACCCATAACTTTGGCGCCGTGCCGCAGCGCGGCCAGCCGGGTGGCGGCGGAGCGGGTCGCGGCGGCGGCAATGGCAGCGGGCGGCCGCGCAATAACCTGAGCTTCGGCATCAACTATCAGCGCAATGAGTCACAGAGCCTGACGCCGTTTCCCTCCTCCGCCGGATTGACGCACACCAACGGCTACAACGCCAACCTGGGGTGGGCGGTGGGCAAGGGCAAGTTGAGCAATCAACTGCGCTTTACCTGGAATCGCGGGCGCGCGCACAGCGACGGCCTGTATGGCTATGACGCGCGCGGCGTGAACCCGGCGGCCGTGGCTGGCATTGGATATCCCGGCAGCCAGATGAGCGATCCGGCCAACTACGGCTTGCCCACGCTCAACTTTACCGACTACACGGGATTGACCGACACCGCGCCCAGCAGCCGCGACTCGCAGACCTTCACTCTGAGCGAGAACTTTGGCTGGGTGCGCGGCAAGCATCACATGCGCTACGGCGGAGACTTTCGCTGGATCAACAACCGCTATTACGCCAGCACAAATCCGCGCGGCTCGTTCACCTTCACCGGCTCCTCGACCTCCAACTATGTGGGGGGCGCGGCGGAGAAGGATACGGGATATGACCTGGCGGACTTTCTGCTGGGTCGTGCGCAGTCCACCGCGCTGGCCTACTCCGCCGTGCGCGACCGCTTCTTGGGTACCAGCTACGACCTGTTTGCCATGGATGACTACCGCGCCAAGGCTAACCTGACGTTTAACTACGGCCTGCGCTACGAGTTCGTCTCGCCCTTTCACGAGGCGAATAACCAGTTGGCGAATCTCGACGCGGGCTTCAACGGCAAGCAGTTTCTCGGCGCCCAGCCGGTTGCCCCCGGTGGCACAGGCCCCTATCACGGAGAGTATCCGCGGACGCTGGTGCGGGCCGACCACTTGAACTTTGCGCCGCGCATTGGCCTGGCCTGGAAGCCCAAGGGCAACAAGACCGTCGTTCGCGCAGGTTACGGCATCAACTACAACCTGGGGCAGTACGGCAGCATTGTGCAGAACCTTGCCGCGCAGCCGCCTTTCTCCTTTACCCAGACCAACGCCGCGCCAGCCACCGGCGCAAGCCCGTACACCATGGCCAACGGATTCCCCACCACCACGGCGACCAGCAATAACTACGGAGTGGATCCCAACTATCGCGTGGCCTACGTGCAGATGTGGAACCTCAACGTGCAGCGCGAGCTCAGCTCGACGGTACTGCTGAACGTGGGCTACACGGGCAGCAAGGGCACGGCGCTGGATATGTTGCGCGCGCCGAATCGCGGTCCCGACGGCATACTTATCCCGAGCATCGAATCCTTTACCTGGGAGACTTCGCAGGGGTCGAGCATTCTGCACGCCGGCTCCGTGCGGTTGCGCAAGCGCATGGCACGCGGCTTCAGCGCCGGTGGAACCTACACGTACTCGAAGTCCATTGATAACGCAAGCTCGATTGGCGGCGGCAGCCAGGTGGTGGCGCAGGATGACACCAACCTACGGGCTGAGCGCGGCCTCAGCAGCTTTGATCAGCGCCACAAGTTGAGCGCCGACGGCATGTGGGAGCTGCCCTGGGGCGAGGGCCGCCGTTGGATGACGCGTCCCAGCGCGACGCGTATCGCCTTTGGCAACTGGATGCTGCAGACCACCATCACGGCGGCCAGCGGGACGCCTTACACGGCTCGGGTGGTGGGCAGCTACAGCGACGTGGCCGGAGGCGTAAACGGCAGTCTGCGCGCCAACTACAACGGCGAGGCTATCCAGATTAGCGACAGCACATGGCAGCACTGGTTCAACACGGCGGCATTCACGGCGCCCGCCAGCGGCACCTACGGCAACGCGGGACGCAACACCATCATCGGTCCCGCAAGCTGGGTGATGAACTTCGTGCTCAGCAAAAACTTCACCATCCGCGAGGGTCAGAGCATGGAGGTGCGCGCCGAGGCCGACAACGTGCTCAACCACCCCAACGCTTCCGGTATTGATACCAACCTCACCTCGTCCACCTACGGACAGGTGACCAGCGTGGGCAGCATGCGCAAGATGGTGCTGAGTGCGCGGTACCGCTTCTGATGCGATGGAGACGACACGAGTGAAAGGCCACATCACAACACGCGCCGCCGGGATGATGCAGAGAGCATCGGCCCTGCTGCTGTGCGTGGCGCTCATGGCTCCCCTGGCGCCGGCACAGCAGACCAGCAACGTTCAATCCGGCACGGGGCAGCAGCCTGTCGAGGCCGGCTTCACCCTCCGCGTGGATAGCGACCTGGTGCTGGTAAGCGTGACCGTGCGCGACAAAGGCGGCAACCTGGTGCGTGGCCTGCAAAAATCGGACTTCACCGTGCTGGAAGATGGACGGGCGCAGCGCGTGCAGACCTTTGACGTGGAGGACGTGGCCAGCTTCGTTCCCGCGGCGGAGAGCACTGCCGCGCCAGCGCAGGCCATACTGCAAGGCAGCAAGCCCGTAGCGGCCCCGCTGAAGGCGCTGACGCATGAGAACCTGCGCGACCGCCGCATGATCGTGCTCTTCCTCGACCTCAGCTCGCTGCAATCCGATGACAGCGACCGGGCGGTGGAGAGCGCGCGGCATTATCTGGACAAGCAGATGCAGCCGGCCGACCTGGTCAGCATCGTGACCTTTGATACTTCGCTCAAGGTGGCGCAGGACTTCACCACCGATCGCAAGCTGCTCGCCAGCGTGCTTGATCGCATCAGCGGCATCGAAGGCAGCGGGCAGGAGATGGGCACCACGGGCACCAGCGCGGGCACGGCGGAAGATGCCGGATCGTTTACCGCCGACGACACCGACTACAACATCTTCAACACCGACCTTCGCCTGCAGGCGCTGACGACCGTGGCGAAAAATCTTGCGGGCATCGACCAGAAAAAATCCATCCTTTACTTCAGCAGCGGCATGACCAAGACGGGCGTGGAGAACCAGGCGCAGTTGCGCGCTGCGGTCAACGCCGCCGTGCGCTCGAACGTGGCGATTTACGCCGTGGATTCGCGTGGGTTGGAGGCGATGCCTCCGGGCGGACTGGCCACCGCGGCCAGCCTGCGCGGGCAGGCGGCCTACAGCGGCGCCGCCGTACAGAGCACTCTTGACGCGAACTTTGCCAGCCAGGAGACGCTGGTCACCCTGGCCAATGACACGGGCGGCAAGGCGTTTCTTGACAGCAACGATTTCAGCAAGGCCTACGCCAAGGTGCAGTCGGATAGCGAGAGCTACTATGTCCTTGGCTATCGCAGCTCGAACCCGGCGCGCGACGGCCGCTTCCGCCACATTCAGGTTAAGTTGAACCGCTCGGGCGACAAGCTGGAATACCGTGCCGGATACTACGGCCCGCGCGACTTCCAGCACTCCACCAAGGAGGATCGCGAGCAGCAGTTGCAGTCGGAGTTGCAGAGCGATCTGCCGGATACCGACCTGCCCGTTTATCTCACCGCAGGTTACTTCCGCACGGCGGAGAACAAGTACTACGTGCCGGTCAGCCTGGTGGTGCCGGCCTCGGCGCTCACCGTGCAGCGCGACAAAGACAAGGCCTCGCTGGACGTGATCGGCGTGGTGCGCGAGAAAAATACGCGATTCCCCGTGGGCACTTTGCGTGACACCATCCGGCTGACGCAGGAGCAGACGGCCCTTGCGTCTGCGTCGGGCAGTGCCGCAGGCACGTTATCCCCAGCGCTAGCGGCCATTGCGCCTGCGGCGGGCAGCAGCGGAGCTGCGTTACCCCCCTCCGCACCCTCCGCCGCCCGCCCGCGCCAGAACGTGCAGTACAACACGGGATTCCTGTTGCCGCCGGGCACCTACCACCTGAAGTTCGTGATGCGGGAAAACCAGAACGGTATGCTGGGAAGCTTTGAGTCGGACCTTACGGTGCCCGACCTGCACAAGGAGAAGATCAAGCTCAGCTCACTCATCCTGAGCAGCCAGAAGGCTCCTGTGGCGCGCAAGCCTCAGCCCTCGCCGCTGGTGCGCGACGGGCAGGAAATCATCCCCAATCTGGCGCACGTCTTTACCACGGCGCAGACGGCAACATTCTTCTACGAGGTGTATGACCCGGCACACCAGGCGGCGGACAAGAACTCGATTCGCCTGCTGACCAGCATCGCCTTCTTCCGCGGTCGGGTGAAGGTCTACGAAACGCCACTGGTGGAGACCACCGCGCTGAACGTGCCGGAGCGCAGGGCCGCCAGCTTTGAGCTCGAGGTGCCGCTCGATAAACTCCAGCCCGGCTGGTACACCTGCCAGGTGAACGTGGTGGACGATGCCGGCGGCACGTTTGCCTTCCCGCGCGTGCAGTTGCTGGTGCGCCCCTGAGTTTTAGTCTCCCGCAGCAGTGCGGTGTAATGCCGCTTGCCGCCACACTCCGCTGGGCTTTAAGCTGTTGAACATCGGGCGGAGCAACTCCGCTTGCGTACGACTCAACGAGGATTTCATGACAATGATGCGATGCGGCATGGCTGTGGCTTTGGCGGTGGTGCTTTGTGTTTCGCTGGCCACGGCACAGCAGAATGGTGGAGCGAGTAAGTTGAATTATCCTGTGGCACCCAGCAGCAACCAGGTGGATGAATATCACGGCGTCAGGGTGGCGGATCCGTATCGTCCGCTGGAAGACCCCGACAGCGAGGCCAGCCGTCAGTGGATTGAGGCCGAGAACAAGCTGACCTTTGGCTACCTCGACACGATTCCCGCGCGGCCGAAGATTCACGCCCGGCTGAGCGAGCTCTTCAACTACGAGCGTTTCTCGGTGCCCGCTGAACACGGCGGCCGCTACTTTTATGTGCACAACACGGGATTGCAGAACCAGAGCGTCTTTTACTGGCTGCCCGCGCTCGATGCCGAGCCGCGCCTGCTGCTCGATCCCAACACGCTCTCCGCCGATGGCACGGTGGCTGTCAGCGGCGTCAGCTACAGCGAGGACGGCCAGTTGATGGCCTATGCGCTTTCCACCAGCGGCAGCGACTGGGTGGAGTGGCATGTGCGTGAGGTTTCCACCGGCAAAGACCTGCCCGACGTGATCAAGTGGTCCAAGTTCAGCGGCGCGGCGTTCACCCGCGACGCGAGCGGCTTCTACTACAGCCGTTACGACGAGCCCAAGGCGGGCTCCGCCCTGCGCGACACCAACTATTACCAGA
This sequence comes from uncultured Acidobacteriota bacterium, assembly GCA_903851035.1. GTDB lineage: Bacteria > Acidobacteriota > Terriglobia > Terriglobales > Acidobacteriaceae > TOLSYN. Next base: position 54,092 of record CAINND010000024.1, on the reverse strand, counting down.
AGCTTTACTTCCACAAGCTGGGCACACCGCAATCGCAAGACGAATTGATCTACAAGCGCGACGACCACAAGGAGTGGGGCTTCGGCGGCGCGGTCACCGACGACGGCCACTACCTGCTCATCCACGTCAGCGAGGGTACCGACCCGAAGAACCGCGTCTATTACAAGGACCTGACGAAGCCCGCGAGCCCGGTTGTGCCGCTGATGGACAAGATGGACGCCAGCTACAACTTTGTGGATAACGACGGCCCCCTCTTCTGGTTCGTCACCAACCAGGGCGCCACCTTCAGCCGCCTGGTTGAGGTGGACCTTCGCCATCCCGAGCCGGAGCACTGGAAGACCCTGATTCCTGAGAGCACGGAAAAGCTGGAATACGCCAGCATGGTGGATCACAAGTTCATCGCCAGCTACCTGAAGGACGCGCACACCGTGGTGAAGGTCTTTGAGCGCACCGGCAAGTTTATGCGCACGGTGGAATTGCCCGGCATCGGCACCACCGGAGGCTTCGGCGGGCGCCGCGAACAGCGTCACACCTTCTACTCCTACACCAGCTACGCCACGCCGGCCACCATCTATCGCTATGACGTGGCCACCGGCAAGAGTACGGTCTTCCGCCAGCCGAAGGTCAAGTTCCATCCCGAGGAGTACGAGACGCGGCAGGTCTTCTACACCAGCAAGGATGGCACCCGCGTGCCGATGTTCATCACTTCGAAGAAGGGCATCAAGCTGGATGGCACCAACCCGACGCTGCTTTACGGCTACGGTGGCTTTGACATTCCGCTGACGCCGGGCTTCAGTGTGGGCGCGCTCGTCTGGATGGAGATGGGCGGCGTCTACGCGGTGGCCAACCTGCGCGGCGGTGGAGAGTATGGTGAGCCCTGGCACCAGGCCGGAACCAAGCTGCACAAGCAGAACGTCTTTGACGACTTCATCGCGGCCGGTGAGTGGCTCATCGCCAATCACTACACCCAGAGCAGCAAGCTGGCCATCCAGGGCGGCAGCAACGGGGGCCTGCTGGTGGGCGCCTGCATCACGCAGCGGCCAGAGCTCTACGGCGCAGCCTTGCCCGCCGTCGGCGTCATGGACATGCTGCGCTTCCACAAGTTCACCATCGGCTGGGCGTGGACGAGCGACTACGGCTCGAGCGACAACCCGGAGGAGTTTGCGGCCATCTACAAGTACTCGCCGCTGCACAACATCAGGCCGGGCGTAAAGTATCCGGCCACGCTCATCATGACCGCCGATCATGACGACCGCGTGGTGCCGGCGCACAGCTTCAAGTTCGCCGCCACCTTGCAGGCCGCACAGGGCGGTCCGGCACCGGTGCTCATCCGCATCCAGACCAAGGCCGGGCACGGCGCGGGCAAGCCCATCAGCAAGACGATTGACGAGATCACCGACGCCTGGGGATTTTTGGTCAAGAGCCTTGGCATGAAGGACGATCCGTTTATGCAGTAGTGTTATCAGTCCGCAAATGGAAAGGCCACCCATGCCGGGTGGCCTCTCTTTTTTTCAGGCGGGTGCGTCAGTGCAGCAGCAGTCCCAGCGCGGTGGCCACCACGCCGACAATGCCGGCTAGAATGCCCGCATACCAGTACGTTTTGCGCTTGGTCAGCAGCGTAATGGAACAGATGACCAAGCCGACTTCCAGAAGTGTCTCGCCCAGGTCGTAGCGGTCGGCGCGGTGCGTGTACAGCGCCACTTCGGCCTCCAGTGCGCGGGCTTCCTTCATCACCTCGGCGCGCTCTTCCTTGCTCTTCTCCAGCGCTGCCTCGTGCTTTTTCAGCAGCGCCTCGGCAGCCTCGGGATTCTTGAGCGGAACGACCTTCAGCAGCTCGTCGATCTGCTCCGTGGTGTGGGCGCGGATGTTCTTCGCCTGGTAATAGTTCCAGGTGTCGGTGGCTTTATCCTGCAGCAGCACTTCTTCGGTGTGTGAGCGGTGGCTGAGCAGTGCGGCAACCGCCACCAGCACGGCCAGGATAGACATGGTCAGGCTTACCGCCGCCAGGTGTGAGTGTTGTCCTGCCTCGGCCGCTTCCTGTAACTCTTCCATCTCGTGTTCAGTACTCATTCGCGTTGCTCCTCCGCCATACTTTACGGACTGTTGCGCGATTGCGCTAGTGGGAAGATGTAAAAATTTTACCTTCAGCCGGAGTTTTGTCCTCCGGCTAAAGCCGCGCTATCTGCGGCCTCCGCCGGGGTATCCTCGCCCGGCCCCAAGCAGGTGCACACAATCATCATCACCACGCCGATGGCCTGTATGGCGGCGGCGTGATTGCGGGAGTTCACATAATCCTCGGTGGTCAGCGGCATCAGGTTGGTCAGGTGCTCCACGTGGATGCCCAGCAGCAGGAAGCCCACGAAGATGCCGTACTCCGCCCAGCGCAAGGGCCTGCGCAAGGCGGTGGCCACCAGCCCGGCCAGCACCAGCAGGGCCAGAATCCCCTCGTAGGAGAAGACCAGCGCCGGCCAGGCCAGCATCCACGGCACGTAGCGAGCCGCCGTCAGCGGACCAATCTCGCGGTTGCGGTCACGCCACAGGGCCACGGCAAAGGTCACCAGCCAGAAGAGCAGGCAAAGCTGCCGATCGAAGGGCGTAACCAGCCCGGCAAAGGTGAAAAACAGCGTGGGCGGCGCAATTGACATCTGCAAAAAGCGCGCGTCGCGGGCAAACAGCGCATGCACGGCCGCTGGCCACAGCCGCACAAAAGGCAGCATCATCAGCACCAGCCAGCCAGTGGCCATCGCCGCATAACGCCACTGGTGGCGGCGCAACAGAACCGGCAGCAAAATTACCGAGTACAGCTTGAGTCCGATGCTTGCGGCCAATGCCGCCGCTCCTGCCGCCTGGCGGCGCGCGGCAAAGGCCATGATCAGCAGCATGAGCATCAGTGCGTCCATGTTGCCGCCGCGAATGCTCTCATGGGTGGAGACAAACAGAAAGGCCACCGCACCAAACATTGCCAGCTCCCGCGCGTGCAGCCCCAAACGCCGGGCCTGCCACCACAGCGCGAGCGGTGCCAGCACCAGGTTCAGCCACAGGAAGCAGCGGGTGGCCTGTAACATCGTCAGCCCGCTCAGCATCCGCGGAATCAGCAGCGAGAGCGGCGGCGTGACAAATCCGCGTGAGGTGTAGGGGTCATGTCCATCGCGCCAGGTGCGCGCGCCATCGTAGAAATAAACGAAATCGTGGCTTAGGAAGAAGGCTCCGAAGATGGTATTGGCGCTCTGAAAAACCCAGTGTGCCACATACAGCAGCAGCACCTGCCCGCCGAAGACGAGCAGCGCGATGCGAAGCAGTTGACGGGCCGGTTGCCGTGAAGCCGGATCCAAGGTCGTCATTCCTACGCGCGACCCTCGGCCTTCAGGATGGCCTCCACCTTGCGCAGGTCGTCCTCGGTGTCCACGCCCACGGTGTCAAAGGGCGTCTCGGCGGCGTGGATGGCCACGCCGTGATCGAGGAAGCGAAGCTGCTCCAGCCGCTCGCTGCGCTCCAACTCGCTCTCCGGCCACTGGCAAAACGCGGCCAGCGCCTGCGGGGTGTAGGCATAAAAGCCCAGGTGCTTGCTGAAGCGGACTGTGCCTGTAAGGTCGCGGTCAAAGGGAATCGTCGAGCGCGAAAAGTACAGCGCGCGGCCATCGAGAGCGCACACCACCTTCACCGCGTTGGGGTTGGCCACGTCCTCGGCGCGGCAGGGCGTGTAGATGGTGCCCACCTCCACGCCCGGCTTCATCACGCCCAGCAGCACGTCCAGATGCTCGGGGCGGGCCAGCGGCTCGTCGCCCTGCACGTTCACATACAGATCGGCCTTCACCTGCTGCGCCACCTCAAAGACGCGGTCGGTGCCGCTGCGGCACTCCGGGCTGGTCAGCCGCGCCTCCCAGCCATAGTGGCGGCACAGCGCAAGGATCTCCTCGCTGTCGGTGGCCACGATCACCTGGCTCAATCCGCGACAGGCTTTGGCGGCCTCGTAGACGCGCTGAATCATCGGCTTGCCAAGAATCTCTCGCAGGGGCTTGCGCGGCAAACGGGTGGAGGCGATGCGGGCGGGGATCACGGCGACGGCGTTCATGCTTTCAGTTTCCGCCACCGTGGCGCGGCTTTCAAGAGCGAAAGCGCCGGGCGGCCTTGCTCAGATGATTTTTGCGGGATGCTTCAACTTCCACAGGATTTTGCGCAACATACCCAGAAGCGCCGTCGCGTCCTTCTCGTTGGCTTGCAGGCGGCGCACCAGGCGGCGCATCTTTTCCAGCATCATGGCCTCGCTGCGCTCCGGCACATGTCCGCTCACTTGCAGGGCATCAAACAACACGTTGGTGATGCGCTCCAGTTCCTCGGCCGTGGCGGGCTTTGCCTTGCCGGTGACGGCCTTGCGGGCGCCCGTGCGCGCCAGCTCGTACAGGCAAATGGCCACCGCCTGCCCTAGGTTCATGGAGATGTGCGCGTCGCGTGTGGGAATCTTCGCGATCACATGGCAGTGGTCGAGGTCCTGTTTGGTCAGCCCGCTTTTCTCCGAGCCGAAGAGCAGCGCCACCGGCCCACGGCCCAACGCACGGCGGATGCGCGGCGCGGCCTGCGCCACGGTCTGCAGGGGCTGCTCCAGGCCACGCTCGCCAACGGCCGTGGTACCCACCACAAGCTGGCAATCGCCGACGGCTTCGGCCACCGTGGAGTAAACCTCTGCCTGTTGCAGCAACTCCGCCGCTCCCACGGCCGAGCGCGCGCCTTCAAACGATGGCGCCCAGGGATTCACCAGCCGCAGATGCAGGAAGCCGAAGTTGCTCATCGCCCTTGCTGCTGCGCCGATGTTCAATGGGTTGCGCGGCCGCACCAGCACCACGCGCAGATGGTCGAATGACAGCGGCACCACCAGCGAGGCCGGCGACGGCCATGGAGTTTCCTTTGGTGAGCTGCCCATCAGTAGATTGTATCCCGTGCCCGGCGTGCATTGCGGCAAAGCAAAGGCCCCGCGCCGTGCTGGCCGCGGGGCCACGTGCATCGGTTGGCGTTACTGTACTGTCGGCGGAGGATAATCCGGCAGCTTCTCCTTACCGCTGGTCTGGCGTTTGAGCTCCAGGTCGTCAAACAGTACGCTGGGCGACACGACGCTGTGCGGCATGGGAAGGATGTCGTTTTCCACCCACACGTCGTTGCCGGCCGCCACCAGCGCGGTGCGCATGGAGCGCTGATCGAGGTCGCCAAACAGCGCGCCGCGCACCAGCTCCTCGTGCCCATCGCTCACATACACGCGGTAGAGCAGCCGGGGCGCGCGCGGACCGGCCATGGTTTCCACGCGGTAGCCATACTCCAGCCCGCGCTCCTTGCACATGGCAATCAGCTTCTGCTTCAACTCCGCGGGGGCGACGCCGTTTGCCGCCTCCACCACCAGGTTGCCTATACCGGGACCCGTCCAGCCGAGCGGCACGTTGGAGCGGCCATGGCCGTTGGAGGCCGCAAAGTCTCGGATTGGAGTACGTCCCAGCAGGTAGCTGACGAGCACGCCCTTGTCCACCAGCACCACGCGCTGAGCGCGCACGCCCTCGTCGTCCACGTCATAGTGGCCCATCAGGCTCTTGCCGCCAGCGGTGGTCCGAGCCGGGTCGTCCACCACCGTCAGGAACTCCGGCAGCACGCGTGTTTTATAGCTGCTGGCAAAGGCGCCACGTACGCGGGCATTCTGTCCCAGTTCCGGCTTGTGGCCCAGCACGTTGTCTCCCACCAGAGTAGTAAAGACCGTGCCGGCTGCGTCGGCCGAAAACAGCACCGGGCCGTGATAGTCCTCATCGGCCAGCGGCGCCGTGCGCAGTTGCTTCAGCGAGGCGACCATGGCCTTCGCCTTCTCCACAAACTCGCCCGCCGCGGGTATGTCCGCTGCGGTGTGTCCGCCAAAGGCCTGGGCGCGCTCCAGATGCATGCCGTCATCGGCCTGCGTGGTGCCGCCCAGGGTCATGCGGTAAAGCTCCTGGCCGCTGCGCACCACCGTGCCTTCGCTGTTCAACTCGTAGCGGTTGACGGCCTTGGCGCTGATGGTCGCGCCCAGGAACTGGATCCGCGCATCCGTCTTGTAGAGATCGGTTGCCTCGCGCATCTGCCTTAGCCAGCCCTCGCGCTCCAGGTGCAGCGTGGCGGTTGCGCCCAGGCTGACCACCGGCTCGGTTCTAGCGAAGTCATCCACCGGATGGTCGATGGTCAGGTTCTTCAGCCGCGACTGTTTTTCCGTCAGCATCTCCAGAGCCTGCTTGTAGGCCTTGTCCGTGGCCTGCCACACCTGGAAGCGGAAGCTCTGCTCGTCGCCATCGACGGGCATCAGTTCGAAAGTTCCCTCGCCGCGTCCGCTGCTGTTGTCCTGCTTGTAGTCGCCCACCCGCACCTGCACCAGCAGGAAGCGGGCGCGGCTGCTCGCCTCGTGCCGCACGCTGCCGAAGGCCACGTCGGCGTCCCAGTTGTCCACGTCAATCACGCGATAGTCGATGAAGTACGGCGTGAGCGATTGATCCAGCTTGAGTTCGGCCTTGCTGCGCGCCATCTCCACCTGCAGGCTGCGCAACACGGGATCATCCCCGCCCTTGGCGTCCTGGGCCGGCAGACTGGCGGGCATCATCATCAGCGCGGCCAGCAGCAGGGCAACGCAATGGGAGTTCGAGGCGCGCTTTTTCATCATGAGGATTCTCGAGGAGAAGATCATTCGGATGCTCCGGCTCATTGCGCGCCTCCAGCCTTCTTGTTTTCTTTTTCAAAGCCCGGTGGAGGCAGAATGGGCAGCCGCTCCTTCGATTTTTGCCGCTTCTGCGTTTCAATCTCGCTGAACAGAATTGCCGGCGCCGCCGCGGAAACCGCGACCCCACCCGACTCCGCTCCGCAGACGCCGTTGAACACTGCCGTCGTGTCGCCCGTCACCAGGATGCGGTTCATCGCCGCCAGCGGCGTGCCTACGATATCCACACCGCGCACCAGTTCATCGGGCCGCCCGTCGGTATAGACGCGCCACACCATCACCGGCAGCACCTGGAAGGCCTGCGGCAGCGCGCGCTGGGTCAACGTAAAGCCGCCCTGAATGTCCTCAAAGTAAAGGCCGTAGGGCTTGCCCTGCTTTTTGGCTTCGTCAATCAACAGGCCGCGCAGTTGCCCTTCCGGCACCGTGTGCGTCGAGGTGACGATCAGATTGCCCTGGCGCCCCACCGGCATGAATCCGGCCTGTGCCCGCCCATGTCCGTTGCTGTGGTCAAAGCCCTTGATGGGCATGCGCGAGAGCAGGAAGTTACGCAGCACGCCATTCTTGATGACCTCAACCTTTGCCGCCGGCATGCCTTCGTCGTCGAAATCATACGAGCCCGCCAGGTGCGTGCTGCCAATCGAGTGTTGCGTCGGGTCGTCGGTCACGGAGAGGAACTCCGGCAGCACCAGTTGTTTCAGCTTCTTGGTAAAGGTCTGGCCCTCCTCGTCGCCGCGCTGGCGCTGGCCCTCCAGCCGGTGGCCCAGCACCTCATGGAAGAAGACGCCCGAGGCGCGGCCGCTGAGCAGCGCCGGACCGTCATAGGGTTCAGCCACCGGAGCCGAGCGCAGGGCCTTCAGGTCCTTGGCGATCCGCTCCACCTTGGCCTCAATCTCCGCCGCCGGGGGCAGTTGGCTCATGCTCTCGGCCTGGAAGGTCTCCACCCGCATCAGCTCCATGCCGTCTTCGGCGCGGGTCTCCGCCTGGATGACCACGCGCACCGAGGTCGAAGGGGTCACCACGCGGCCGCCCTCGCTGCTTACAAAACGCTCCAGGCTCTTCTCGCTGGTCACCATCACGCCGGAGGAGTAGATGTAGGGATAGTTGCGGAAGGCCCGTGAGAAGCGCCGCGCGAACTCTTCCATCGCCTTCTGCTCGGCGCCCGGGGCCACGTCCTTGTACTCCACGTGGTGGCTGGCTGTCTCCTTGCTGAAGTCGGCCGAGAGGTCATCCTCCTTGGCCTTCACCTCGCTCTTGGTCTTCACGTTCAAATAGGCGGTGGCCGCCCTGCGGTAGCCGCTAAAGGTCAGCCGCCACAGCCCGTGCGCAATGCCCGCCGCATTGTCTTCCAGCGGCAGAGAGTCGCTGCTGATGGCCGAGGGGCGGTTCTCCTGGTGCGCGTTGTCCAGTTCAGGCGAACCCACGCGCATGATGACGTCGGCCTGGCGCTTGCGTCCGGACTGGCTCGTCACCAGGCTGCCGTTCAATCCAAAGGCGATCGATGTCTGCTGGTCAAAGACCGTGTAGCTGATGTAGTAAGCGGGCGGTGTCAGCTTGCCCAGCTCGCCCTGGGCGCGCGCCAGCTCTTTTTCCATGCTGCCCAGCACTACGTCAGGCTTGGCTGGCCCGGGCTTGGCTGCCACGGGTTTGGCGTTGCCGGCGTGGCACAGTCCCGGCACAAGGCACAGCAGCGCGGCAAGCCCTGCGGAACGGGCGGCGCGGATCAATGTTTTCATCGTGGGTTTCTCTCTCCCTGGAACCTGCATGAATGAGTGTAAAACACCGCGCCCGGCACTGCACCTGCTGGTACTTGCTATTCCGGGGGAGGAAAAGAAGAAGGCCGCCCCAAGGGACGGCCTTCGTTGGCTGCGCCGGCTGGCGCAGGGTTGCTGGTTAGAAGCTGATGCGCGCGGCCAACTGCGCCGTGCGCGGGCCGCCGCCACCCAGGAACGGGTTGCCGCTGCCCACGTCGGGCGTGGCGACGGTCTGCACAAAGCCCGTGCCGTTGGTGCCGCCGCCCACCAGGCGTCCGGTGGTGCCGCCGCCGGTAGGCACAAAGTTGCTGGTGCCAAAGGCGTCAATGGAGAAGCCCGGCAGCAGCGGGTTGCTCAGGTTCGGGTGGTTGAAGATGTTGAACAGGTCGATTTCCAGCTTCAGGGTCACCCGTCCGGTCAGCTTCGTCGTCTTGTTGATGGAGAGGTCGAAGTTGAAGTAGTTCGGCGAGTTGAAGGCGTTGCGGCCCTCGTTGCCGGGATGCTTGGTGCCGGGCACGCAGCCGCCGGCCACGCTATCCCAGGTACAGGGAACGGCGAAGGCCGCGGCATTCAGCAGGTTATAGCCGCCATCGGCGTTGTTGATGCCGTGCTTGGCCTTCGGGTTGCCGATGATGTCCGGACGGCCAAAGTATTCGCCGCTGCCGTTGTAGTCGCCCTCGAAGAGGTAGTGCACGGTGTAGGGCTGGCCGGTGGCAAAGTTGAACATGCCGTCCAGCGCCCAGCCGTTGGTCAGCCACTTCAAGGTATCCACCTTGGGCAGGTTGTAGCTGAAGTACCACTGCAAACGCTGGCGCACGTCAAAGTTCGAGCTGGCGCGCTCGGCGTGGGGATTCCAGCTGTTGTCCGGCTGCGCGGCGTTGGGCACAAAGTCCAAACCGTCGCTGGCCGTGTCAATCGAGTGCGCCCAGGTGTAGTTCACCGTCGAGGTCAGCCCGTGCCAGTTCTGCAGCTTCAACGTAGCCTGCAGCGAGTTGTAGTTCGACTCCGCGCTGGTCTCGACCTGGTTCACATAGTAGTAGTTGGGGAAGCACTGGCTGCCGTAGCCGATGCTGGTGCCGTTGCCGCAGTTATCCACCGTACCGTTGACGTTGTTGAACTGGTTGATGTCGCGGAAGCGGAAGAGGTGGCGGCCCTGCGAGCCGACATAGCCCACCTGCACGGCAATCTTCTTCGTCACCTGCGACTCGATGTTCAGGTTGTAGCTGACGTAGCGCGGAGTGGCCAGCGCCTGGCTGACCGTGAAGGCCGAGTTCGGGCTGTAGGTGGAGGGATCAAAAACCTCATGCCCGCTCTGAATCTGCGAGGCCGGAGAGAAGGAGAACTGGATGTTGTTGAACGCCGGGCCGGCCTGCGCCGCATAGGTGTTCCACGGCTGGTTGCCCACAAAGAAGTCCTGTGATGCGCCGTCGTAGAAGATGCCCACGCCGGTGCGCAGCACCAGCTTACCGTTGCCCAGCAGGTCGTCCACCAGGCTGATGCGCGGCGCGAAGTTGTTGTAGTCCTTCGGATACAGCGTCGACGGTCCGCCGCCGGTGCCCACCGGGAGCAGGCCCGCCGTGTTCACGTCAAACAGGCTGAACTGGTGATTCTTTTCGCCCACCACGCCGAAGTAATCCCAGCGCACGCCGTAGTTCACGGTCAGCCGCTTGGTTGCCTTCCAGGAATCCTGGAAGTAGGCGCCGCTGTTGTTCTGGTAGGTGTAGCGCGTGCCCGCCCCGGCCGCCGAACTGCCGCTGTCAATCGTGCCGGCGAGGAAGTCGCCCAGTGAGTTGAAGCCCAGCTTGCCGCGGTGGCCGCTGTCGATATAGCTGTTGATGAACGTGCGCCGCCACTCGTAGCCGGTCTTGAAGTTGTGCTTGCCCTTGGTCAGGCTGAGGTTGCCGAAGAGCTGGTAGTTGGTGTCGATGCGGCCGCGCGCGTCGCTGGCGGTGGCGCCGATCGGGCTATAGGCGCCCACGTTGATGGTGGGCAGGCCGGTGTCGTGTGCCAGGTCAACCTTCGGCTCCAGGATCGCGTCCGGCAGGGTGTACAGGCCAATCGTCTCCGGGTTGAAGGAGCGATCCTGCGGCAGGAAGCCCTGCAGGAAGCGGTTGTAGCCGCCGCGGATTTCGATGATCAGGTCGTTGCGCGGCACCGTGGTGTAGCTCAGCGAGAGGATGTTGACGTGCGTCGGAGTGTAGGTGTTGAAGCCCGGCGCGCTGCTGCCCGTGGCCAGCATGCCCAGCGGGAAGCTCTGCGTGCCGCGGCTGAAGAAGTAGCGACCGGTCAGCAGGTCGCCGGCGCTGAACAGCTTCAGGTGCTGGTCCACCTTCACGATCAGGTTGTCACTGTCGTTGCTGAAGGGCGTGCTGAAGGTCTCATTGCCCAGTCCGCTGGCCGGCAGGGTGCCCCAGGGGTTACGAGCCAGCAGGTTCTGGATGACCGGGTTGATGCCGCCCATCGGCGTGTTGGCCGCAATATCGGCCTGGGTGGGAACCTGGCCCAGCTGCGGCAGTCCGCCGTTTTCGCGCTGACCCTCGTAGGCCACAAAGAAGAAGCTCTTGTCCTTGACGATGGTGCCGCCCAGGCTGCCGCCAAACTGATGGTTGGTGAAGCTGTTCTTGGGATACACCGTAGTGTTGAAGTAGTTGCGCGCGCCCAGTGCGGCGTCGCGGAAGTACTCAAAGGCCGTGCCGTGCAGGACGTTGGTGCCACTCTTGGTCACAATGTTGACCGTGGCGCCCGAGCTGCGTCCGAATTCGGCCTCCGGGCTGCCGGTCACGGGAATCTCGGCCAGCGCGTCCACCGGAAGGATCGTCGAGGGGCATCCCCACACGCCCGCCTGGTTGATGCTGGGCAGGTTGCGGTAGCCGTCATTCATGTCCGTGCCGTCCAACAGGTAGTTGTTGCTGCGGCCGCGGTTGCCGTTCAGGCTGAACAGTCCGTAGCTGCCGGCCGATTCGGTCGAGCCCACCGGATCGCTCGTGGTGCCGGGTACCAGCTCCAGCAGCTTGGTAAAGTCGCGTCCGTTCACCGGCAGCTCGCTGGCCTCGGCCGCGCCGATGGTGCCGCCCGTGGTGTTGCTGGCCGTCTCCACCATGGGAACGTCGGCCACCACTTCCACCGTTTCCTTCACTTCGCCGGCCTGCAAGTGCGCGTCGGCACGGGCCGGTGCGCCCACGCTCACCGGAATCTGCGTCAGGTTCACCTTGCGGAAGCCTGCCTTTTCAATCGCCACCGTGTAGGTGCCCAGCGGAAGTTCGCTGGCCACGTACTCGCCTGCCGCGTTGGTCAGGATGTGACGGCGAAGTCCGGTCTCCGGGCTGCTGACTTCGACCCGGGCTCCGGCTACCGCGGCTCCGCTGGCATCCGTCACGGTTCCCTGGATGCTGCCACGGAAGGTTTGCGCCATCGCGCAACAGGCAAAAATGGTGAGTAGAAAAACAAATAGAACGGCGATCGAGCGGCTTCTCATCGGCCAAGCTCCTTCGAAATTGGTGTCTTCGTGTAACGGTGAACGGAATTACTAAGGGATGAAAAAAGATTAGCAGAATCGAAATCGATATGAACAAGAAATTAATGGATTGGATGAAATTCGTTGGCCGCGGATGGCATAAAAGTGGGGAGGCCGTTTGGCCTCCCCACTGGTTAGGTACCTAGTTTGTTTAGCGACGGCGTCCGCCGCCACCCGAATGGCCGCCTGAGCTGTGACCGCTGCTCATGTGCCCGCCGCCGGAGCTGCGCGGTGCGCTTACATGCCCGCCACCCGAACTGCGCGGCGCGCTCATGCCGCGCGATCCGCCCATGCTGGGCCGGCTGCCACCGCTGCTGGGACGGCTCATCGAGCTGCCTCCCGGACGGTTATAGCTGCCTGCGCTGCCCGGACGGCTGACCGTGCCACCCGGCCGCATGTTGCTGCCTCCACGGTTCATGCCAGTCTGTCCATAGCTGCGTCCCGTCGTTCCCGGCCGTGCCGTACCGCCCGCTCCCGGACGATTCATGCCAGCCCCGCCGCGGTTGAAGCCCGCGCCGCCAGGACGGTTGTAGCCGCCACCCGGACGCGCACCCGGCCGTGCATAGCTGCCGCGGGTTCCGGCAAAGCTGCGCGGAGGTCCACCCGGGCGGCCGTAGCCGCGGTTGTACACCGTGCTGCTGTGCGTAATGTAAGTGTTGTGGTTATAGAACACGCCGCGCCCGCCCCAATGCGGACCCCAGCCGCAGCCCCAGTGTCCCCAGCCCCAGCCCCAGCCGCCCCACAGGCCGATGCCGATGCCCAGTCCAAAGCCGACTGCCATGCCGCCCCAGAAGATTCCCGGAGGCGCCGCCCAGTAAAAGCCCGGATACATGGCTACCGGATAGCCCCACACCGACCAGGGGTTATACACCGGCACATACACCACTTCCGGATTGGCCGGAGCAATGGCGATGGCTTCATCCTGCACCGTCACCGTCTGCTGCGGAGTGCTGCGCAGGTTGCCTGCATCATGAGCCTTGTGGCGCATGGCCTGCACGGCGTCCATCACATCCTGCGGCTGGTTGTAGTAGGCGTTGCCCAAATCGGTCGTCCACTGAATGTTCTTGTCCATCTGTGCCAACACGGTTGGGAAGGCACACAAGGCCTTCACGCTGGCGTCCCAGGTGTGGGCGTCGGCACCGGCGGCAATCTGGTTGGCCGGGGCGCTGCCCTGCGCCTGCACCCAGCGGTCGGCTTCCACCACCTGCGTGGGATAGGTTGAAGCCGCCAGCACCTGCGCCACCAGCGAATCAGGGTAGAGCGCGATGGGCGCCACCAACTGGCCCAACTGAGCCTGCGTCAGCGGCTCGCTGCCGGCGGCCGGCGTAGTACTAGCCTGTGCGGCCGGCATGGCAACTTCCTGCGCAAACGCCGTTGCCTGGCCCATGGGGACCATAATCATCAGCGCACTCAGCAGCAGGGCCACTCCACCACGGGCGGTCTGCGCCAGCGCCTGGGCGTTGGTGCGCACGGCTTCCGCCGGCTGGAAAAACTCTCGAACTGCTTGATTCCATTTCATAAACTCGTCGCTCCTTGCGTCGACTCTCGTACACTTCAGCCGGGTGCATCATGACCCCATGGCTGCTAGGTAGGCAAACCCGGTTTCTCGCCGGATGTTGCGCTGCTGGTTCCAAAGTAATTGCCCGGCGCGCCCACCTGCGCACGCCAAGCCCTTCTGCTGCAATCTATTAAACCCGCCTGCCGGGCGGTTGACCTTATCCTGTCCGGGGAATCCTTGCACTGCCCGGGCCACGGGTCACCGCCGCCGGTGACTTTCCACACAGACAGGCATTGCCCCTGCCGGACTAACCTTGCCGCCCGGGGAATTGCCGTCTATGGACCTGCTCGCATCCGCCGATATCGCCGAACTGCGCATCCGCGGCAGCTTCTACAATCGCCGCACACTGCTTTCCCGCCGCGCCATGCCCGCCGCCGGAGAGCCCATTCCGCCGCAGCCCATCGGCTATCTGCCGCCGGTGGCCACCTATCGCCTGGCAAGTGGCCCGCAGCTCTCGCTCAACGTGCGGGAGACCGACCTGCCCACCCTCTGCAACGCCTCGCTCGACGAGGCCAAGGCGCACCTGGCGCTCATCCTCAACGCCCGCAATGGCCACAAGGACTCCGCCCAGCAACTGGCCTGTGTGCGCACCAGTGAAGGCTTTCTCGGCATCTCACCCGTGCCGCCTTCGGAGAGCCCCTACGTGGTGCCCAGCAGCAGCCAGCAGACGCACAGCGAACAGGAGATCAGCCAGAAGGCCTTCATCCTGCTCAAGCTCAGCCAGATGGGCTATCCCGTGCCGGATTTTGCCGTGCTCACCACGCAGACCTACGCCGAGCGCCACAAGGATTTTGAGCTGCATCTGGCCGAGGCCATCCGCCAGCTTGAATTGCTGACCATGCAGAAGCTCGGCGACCCCAACGAGCCGCTCATCTTCGCCCTGCGCTGCGCCACCGCGTATTACATTCCCGGCCTGCTCGATACCTACCTCAACGTGGGCGTCACGCCGCGCACCCTGCCCAGCCTGGAAAAACGTTACGGCCTGCAGGCGGCGCATAAGATGTTTCTCAACAACCTGCGCAACCTTTGCCAGGCGCTGGGCCGCGAGGATTACACACGTTTGCTGGGCGAAGTTCGCGCCGACCTGGCCGACGAGCAGGTGGTCGAGCTGACCGCGCGCCTTTGCCAGGAGCTGAGCCGCGAACATCGTGAGCTCGTCGAGGACCCTTATCGCCAGGCATCCTTCCTCGCCCGCCAGGCCTACCATCATTTTGAGGCCAACCAGGAGCTTGTGCTGGCCCTCTGCCGAGGCGCCGAGCATCATCCCAGCCTCATCCTGCAAAAAATGGTCTGCACCGTGCGCGATGAGTCGGCTTACGTCGGCGTGGTCAACAGCCGCCACTCGCAGACCGGCCTCGGCAGCGAACTGCAAACCGCGCACAACGTCTTTGGCGAGGAGATGATGACCGGCACGGCCGAGGCCAAGTCCCTGGCCTTCGAAGATCCGGAGGCCATCCGCGACAGCTTCCCGGCCGTGCATCACTTTGTGCCCAGCTTCGGCCATCTGGAGCGCGAGTTCGAGTCGCCGGTCACCATCGAGTTTGCGGTGGAGGCCACCGAGCGCCACCAGCTCTTCGCCCTGCTTCAGCTCAACCAGACAGGCATGGTTGGCCGCGCCGCCGTCATCAGCGCCGTGGACATGCACAAATCCGGCATCATCAGCCGCCAGCGCGTCACCGAACTGATCCGCCCCTATCACATCAAGCAGCTCACCAGCGACACGATTGACGAGCACGACCTGCAGGCGTTGCAGAGGTTCTGCACCGGCGTCAGCGTGCTGCCGCGTTCGGCCATGAGCGCGCGCGTCTTCTTCAGCGGTGCAACCGCGCTCACCGCCAAGGGCCAGGGAGAAAAAGTCTGCCTCTGCAAGCAGACCTTCCTGCCCACCGATTCGGCGGTGATGCGTGAGATGGATGCCATCATCAGCCTCACCTCGGCCGCCGTGCACGTCGTCACCATCTGCCAGAGCCTCGGCATCCCCGGCCTGCTCAGCCTGGAAAAAAGCGGCGTGCGGCTGGAACAGCGCGAGGATGGCGGGCTCATCAACGCCGAGGGCGTGGAGGTTCGTGAGGGCGACTGGATCACCATCAGTTCTCGCCATGCCACGGTCTATATCGGCCGCGCCCACTTCCGCCCGGGCCGCCTGCTGCGCTACATGCAGGGAGAAATCTTCGCCCTCGACGAGGACGAAACGACCAGCTTCGCGCAGATCGCCTACGCCTTCCGCTACTATCAGCAGCTCAACCGCGGCCTGGAGTTTGACCAGAGCTCCACCCTCGGCGAGGTCATCCGCCTGGTGAACTTTGAGCTGCGCACGGATACCGACAGCGCCCGCCGCCTGGTCAACGCCTGGTTCGACAACCACGAGGAGCTTTACTCCGAGGAGGTGCTCAAGAGCGACATCGGCGACCATCTGGGCCAGAGCAACGTCTTCGAAATGCTCACCCTGGAGCGCAAGATACGCTTCTTCCGCCGCACCCTGGCCACGCTGAAGGAAAGCCACCTCTCCGGCTACGAGGCAGGCGCCTTCATGCTCGGCCGCTTCCTCTGCCTGCGCTATCCCATCAAGTTCTGGAAGGCCTTTACCCCGGCCGAGATTGCCATGCTGGTGAACGAGTGGGTGCTGTTTGAAAAATATATGCAGGTGTTGCACAACGTGGGCGAGCGCCGCGTGCTGCTGGCACGCAAACAGATTCTGAAGAACGGGCTGGAAGACCTCTCACTGCATGCCGGCAACCTGAGCTGGGGACTCATCACCCTCAAGCTCAGCCACGCCCCGCTCGATGAGGTCTGCCGCGCCCTGCCCGCATGGAGCGACGCGCAGACCCTCACCGTGCTGGAGATGCTGCAACAGCCCTTCCGCATCTTCTACGACTTCAAGGCCTGCTGGTCGGTGCGGCAGTTGGAAAAAATCTGCAAGGAAGAAAATATCCGCCTGCCCGGCCCGGACGACTGCTAGCCGCCGCGCTTGCCGTGGAAGATGTGCATTCGCGTGTAATGATTCGCGTGAAAAAGCAAAGCGCAGGAGCAATCCTCCTGCGCTTATGTCTTGTGCAACGCGTTTGGGCCATCAGCGATGCGGTGTGTGATTGCCGCTTACACGCCGATGGCGCTGGCCTTCACCGCCGACGCATCTGCGGCGCTCTTCACGCCATACAGAGCCTCGCGGTCAATCGCCGGCTCGGCTGCGCGCAAAATATCCGGCAGCTCCGCACCCTCGCGAGCGGCCAGCAAACGGCCCATGGCCAGGCTCATGCTGAGCACGGCGTTCATGCCCAGGTTGGCCTTGCGCTGCATGGTCAGGATGCGCTCATCCACCGTGGCATTGGGTGAAAGCTTGCCGCGCTTCTGCGCCATCTCCAACTCCAGGGCCAGCAGCGCGTGGTCCACGTCCGCCAAACTACCCAGGGCGCTCAGCTTTTTGCCCAGGAAGTGCGGCGCGATGATCTGCTCCACGTTGTCCACGGCGTTCAGGCAGCCCTTGCCGCCGTAGCGCTTGCTGCGCAGCCACAGCGAGGCCAGCTCCGGACTCTCGCGGCCCAACTCGTCGGCCTTCAGGTCGGGCAAAAAGCGGTAGGTCTTCTCGCGCTCGTTTAGCTTGAAGAACTGCGGGAACTTGCGCGTAAGCGGCCCGGCCTCAATGATGCTGTCCACAAGGTGGATGGCCTCGTCGGTTCCGGCCGAGGTGCCCAGCGGTGTCGCCGCCGAAAACTTCATGCCGTTGTCGAGCATCACCGTCACGCCTACCGTGGGGATGCCGGCGTTGGTCGGCTCCTCGTGCGCGCTGATGTCCACGATGGCGCTCTCCGGGTCCAGCTTGCGGGTGATGCGAATGCCCTTGCGCGCCTGCTCCATCAACTCCACGATGCGGCCGTACTTCACCAGGCGCTCGGTGTTTGCGCCGCCGCCGCACTTCAACCCCAGGGCGCCGACGGCAAAGCTGATGTCGGCCTCCATCACCTCGTTCGGACTCTTCGAGCGATGGCTGACTACCAGCGACAGGCCCATCTCCTTGGCCGTGCGCGTCGCCAGCAGGGTCTCGCTCAGGGTGCCAATCTGGTTGGCCTTGATCAGCGCCGTGTTGATCAGCCCCAGCTCGGCGCAATGACGGATCGTCGAATCCTTGGTCGTCACCAGGTCGTCGCCAATGATGAGGATGTCCTTGTCGAGCGCGGCCATCAGCTTCTTCCAGCCCTCATGGTCGTCTTCGGCAAAGCCGTCTTCAATGCTCACAATGGGATACTTCTTCACCCAGCGGATGTACAGCTCCACCATCTCGTCAGTGGTCAGCACCTTGGGGTCTTCGGCGCGCCAGAACAGATACTGGCCCACTGCGTTGGTCTCTCCGGTCTTTTCGCGATAGGCGTTGCTCAGCTCGCTGGCCGCCGGGTCCAGGGCCAGGCAGACGTCGCGGTCGGGAACGAAGCCGCACTCCTCAATGGCCTGCACGGCCACGCGCAGGGCGCGCTCTTCCGGCAGCAGGTCGTCTTTCAGGCGTGCGTAGCTGGCCACAATGCCGCCTTCCAGCCCGATGCCGACAAAGTTCAAGCCTTCGGTGTCCTGGATGATTTGAATGGCGCGGCTTTGCAGCATGTTGGTTACGCGCTGCGCCTCGATGTAGTCATGCGCCGTCAGCGGCAGGAACATGAACTCCTGGAAGCTGAGGTTGCCGCCCATCTCCTCCGTGTGGCGGCCGCCCATGATGGAGTTGCGGAACTCCCAGGGGGCGAAGACCACGGTTCCGTCGGGCAGTTGCAGCTCCTGCAAACGATGCAGACGCAGCTTGCGGCGCAACTGGCTGGGGTCCACCGGACGTCCGCTGTCGGCGGTGCGCTCCGGCTCCGCGGCGCGAACCTCGGCGGCCTTGGCCGCGGCCTCCTGCTGACGCTGGCGGAAGGCCTTGTACTTGCCGGCATCGGCCAGCAGAAAGTCCAGCATGGCCACCACGCCAATGGTGAAGAACAAGCGGCCCACGTACACCGACATCGGCACGCTCAAAACCATTCCGCCCAGTGTCAGCGCCAGTCCCAGCGGCAGCGTGGCCCAGCACAGCAGCTTGCTGTACTCCGGACCGGCGGCGGCCACCGCCAGGTTCTGCGTCTTCACCGCCGGATGGTAGTTGCCGCTCTCCTTGTTGACGCCTTCAAAGCGCCCATAGGGAATCAGCAAAAACATGCGCGCGTACCAGGCAAGGCGCTCGCCCGTGGAGCCGGAGAGCTTCTTCTCGGCCTCGGCCGCCAGCTCAGGACGCAGGTTGTTGGTCTTCACCGCCGCCAGGTAGTGGCCCATCTCATGCACGGCGATGTTGATGTGCCATGCCAGGTACCAGAAGGCGCAACTGATGACCAGTTCCACGCCAAGAAACATCTGGCGAATCACATCCAGCCGCGAGCTGACCGTGGGATCGATGCTCAGCAGGCTGGTGAGGAAGGCCGCATGAAAGCTGACCAGCTTGTGATTGGCGATGATCCATCCGCGATCCAGTTGCGCACGGTCGCTCTTTTGCGGCAGCACGGAGGAGGGAAGGAACGAGCAAAGAAAACGACGAAGGCTGCACAAGAGGTCTTGCTGCATCGCGAAACTCCTTGAAGGCGAACGATGAACCAAACAACGCCCGTGGCGTTGCCAGCATGACGTAAAAATGGTGTTGAAAAGCCGACGGGCATTGTGTCTCGCCCGCCGGTTGCGGTCAGTGACAGGCGTCACGCTGCGGGCATCCGGCTGTGCGTTATCCGGTCAGACAAGCTGCATAGTTTGACGCCAAACGCATCTGCGGAGTGCGCGAGTGCATCTGCTGACATTGGCGCGCTCTTTGCCCATGCATGGAAAGGCCCGCCGGAGTGGCTGGCGGGCCTTTCGTTTTGCCGGGAGATGGCGCGGCATCTCCCTCACGTTTTTTCACCGTCACACACGGGACCGATCCTCGCCGCCCGGCCATCCGTGCGCCGCGCCCTTAAGTTCTGTCGCTGCCCTACGCGGCCTTCTTGAAGTTCACCGTGGGGCCGGCGGCTGGCGGCTGTTGCTGCCCAGCCAGCTCCGCCTCGTGGTTCTTTTTCATCACATAGGCATAGCCGACAAGGCCAATGGCGAGAATGATGCCCAGTCCGGGCAGATCGAAGATGACCAGCAGGGCCAGGGGTATGGCGATCAACAGAGCAAGTAGGATTTCGGCGAAGATTTTCATGGCAACCTCCATACAAACGGTTTTGCCATCGCACACCGAGGGCTCCCGCGGCGCCTCGAACTGGTTGCCCTTCCTGAGTTGCGCCGCGAGCCGGAAGAGGATTCCGGCGGCGCACGGTGCTATTGCCGCCTCTGCTTAGACCATAAAGCGGAAAAACATGCAGTGCCGGCCATCACCTTAGCGCGTGATAGCCAGAAAGCAAGCTGCCGCAGATGATGTAGGAGCAGGAAACGCTGGTAGCGGGGGGCGGATTCGAACCGCCGACCTACGGATTATGAGACCGTCGCTCTAACCGACTGAGCTACCCCGCCACGGGGCCGCTGCCATGGTCTCCGCGGGCGCGGAGGACAGCATAGGAATGCGCCCCGCAGGGCGCGAACCTACTTGATTCTATTGGCCTCGCCGCACAGTGTCAAACCACATGCACGGCCTTGTGCGTGGCCGCCATGGCGCGGGCGGAGTGAAATTATTCGATGACGCGGCGACGGCCGAGCGTATCCACAAACAACAGCAGCACCGCGCCCAGCAGCAGCAGGTGCAGGCTGGCATGACGGTTGCCGTTGGCCACTCCCGCGCCCCAGGCGCAGAGCAGGCAAAGAAAAAGTGTGTAGATCAAAGAAGGAATATCCTTTCCCGCTGAGTGTGCCCAACATCTGTGATCGTTTCCCAAAGGGTGTAATCGTCGCTGCGGTGGGGGTGTATTTATTTTATCAAAACGCCGCTGCGGCCAACTTCAGCGCCGCGGCCAACTTCAGCGCTACGGCCAACTTCAGCGTTGCGGGCGCAGATGGTTCCAGCGGCGCTCGCCCCACATCAGCGCGTTGGCAATCTCCGGCCCCTCGCTGCCGGCGGCGTAGTTGGGGAACTGCGGCCGTGGCAGTTGCGCCCAGGCCTGCTCAATGGGAGTGATGATGCGCCACTCGGCCTCCACCTCGTCGCCGCGGGTGAACAGCGTTGCGTCACCCATCATCACGTCCAGCAGCAAGGTCTCATAGGCCACGGGAGTGTTCATGCCAAAGGCGTCGCGATAGGTGAAGTCGGCGGTCACGGTGATGCCGTTCATCCCCAGCCCGGGCCGTTTGGCGCCAAAGCTGATGCTGATGCCCTCGTCCGGCTGAATGCGGATGCTGATGATGTTGGGCTCCGGCTGGCGGTTCTGTCCGCTGACGAACAGAGCCTCCGGAGTGGGCTTAAAGTGCACGCGGATCTCCGTCAGGTGCGAGGCCAGCCGCTTGCCGGTGCGGATGTAGAACGGCACGCCGCTCCAGCGCCAGTTTTCCACGCGCAGCTCCAGGGCCACAAAGGTCTCGCTGGTGGAATCCTCAGCCACGCCCGGTTCCTGGCGGTAGCCGCGCACCAGGTTGCCTTCCAGCACGCCCGGCCCGTACTGACCGCGCACGGTGCGCGCCGCAACGTCCTCAATGTTCATGGGGCGGATGGCCTTCAGCACCTGCACCTTCTGCTCGCGCACGGCGTCGGCATCCAGGCTGAAGGGCGGCTCCATGGCCGTTAGTGAGAGCAATTGCAGCAGGTGGTTGGCCACCATGTCGCGCAGCGCGCCCGTCTCCTCGTAAAACTTGGAGCGGTTTTCCACGCCCAGCGGCTCGGCCGCCGTGATCTCCACGTAGTCAATAAAGTTGCGATTCCACAGCGGCTCAAAGAGCGAGTTGCCGAAGCGGAACATCAAAATGTTCTGCACCGTCTCCTTGCCCAGGTAATGATCGATGCGATAGACCGAGCTCTCTTCAAAGACGCTGAGCACGGTCTTGTTCAACGCGCGCGCCGACTCCAGATCACGTCCGAAGGGCTTTTCCACCACAATGCGCGCCCAGCCATTTTCATTTTTGTTCAGCCCGGCCTCGCCCAATCCCTGAATGACCTTGGGCGCGATGCTGGCCGGAACCGAAAGATAGAACAGATGATTGCCGCTCGCCCCGGCCTGCCGCATCTCCTCCAGCCGCCGCGCCAGCGCCTGATACGTCTGCGGGTCGGCAAGGTCACCGGAGAGATAGCTGAGGCGGCCTGCGAACTTCTGCCAGTTTTCTTCGCTGAAGGTACGCGCCCCGTTGCTGATCTCCACCGACTGGCGCATGGCGGCCTTGAAGTCGTTGTCCGTCATCTCCGGCAAGCCGACGCCGACAATGTCCAACCCGCTCACGTTGCAGCCCTGCGAACTCAGGTCGAAGACCGCAGGCAACAGCTTGCGCCGCGTCAGATCTCCGCTGGCGCCAAAGATGACGAGCACGCCGGGATCGGCCTGCGGCAGGGGCTGCGCTTCGGTGCGCGCGCTCGGTGTGGCGGAAATGATGGTACTCATCGTTATGCTTTCTCTCTTGGCGTCAATCGTGCGGATGTGTGGTTTATTGGCTGCTGCGCGCTCATCGCCCTCCCGAACCCTCAGTCCGGACGCATGCCAGCTTAGCCCTAATGATTTTGATGCGGCTGCGCCCGTTAAGATGCGCCACGGCGGCGTGGAAGATGAAAATTCATTTGCGGCAGCAAATTGACGCAGAAAAACGGCGCGATCATTGCCAGCCGCGCCGCTTCCGTTTGAATTGCTCTTTGACTTACCCGACGGCCTGATTTACCCGATAGCTTGGATCAGCCGCCGCAATCCTGCCGCCACGTCCACACCCAGCTCCACGCGCACCGCGCGCCGCCCGTGCGTCACCAGCGATTCCAGATCGCCCAGACTCTGCGCCTGCTTCAGCACGCTGAAGCCGAAGGGCTCACGCGGAATAGCCACGTCTTTGGCATCGGCGGCCGTCAGTTGGATGAAGACGCCGTTGTTTCCGCCGCCCTTGTGCAACTGCCCGGTGGAGTGCAGAAAGCGCGGCCCGTAGCCGGTGGTGGTCGCCGCCTTTGTTTTGGCGCGTACGGCCAGCCGTAGCTGCTGCACCAGCGCCTCAACCTCGGCGGTCTCCACAAAGTATTGCGTGATGGCCACGTAGTCACCCGCCACAACCTTGGCCAGGTGCGCGGTGATGGCTGCGTCCAGGGTCGTTCCCAGCGCGGCGTCCTCGCCGTAAAGCGCAATCGCGCCATCCGTCAGCAGAGGGTTTTGCGCGGGCAGTGCGCCGTGCTTGACGAACTCGCCCAGCAGCCGCTTGGTGTTGTCCTTGCTCTCCTGCACGTTGGGCTGGTCAAAGGCGTCAATGCCCATTACGGCTCCGGCGATGGCGGTGGCAAACTCCCACACAAAAAACGTCGCGCCCAAATCCAGCGCGCTGCTCAACTGCTGCGCCACCACGGTGCAGCCCGCTTTTTCCAGCGATTCCAGTTGCGCAAGTGTCTGCGCGTCCACGTCGCCCACGCTGATGGAGACGAAGAGGCGATCCTTGCCGTAGGCATCCGGCGCGGCCAGCGTTTCACCGGCGATGGGAACGATGCCCTTGCCCTCTTTGCCCGTGCTCTCGGCCACCAGTTGTTCAATCCACAGGCCGAGCGAGGCGATCTCCTTGCCCGCCACCAGCGTCAGCTTGTCCACCTTTTGCGCCGCCAGCGCGCCCAGCAGCGCACCCAGCGAGGCGCCGGGATTGGCCGCCACCTGCGATATGCGGCAAGCCTCGGCGGCCTGCACCGCGCGCGATAAAAACTCGCGCACCCGTCCGCCCATCACTGCAAAGGGAACCATGCCGAACAAGCTCAAGGCCGAGTAGCGCCCGCCGATATCCGGCCAGTTGACCCAGATTTTGCGGTAGCCCTGCTCGGTGGCCTGCCTTTCCAGCAAGGTGCCGGGGTCGGTGATGGCCACAAAGTTTTCGCCGGCCTTGGCACCCTTCAGCTCGCTGACGCGGCCAAAAAAGTAGCGCTCGAACATCTGCGGCTCGGTGGTTGAGCCCGATTTGGACGCCACCAGGAACAACGTCGTCGCCAGCTTAATCTGCGACTCAATGTGCGCCACCGCCGCGGGCACCGTCGAATCCAGCACCAGCAGTTCGGGATAACCTTTTTGCGGGCCAAAACTCTGCCGCAGCACCTCCGGACACAAACTGCTGCCGCCCATGCCCAGCACCACGGCGTGGGTAAAGCCCGCCAGGCGAATCTCCTCGGCGAACTGCTCAAGCTCGCCCGCCTTGGCCAGGGTCTTCTCCGGCACCGCCAGCCAGCCCAAGGAATTGCTGATAATTTTCGCGTGCTCCGGCGAGGCCGACCACACGGTCGCATCCTTCTGCCAGATGCGAGCGATAACGTTCTCGTCCGTCAACCGTGCCGCCGCCGCATCGTATGCTTTTTGTCCCGCGCTGGCGCCAGTTTCGTTAGCCATGCAGCACCTCGCCCCTGCGGCGCTCGATCACCGCCAGCAGCGTGTTGTAGCTTTCGGCAAAGCTCTTGACGCCGGCCACGGTCAGCTCCTCGGTAATGGCCGCAAGGTTGATGCCCAGGGCCGCCAGCTTGGCGAAGGTCTCATGCGCCTCGGCCATGCCGTCCAGCAGCGTGACCTTGGCCGTACCGTGATCGCGAAACGCGTTGTAGGTTGCCGGAGGAATGGTGTTCACCGTGTGCGGCCCGATGAGTGTGTCAATGTACAGCACGTCGCTGTACTGCGGATTCTTCGTTCCGGTGCTGGCCCACAAGGGACGCTGCACGCGCGCACCCAACTTCGCCAGCTTCTCCCAGCGCGGGCCGCTGAACAGTTGCTGGAACTTCTCATACGCCAGCTTGGCGTTGGCAATGGCCGCCTTGGCCATCAGTCCCGCGGCCGCGCCGTTACCGCTCTTTGCCAGGGCCTCAAGCTGCTTGTCCACCGCACTGTCAATGCGGCTGACGAAGAAGCTGGCCACGCTGGCCACTTCCTTCACGCTCTTGCCGGCTGCGGCGCGCCGCTCCAGACCCTTGATGTAGGCCTCGGCCATATGCGTGTAAACCTCGACGCTGAAGATGAGCGTCGTGTTCACGCTGATGCCTTCGCTGATCAGCTCTTCCACGGCGGGCAGCCCCTCGGGCGTCGCCGGAACCTTGATCATCACATTCGGCCGGCCCAGCTTGGCGTGCAGGCGTTTCGCTTCCTTCACCGTGCCGGCAGTGTCGGCGGCCAGCAGAGGGCTCACCTCGATGCTGACGTAGCCATCCTCGCCCTCGGTCTTCTCCCACACGGAGTGAAAGACGTCGGCGGCGCTGGCGATATCGGCCACCACCAGCCCGTCGTAAATCTCGTCGAGCGTCGCGCCCCGGGCCACCAGTTCCTTCAGCGCCGCGTCGTACTCCTTGCTGCCGCTGATTGCCTTCTCGAAGATCGTCGGATTGCTGGTCAGCCCGCGCAGTCCGTCTTCTTCAATCATCTTTTTCAGCGTGCCCTCGGTTACCAGGCTGCGCGTCATCTGGTCGTACCAGGGACTCTGCCCCAGGGTGCTCAACTGTGCCAAAGGATTACCGGCCATGCCTTATCTCCTCAAATACTCTCGCGGCCGCGCCGCAAATGTTTAAGTCCATCGCCCTGGTGTTAAATAGCCCAAAGCTACTTCGCGCCAAAGCGAGCTTCCATTGCCAAAACTTTTTCCAGTCGCCGTTGATGGCGCGCCTCATGCGTATAGCTTGCGCCGATGAACGCCCGCACCAACTCCACGGCCAGCGCCTCGCCTATCACGCGCGAGCCCAGACACAGCACGTTCATCGCATCGTGCTCCACGCCCTGGTGCGCCGAGTACGTATCGTGGCAGATGGCGGTGCGGATGCCCTTTACCTTGTTGGCCGCCACGCTGGCGCCCACTCCGCTGCCGCACACGAGCACACCACGCTCGGCCCGTCCGTCCAAAATGGCGCGGGCCAAATCCTCGGCGTGGTCAGGATAATCGTCGCCATTCGTCGCGTCGTGCGTTCCCAGGTCAATGACCTCGCAACCGAGCGCGCGCAACTCCTCCACCACGGCGGGCAGCAAATTGCAGCCCGCGTGATCGGCGGCGACGGCGACTTTCATCTACTTCCCACCGGCGGCGGCCAGGCTCTCTTCCGCCTTGGCCACGACGTTTGCCACCGTAAAGCCGAAGTGCTCAAAGACGACCTTGGCCGGGGCCGATGCGCCAAAGCCCACCTGGCCCACCACGCGACCCGCGTCGCCCACATAGCGCTCCCAGCCAATCGGCGTTCCGGCCTCGACGGCCACGCGAGCTTTCACCGCCTTGGGCAACACCGTCTCGCGATACTCCTTGCTCTGCTCTTCAAACAGCTCCCAGCTCGGCATACTCACCACGCGAACCCGTCGTCCGGCCTCGCGCAGCTTGCCAGCGGCCTCCAGCGCCAGGTGCAACTCGCTGCCCGTGCCGATGAGGATCAGCTCCGGCGTGCCCTGGCAGTCGCTCAGCGTGTAGGCTCCGCAGCGCAATCCTTCGGCGCTTGCGTACTGGGTGCGGTCCAGCGTGGGCACGGCCTGGCGCGTAAGGGCCAGCACCGTGGGATGCTTGCGGCTCTCCACGGCCATCTTCCACGCCACCACCGCCTCATTGGCGTCCGCCGGACGAATCACGCGCAGGTGCGGCATCAGCCGCAGGCTCATGATCTGCTCCACCGGCTCGTGCGTCGGACCGTCCTCACCCACGGCGATGCTGTCATGGGTAAAGACGTAGGTCACCGGCAGCTCCATCAGGGCCGCCAGCCGGATGGCCCCGCGCATGTAATCGCTGAAGACCAGGAAGGTTCCACCAAAGGCGCGCAGTCCGCTCAGGGCCATGCCGTTCATCGCGGCGCCCATGCCCATCTCGCGCACGCCAAAGTTGACGATGCGTCCGCCGTAGGCGCCGGCTTCGAAGCTGGTCTCGCCATCAATCTTCGTCTTGTTGGAGCTCGCAAGGTCGGCCGAGCCGCCCATCAGGAATGGCAATCCCTTTGCGATGCCGTTCATCGCCTTGTAGCCGCTCTCGCGCGTGGCCAGGCCCTTCGGGTCGGCGGGGAAGACCGGCACATCCTTCTCCCAGCCTGCGGGCAGCTTGCCTTCAATCAGTGCCAACCACTCGGCGGCCAGCGCGGGATTCTTCTTTGCCCACTCGGCGTGCAGCGCAGTCCAGTCGGCGGCCAGCTTTTCTCCCTTGGCTACGGCGGAGCCCATGTGGTGCGCCACCTCCGGCGGCACCAGGAAGTGCGCGTCCTCCGGCCATCCATAGTTACGCTTGGTGGCCTTCACTTCTTCCACGCCAAGCGGCTCGCCGTGCGCGGCACTCTTATCCTGCTTGGCCGGTGAGCCGTACCCGATGTGGCTGTGCGCAATGATCAGCGTCGGCCGCGAGGTTTCTTTCTCCGCCGCGCGCAGAGCATTCTCGACCGCAGCCAGGTCGTTCACGTCCTCCACGGTCAGCACGTTCCAGTGGTAGCCCGCAAAGCGCGACTTCACGTCATCGGTGTAGGAGAGCGAGGTCGGCCCATCCAGGCTGATGTGGTTGCTGTCGTAAATCCACACGAGGTTCGAAAGCTGCAAATGTCCGGCCAGCGCCGCCGCCTCATGGCTGATGCCTTCCATCAGGTCGCCATCGCTGCAGATGGCGTACACGCGGTAGTCCACCAGCTTTTCGTCCTTGTTAAAGTGCGCGGCCAGCCAGCGCTCGGCCACCGCCATGCCCACGCTGGTGGCAATGCCCTGGCCCAGCGGACCGGTCGTGGTCTCCACGCCCGGCGTCATGCCGTGCTCGGGATGCCCCGGACACCGTGAGCCCAGTTGACGGAACTTGGCAATCTCCTCCAGCGGCAGGTCGTAGCCCGTAAGGTGCAGGGCGGAATACAGCAGCATGCTGGCGTGGCCCGCGCTCAGCACCACGCGGTCGCGGTTGGGCCACTGCGGATGCCGCGGGCTGTGCTTGAGGATGCGCTGCCACAGAACGTAGGCCACCGGCGCCAGTCCCATGGGTGCTCCCGGATGGCCGCTGTTGGCTTTTTGAATGGCGTCAATGGAAAGAGTGCGGATGGTGTTGACCGAGAGCTGATCGAGGGCGGCCGGGCTTAGGGGCGGCTGTGCGGGAGAGGACATGAGGGATGAAACACCTTTCTGCCCCATGGCGGAGACGGGGCCCAGAGCTTGCAAGTTTTTCACGCGGCACGTCGTGGCCGCAACCTATCCATAATGCCGCCTGCCCCGCGTGCAAGTCGAGCTAACATTGGGCAATTGCGCTCTCTTTTTCCATCCGCAAGGCCGGGGTGCCTGCCGGAGGGCCATTCCCGGGGTCCAAAAAGGTTTTTCACCCCCGGACGGGTTGCGAGCGTCTAACCATTCAGCAAGCCGCAAGTCCCCGGCAGGGGGCTTTGCGCCGTATAATGATGGAATTCTGCTTCTACCGTGAAGGAACCATGTCCAAAGGACTGAAGACCACTCTGCTGGTGCTGTCGTTTCTGATTCTTGCGTTCACCGTGGCCGGCGCCCTTGGCGTCAAGGCCGGCACCGGCGATGGCGCCTACCGCCAGATGGGCGTGTACAACGACGTGCTGGAGCACATCCAGACCTATTACGTTGAAACGCCCAACCTCGGCAAGGTGAGCAACGGCGCCCTGCACGGCGTGGTGGAGGCCCTCGACGGCGACTCCAGCTACATGAGCCCCGCCGAATACAAACAGTACAAGCAGATGGCCAACTCGGCGGCCGGCATCGGCGCCGTCATCAGCAAGCGCTTCGGCTACGGATTTGTGGTCAGCGTGCTGCCCGGCAGTCCGGCGGAAAAGGCCGGTCTGGAGAACGGCGACATCATTGAGGCCATGGAGGACAAGAGCACGCGCGAAATGTCCCTGGCCACCCTGACCACCCTGCTCAGCGGCCCCAGCGGCAGCACGGTCAGCCTCAGCGTGGTGCGGGCCACCAAGGCGCAGCCGCAGAAGATCACCATCACCCGCGGCGCCACGCCCACCCCCGCGCTCAGCTACAAGCTACTGGAAAACGAGATTGGCTATGTGCGTCCGGAGGGCTTCCCCAAGGGCCGCAGCCAGGAGGTTTCCGCCGCCCTGCGCGAGCTGGCCGGCAAGGGCGCCAAAAAGATCATCCTCGACCTGCGCAACTCCGCCGCCGGGGACCCCGCCGAGGGCGTGGCCACGGCCAACCTCTTCCTCGACCACGGTGAAATTGGCTACCTGGAAGGCCAGATGTATCCCCGCCAGAGCTTTACGGCCGATCCGGCCAAGGTGCAGTGCAAACTGCCGCTGGCCGTCATCATCAACCACAGCACCTCCGGCGCGGCGGAAGTCCTGGCCGGAGCCATCCTGGACAACGCCCGCGGCGACCTGCTGGGCGATAAGACCTTCGGCTCGGCCAACGTGCAGAAGACCTTTGACCTGCAGGATGGCGGCGCGCTGATCCTCTCGGTGGCCAAGTACCACCTGCCTACCGGCAAGGCCATTCAGGATGCGCTCATCACGCCCAATATCCTGGTGGCGGACAAGGTGGAAGAGCCCGCCATCCTGGACGAAAACGTGGAGGAGAACCCGGAGGCCAAGCCCGAGCCGAAAAAGCCGCAGACCGACGAGCAGCTCCGCCGCGCCATCGAGCAGTTGACGAAGCCCCCGGCGGTCAAGGCCGCCGATGCGGCTGCCACGCCCAAGGCAACTTCCTAGTTCCTTATTTTTCTGCCTCAAGGCAAAACAAAAGGCCGCGGAGAAATCCGCGGCCTTTTGATTTTTCTGACAAACTTGGCAGACTGCTGACCAACCTAAGGACAGCTCAAACTTACGAAATGTCATGGTGAGCGCAGCGCCCGCTGTTCGGGCGCGGAGTCGAACCACCCTTTGTTTCTGGTTGTGAGTAAAACAAAAGGTCGCTCCACTCCGCGCCTGTGGCGCTCCGGTCGCAATGACATTTCATTTATTCAACTCGCAATGACATTTCTTTTATGCAACTTTGTCAGTAGCTGAAAAGGCCGCGGATTTCTCCGCGGCCTTTGATTTTTCCCGATGAGCGGGCTTACTTCTTTTTGCCCTTGCCCTTCGCCTTCTTAACCTTTTTGCCCTTCGGCTTCTTGTCGGCCTTCTTGGAGAGCTTCTTCACCTTCTTGACGGCCTTCAGGGCCTTCTTGACGGTCTTCTTATTGGCCTTCTTCACCTTCTTGGCGGGCTTTGCCGGCTTCTTGGCAGCCTTCTTTGCCACCTTCGGAGCCGCCTTCTTCGCGGCCTTCTTTACCTTCTTGGCGGGCTTGGCGGCCTTCTTCACTTTCTTGGCAGGCTTCGCAGCTTTTTTCGCCGGCTTTTTTGCCGCCTTCGGAGCCGCTTTCTTGGCGGGCTTCTTGGCCTTGGGCTTGGCAGGCGCCGGAGCCGGGGGAACTTCCTCGACCACGATTACAACTTCGTCACGCTGGGCGCGAGTGGCAGCCGGAGCGACAAAGGGATCTTCGTCATGGGTCAGGGCCTCTTCTTCCTCTTCGCGGTCCTCATCCTCCAGCTCTTCTTCCTCTTCCTCGTCGTCCAACACGTCGTCAAAGGCTTCGCTGTCGCCGAATTCGTCGTGGTCGTCACTGCGACCGTACAGGGTCTCGTCGAACGTCATAAGTGTCCTCCTGATATCGTTTGCCGCCGGGCGCCCGAAGAGTGCCGAGCAGAGGTTATTCACAATAGCTGCGGAATCCATGGCGGGGGCAAGCAAAAAATAACGCGCGCTGCCTCCCACGCACCCGAACACAATAACTCAGCCTTGCTCAGCTTGCAATGGAATGCGCGAAACCTTCATACACTCTTTGTCTGGAACCCCGTGAATGGATGCGAATCAGCCCTGGTGGCCGCTCTTCCTGGGGGCCGGATGAGCCTTGCTGGTTCCCGCCGGGGCCGGTTTTACCGCTGCCTTGGCCGGGGACTTGCCAGCCGGAGCCGGTTTTGCTGCCGTCTTCGCCGCGGGCTTGGACCCAGCCTTGGCCGCCGGTTTGGCCGCTGGTTTTGCCGCAGGC
Source organism: uncultured Acidobacteriota bacterium (assembly GCA_903851035.1). GTDB lineage: Bacteria > Acidobacteriota > Terriglobia > Terriglobales > Acidobacteriaceae > TOLSYN. Next base: position 23,529 of record CAINND010000024.1, on the reverse strand, counting down.
TTCGCCGTGCCCGGCTCTTTGGTGGCCGTGCCCTTGCCCACGGCTGGCTTGCCCGTAGCTTTGCCAGATGCGTTGCCCGTTGCCTTGCCCGCCGCTTTGCCCGTTGCGTGGTGCGGCTGCGCCGCGGCCGTCGCCGAGTTGGTCGGGCGGTAGATGGTCAGCGCGCGGCCCACATGCAGGCTGTTGCCGCTCAGGTGGTTCCACTGCCGCAGCTTGGTGGCCGGCACGCCAAAGCCATCGGCCACGCTCAGCACGGTGTCACCCTTGCGGATGGTGTAGCGCACGGCTTTTTTGCTGTAGCCCTGCGCCTTGCCTTCCACTTCAGCCGCGGCCTTGCCGGGGGCCACGGGGATGATCAGCCGCGCGTCGCGCTCCAGCCGGGCATCTTCCTCCAGGCTGTTGACCTCGGCAATGGCCGTGGCCGTGGTGTGATACTTGCGCGCGATCTCCGCCAGGCTCTCGCCCGCCTCCACCCGGTGATAGCGCCAGTACACGCGCATATCCTCGGGGATGGCCTCCACGTTTTTCGTGTACTGTTGCGCCGCGCCCGCGGGCAGGTGCAGGTCAAAGTCCATCTCGCGCGGAGTGGTCATGCGCAGCAGGCTGGGATTCAGCTCCTGCAGCACGCCGGTCGTGGTTTCGGCGCATTCGGCGGCCAGGCGCAGATCAATCGGGTAGTGGATGCGCACCGTGTCATAGGGAACCTCGGGCACGGGCGAAACCTGGTCCAGCCCATACTGCGTGGGGTTCTTGGCCATGATGGTCATGGCCAGGATGATGGGCACATAGTTGCGCGTTTCGCCCGGCAGCACGTTGCGCCGGTACAGCTCCCAGAAGTCGGCGTAGCCGGTGCGCTGCACCGCGCGCTGCACCGTGCCGGGACCGCTGTTGTAAGCGGCCATGGCCAGGTACCAGTCGCCAAACTGGTTGTACAGGTCGCGCAGCAGCCTTGCGGCGGCCCGCGTGCTCTTCTCCGGGTCCTGGCGCTCGTCGATCCACCAGTTGCGCTGGAGTCCGGCCTTGAGGCCGTCAAAGGGCATGAACTGCCACATGCCGCGCGCTCCGGCCCGGCTCAGGGCCAGGGGCTGGAAGCCGCTTTCGGCCTGCGCCAGGTAGATCAAATCCTGCGGCACGCCCTCCTCGCGGAAGGTGCGCTCGATCATCTGGCGGTAGCGCCCGCTGCGCTCCAGGGCCCGCACAATCGTGCCGTGTCCGCGCGAGGAGAAATAGCTGATGTAGCCCGCCACGGGATCGGCCAGCATGAGCGGCAGATCGCTGTGCGTGTTGGCCAGTTCGGCCTGCAAACGGGCGCGCACGCCGGGATCGACCGGGAAGGTCAAGGCGTTGGCCTCGTCGATGGGGGCGGGCTCATAGTGCTGCTCGGTAAAGCCGTCGCCGGCCTTCAGGGCCAGCAACTCGAGCTGGTGCGTGGCCTCCACAATGCGGTCGAACTCTTTTTGCAGGCGGTCGTCGCTCTGCACGCCCTGGGGAGCGCGCAGCAGCCCGTTGAAGGCGGCGTCAAAGTCGTCGCGTGCGGCCTCCAGATGGCCTGCCGAATAGTTGGCTTGTCCGTGTGTATAAAGCGCCTCGGCCTGCGCGATCAGCTCTTCCACGCTCGACGGCGGGGCGGGCTGCGGCAGGGCCACGGCGCGGGGCGGGGTCGGCGTTGACGGCGCAGCCGTCTGTGTGTTCACCAGCGTGGGTGCCAGCGCCTGCTCGGCGGGTAGCGTGGACTGCTCTTTCTCCTCGGCGCAGGCGGCCATCAGAAAACACAGCAACAAAGCCCCGGCAAGGGCGGGCACGGTAAACGGATGGCGGGGCAAAGGTCTCATGGGATTAACAACTTCCACTCTACGGAAGGCCTCGGCGGGGGTCAAACCCCGGGCGCGTATTCCAAGTGGGGGATTGCGCCGTTTCCGGGGCGGAATGGCCGTATACTAGAACGCCAAGAGCACGACTCTGAGTTGATGAAGCAGTTAATGGTGTTCGAGGGCCTGGCCAAGGTCTGCCGTCAGGTCGGCGGAATCTTCAATTCCCACCGACAGGCGCACCGTGGCGGCTGAGACGCCCATCCGCTTCAACTTGCCGCGCGAAAGGCTGGAATGCGACGACAGCACGGGGTACGAGACCGTGGACTCAACGCCTCCCAGGCTGGTGGCGATGTACCACAGCCGCAACGAATTCATAAAAGCTTCCGCCGCCGTTCCGCCGCCACGAATATCAAAGCTCACCATGGCTCCGAAGCCCGTCATCTGGCGGCGGGCAATCGCATGGTCGGGCGAATCCGGCAGTCCGGGATAATAAACCCGCGCCACCTTTTTGTGTCCGGAGAGGAACTCCGCCACCTGCAAGGCGTTGGCGCAGGATTTTTCCATGCGCACGGTCAGGGTCTTCAAGCCGCGCAGCAGCAGGTAAGCCACGCCGGGATCGCTGCAGGCGCCGCTGAGAATCATGTTCTGCCGCAGGGCCTTGCTCCACTTGGCGCCGCTGACCACGGCTCCGGCGGTCAGGTCGCTGTGTCCGCCCAGGTACTTGGTGGCCGAGTGCAGCACCACATCCGCGCCCAGCGCCAGGGGTTTTTGCAGCACCGGCGTGGCAAAGGTGTTATCCACCACAACGGGAATCCGTCGGCGCTTTGCCTTTTTGCAGATGGCGGCCACGTCCACGCAGCGCAGGATGGGGTTGGCCGGCGTCTCCAGGAAAATCATGCGGGTGCGCGCGGAGAAGAACTTTTCGATCCGGCCAAGCTCGTCAAAGGCAACGTAGCGGGTGCGAATGCCGCAGCGCGAGAGCAGGTCGTTGAACAGCCTTGCCGTGCCGCCGTACACATCCTGCATGCAGAGGATTTCGTCTCCGGCCTTGCACAAGGTGAGGGCCGTCACCATCTCCGCAGCCAGGCCGCTGCTGGTCAGCACGCAGTCGTCGCCCACTTCCAGGGCGGCGATTTTTTCTTCGGCGGCGCGGATGGTGGGGGTTGCCGTAGCGCGAGTAGAGATAGACCTCGGGATCGCCCTGGATGTAGCGGCGCAACTGCTCGGTGTCTTTCAGGGCGAAGACGGCCGTCTGCTCAATTGGAGTGGTGAGCGGTGCGTTGCGGCCGTGGCGCTCCTCGCCGGCGTGCACCGCAAGTGTGGCGTCACGCGCAGCGGAGTGCGCCGAAGGCGCAGTGGCCTTGACGGTTACGGACCTCGTCTTTTTTCGCGCTTTGCCCTGGGCCACGGCGCAGCAACCTCCGTTACTTACATTCCAAGATCGCACTCTGTAAGACTGGGTTCGCCGGATGCGGGCCCTGCCGGATTGGGAGACGCTCCGGAAGCGGTACAGCACGCTCCGTCCAAGGTGATTTTACGCTGCCATGCCGGGACGCGCCGGGATAACTTCGGCAGCAGGGGCGCGCGGTTAGTGCTTGCCGCGCACCGCAACCAGGCACTGGCCGTAAAGCTCCAGCAGGTGTTGCGCGTAGTCTTCTGCGCGGCTGGGCGCGCCACCCTGAAAGCCGGCAGCGCCGGCCGTGTTGCGTCCGTAACCGGTGGTGGTGGCCACGAACTTCATCATCTCCAGGGCAATTTCCTCATCGCGGCGCAGCGGCGGCGCGGGCGGGACGGGTGGCGTGGGGGTGTCACTCACGGGGCAACTCCTTTTGCAGTGCGGCGGAAAAAATCTTGCCGGCCGGGCCAGCCATGGTCACGACCGGCGTGGAGCCGATGATAGCAGATGACTTGCGAGGCCAAGAAGATGAAGCAAGCTGAAGCTGCGGGGGCTGCCTGTGTGCGGAGGAATTTGATCGGGGCTGAATTTGCGCGGGGTGTTTGTGTAAGTGTCGCTGGCGGGCCGGAGGAGTTCAACCTGGGGAGCGGGGGGGTAGGGGGAGCTCCCGGGTTGCGTGATGGACTGCGGATCAGGCTTGGTTCATTGCGCGCTGGCCGTTGGACCGCGTCCGCTGCGTGGCGCCATGCCCGGCGGATGCACCGAGGTGGGCGGTTTGCGCGGTGGCAACTCCGTGGCCTGATGATCCTCGCCCGCCAGGATGCACGGGGATTGGCCCGGCAAGCGGATGGGCCGCAGCAGGCCGACCTCGACGAGCAACTCCGAGATCGTATCGAGTGCCGAAGCCAGCCGCCGCTCCGCCCGCTGCGCGGTGATGCCCATGCGCAGCGCCGCCTCCGGAACGGTGTAGTCGAGCAGCAGCACGCCGGCAATGATTTCCATGGCTGGGCGATCGACGCGCTCGAAGACCTTTTCGACGTCGTGCACGAAGATCACCGCGTCCTCGAACGAGCTGATGCGATAGCTGCTGACCCGCGCGCGGAAGCTGAGGCCGCCGAGGATGCTGGGCAGCCGTCCGATATCGAGCGCGATGCGCAGGTAACGGCGCAACAGCGCCCGGGTGTAGGGGCGATACGGCATCCACGGCCCGGGGGGAGTGGCCGCGTTGGGAACCAGGTGCAATCCGCGAGGACCTTTCATGAGCGGACCTCCGCGCGCAGGCGGTTCCACACCTGCAAAAAGCTGACCCCGGCGGCGAGATCGTCCTCGGCGCAGCGGCAGTTGGGACAGAGCGTGAGTTTGCTCTGCTGTCGGCGCAGCCACAGCGTCGAACATTGTTCGCAATACTTTAACTGCAGGTTGACGCCGGACGTGATCCGGCTGATTACGTGCATTTGCTTTTTCCCTCCCAAGAAAAAGCCCCGCCACCGGCGGGGATGCGTGGGGTGCTGGAGTCCAGCTCCGGGCACGGCGCGCAAGGCTGCCGGGGACAGGACTCGATTCGGTTGCGATGGCCTGTTCAGTGTTGATTTAAATGTATGGCTGGATCGTGCTGAGATCCGCCCCACAACGGCACAACTTACCTCCGACTGCGTGTCAGATCATGCGGCGGTCATCGCGCCGCGTGAAGTAACCCTCTTCGTACCCCGACTTGAGGACCTCGCCATTCTGCACCACCACGCTGACGCGGCCCGTAAAACGCAGCTCGCGCAGGAGCCTGGCAACCCCTGCGGCAAGCAGTTCCGAGTTTTGCACCTTACGCCGGAATTCGGTGAAGGTGATGTCACTGCCAGTCTGTTCCATCCTGCTGCTCCCGGTGTTCCACCATCTGCACTGCAAGGGCATGATGGAGCCGGGCGCGCGGGGAAGTCAAATAAAAAATTGCTATTAGTTACGAAAGTGTTTCTGAAATTGCTTAAAGTTATTTCACAAACAAGCTAGGCGGGCAACGATGCTGATCTCCACTCTGCACGACCGTTTGCGGGCCCATGTAAGCGAGCGCATAGCCGCGCGCGCTTTGACCGGAACTGAACTGGCCGAAAAGGCGGGCTTCCGCCAGGCGCATATTTCCAACTTTTTGAACCGCCGCCGCGGCCTGAGCCTGGAGGCGATGGATCGCGTGATGCAGGTGCTGGGCCTGGATGTAAGCGACCTGCTGCCGGAACTGGGGCGGCGCGCGCCGCTGGTGGTGGAAGCCGAACGGTTGTTTGCCGCCGTGCCGGTGGTGGCTCCCGCGGGGTTGCTGCAAGCAGACTTTGCCGGCAGCGAGGTGATGGAGTATCTGCGCTTCAAGAAAAGCTTTCTGCGGCGGCTGCGTCCGGAGATGGCCAGCCAGCGCGAACACTGGCAGCGGTTCGTGTTGCTGCGGGCAGACCGTGACGCCGGTGAGGCGATGCGTCCGCGGCTGGCGACGGGGGCGATGATGCTGGTGGACCGGCATTACAACTCGCTGCACGGCTACCGCAAGCGCGAGCAGAACCTGTACGTGGTGCAAAGCGGCAGCCAGTGGCGGGTGCGCTACCTGGAGTTACAGGGCAGCCAACTGGCGCTGCGTCCGGAAAATCCGACGGCGGCGCTGGGTTATGTTGAGATTCCCAAGGGCAGGACCTTTGCCGACTTTGTGGTGGGGCGCGTGGCGCATGTGGCGATGGAAGTGTAGTGGGGTGGTGTAAGGGCGGCGCTGAGCGCGGGAGAGACGCGGCGGAAAAGCGCGCGAAAAAATCTTGTCAAGGGGTGGAAATCGGCAAAATCCGCGCAAGTGATAGCAGCGCATGGAAATAAAGTTGTGCGCGCAGGTGAGGGTACCCCCCGGTGCCAGTTGCTATCCTGAACACAGGTGGGCAAGGAGGCAACTTGAGCGGGGCCGAGGAGGAGAAGGGGGCAGCAGCAGAAATTGCCGTCGCAATGCCGGTGGTGGACGCGGGCATGGACGGTGCAGAGAACAGGGCAGAGCCGGAACCGGCGGTGGAGACGCCGGCAAAGGCCATAAAAAAAACCGCAGGGCGTAAGGCAGCCGGAAAGAAAACGGCGGCGAAGAAGGCGGCGAAGAAAGCAGCCAAGAAAAAAACGGCTGGCAGGAAAACCGCGAAGAAGAAGTCCAAAATTAGCGTGGAGTCGGTGGAAACGGAATCGTCAAAGGCCGCTAAAAAAGCGGCGAAGCAGAAGACGCGGAAGCCGGTGACGAAGGCAACTGCTGACGGGAAAGCGAAAAAGCCCGACGGGGAGAAGGGCGAAGGCGCTGAGGGCGATCCGTTTACGGTGGCGCGTCGGCGGGTAAGGCAGTCGGTTCCGAAGATTGTGGACGTGCTGGTGAAAAAGGCAGAGAACGGCAGTTGCACGCACGCCAAGACGCTGCTGGAGATGACCGGCGCGCGCCACATGTTCGACGGAGAGACGGCGGCGGGCGAAGCGGGCGAGCCGTGGGCTAAACTGGTACTGGAACGGCTGAACGAAGCCGAGTGCACCGTGACGGAAGATTGTGCGGAATGCGTCAAAGTGCATAAGCAAGAAAGCGGAGAGTAGGCAAAGCAGATGCCGGTGCCGGAGATGGATCTGACGTGGGTGACGGACCGCGTTGCCGTGGGCGGCGGCATCTGGATGCAGTCGCGGATGAACGAAGTGGCGCGCATGGGAGTCACGCACGTCATCAACATGCAGATGGAGTTTGACGACACGGAGTTTGGCGAGGCCGCGGGCGTTGCGGTGCTGTGGAATCCGATTGACGACGACTTTGAGCCGAAGCACCCGAAGATTTTCGAGCGCGGCGTGCGCTTTGCACTGGAGGCGTTGAAGGATCCGAAGGCGAAGGTTTTTGTACACTGCGCCGCCGGGGTGCACCGGGCTCCCATGATGGCGCTGGCGCTGCTGTGCGTGCAGGGTCACGAGCTGGACAGTGCGATGCGGCTCATCCGGACACGGCGCGATGTAGCGGATTTTGCCGGAGTGTATGTGCGCAGCGTGGAGGAGTTTTTGAAGGTGTGGCGGCAGACGGCGGCGGGCGGAAAGGACGGCGACGGGAGACGATGAAGACAAAAGCATGGATGGATGCAAGCCGCCTGATTGGGCGGCTTTTGATTTTGGCGGCAATGATGACGGTGGCGGCCACGGCACAGCCGGCGCGGACGATGGTGCAGGACACGCTGTATCGCGCCGATGGGTCGACGGCCAGCGGCACGGTGACCATACGATGGCAGGGCTTTACCACCGCGGGCGGAGAGGCGGTGGCGGCCGGAGTGTTGATGGCAACAACCGACGCGAGGGGCGGGATCGCGATTCCGCTGGTGGCCAACGTGGGCTCGACGCCGGCGGGCGGCTACTACCAGGTGGTAATCAAGCTGGATGACGGCACGACTAGCCAGGAGCAGTGGGTGGTTCCGGTGGCGCAGTCGGCGACGCTGGCCGTGGTGCGGGCGCAGGTGGTTCCGCAGAACGTGGCGGCGCAGTTTGTGAGCCGCGAATTTGTGACCGAACAGATTGACGCGCTGGCCACTGTGGCTTCCACGGGAAGTTACACGGACCTGATAAACACGCCGGCACCGGTGAATCTACAGACTCCGGGGCCGATTGGCACGACGAGACCAAGCCTGGCAAATTTCACCCAGGTGTGCGACCAGAACGGGCCGATTGACGTGATTGCCTGCTACGGGGCGAAGGGCGACTGTGCGACGGACGATCACAACGCGATACTGGCGGCGCTGACGGCGGCGTACAACTCGACGCCGGTCCGCACGGTGAAGTTTCCTCGCCCGCCGGGAGGGTGCTATTTGACGAGCACGCTGCCGTGGCTTGGCATATCGCTGAAAGGCGAGGCGAGCGGACAGGGCAACGCGGTGGCGCAGCGCGCGGTGCAGTTACGCGGCAAGCCGGGGCAGGATATTTTCAATTTTCCGGACCCGAACGATGTGGCGAGCGCATCGCCGTACCAGGGCTATTCGGTGGACGACATTGAGTTTGTGGTGGACGATTCGGTGGATGTGTCGGCGTCGCATCCGTGGCGCAAGCTGGGGCGCACGCTTACTGATGCAGCGATGACCAGCGGCAGCGCGGTGCTTACGTCGAGCACGCAGGGGCAGTTTAGTGCGGGCGACGTGGGGCAGGCGGTGACGGTGAGTGGCGCGGGCGCGAGTGGAGCTACGCTGACTTCGACCATTGCCAGTTATCAGAGCGCGACACAGGTGACGCTTGCGGCCACGGCCAGCACGACGGTGAGCGCGGCGACCATGTACATCAGCATTGCGGGGCTCTCCACGACGGCGACGGTGGGCAACTGCGCCTTTGCGGTGGATAACCGCGATGGCAACGCGTCCAACTGGAAGACGGCCATGAGCTACATGAACAATGGCAGCATGTGGAACAATGTCACGATTCGCGGACTAAGCGGCGCGGGCTACGGGCAGAACAGTTCGTGCGGCGTGTTTCTGCAACCCTACGGCATGCCCTACAACCAGGTGTGGCGAAACGCGCAGTTCCTGCGGCTGCAATACGGATTCATGGAGACTCCGCAGGAGGTGAACCCGGCGCTGGGTTTTGTGGGCGGCGACTACTTTCAGTGGTACGGCGGCAACATCAACGGCACAACCTTCCCGTTTGTGTTTTATAACGGCGGAGAGGGACGAATCGACCAGGTGCAGATATGCGCGCTGAACAAGCCGGAGATATTGGCGGCGTACTCGTCGGTGGAGGGTATTCCGGGTTGGTGGCACATACACATACCCGAAGACGAGTGCCAGAACACGGGCGGCGCAAGCTGGCGGCTGGAGGGACGGCAGCATCTTGTTGAGCAGACCACGCTGGGCGGGAACTCCACGGCGGCGTTTCCGATTTTGTGGGACGCGACGGATTCTTACTGCCTGGGCTGCCTGCTGAATGGCGCGGTGCAGGTGAACGGCAACTCGAACCAGATAGACAGCCTGGACAACGGCGATCAGTTTGCAATCACAGACAACGGGTATGGCAACAAGATCACTTCCGCGCGAGAGTGGGCGGGGGCGGCCAACCGTCGCTTTGCCAAAGCCGGGATGCGCGATGAGACGGTGGGCGCCAAGCGTGGCGATTACATCCAGCGAGGGCTGACCTACGCACCTTATAACAATGACGCCGACCTGTGGCTGTGGCCCGCGGACATGGTGTACTACGGCAACTACGGGAGCATCACGAGGGACGCGAGCTCAGAGTCGGGCTGGTATATACCGATCTACGCAACGGGGGGCGGGGTAGGCAGCTATGCGAACTTTGGGCAACTGAACGGCGCCACGACCATGGCAACGAACGGCACGGTCTTTCCGGCGGCGAAGTTGAACGTGTACATCAAGGAGAAGTGCCCGACGAGCGGAAGCTTTGCGGTGACGGTGAACGCGACGAACTCCGGAGGAGTGCAGACGCCGGTAGGCAGCATCAACAGCACCGGTTGCACGTCGAGCTACGCGGTGGTTTCCACGACGGTTGACCTGACCGGCTACGCGGGCGGCAATTTGTACTTTGCGTTCAACACGACGACCACACTGGACATTGCCTGGATCGCGCTGCGTCCGTGGAACGCGGATGTGCTGGTGAACGGCGCGGTGCAGCATTATTCGGCGGCGGGAGCCTTTGCAGGCAGCGAAGTACAGCCGACGCTGACGGCGAACCGGACGTGGACGTGGCCGGACATGAGTGGCACGGTGGCGCTAACCAGTCAACTGCCAACGATGGGGACGCTGACCAACGGCGACGTTTGCTACTACAACGGGACGGCAATCAACTGCACGTATGCGGTGCCGCAGATTGTGAGTCCGGCTGCGGGCAGCACGCTGACGGGTTCGACGGCGACGTTTGGCTGGACGGCGGCACCGGGAGCAAGCAGCGGCTACTACTTCTGGCTGGGTTCGACGGCGGGTGGAAACGACCTGGCGAATGTCTACGTGGCAAGCGGCACAAGCTATACGGTGAGCGGAATTCCGGCTGCGGGCGCGACGGTGTATGCGACGCTTTATCAGAATGGCGTGGGCAGCCCGGTGGCAACGGCAACCTACACGGAGGCGACGACGTCCACCCCGGCGATGAATGGAACGGCGGCGGTGGGCGTGAGCATGACTCCGGCACGGGCAGACCATGTGCATCCGACGGATACGAGCCGGGCGGGAACGGGCGCGTGCAGCGGCGGGCAGTATGCGACGGCGACGAGCGCAAGTGGTGTGACGTGCGCGCAAGTGGCTTATGGGCAGGTGAGCGGCACACCGACGATACCTGCGGCGCAGGTTGCGGCCAACCTCGGCAACTCCAGCTCGACGGGCGTGACGGGAACGCTGCCGGCCAGCCAGGTTGGCTCGGGCTATCCGTATGCCAGCGTCAGCGGCACACCGACGATTCCAACCACGTTGCCGCCGAATGGCGCGGCGAGTGGTGATTTGAGTGGGACGTATCCTGGGCCGACGGTGGCGAAGGTGAATGGCCTGGCAGTGCCGGTTTCGGCAAACGTGGTGGGGACCAACAGCAGCGGGCAGGTGGCGACGGCGACGGCGCACAACGTGACGCTGCCGGTGGTATGCACACAGTCGAACACGAGCACAACTGCCTACACATGTACGACCGCTCCTACATTTGTACCGGCGGCGGGAGATCACATTCAGTTTGAGGCGCTGTATGCCAACACCGGCTCGGCCACACTGGCCGTGAATGGCGCATCGGCGGCGACGCTGAAGAAGTGGGGCGGCAGCGGAGCGCTGATTGCAAACGATCTGCTGGCCGGTCACTGGGTGAGCGCGACCTTCGACGGAAGCTACTGGCAGCTTGAGGGCCAGCTGGGCAACGCCAACGCCACGCAGATCAACGGCACCACGCTGAGCGGACTGGCGACGGGGCTGCTGAAGAACACGACGAGCACGGGCGTTCCGGTGATTGCCACGGCAGGCACGGATTACCTGGCGCCGAGTGGCTCGGCGGCGATCAGTACGAGCAGCACGGTGACATCGACAAGCACGAGCACGCAGGCGGTGGCGGCAAGCGCGGGCGGCGTGACCGGCAAGGCCCTGGGCGGCACGACGGCGGCGACGCTGGCGGCAGGCGCGGCGGCGGGGTCGAGTCCGACGATTGCCTGCGCGACCAGCCACGTGTGCACGGCGGTAAACGGAACGGTGACGCTGACGGTGGGTACCAGTCCCGCGACGGGCGCGCTGCTGACGGTGACCAGCGGACTGACGCACACGAATTATCCGGACTGCGTGGCGCACGTGGCGCTGACGGCCTCACCTTATACAGAGGTGAGCAACTGGAGCTGGAGCTATTCGACAACCGTGTGGACGCTGAACGTTGGAACAGCATTGGCGGCCAGCACGGCCTACACGGTGACCTACGAGTGCCTGGGGTATTAGCAGGCCGGCGAGAAGAAGTAAGAGGGCGGCGCTGATGGCGTCGCCCTTACTTATTGCGCGGAAGAAAATCCGCAGAGACGGAGAAGGAGGAGACGTGGCGGAGCTGTGGGAGAGAGTGGTGGCGCATCCGAAGACGAGCGTGATGGGTTTGCTGCTGGCGCTGACGACGGTGCTGGGAGCGTTGCAGGAGCAGGGCGTTAGTTGGGGTCATGCGGGCAAGGGGACGGTGGTGAGTCTGGTGAGCGCAGTGGCAACGGCGTTGCTGGGATTGCTGGCGAAGGATTAGGAAGGGCGGGTTTCAGAGGTTAAGAGCAAGGTTTCAGAGGTTAAGAGCGAGGTTTCAAAGGTTTCAAAGTTGCAAGGTTTCAGAGGTTCAGGGCAAGAGCAAGGGCCACTACCCCACTCAAGCCAACAGAAGTCTTGAATGGGGCACCCTGCAAGGGCGACGGCCCCACCCTCCGCCAAAATAAGGCGGAAGGGTAGGGCATCCGGTGACTATTTCATCTGAGTGAAGTTTGTTGCTTCCCACCTTAGCGCCGGAAAGCTCGGCGCGAAGGTGGGGCACCCGTCTTCACTCTAAGAGCGAAACAAAGAACTTTGAAAACCAAAGAAAAGAGTGGAGCAAAGACAGAGCGGAAAACACTGGGAGGACAAAGCGATGCGAGTGGGATGGCGCGGTAAAGCGGTGGAGTTGGCGGAGTGGATGACAGCGGAGCGGCCTGTGTGGGCAGAGCGGTCTGCGGTGGTGAAGCGGTCTGCGTGGGCGGAGCGGTCTGCGATGGTGTGCGGGCGCGCGTGGGTGGCGTTGGTTTCACTGGCATGGGCGCTGGTGCTGGCGTGGGCGAGCGCGGGATGTTCGTCGGCCGATGCGGTGAAGGCCGCAGGGGTTGTGCACGCGTATCTGCCGGTGGTGAGCGGACTGGCGCAGGATGCGATGGCGATTGCCGAGGGATTGGATCCGGCGAACGCGCAGTTGATTGGGCAGGTGAGCGTCAGGGTGCAGGGCGATTTGACGGAGATGGAGAGTTTGAGCGACGCGTATATGGCTACTCCGACGGCCGACACATGGACCCGGCTGCTGGCGGTGGTGGACCGGATGGTGAACGACGCGGACCAGGGACTGATGGCGGCACTGGCGATTAAAAATCCGCAGAGCCAGATGGAGGCGAAGGTTGCGCTGAGCGCGCTGGATGCTGCGATCCACGTGGTGGACGGATATCTGGCGGCGGCACGGACTCCCATGCAGGCGAAGGCCGCGGCGGCATCGCGGACGATGAAGGTGAAGGCGGTATCGCGGGCATGGAGCGAGGCGGACAAAGATCGCGTGGCGATGGCGCTGGGCGAACGGGTTGATGTGATGGTGGAGGCCGCATCCGAAGCAGGGTACTAACGGCGGCAGGGCAGGCGTGGTGAGCGAGAAGAGCAAAGGGAAGAACGACGTTGCGGGCATGGACATGGAAGCGTTGCTGGCACTGGGACGAAAGCTGAACCGGCGGACCAAGCAGGGCAGCTATCGCATGGTGCTGGCGGAGAGCCTGCTGATGGTGCGCTCCAAAAAGGGGCGGCTGGTAAAGCTGGTGGCCAACCCGGCGCAACGGGAGTTTGAAGCCAGGTGCGGGCGGCGGAACATTGTGCTGAAGGCGAGGCAGATGGGAATTTCGACGTGGGTGGCGGCGAGATTCCTGCTGAGCACGATAACGCGGCCAGGCACGCTGACGGTGCAGGTGGCGCACACGCGGGAGGCGGCGGAAGGATTATTCCGCGCCGTCCACAGGTTTGTGGAGAACCTGCCGGAAGACCTGAAACGTGGAGCGCTGAGGAGATCGAGGTCGAACCGGAGGCAGATGGTGTTCCCCGCGCTGGATAGCGAATATCGCGTGGAGACAGCCGGAGACACGAAGGCCGGAAGGGGACTGACGATCCAGAACCTGCACTGCTCGGAGGTGGCACGGTGGGGCGCGCGGACAGAAGAGACTCTGGCCGGGCTGCGCGCCGCCGTGCCGCCGGATGGCGAGATTGTGCTGGAGAGCACGGCGAATGGCATGGGCGGATGCTTTTTCGACGAGTGGCAACGGGCGGAGGAGATGGGCTACGTGCGTCACTTCTTTCCCTGGTGGATGGACGAGGGCTATCGGGTGAAGGGCGCGAAGATGCGCGAGCTGATGACGGATGCGCTGAGCGCGGAAGAATGCGGACTGATGGAGCGCTGGGGGCTGGATGAGGAGCAGGTGGCGTTCCGCAGGGAGGTGCAGCGTAACTTTGGCGCACGGGCGGCGGAGGAATATGCCGAGGACGCGGTGAGTTGCTTTTTGAGTTCGGGCGAGGCGGTGTTTGACGTGCATCGCATAGAAGAGCGTTTGCGTGAGTTGCCCGATGCGGTGGAAGAACGTGAGAACGGAAGATTGCTGCTGTGGCTGCCTCCGGCGGCGGGGCGGGAGTACATCGTTGGCGTGGATGCGGCGGGCGGCGGCGCGGATGGCGACTACTGCGCGGTGCAGGTGATTGACCGCCGGAGCGGACTGCAATGCGCGGAGCTGTATGGGCATTACACTCCCGAGGAACTGGCACGGCAGACGGCGCGGCTGGGGCGCGAGTACAACCAGGCGCTGGTGGCGGTGGAGCGGAACAATCATGGGCACGCCGTGCTGGCCATGCTGCGGCAGGCGGAACGCTATGAGCATCTTTATGCGCGAGACGGGCAGTTGGGATGGCCGACTACCATGGTGACCAGGCCGGCGATGCTGGAGCGATTTGCCGCCGTGCTGGTGACCGACGCGCGGTTGTTTGCCAGTCGAAGGCTGCTGGAGGAGTGCAGGAGTTTTGTTCGCCAGGCCGATGGACGGGGCGCGGCCGCCGAGGGGGCTCACGATGACGCGATCATGGCGATGGCCGTGGCCTTGGCGGTGAGGGAAGGGTAGAGCAGGTTTCAAGGTTTCAAAGGTAAGGGCAGGAGCGAGGTTTCGGAGGTTTCGGAAGTTTCGGAGGTTAAGGGCAAGAGCAAAGGCAACTACCCCACCCTAGCAACTACGGCTAGAGTGGGGCACCCGGCAAGAGCAAAGGCAACCACCCCACTCAAGCCAACAGAAGGCTTGAATGGGGCACCCGGCAACGGCACCCGGCAACGGCACCTGACAACGGTATCCGACAACGGCACCCACAAAGGCAACTACCCCACCCTCCGCCAAAAGATGGCGGAAGGGTAGGGCACCCGAAACTCGCTCACTCAAGACTGGAGAGAGCTTGAATGGGGAACCTGGGAATAAGACATCCGATTGTATTGACGGATGAGTATCTTGGGCGGCGCGAGAAGTTGAGATAGAGTGGAGAATCTGCTGTGCGCCGGAGCTGTGGCGGCGAAAGGAGAATGCCGGCTTGGCGGTGACGGCCATACAGCACGTGCGCAGAATGCGCGGCGGGGCACAGGGTCACCTGATGCGCTGCAGCGACCAGAACTTCTATGTCGTGAAGTTCCAGGACAACCCGCAGCACACGCGGGTGCTGGCCAACGAGATGCTGGCCACCCGGCTGGCGGCGGCCATCGGGCTGACCGTTCCGGCGACCGAAGTGGTGGAGGTGGACCGCTGGCTGGTGGAGCACACCAGCGATCTGAGATTCGAGCTGGTGGGGGGAAACCGTCCGTGCGGCGCGGGGCTGCAGTTTGGATCGCGGCTGGTGGTGCCTCCCATGCAGGGCTTGATCTACGACTATCTGCCGGAGAGTTTGCTGGAACAGGTGCGGAACCTGGGGAGTTTTGCCGGGATCCTGGCGCTGGACAAGTGGACGTGCAACGCCAACGGCCGGCAGGCGGCCTTCTGGAAAAAAGGACGGGAGCGGAAGTTCACCGTCAGCTTTATTGACCAGGGATATTGTTTCAACGCCGGCGAGTGGACGTTTCCGGATAGTCCGCTGCGCGGGGTGTACGCGCGCAACGACGTGTACCGCGGGGTGACCGGCTGGGAGAGCTTTGAGCCGTGGCTGGGCAACATTGCATCCATGGATGAGACGACGATGTGGCGCTGCGCGGAGGAGATTCCTCCGGAGTGGTACGGCGAGACGAGCGAACTGGAGCGGCTGGTGGAGACCCTTGGCAGGCGACGGAAGAAGGTGGCCGAGCTGATTGTGCAGTTCAGGGAATCGAGTAGGGAGCCGTTTCCGAAATGGCGGACGGTGGTGCAATGAGGGAGCGAAGGGTAGGAAGAGAGAAAAAAGCGGTAACAGTGGGTGAGGATGGGATTAGGATTTGAGGGAATGAGGATGAGAAGCCAGGGATGAAGGCGAGAAGCCAGTGCGAGTTCTTCCTGCTGCGCTACGCGCCGGACGCGGTGCGCGAGGAGAGCGTGAACGTGGGCGTGGTGCTGGTGGAGAGCTCCGGCAACTGGGCCGAGGTGCGCTTTACGAAGGACTGGAAGCGGGTGAAGTGCCTGGATCCGGAGGCCGACGTGGAGACCCTGGAGGCGCTGGAAGGCGAAATCCGCGAGCGGTTAAGTGAGGGCGGCGAAGGGCGAAGGTGGCTGCTGAAGCGCATGGAAGACACCTTCAGCAACACGCTGCGGCTGACGGAACCGAAGGCCGTGCTGGCCGAGAGTCCGGCGCTGGAGCTGGACAAACTGGCGGAGATGTATCTGGAGAGCCGCAGGAAAGGCGCGCGGGAGAGTTCGGGGAGGATGCAGATCTTCCGGGCGATGCGCGGCGAGTTTGAGCGCGCGGGTGTGTGGCAGGCGATGCGCAAAAATATTGCGGCCGGCCAGTACACGCATCGCGGCGACCCGTTGAAGATTGACGCGGCGTATCGTCCCAATGGGGTGCTGCACATGTACCAGGCGCTGGCGCTGGGAACGGACGCGACGGCGGCCAAGGCGCTGGCCTTCAGCTATCCCGGATTGGTGGAGGGCGTGCGCCGGGTGGAGCAGGCCGACACGGCACTGACGGCGATTGTGGAAGCCGACCTGGACGGCGAGGACGAAACCACGCAATTTGCGGTGGAGACACTGAAGGCGAGCAAGATCATCGTGGCCACGGTGGCCGACATGCCGCGGATTGCGTTGAGCGTGCGGCAGCAGATGGGGTGGTAGGGAGAGCGAGGTTTCAGAGGTTTCGAAGGTTTCAAAGTTTCAGAGGTAAGGGCAAAGGCAAGAACAAAAGCAAAGGCAACTGCCCACCCAAGCAACAACGGCTAGAGTGGGGCACCCGAAAGAGCAAGTGCAACTACCCCACTCAAGCCAACAGAAGGCTTGAATGGGGCACCCGAGAACTACCCCACCCTCCGCCAAAAGAGGGCGGAAGGGTAGGGCACCCGGTTTCGGTGAAGAGCAAGAGCGAGAGGCGCTGCGGCGCCTCTTTTTTATTGGTGCGGCGAGCGTTTGGGAGGCGCGGATGGAGGCGGAGATGGGGATGACGATGACGTTAGGCGAGAGGTTGTGGAGTCCGGTGCGGTGGGCTGGGCGGCGACTGCTGGGCGGTGCCGGGTTGGGCAGGGTTGAACGGATGACGGCCGAGGAGTGGCAGGCCGAGGAGCGCAAGACCCTGCGGCGCAGGACGGCTCCGCTGCCCGGGCTGGCGCAGCGCTTTGGCGGGCGCGCGGAATTGCTGCCGAAGAAGACTCCGGAGACGCTGCGGAGATTTGCCGAGACGCCGGTGGCGAGGAAGGCGATCAACACGATCAAGGATCGCGTGGCCGGCATGAACTGGCGCATCCAGCCTCGGCGCGGGCGCGTGCTGGACGAGGAGATGAAGGCGCGCATCCAGGTGCTGACCGAGACGCTGGAGCAGCCGAATCCGGATGACAGCTTCCGTTCATTCAGCGAACAGGTGCTGGAGGACATCATCGTGGGCGGCTACGGCGCGGTGGAGATGCGGCTGACCGGCAACGAGGCACGGCCGCTGGCGCTGTATCCGGTGGACGGGGCGACGATCCAGATGCGGGCGGAGTGGAATGGCGATCCCGACCAGGTGCGCTACGTGCAGACGGGTCCGCTGGGAATGGGCAAGCCCGTGGAGCTGAAGGATCGCGAGCTGAGTTACATCCGGCTGAATCCGCGCAGCTACACACCCTTTGGGCTGGGACGGCTGGAGGTGGCGTTCGAGACGATTCACGAGTTCCTGGGGGCTCACCGCTTTGCCGCCAAGCTGGCCAGCAACAGCGTGGTGCAGTACGCACTGTGGATGCAGGAGATGGATCCGGGTCAGCACGAGAGGCTGATTCGCTGGTGGCAGGACGAGATTGAAGGCACGGGCAGGGTGCCGATCCTGACGGCGGAGAACAAGCCGGAGGTATTGAGGTTTGGCGCCGGGACGGACAGCGATCTGCGATTGCAGTGGCAGCAGTTCTTGATCCGCGTGATTGCCGCGGCCTTTGATCTGCCTCCACTGCTGCTTGGATTGGAGGCCGACGTGAACCGGGCGACTGCCAGCGAGCTGACGGATCAGGCCTTCCGCACGGCGATTGTGCCGACGGCGCGATTGCTGAGCGAGCACATTACTCGCGACGCGATTGCCAAGCGGCTGGGATGGGACGATCTGGAGTTCGTGTTTCTGGATCTGGATGCGACCGATCCGATGGAGCAGGCGCAGATTGACCAGATTCTTTTGAACTGCGGCGTGCTGACGGTGAACGAGGCGCGCTCGGCCAGGGGATGGCAGCCGCTAGGCGATACGGGGGTGAATGAGTGAGATCGATAAAGCTGGAGGCGATGGCGCTGGCGATGCCGGAGGTGAAGGGGCATCCGAATCGAAGAGAGTTTCGCGGGGTGCTGACCATGGCGGATGAGCCGAGCGACCGGGCTCCGAGTGGTGCAAAGGGGCACCGGGTGATGCTGACGGCGACGGCGACGGAGAGGGCACTGCCGAGTTTGCTGGGCATGGCCGTGGACTACTCGCCGGAGCTGGACCGTCACGACGCCAAGCGCAAGGTGGGCGTGATTACGGCGGCCGACATGCGACGCGGAAATGGGCGGGCACAGAGGGTGGATGTGCGCGGACATTTGTTTGAGCGCGACTTTCCTGAGGTGGTGGCCGAGATGGCACGGCGTAAGGGCGAACTGGGGATGAGCTACGAGATCGCCGACGTGCGTGTGGTGGACGTGGATGCCGCGGTGTGGGTGGCGACGGAATTCACCTTTACCGGGGCGGCGGTGCTGCTGCGGGAGAAGGCAGCGTACCAGGGGACGAGCGTGGAGCTGGGGTAAAGAACAGGTTTCAGAGGTTTCGAAGGTTTCAAAGTTTCAGAGGTTAAGGGCAAAGGCAAAGGCAACTACAAAGGACCCACCCTAGCAACTACGGCTAGGGTGGGGCACCCGAAAGAGCAAGGGCAACTATCCCACTCAAGCCAGCAGAAGGCTTGAATGGGGCACCCGAGAACTATCCCACCCTCCGCCAAAAGAGGGCGGAAGGGTAGGGCACCCGGTAAGCGAAAAGCAGGATTACGAGTGGGGAGCGGCGATGACTGCTCTCCATTTTTTATTGGGAGAAGAGATGAACGAGGAGGAGAAGGTGGAAGAGACGGAGAAGGGGACGGTGAGTCCTCTTGAGGAATGTGCGACGCGGCTAAGCGGCGCGGCCGAGGCATTGGAGCGAGTGATCGGAAAGCTGGAGGCTCAGTACGAGTCGCTGAACCAGAAGATCGACCGCATCATTGCCACGGTCGAGAAGGCCACGTTTGAGAAGCCGGAGGAGAAGACGGCAGAGACGAGGCAGAAGAGCGTGTTGGCTGAAGGCGAGCGCGGCGGTGAGCGTCGCACGGTGGCTCCGTTGGTGGGGCGACTGCTGGCCAAGGGCGGCGAGGTGGAGGGGATGGATTCCGGCACGCTGGAGAAGGCGCTGAAGGGATTGACGATTGAACAGCGCATGGCAGTAAAGAGCGAGCTGGCACGGGCCGGGTGGATGGGGTAGGAGCGGAGGTTTCAGAGGTTTCGAAGGTTTCAAAGTTTCAAAGGTTAAGAGCAACGGCAACGGCAAGAGCAACGGCAAGAGCAAGAGCAACGGCAAGAGCAAGAGCAACGGCAAAAGCAACGGCAAAAGCAACGGCAAGAGCAACGGCCCCACCCTCCGCCAACTGAAGGCGGAAGGGTTGGGCACCCGGGGGATATCAACTACCCCACTCTGGCAACTACGGCCAGCGTGGGGTACCCGCACACGGCCACCAGGTAATGAGTGCGGCGAAACATAAACAGAGATTTTGGAAGCAGAGAAGGAAGAAAGGGAGAAGAGGAAACGATGAATACGCGATTTGTGGATTTGCATGCGGCGGCTGACTACATGGGACCGGGCGCAATTGAAATTGATCTGTACCAGAAAGAGATCTTCGACATTGTGAAGCGCCGCGGCGCCTTTGGCCAGCGCATTGTGAACGTGCCGGCGACGGGACATCCGTCACGCTTCTTTGAGGAGACGGCGATTCCGTCGCCCACGGCGGCGAACGCCTTTGTGGACCCGCGCAACATTGCCGCGACCACGGTGGCTCCGACGCGGGTGGAGCGCTCGGTGCCGCTGAAGGCGCTGGTGTCGCAGATCAACTACAACCTGTTCGACATTGAACTGGGCAACCAGCAGGAGCAGTTCGCCTTTATGCAGGCGAAGGACCTGAAGGACGCGGTGGATGGTTTGATGCGCACGCACGACGTTTCGCTGTGGAACGGCAACGACACTTCGTTGAGCACGCCGACGACCTTGCAGTACTTCGGCGCGGCCGGACAGATCTCGTCGGGCGGCCAGGTGATTACGGTGCCGACGACGGAGAGCATTGTGGACGGGCTGAAGAGCCAGGTGGCGGCCATGGTGGCGAACAGCAGCTATGAGGTGCGTCCCACGGCGATCTATGCCAATCCCGTGCTGCTGGATCTGATCGACCGCGAGATGAAGCAGGAGTTCAACGTTGTGCTGAGCACGACACAGGTGGCCGGCGGATTGACGGTAAAGACGCTCTCGACGCAGGCGGGAGAGCTGCCGCTGATTCCTGAGTGGGCGCTGGGATACACGGGCACTCCGGGCAGCGGCACGGCGAACCTGCCGGCCTACATCGTGACCGAAGACCTGATCGAGTATCACTGGCTGACCGATGTGAACCCGCGGGTCTTCCAACTGGGACTGAGCGGCAACCTGGCTCGCCAGCTGGTGGTGGTGAAGTTCGGCGGCGTGGTGGTGAAGGGCGCGGGGTATGCGCACTCGCTGGTGAACGTGACTCGGTAAAGGGCGAGGTTTCAAGGTTGCAAGGTTTCAAAGTTTCAGAGGTTAAGAGCAAGGGCAAGGGCCCCACCCTGGCAACCATGGCTAGAGTGGGGCACCCGGCTTGTAGGTGACCTTGGGCGGAACGCTTGGCGTGAAGCTGGTTTGGGGTCCTTCGCTGCGCTCAGGATGACACGTAAGAACAAAAACAAAACAGGATCAAAGGCAACTGCCCCACCCTAGCAACTACGGCTAGAGTGGGGCACCCGGAAAGAGCAAGAACAAAGGCAACTGCCCCACCCTCCGCCGAAAGATGGCGGAAGGGTAGGGCACCCGAATCGAGTGAGGGCGGAGGACGATGGCATATCTCACAGGAGATGAGTACGAGATGTACGGGCTGGAGGCGACGACGGCGGACAGCCTGGTGGCGGCGGCAAGCGATTTGATTGACGCGCACTGCCGGCGCAGCGGCTTCGGCATTGTGCAGTACATGGAGCGCTTCCGGATGGGGCGCAGCCAGATGGTGCGGCTGACGTATCTGCCGCTGGCGGCGGCTTCGGGTGCGACTTCGGCGATTGTGCTGCTGCGCGGGCGGTATGTTTCGCGTGGCAGGGAGTGGGCGGGCGAATCGGCACTGGCGGCGGAGATCGCCGGAGTGTTTGCGACTCCGAATGTGTGGGTGGATTTGACGAGCTCGGCGGTGGACGTGGACACGCAGAGCGGCGAGTTGATTCTGCTGGGTGGGGCGCTGAGTCCCGCGCTGGGCGATTTGGAAGTGACCTACACGGCCGGGTACGCGACGACTCC
This sequence comes from uncultured Acidobacteriota bacterium, assembly GCA_903851035.1. Taxonomy (GTDB): domain Bacteria; phylum Acidobacteriota; class Terriglobia; order Terriglobales; family Acidobacteriaceae; genus TOLSYN. Next base: position 1,948 of record CAINND010000024.1, on the reverse strand, counting down.
TGAGGCGGTGAAGCAGGCGTGCGCCAAGCTGGTGCAGAACGCATTGGCGACTCCCGCGTTGAATGTGAGCAAGCAGAAGATTGACCGCATGTACGTGCAGTACTTTGCTGACACGCTGATTGACGCGGACGTGAAGCGGCTGCTGGCGCCGTTTGTGGCGCAGAGGCTGGCGTCATGAGGACCAGCGCGGCGGGGTTGGAGCGGTCGGCGGTGGCGATGCTGCGCTTGCTGGGCGCGGGTGCGGCTTGGCTGGTGCTGGCACAGACGAGTGACGCAACAGCACAGGCAGGATTGGGATTGAGCACGCCTGCGGCGGCCGATGTGGAGATGGAGCCGGTGCTGCTGCAGTGCTCGGTGAATGGAGAGCAACTGCTGGCCATTACTACGAAGAGCATTGTGCACCGCGCGCTGAACGGCACGGAGGGCGTGGCGGCCAGGAAGCTGCTGGAGGCGAGCCTGCTGCGCGTGGGCGAGACGACGTACCGCATCACACAGGTGACGGTGAAGCGCTTTGGCGGCGCGGAGTTGCTGTACGAAATGGGAATCGAGGAATAAAGAAGATGCAGGCGGCGAAAGACACATTCCTGATGACGCTGGCGGGACGGCTGGCGACGGTGAATCCGGCGCGCACGGTGTGCCTGGATGGAACGACGCGGGCGGCCGTGATGGCCGAGGAAAATGAGACTCCGGGGCAGGCGGTGAACGCGTTGGAGACCTTTGTGCTGCGCTGGCAGGCGGCGAAGAAGGTGATGCCGGGACGGCGGTTGATGGAGATGCAGTGCGAGGTGACTTATGCCACGCGCGGCACGGACGCCATGCTGAGGACGGATCGCGGACGCACGCTGACGGCGATGGACTGCGAACTGCTGACGATTTGCCGTCCGGAGTGCGTGGCGCAGTGCGACTACACGCAGACGCCTCCGGCGCAGGTGGGGACCAGGCTGTTCTGGAGCCAGCCGGTGCTGGGCGAAGTGACGGATGAGGACGGCACGTTGAAGCGACGGGCGACACTGGAGCTCTTCTTTTTTGCGGAGGCGGCGTGATGCTACGAGAGTTGATGGAACAGAGCCAGGGAGTGACGCACGCGTTCTTCGCCCCGGTAAATCGCGCGACGGAGACAGCGACGGTGTTCGATCCTTCGGGCGGATTTGACGTGGAGAATCCTCCTACGGGGTGGCTGCGGCTGGGACGGGTGCGGAACTTTACTCGGACGGCGAAGCTGACGATGGGCACGCTGCGGTCGGGAGTGACGGGCACGGCGCAGACACAATTTCGCAAGCAGGTGGACGCCAGGGTGAGTTTGGACTTTTGCGAGTGGGGCAAGCTGCAGATGGCACTGGCCGCCGGCAGCCAGCACATGAACGTGCTGGAGAGCGCAGGCACAGCGGCGCGGGCGAGCGGCGGCGTGGCGAAGGCGGCGGTGGCGCTGGCGACGGGTTCGACGGCAACGCTGCTGGTGGTGAGTCCGACGGTGGTGAACAACTACCAGGTGGGTGAACTGGTGGTGGTGGACGTGGACTATGCATCGGGAATGACCGAGCTGGGCACGGGCATTACGGGCGGAGTGCCGCTGAGCGGCGCGAGCCTTGATGTGGATGCCGTGCGGCGAGTGAGCTTTAACGTGGGCGTGGTGAGCTCGGTGAGTGCGGCCGGGTTGCAACTGGACGCGGCGCTGGCAGGTGGCGCTCCGGCGAGCACGGCGAAGGTGCAGAAAGTGGTGGGGTACGTGGATCGCGAGGGTGCGAGCTTTTTGCAGGAGTGGTCGGCGGTGTTTGCCGCCGAGGCCGTGGGCGGCGGACAGATCCTTTATTACTATCCTCGACTGCAGGCGGGCGGCGCTGCGGCAGAGACGGAGACGAAGCTGGCAGAGGGACTGAACTCGACGACCGTTCATGCGGAGTTTGCGGCGCTGGCGGTGAGCGACGCCAACGACGGCGAGATGGTGGTG
>CAINND010000023.1 GCA_903851035.1 uncultured Acidobacteriota bacterium | reverse complement strand
GCTGGCGTAGCTCAGCTGGTAGAGCATCTGATTTGTAATCAGAGGGTCGGGGGTTCAAATCCCTTCGCCAGCTCCAATAGTTTCGTCCCGTGCACGTGCGGCGGGGACAGGATCCCAGCGCGGTTTTCTTTCCAGAGAAACGCTCTCCTCTAGGATCTTCAGGGCAGCAGACGCGGCCGGAGTTTGCCGCGCATGGCGAAGCGCGGTTTGCGCGCGTCCTGGACGGGGGAGAAAAGCGGGTTCCGCGCAAGGCCTCAAGGCCGGCAGGATCTTTGAAATTTGCGTACGAATTGCGTGCCGCGCGACCGGCGAAATATGCCGCTGCGGCGCACAACAGGTTTACGCACAGGTGGGTGAGCGGTTAAAACCAACAGACTGTAAATCTGTCGGCCTAAAGGTCTACGAAGGTTCGAATCCTTCCCTGTGCACCATTTTTCGCCGGTCCGGCGCGTTTTGAGGTGGAAGGGCACGATGGCGCGAGAGCAGCGTTTTTGGATTGTTCTGGCGGCCTTTGCCCTGCTCGGCGCGTTGGAGTGGAGCACCCTGAGCGCTGAAGCCGTGCGCGTGGTGCGCGGTCCGGGCGGCGAGGCGCTTTTTGAAGTCAGCATCCGGGGCATTGCCCTGATGGTGCTGGGTTTATTCGCCTTTCGCAGTTGGCTGCAATACCGGCGCGAGAAGTTGGAAGCGCGCGCAGGGCGCGGGCCGGAAGAGATTGGAAGCGGGCGGGAGTAACTCAGTGGTAGAGTCTCAGCCTTCCAAGCTGTTGGTCGCGGGTTCGATTCCCGTCTCCCGCTCCAAGAATTTTGCAGGTCGTATATACTGCAAGTTGTAGAAATGCTGATGTAGCTCAGTTGGTAGAGCACTCCCTTGGTAAGGGAGAGGTCACCGGTTCAATCCCGGTCATCAGCTCCAGTTTTCAGGCCAAGCCGCTTGCGGCCCTCCCCCGGGAGGGCTGTTGTGCGGAGCAAACGAGTAAGGGCTGAAGCGCAGGAGCCGCGGCCGCAAGGCAGGGGCATCTGCGCGGATTTGCCTTGACCACGGAGATATTTCGCGGTCCAGGCGGGGTCTGCGCGGGAAGTACTCAAAATCTATCGTAATCACCAGGATGCAAAGCAATGGCGAAAGAGAAATTTGACCGCAGCAAGCCGCACGTGAACGTTGGCACGATTGGGCACATTGACCACGGCAAGACGACGTTGACGGCGGCGATCACGAAGGTGTTGGCGAAGCACAACCCGAACATCAAGTTCCGCTCGTTCGATTCGATTGACAACGCACCGGAAGAGCGCGAGCGCGGCATTACGATTGCCACGGCGCACGTGGAGTATGAGACGGCGAACCGTCACTACGCGCACGTGGACTGCCCGGGTCACGCCGACTACATCAAGAACATGATCACCGGCGCGGCGCAGATGGACGGCGCCATCCTGGTGGTTGCGGCGACCGACGGTCCGATGCCGCAGACCAAGGAGCACGTGCTGCTGGCGCGCCAGGTTGGCGTGCCGTACGTGGTTGTGTTCCTGAACAAGTGCGATGCCGTGGAAGATCCCGAGCTGATCGACCTGGTGGAGATGGAAGTCCGCGAGCTGCTGAGCAAGTACCAGTTCCCGGGCGACGATCTGCCGGTGATCCGCGGCTCGGCCCTGGGCGCGCTGAACGGCGAAGAGAAGTGGGAAAAGTCGATTGACGAGCTGATGGACGCGGTGGACAAGAACGTTCCGCTGCCGGCGCGCGCGATTGACCAGCCCTTCCTGATGCCGATTGAAGACATCTTCTCGATCTCGGGGCGCGGCACGGTTGTGACGGGCCGCATCGAGCGCGGACAGGTGAAGGTTGGCGAGGAAGTGGAGATCGTGGGCTTCCGCGAGACGCGCAAGACGGTTGTGACGGGCGTGGAAATGTTCAAGAAGCAGCTGGACGCTGGGATGGCGGGCGACAACGCCGGACTGCTGCTGCGCGGCGTGGCGAAGGAAGACGCGGAGCGCGGCATGGTGCTGGCGAAGCCGGGTTCGATTACGCCGCACACGAAGTTCAAGGGCGAAGTGTACGTGTTGTCGAAGGAAGAAGGCGGACGTCACACTCCGTTCTTCAACGGCTACCGTCCGCAGTTCTACTTCCGCACGACGGACGTGACGGGCGTGGCGAAGCTGCCGGAAGGCGTCGAGATGGTGATGCCCGGCGACAACGTGACGATGGAGATCGAGTTGATCACACCGGTAGCCATGGAGAAGGGCCTGCGCTTCGCCATCCGCGAAGGCGGCCGCACCGTGGGCGCCGGCACCATCAGCGAAATTCTGTAAGGAACCGGGCGCTCCGGCAAAAGGCTTGGGGCGCCCGCAACATTCACGAAGCTTTGGCGAGAGAAGTCGCGGCTACTAAAAGACCGCACGTTCTTTGAGGACTACCACAGTGATTGGCAAAGAAAGAATTCGCATCCGCCTGAAGGCCTACGACTACCGCGTGCTGGACCAGAGCACCGGCGAGATCGTCGAGACGGCGCGCCGTACCGGCGCCCAGATCGCCGGTCCGATTCCGTTGCCGACGGTGAAGAACAAGTACTGCGTGCTGCGTTCGCCGCACGTGGATAAGAAGAGCCGCGAACAGTTCGAGATTCGCACCCATAAGCGGCTGCTGGACATCCTTGAGCCGACGCAGCAGACGGTGGACGCGCTGATGAAGCTCGACCTGCCGGCCGGCGTGGACGTTGAGATCAAGGCCTACGGCAAGGAACACAAGTAAGAAGACGGCCTCGGCATCGTAAGGATGCCGGGCCCTCACAGTGCCGCGGCGCACGATTGAGAGGCGCGGGCATGATGGAGACAAAGCAATGTCGGTAAATGGAATCCTGGGTAAGAAGGTCGGCATGACGCAGCTGTTCGATGACAAGGGCGATGTTCGTCCGGTCACCGTGCTGCAGGCCGGCCCTTGCGTTGTGACGCAGTTGAAGAGTTTGGCCATTGACGGCTACGAAGCTGCACAGATCGGCCTGGTCGAGTTCGTAAAGGACAAGCACGTGACCAAGGCGATGAAGGGCCACTTCGAGAAGCATGACCTGCCGCCGGTGAAGTTCATCAAGGAAGTTCCGGTGGAAGAGGACGAAGTGGGCCAGGGCGCGAACGTGAAGGTTGGCGACCGCGTGTTGGTGGACCTGTTCGACGGCATCAAGTTTGTGGACATCACGGGCACCAGCAAGGGTCGCGGATTTGCGGGCGTTGTAAAGCGCCACAAGTTTGCAGGCGGCCCGGCGGCGCACGGACACATGTTCCAGGTGCAGGGCTCGATTGGCGCTTCGTCGTTCCCCTCGAGGGTCTTCCCGGGCACTCGCATGAGCGGCCACATGGGCGACGTTTCGGTGACGACGCGCAACCTGCGCGTGCTGGGCGTGGACAAGGACGAGAACCTGCTGGTGGTGGAGGGCGCAGTGCCCGGCCATCGTGACGGCTACGTTTTGATCAGCAAGGCCAAGAAGCCGCCCAGAGAGCGTCGCGGATTCAGCGGCGAGGGCACGGCGATCAACCCGTTGAAGGCCAGCAAGCGCGCCGCCAAGGGCAAGTAAGTTTATTAGGATTGCTTCCCCGGTGGAAGATTGCCGCCGGGGAGCGTGAGATGAATCGACCTTACCGCGGAACGATATTGACGGAAGGCAAACCGAGGGCCGCCGAAGATGCGGACCCAAAAGGAAAAGGCAATGGCAACGATTGATGTGCTGAACCTGGCCGGCAAAAAGGTGGGCTCGCTCACCCTGGCCGACGAGGTGTTCGGCGCGGTGAACGAGGACCTGCTGTGGGAGAGCGTGCAGCACTATCGCGCCGCCCTGCGCGCCGGTACGCACGCCACGAAGAACAAGAAGCTGGTTTCGGGCAGCGGCAAGAAGCTGTGGAAGCAGAAGGGCACGGGTCGCGCCCGCGTGGGCAGCGTTCGTTCGCCCATCTGGAGGCATGGCGGCACGGTTCACGGACCGCAGCCCCGCAGCTACGATTACAGCTTCCCCCGCAAAAAGCTGCTGGGCGCGTTGCGCTCGGCACTGGCGGCGAAGCTGGCCGACGGTAACCTGGTGGTGATTGACACGCTCGACCTGAAGGAAGCCAAGACCAAGACCTTCCGGCAGGCGCTGGCGACGTTCAAGTTCAACAAGACGGCGTTGGTGGTGGAAGCGGGCGCGAACCTGAATCCGAACCTGGAGCTTTCGACGCGCAACATTGCAGGCGTCGAGATGCTGTATGGGCCGGAGGTTCACCCCTATCACCTGCTGCGCCACGAGCTGGCGATCTTCTCGCAGGCAGCGCTGGAGAAGCTGCAGAACTCGCTGAAGGCCTCGGCGCCGAAGCGTAAGGCGGAGGTGGAGCATGTCTAAGAGCCCCTATCAGGTAGTCCGCAAGCCCGTGATCACGGAAAAGGGCTTGGGCGTGAAGGAGACGGAGAACACGCTGGTGTTCGAAGTGGCCTTTGACGC
>CAINND010000022.1 GCA_903851035.1 uncultured Acidobacteriota bacterium | reverse complement strand
CGGCTACTACAACAAGCACAAGGCGGAGTTCAACCTGATCGTGCCGCAGTATCACCTGGCGCAGATTCTGATTACCGCGCAGCCCAGCCCGCAGGTGCGCAACCTTAAGAACGACAAGGCGCAGAACGAGGGCGAGGCAAAGAAGAAAGTGCAGATGCTGCAGAGCCGCCTTGAAAGCGGCGAGGACTTTGCCACCGTGGCCATGAACTACAGCGAAGACCCGGACACTTCGGCCACCGGCGGCGACCTCGGCTTCATCCCGGAAAGCTCGCTGCAGAGCGACCGTCAGGCATTTGAGGCCATCAACAAGCTGAAGCCCGGTACGTTTACGCCTCCGCTGCCCGCGGCCGATAACGGCACGCACCAGATCTTCGGCTATCGCATCATCAAACTGATCAGCAAGGAGCCGGCAGGCCAGCGCGAGTTGAACGATCCGCGCGTGCAGCAGGCCATCCGCGAACAGCTCCGCGACCGTCGCAAACAACTGTTGAAGAGCGCCTACTACGAGTCACTGCACAACAGCGCCTCGATTGAGAACTACTTGGCCGACCAGGTTCTGAAGGCCACCGCGCAGTAAGAACGAGTTTCAATTTTTAAGGAAATAAGATACGCCCGGTGATGAGCCGGGCGTTTTTGTTTGCGCTGCTTCTTGAATCGCAGCTACTCGACAATTAACAGCAAATCTCCGGCGTTGACCGTTGCGCCCTCTTTGGCCGCGATCTTCGTCACCTTGCCCTTCTTCGGAGCCTTGATTTCGTTCTGCATTTTCATGGCCTCGACCACGATCAGACCCTGGCCGGCTTCCACCTCGTCGCCCTCGTGGGCGATGACGCGCACAATCTTGCCGGGCATGGGAGCCAGTATCTTCGCCGGGCCAGCCTCATGTCCTGCGGCGGCGCGGCGGCTGCGCAGGCTGCGCGGATCGCGCACTTCGGCCTCAAAGCGCTCGCTGCCTATGATGATGTGCGTCTCGCCCATCAGGGAGTATTCGCGCTTGGCCTCGTAGTGGCGGCCTTCATGCAGAATGCTGAGCACGTCGCGTGCGGTCATGGCCGCGTCGATGGTAAAGGCTTCGCCGTCCACCGTTGCCTGGTAACCTTTTTCTGCGCGCTCCAACTCAATCTGATGAGAGTGCCCGTCAATCAGAACTTCGTATTTCATCGTCCCACCCCCTCGCTGCGTGCGGCGGTCTTCCAGCCGCTGGGCTTGGCCTCACCGCTCTCTGCGGGTTCAGGCAGTGGACCGCGTGCCGCTGCGCTATGCAATCCGTCAATGCTGCGCGCGGGCTGCGTGCCCGGCGGAGGCTGCTGCGCAAAGATGGCCGCCGCCAGGGCCACGATTGGCACGCGGCGCGCCGTACGCGCGTCCCCATGCGCCGGCTCCTTCAGCAGGCGATCCAGAAAGCCCGTGTCCACCCGCCCGGCCTGAAAATCCGGGTTCAGCAGAATGCGGCGGAAGAGCGAGATATTGCACTTGATGCCGCCGATAAAATATTCCACCAGGGCGCGGCGCAAACGGATGATGACCTGCGTCCGGTACTCGCCGTAGGCTATCAGCTTGGGCAGCAGCGGTTCGTAGTCGATTGGCACCACCCAGCCCTCGTACATGCCGCTATCGCGCCGGATGCCCGGGCCGCTGGGCGAGATGAGCCGCGTGATGCGTCCCGGTGAGGGGAAGAAGTTGTTGTCCGGGTCTTCGGCATAGACGCGCAGTTCAATGGCGTGGCCGCGCAGCACGATGTCTTCCTGTTTGATGCCGAGGGGCTCACCGGCCGCAACGCGAAGCTGCAGTTGCACCAGGTCGATGCCCGTCACCATCTCCGTGACCGGATGCTCCACCTGCAAGCGGGTGTTCATCTCCAGGAAGTAGAAGTTCTTTTGGGCGTCCACCAGGAACTCGACGGTTCCGGCGTTGACGTAGTTGGCCGCCTTGCCTACCTGCACCGCAACCTCACCCATGCGGCGGCGCATATCAGGATCGACAAACGAGCAGGGCGCTTCTTCCAGCACCTTCTGGTGGCGGCGCTGCACGCTGCACTCGCGCTCAGCCAGGTAGATGACGTTGCCGTGCGTGTCGCCGAAGATCTGCATCTCCACATGGCGCGGGCTTTCGATAAACTTCTCGATGTAAACCTCGCTGTCGCCAAAGGCGCGCTGCGCCTCGCTTTGCGTGGTCTCAAGGGCGCTGGCCAGTTCCTTGCTGTTGGTTACCATGCGCATGCCCTTGCCGCCGCCACCGGCCGAAGCCTTCAGCATCACCGGATATCCAATCTTCTCCGCCACGGCCAGCGCCTCTTCCGCGCTCTTTAGACCTGTGTCAGTGCCGGGCACAAATGGTACGCCGGCCTTCTTCATGTTCTGGCGGGCTTTGGTCTTGCTGCCCATCATCTCCATGGACTCCGGCGCGGGGCCGATGAAGACGATCCCGGCCTCGCGACAGGCGCGCGCGAACTTGGCATTCTCGCTGAGGAACCCGTAGCCGGGGTGAATGGCTTCAGCGCCGCTGCGCCGCGCGGCCTCAAGAATCTTGGGAATGTTGAGGTAGCTCTCCGAGGCTTGCGCCGGGCCAAGATATTCCGCGAAGTCGGCCTTACGCACATGCAGCGCGCGGCGGTCCACGTCGGAGTACACGGCTACGCTTTCTATACCCATCTCGCGGCAGGCGCGGATGACGCGCACCGCAATCTCTCCGCGGTTCGCTATCAATATTCTTTTGAACATGTGAGGACGCGTCCTTATCAGTTACTTGTAGTGTTAAGTTTTGGATGTTATCAAATGCGCTCCCCCAGGGGAACAAGTATGAAGCACATATAAAAGGCCCCGCCGTAGCGGAGCCTTTGTCCTGCAAAAATCAGCCTGTTCGGTTAAAAGCGGAAACTGAAGCCCGTACTGAAAATCGGGTACACCTTCAGCAGTTGAACATCCTTCGTGATCTTGTTGCGCTCGTTGTTCAGGCTGGTCTGGAAGCCAGGGTACGCCGTTACCGGCAGGCAAGTGGCTGGATCCGCCGTGGCGCAGGCGCTGCCTGCCATGTTGAGCGCAAAGCTCGGTGAACTGGTAAATAGCGCACCAATCTCCGTGGGGAAGCTCCAGCGGCGGGCGTTTCTTGGAATCGGGTTGCCAAAGCCAAAAGTGACTACGCCCGCATATTTATCCGGGTAGCCCAGGCTGGCCGAACCATGCAGAGGATCGGTCGTACTGCTGTAGTAGGTTGCCCCGTCCAGAGTAACGGATTGCCCGCCGGGCACCAGCGCCGTGGCGCCAATGTTGAACTTGTTGTAGGCAGCCACGCCACCGCTGATGCGGAAGCCGCCGAAGGGATAGTAGTCCAGGCTGGCGCGGGCGTGACGCAACTGGATGCTTGCATCGTAGTTGATGCCGTCAACGTTGAAGCTGCGCGAGTAGTTCAGGAAGTAGCCATCCACGCGCAGATTTGTGCGGCGGCTCAGTGTGGTGGCCACCTCCAGGCCCGGCCCAAGGGTCCCGGCTTGCACGCCCACGGCCCAGTGCGCAAAGGGCTTGGTGGATATCTTTGGCTTGTACTTAGTTTGGCGCTGCACCGGCACCGGCGTGCTCTGCGCTGATAGCAGCGCAGGAGCCGCCAACAGCAGCGTAAACACCACGAGCAAAATACGAGTTAGGTTGTTTGAAATCCTTAAAGTTGAATGCATGAAGCAATCCTCACCCTGTCGCAATGGCGACATCCCGAAGTTGAACCAGATGGCACTAACAGCTACAGCTTAGGTCGAAGTCAGCGCCAGGGGGAGTGTTATTACGGCTTCACGGGTTACGGAAGGATGATTACGCCGCTGACGGAGAGAATTGGCTGCAAAAACAACGGCCCCTCCAGGGAGGGGCCGCCGCATGGCAATAACGTTGTTTACTTCTGCTTATCATCCAGCACGATGCCGTTGGGACCCTGCTTATTGGCCTTTTCCTTCTTGGTCAGCAGGTTCTTGTCCACCCAGCCATCAGCCGTCTTCTCGTCAGCGGCGCGCGCACTAAGATCATCGCACTCGTAATCGGCGCGCTCACGATACATCAAGTTCATGTAGGCCATGGCGTCGTCGTAATCCTGGCGAAGCTGCAGGCTCTTGGTCAGCAGGCCGATGCCCTCCTCGACCATGGCCGAGTTGTGATTCTTCACCAGGGCGCAGACCTTCTTGTCCTTGAGCGGGTCGGTGGGCTTCATGCCCAGCTTGTTGCGCTCGTCCTGACGGAACTTGTAGGCCTCGGTCCAGTCGATGAAGGCCACCGAGTAGTAGGACTCGGGGTCATTGGGATCGATCTGCACGGCCTGGTTGTAGTACTTCTTGGCCTCATCAAACTGCTTCTGCTGCAGGAAGAGGTAGGCGATGCCCTTCACCGAATTGATGTTCTTGGGGTCGGCGGTGAGCACGTTCTTGTACTCTTCGATTGCCTTGGCGGCGAAGCGCTTGTTCTCGTCGGTCTCGGCGCCCGGCACATACTGCTGTGCATAGGCCGTCGCCAGGTAAATACGAGCGTTCAGCAGGGTGGGATCGAGGGTAACCGCGTTGCGAAAATGTTCGATCGACTCTTCGTAACGGGCGTTCTTATAAGATTGCACGCCCTTGTTCAGCTGGTCGCGGGCCTTGAGCTTGGTGCAGCCGGTGGTCGCCAGAAGGGCGAGGGCGATTGAGATGCCGGCCAGCACGCGTACGATGTTCTTCATGGGATATCACCTTCCGTTGCCAATTCCTTGGCCGGGGTCTGCATAAGGCGGAATCTGTGCGCAACCCGCTCCCGGGCCGATGGGCTGCGGGAGGAGGAGGCGCCGCGCGCGCGACGCCCCCAGTTTGTCACACGGGTCCCGTCCGGAGGGTTACTGTCCGGCCTCAATCTTGGCCGTAATCAGTCCCACCTTGTCCACGCCTGCGGCATGGACCTTGTCAATTACCACGGCCACGTCGGAGAAGGTCAACTCACTGTCGCCCTTCACGAACGCAACCTTTTCTGCGCGCAGCTTGAAGATGTCTTCCAGCCGGCCTTGAAGGTTTTCCAACGTCACGTCATCCTGGTTGATCTTGACCACCATGCCACTGCCGGCCTTCAAAACCTGAACCACGATGGTGCGGTCGTTGGAGTTGTCCTGCTGCTTCTGAGGATTCTTCGGCGGCTGGGGAACCAGCGCCTCGAGTCCCTTTGGCGTCAGCGGCGTGATGACCATGAAGATGATCAGCAGCACCAGCAGAACGTCAATCAGCGGCGTTACGTTGATGTTGGCCTGGGGGCCGTCGTGGCCTCCACCTACTGCCATTGCCATAGCTGATCTCCCCTACTGGCCTGGACCTTCGAGCTTGCCTGACTTGCGCTCGTCGGTCATCAGGCCCAGCTGGTCAACCCCGGCCGAGCGAACATCGTCCACCACGCCGACCACGTCGCCATACTTGGCGCCGGCATCGGCCTTGACGAAGACTCGCTTGTCCTGACGGTTGCTCAGACGGTCTTTAACTTTGTCGGTCAACTGCTCGGGAGTCACCTTGTCGGAGTTGAAGTAGATCGTACCGTCACGCATGACGGCCACAATCAACGAGTCCTCCTTGTCGGCCTCGGGCATTTTGACCGGATTGTCGGTCTTGGCCAGGTTTACCGGAACGCCCTTCTGCAGCATGGGCGTGATCACCATGAAGATGATCAACAGCACCAGCATGACATCCACCATGGGCGTCACGTTGATGTCCGAATTCACCTGCGCCATACGCTTTTCAGCTTTGGGCATGTGTTGCCTTCCTCCGGTGCCTGCTCGTTACCGGCGGGCGTTGCGCTGCTTCAGAAAGTAGTCAATCAGCTCGCTCGAGCTGTTGTCCATTTCGACGTCGAAAGCCTCGACGCGGCCGGTGAAGTAGTTGAAGACCCACACGGCCGGGATGGCCACGAACAGACCGATAGCGGTCGTCACAAGGGCTTCCGAAATACCGCCGGCGACGGCGGCCAGACCGGTGGCCTTGGCGCTGCTGATGCCCTTGAAGGCGTTCAGAATGCCGACGACCGTACCGAACAGGCCCACGAAGGGGGCGGTGGAACCGATGGTGGCCAGGCCCGACAGGCCGCGCTTCAACTCGGCGTGCACGATGGCTTCGGCGCGCTCCAGAGCGCGGCGGCTGGCTTCAATCTCTTCGCCCGGCAGTTCCTTGCTTTCGCCGTGCGCCTTGAATTCCTGCAGACCGGCGGCGACAACCTTCGCCAGGTGGCTCTTCTTGTTGCGATCGGCGATCTTGATGGCTTCGTCAATCTTGCCGTCCTTCAACGCGCCGGCAACGGCCGGGGCAAAGGCACGCGACTGGCTGCGGGCAGCCGAGTAGGCCAGAGCGCGGTCAATCATGATGCCAATGGACCAGCCCGACATAAGGAAGAGGATGACGACGACGATCTTGGCAAGAACGCCCATCTGCTTCCACAGAGAGATCGGATCCCAACCCACGCTGCTCTCTTCCTGGAAGAGCAGGGCGGCGATCTGGTGCAGGTTGCACAGGACCAGGGTTGCAATGTTTGCGAGAACCATGAGTTGCTTTCCTCCTCAGAACTCTTTGAGCTTCTGAAAATTCAGTTGAGCGCAGCCAACCGGGCATGCGCGGAGCCTTGCTGCTTGTTCCGGGCCGCCCGCTGTTGCCGAAGGGCCCTGTTGCCGGACGCACTGCACACCCTTCGGGGGCAGGCGCCGGAGGCGAAACCGGCCTGCCGGGTTTAACCGCCCGAAAGGGTAAAGTTCACTGTAATCTGCGTATCCACCTCGACCGGCTCACCGTTAAGCAGGTAAGGCTTATAGCGCCACTGCTTGACGGCGTCCAATGCCGCCGGAATCAGCAGCGGGTTGCCGCTGACGGCATGCAGATTCAGAATCGTGCCATCCTTGGCGATAACCGCCTGCAGCACCACCGCGCCGGAGACGCGGGCCGTGCGGGCCAGCGGCGGATAAGTAGGCTGAATCTTGCGAACCACCATGCCCTGCGTGACGCCCTGGCTGACGGTGATGCGCTTGGGGGTGGCAATCTTGGGTGCGGCCGAAGGAGCAGCGCTGGCAATCGAGTTCAGCACACCGCCCAGCATGCCGCCGGCAGAGCCGCCCGGCACGCCAATGCCGCCAACAACGCCCACGCCCGTACTCGGCGGAGCCTCGTCTTCCCTCAACATTTGAATTTTCTTGGGAATAGCCGTAGGAGCCTTGAGCTGTCCGTTGTCCAGCTCCGACTGCACCTTGACCACCTTGACGACCGGCGTTGCGGCCGGCGGAGGCGGCGGAGGTGGCGGAGGTGGCGGCGCCACCAGGTAACCCATCAGCTGCTGCTTGGGAAGTGCTTCAGTGTAAATCAGGGGAATCAACACGAGAACGCCAATCAACGCCGCCTGGATAACGAACGACAACAATGTCGCCCACGGTCCGCGCCGTTGCAGCTTCGAGTTTTTTCCGCCGGATTCCAGAAGGCTGTCTTCAAACATAAGCCAGTTCTCCGTCTTACTAATTCACTTAGACACCGGGGGCTAGCAATAGGCTCCCGAAAAAGACCCGCAGGTGAAAAATAAATCTACTAGAAATCGCCAGCAAATAGTACAGCAAGCCTGCCGGAGACTAAAAAGTTCAGTTGGAATTCATAATTCATCAGGCGGGGCCCCACCCTGAGTCCCCGCCTGAAATGTATCCTGCTGACTACTAAGCCTTTGCCGACTTTCCGCGGGTAACCACCGGAGCCGGGGAACCAGGAATCGTCTGTCCGCGCCACTGCTGATAAGCCACCAGCATGGGAGCGGCGATAAAGATCGACGAGTAGGTTCCGATAATGATGCCAATTACCAGGGCCAGCGAGAAGCCGTGCAGCACCTCTCCGCCCAGGAAGAACAACGCCACTACGGTCAGGAAGGTCAATCCAGAGGTCAGAACCGTCCGGCTCAGCGTCTGGTTGATGCTCTTATTGACGATCTCGGTCAACGTGTCCTTGCGCAACAGCTTGATGTTTTCGCGGATACGGTCAAAGACGACGATGGTGTCGTTCATCGAGTAACCGACCAGCGTAAGGATGGCGGCGATCACCGTCAGCGAAATCTCGGTGTTCAGCAGCGAGAAGGCACCCACGGTAATCAGTGTGTCATGGAAGCAGGCCACCACGGCGGCCACGCCGTAAATCAGCTCAAAGCGGAACCAGAGATAAATCAACATGCCGGCCAGCGAGTAGAGCGTCGCCAGAATGGCCTGCTGGCGCAACTGCGCGCCCACCTGCGGTCCAACGATATCCACGTTGCGCACGCCGAAATTCGAGGTGTAGAAGTCCTGCTGCAGCGCGGCAATGACCGGAGCCGGAGCGGCCGGAGCGGCATCGCTGATGCTGCGGAAGACTCCGCCCAGCGTCTTGTCACGCAGGTCCACAATGGCGCGGGCGTACTTGCCGTACTGCGCCGGAGCATCGGTGCCAAGATGCAGCGGATCGGCCTTGAGCAGGAAGTCGGTCAGCGTGGTGTAGCCGGTGTTGTTCAGGTCGGCCTTGCCGCCCGGATCCACGCCCGCCTGCAGCGCCTTGACGATGCTTTCCTTGCCCTGGTCGAGCGCCTGCTCGCTGGTCTCACGGATGTCCAACTTGATGAGCAGCTCGTTGCTGCCCGAACGCGTGTCGGCCTGCAGCGTGAAGTTCTTCAAGCCGGCGCGATCAAGCTGGCCGCGGATGGCGTCCACGTTGGGAGCGGAGGCGAACTTCACGTCCACCACGGTGCCGCCGCGGAAGTCAATGCCGAGCGGAATGTGATGCCAGAAGAGCATGCTAGCCAAACCGGCCACGGAGAAGATCAGCGAGAGGGCGAGAAAAAACCACTTCTTGCTGAGGAAGTCGATATTCGTATTGCGAAACAGTTCCACGGTCGAAGCCTTTTTCCGCGATAAATGCGGGGTTCGCTAAATTTGCCGCACGCCCATAGGGCGCGCCAAGAACCGAACAGCCAAACCCAGTGGCAACCGGCGGAACGAATCGCTCCGGCCCGCCGTGCCCTGACTAAATGGAGAGCGCCTCGCCGCGCTGATGGCGGTTGAGGATGCTCTCAAAGATGGTGCGCGATACAAAGACCGCGGTGAACAGGTTCGCCAGCAGACCAAAGGTCAGCGTGACGGCGAAACCCTTGACCGGGCCGGTACCGAAGAGGAACAAGATGGCCGCAGAGACGATCGTGGTGACGTGCGTGTCCACGATGGTGACCCAGGCGTGTCCGAAGCCCTGATCCACGGCCGAAGGCGGTGTCTTACCGGCCCTCAGTTCTTCGCGGATGCGCTCGAAGATCAGCACGTTGGAATCCACGCCCATGCCGACCGTCAGAATAAGACCGGCGATGCCAGGCAGGGTCAGAGTGGCTCCGCTGAAGCCGAGGAAGCCGAGCAGGATCAGCAGGTTCAACACCAGCGCCAGGTCGGCATTGATGCCGGCAAAGCGGTAGTAAACCAGCATGAAGATCATGACGGCCAGCATGCCCACAATCGCGGCACGCACACCCTGACGAACCGAATCGGCGCCCAGCGACGGGCCCACGGTGCGTTCTTCCAGGTACTTGATGGAGGCAGGCAACGCTCCAGAGCGCAGCACCATGCTGAGGTCCTTGGTCTGCTGTTCGCTGAAGCTGCCGGAGATGCGGCCGGTGTCGCGGATGGCTTCCTTGATGCTGGCAACTTCCTGCACCTTGCCATCCAGCACCACGGCCAGATAGTCGCCAACGTGCGCCGAAGTGAATGTCCAGAAGCGTTCGCCGCCGTCGCGGGTCAAGGTAAAGACCACGTCGGGACGGCCGGTCTGGCTATCTGTGCCCGGATCGGCAGCGCGCAGATCGCGTCCGCTGACGGCCGAAACGCGGCTGATGACGTAGTAGACGTCAGGATTCTCGTTGGAGGCCGGGCGGCTGCCGATGCTCTTGCCCTTGATGATGACCGAGTCGGAGGGCAGAATGCCGCCGTGCGCCGCCAGCGCTTCCTGCTCGCTGCCGTAGGTCTTGCCATTGTCCATGGCCTGACGAATCTCCAGCATGGCCGTGGACTGCATGACTTCCTTGACGCGCGCCGGATCGTCCACGCCCGGCAACTGCACCAGAATCTGGTAGCTGCCCAGGCTGTGCTCCTGGATGATCGGCTCGCTGACGCCAAGCTGGTCAATGCGGTTGCGGATGGTCTCAATCGCCTGCTCCACGGCGCGGCGCTTGATGGCGTCCAGCACGGTGGGCTTGAGCGAGACGACCCAGGAATTTTCCGGGCCGCTGGTCAGGTCGTACTCGGCAAACTGCTCTTGCACCAGCGAACGCAGATCGCCGGCCGAGGCAATGTCCACGCCCTTCAGTGTGATCTTGCTGGGAGCGTTGGCCGTGTCGAGCTTGAGGATGTCGCCGTAAAGAATGTTCTTCTTCTTAAAGGCGTCCTTCAGCCGCTCGATGGTCTGATCGGTTTCAGCGTTAACCGCGTCGTTGACCTGCACCTGAAGAATCAGGTGGGTTCCGCCGCGAAGGTCAAGGCCCAGGTGAATGTTCTGCTGCACACCGGCCAGCAAGCCCTTAGTCTTGATGGCTTCGATGCTCTTCTGAGGATCAGTTCCGAGGAAAATTCCCCAGACGAATACGATCAGGACAGCGAGGATGAGTACAACTTTCCAGAGCAGGTTTGTCTTCATGGAAACCGCGACCGCCTAAGATTTCTTGGCGCTATCGTCAACCGTGACCGACGCGATAGCGTTGCGCGCAAATTCAAGTTTCAAGTTGTCCGGGTTGACGCGAAGAATGAGCGTGCCCGTATCGGAACCTTCGCCCGGCTTCAGACTGACGATGATACCAACCACGCCACCAGTAGTGGTGACGCGGTCGCCCGCCTTCAGTTCGGATAGCATTTGCTGCCACTTTTTCTGCCGCTTTTGCTGCGGCAGGATCAGCAGAACGTACATGACGGCGAAAAAGCCCACCATCATCAACGGGAAAGTCATTCCTCCACTCCCCGACTGCTGAAAGAGGATCAACGCAAGATCAGCACTCATGCTTCAGGCTCCCGCCTTCACCGGCGCACCCATAGTGAGGCGCAGCGCGGCGTAGATTTTTTTCTTCCTGGGCCGCAACAAGGGCGGCGTACTGCCGAACACAGCCGGAGTACACACGCAACCTACAACCGCACCAGGGTTCTTCTGGTATCTGGATCTTCAGATGACCGCGAAGCGAAACATCCAACAGGCAACCGCGGCAAAGGGACGGCTAGGCCTTCCGGCGGCGGCTGCACGGACTCTTTTATCCTAAACCGCCGGGTACTAGGCCTGCAAACTCCCAGGGCCTGGAAACTCCCCCTGAATGATACTTTCTCGGACCCGCCGCATCAAGCCAAGATAAAACGCCAGGTTGTGGATGGTGTTCAAGGTCTGCGCCAGCAGCTCCTGCGAGGCGTACAGGTGGCGAAGATACGCCCGCGAATACCTTGTGCACACCGGGCACGGGCACGCGGGGTCCAATGGCCCTTCATCGCGCACAAAGCGGGCATTCTTGATGTTGATCTTGCCCTCGCTGGTGAAGAGTAGCCCGTGGCGGGCGGCGCGGGTGGGCAGCACGCAGTCCATCATGTCCACGCCCAGGCGTACGTAGTTCACAATTTCTTCCGGCGTGCCCACGCCCATCACGTAGCGCGGTTTATTCTCCGGCAGCAGCGGAATCGTGGATTCCACCACCTCCCAGGTATTTTCGCGGGGTTCACCCACGCTGAGGCCGCCGATAGCGTGGCCGTCAAAGTCCATCTCCACCGTGCGCTCGGCCGATTCGCGGCGCAGGTCGAGGTGCATACCGCCCTGCACAATGCCAAACAGCGCCTGGCGCTGCTCGCTGCCGTGGCGGGCCGCCTGCTCGGCAAACCACGGAACCTCGCGGTAGTGAGCTGCAAAATAATCGCGGCTGCGGCGAGCCCAGCGCGTGGTCAGTTCCATGCTCTGTTGTGCGCGCTCACGGGTGGCCGGGTACTCGGTGCATTCGTCAAAGGCCATGATGATGTCGGCGCCGAGGCCGATCTCCGCTGCAATCGAGCTCTCCGGGCTGAACATATGCGCCGAGCCGTCAATGTGCGAGCGGAACTGCACGCCCTCTTCGCTAATTTTGCGCAAATCGGCCAGGCTGAATACCTGGAAGCCGCCCGAATCGGTGAGGATCGGCTTGTTCCACGCCATGAACTTCTGCACCCCGCCCAGGGCACGAACGGTCTCCACGCCCGGGCGCAGGTAGAGGTGATAGGTGTTGTTCAGCAGAATCTGCACGCCAAGCTGGTCGAGGATGTCCTGCGGAACCCCTTTGACCGTGGCAACGGTGCCTACGGGCATAAAGACCGGCGTCTGCACCTCTCCGTGAGGAGTGATAAAGCGCCCGGCGCGCGCCCGGCCACAGGTGGCTTCGACTTGAAAAGAGAAAGACATATTGTATTTTCGATTCTAAAGCAGATTGGTTTCTGCTGTTCTACTCGCCCGATTGTGTAGGATGCTCTTATGTCCGCCATCAAGGCCGTCATCTTCGACTACGGGAAAGTCCTGTCGCTGCCGCCCACGGTGGCCGACTGGGAAAAGGTCAGCCGCCGCTTCGGCAAATCGCTCCAGGAGTTCCAGCAGATTTACTGGGGCCATCGCGAGGAGCTTGACCGCGGCACCCTCGACAACCCCAGCTACTGGAAGGCCGTTGGCCGCGACTGCGGCTTTGAGGTCAGCGATGCCGAGGCCGAACAGTTGATTGAAGGCGACAACCGGCAGTGGACCCACGTCGCCGAAGATGTGCTCGCCTTTAGCCGCGATCTTCGCGCGAAGGGCTTCCGCACGGCCATCCTCAGCAACATGGAGCGCCGCATGCTGGCCGTGATGCGCGAAAAGCTCCCCTGGCTGGATGAGTTTGACGCGCAGATCTATTCCTGTGAGATTGGCCTAGTGAAGCCGCAGCCGGAGATTTACCGCTGCTGCTGCGACCGCCTGGGCTGCCTGCCCACGGAAACTCTCTTTCTGGACGACAAAAAGGTGAACGTGGAGGGCGCGCGGCGGGTGGGGCTGACAAGCTGGGTTTTTGAAAGTGCGCCTGACCCGGTGATGCAGACCGGTACGCCGGAGATCACCCTGGGCGAACTGCGCACACAGTTGCTGGGCGTCCGCTAAGGGGCGCTGCATTCACTGAAGATGATGAAAAAATGGAAAGCCCGGAGCGGCGGGAGCGACTTCGCCGTCCGGGCATGACACGACTTGCCTTAGGGTAGCGGAATATCGTGCTTCTTCAGGAAGTCGCCCACCTTGATAATGGCCCGCGTAATATGGCCACTGCCGATCTCGCGTTTCCCCTCGAAGGCCGCTACCTTGATCTTGTAGAATCGCCCATCCACGGCTTCGACCACTGCCGTGGCGTGCACCACGGCGTTGATCCCCACGGGAAGGCGATGTTCGATGTTGATAGAGGTTCCCACACTGATCTCGCCTTCTTCGCAGAAGGGTTGCAGTGCGTGGAAGCCGGCGGTCTCCATCAACCGGATCATGTCCGGGGTGGAATAGACCGACGGCAGTGAGTGGTGATGCGCGGTAAGAGTGTGTTCATACTGCACGCGCTCTTCGGCCGTGCCCTTTGCGCCTATTAATACTTGCTTAGCCATAGCGGAATGACTCTACTCGAACATACATGGCTGCGGCAAGAAATCTCTGACGGCACCGGAGACCTTCCGGGCTAAAGCTGGAGGAATCAATGAAGAAAGTAGTCATATTCTGGCTGATTCTGGCGTTATTCGGGGCTTCTCAGCTTGTGTTGGCACAAGCAAAGGCCACGCCAGACGCCGAAAGTGAGATTCGCTCCCTTTTGAGTGTTCAGGTTTCCGCCTGGAACCGCGGCGACCTGAAGGGCTATATGCAGGGCTACTGGCACTCGGAGGAGCTGACCTTCTTCGCCGGTGATGCCGAAAGCGCAGGCTGGGAGGCCGCTTATCAGCGCTATCGCACCTCCTACCAGGCCAAGGACAAGGAGATGGGACACCTGACCTTCAGCAACCTGCGCGTGCAAATGCTGTCCGCCGACGCCGCCTTTGTCCGCGGAGGCTGGCAGTTGACCATGCGCGACCACAGCCGGCGCGCGGGACTCTTCACGATCATCCTGCAACGTATGCCCGAGGGCTGGCGCATCATCCACGACCACTCGTCCTGAGCTTTGCCGGGCAGTGCAAATAAAACGCCTCCCACTGCGGGAGGCGTTTTTGTCGTCCATTGACCCCGCCGCTACTGGCGGACAGGCGGATTAGCCCAGCTTTTTGGCGGCCTCGGCCACCTGCTGGCCGAAGATTTCAGCGGTCTTCAGGTCGCCCGGGGTAAAGGTGTTCTCCGGCGCGTCGTTGTTGGCCTGGGTCAGCAGGCCGGCAAAGCCTCCCAGGCGGTTGAGCGCCTGCGGGCCAACAAAGTTTGCGCCCGTGGGCTGCTCGTTGGGCAGCAGATCGAGCCCCTTCCACAGCATGCCGTGCTGCTGGGCAAAGAGGAATATCTGCACCAGGGTGCTCAGCTTGTCTCCGCTGGGCGAGCCGGAGTTGGTGAAACCGGCGGCCAGCTTGCCCGCCCAGGCACGCTGCATCCACAGCTTAACCGTCTGATCCTGAAAGGCCTTGAAAGGGGCGCTGGCCGATCCCATGTAGGTGGGCGCGCCAAAGATGATGGCATCGGCGGCGTTCAGCGTGGCCCAGGCAGCTTCGTTCAGCTCGTCAACTTTGACCAGGGTTACCTCGGCGCCGGCCGTGCGGGCTCCAGTGGCGATGCTTTGCGCAATGCGGGCGGTGTGACCGTATCCGGAATGATAGGCGATGGCGATCTTGCTCATAAAGTGTTTCTCCTTCAAAGGCGCGCGGGGCGCGGAACTAGAAATTCGTTACAACAATTAGTTTGATGTTGAAACAACCATTTGGATGCAAGAATCTGTACCCGCCCCGCTTTTGCTACAATCCCGCCAACCGTCAACACGATCCCCTGGAGGCCAAGAATGAGCTCACCCGCCGTACTGCCCGAGGAGACAACGCCCGCGCTGAGCGAAGGCCAGCGCCTGCTGTACACCTTCACCGCGCCCTCGCAGACCATGGCCGACATCCGCCGCAACGCCGGATGGTGGGTGCCCTGGCTGCTGATCAGCGTCTTCGCCCTGGCCTTCACCTTCACGCTGGATAAGCGCGTCGGCTGGGATCAGGTGATGGAGAACCAGATCCAGAGCAGCCCCAAGGCCGCCGAGAGGATGGAAAAAGTTCCCGCCGACCAACGCGAAAAAATTCTAAAGACGCAGACCAGCGTCGCGCGCGCCATTGGCTACGCCACGCCGGTCACCACCGTAATCTACATCGCGATCATTGGCGCCATTGTGCTGGGCATCTTCAACTTCGGCTTCGGAGCGAAGCTCAAGTTCGGCCAGGCGATGTCCATTACCGCTTACAGCATGTTGCCCAACCTGCTGCAATACCTTTTGATGATCCTGATGATGTTCCTGATAGAGCCCGATCAGTTCAACATCAACAACGCCGTGGCCACCAACCCCGGATACTTTGTGGCCGCGACCTCGCCGGTACTGAAGGGCTTCCTGGGAGCCTTTGACGTATTCATCATCTGGCAGCTCTTCCTGCTCTCCGTGGGTGCCGAGCAACTGGCCAAGGTGAAAAAGATGAACGCCTTTATCACCCTGTTTGTGATGGTGGTGTTGTGGAAGCTGGCCACCTCCGCCCTGGGCAGCTAACTGCGCGCACGCAATACCAAGGGCTCCCCGCGGGGAGCCCTTCTCTTTTGCTTCGAACTCTCTTTTGGCGAGCTACGCCTTGGCCATCCCCTCGATGGCCCGTCGCAGGGCGGCCCGGGCCAGCAGTCGCGTGGAATCCAGCACCGGCAGCGGTGACGTCTCATTGCCGATGAGCAGCGGCAGTTCGGTGCAGCCCAGGATGACTCCGTCGCAGCCTTCACTCTTCATGCGGCTCAGGATCGTGCTCAACACGCCGAGCGACTCCGAGCGCAGAACGCCGTTCACCAGCTCGTCGAAGATGATCTGGTCAATCTTGCCGCGGTCGAGCGGCGATGGCGCAACGCACTCGATGCCGTGCCGCGCCAGAACCTCCGGATACACCGGCCCTTCCATGGTGTACTTCGTTCCCGTAAGCGCCAGCTTGCGGTAGCCATGCTCGCGGGCGGAATTGCCCACCACTTCCGCAATGTGCAGCCAGGGCAGCGGCGATTTCTTTTCCACCAGCGCGAAGGCGCGGTGGATGGTGTTATCCGGCGAGATGAGAAAATCGGCGCCGCAGTTCTTCAGCTTCTCCGCCGAATCGAGCATCAGCGCGGCCACCTGCTCCCAGTCGTCACGCTCGATGGGCTGCATGTACTCGGCTAGGCAATGGGTATGCATGGTGATTTCCGGATGCGCGTGGCGTCCCATGGTGGCCGCGGCTTCCATGCAGATGGTGCGGTAGCAGAGGGCGGCGCCCTCCGCCGAGCAGGCGACGATGCCGATATGCAGAGGCTTGGTTGTGACCGGCAAGCATCTCTCCTTACAAAAGATTCAGCAGCTCGCGCTTGCGTTCTTCCGGCAGCCAGCTGGCGCGGAAGCTGTTGGCGGCAAGCCGTTGCAATTCGTCCTGCGAGAACGCGAAAACATCTTGCGCGATTTTGTATTCGCCGACAAGTGTCGTTTCGAACATCTCCGGGTCGTCGGTGTTCAGCGTCACCAGCGCGCCGGCCTCAAAGTAGCGGCGCAGCGGATGATCCTCGATGCGCGGACAGCAGCCGGTACGAACGTTCGACGTTAGGCAGAGCTCGAGCGGCACCTGCTCCCGCACCAGGCGCGCCAGCAACTCGTCGTCCTGCGCGGCGGTCAGCGCGTGGCCCAGGCGCTCGGCCTTCAGTGCGTCCAGTGCGCCAGTGATGCTCTGCGGCCCTGCACTCTCGCCGGCGTGAACGCTCAGTCGCAGCCCTGCTTTGCGCGCCCGGGCATAGATGTTTGTAAATGTCTCAGGCGGGGCGATGCGCTCATCTCCGCCAATGCCGATGCCGACGATGCTTGGATGCTTCCCCTGCCGCGCGCGCAGCTCAAGGGCCTTGGCCAGTACCTTTTCGCCCTCCTCGGGACCGAAGTGGCGCACGGCGTCGAATATCCACAGCAGGCTCAGGCCAAAGTCTTTTTCTCCGCGCAGGCGGCCACGCTCCAGCCCTTCAAAGAGCGCATCGAACTCCTGTCCGCGCCAGAAGATAACGCCGACGCTGACGAAGACCTCGGCGTGCCGGCAACCTTCGGCGGCCAGCTTTTCCATCAGGCGATAGGTGATGAGCTCGTAGTCTTCAGGATCGCGCACCCGCTCGGTGACCCCCTTGAAGGCCATCAGGAAGCCGGTGAAATCCTTGTAGTGATAAAGCGCGGCACACTCTGCGACGGTCAGCGGGCGGTGCGAATCCGCCAATGGCTTGTAGCGGTTGCTGGCCCAGGGAAACGGCGTGTGATGCTTCTGGCTCAACTGGCTGAGCGTCAGGGCATCCACCGAGCCTTCCAGATGGAGGTGCAGCTCGGCCTTGGGCAGGCGCGTGATGAAATCGGAGGTCACGGAAGCATTGTATGCAAAAAATGACCCCGCACCGAAGCCGGGGCCTTTATGATTCCGTTCACTCTAGCGGCCGGTGTGATCTCCGCTCGCAAACTCGCTGTGCCGCTGGCTGAAGCCGAAGTAGATGACCAGTCCCAGCGCCAGCCAGACGAAGAAGCGTATCCATGTGATGACCGTCAGGCCTGTCATCAGTCCTCCGCAAAGAATCACGCTGATGATGGGGAACAGCGGCACCCACGGCACCTTGAAGCCACGTGGCCGCTCCGGCTGCGTCTTGCGCAGCACCAGCACTCCAATGGAGACCAGCACGAAGGCAAACAGGGTGCCGATGTTCGACAGGTCGGCGGCGTCGCCAATATCCACCAGTCCGCTGGGCAGGCCCACGGCCAGGCCGGCGATCCAGGTGCTCCAGTGCGGCGTTTTGAACTTTTTATGCACCCGGCTGAAGAACGCCGGCAGCAGGCGGTCGCGCGACATGGCAAACCAGATGCGCGTCTGTCCGTACTGGAAGACCAGCAGCGAGCTCAGCATGCCCATCAAGGCGCCGATGATGATGACCGAGCGCCAGATGGGCCGCGCGCCTAGCTGTTGCAAGGCGTAAGCCACGGGAGCCTCGGCCGCGGCGCCGGAGCCGAAGACCGAATACTTCATCATGCCCAGCAGCACCAGCGCCACGCCCACATACAGAATGGTGCAGACGATGAGCGAGGCGATGATGCCGAAGGGAATGTCTTTTTGCGGGTTCTTCGCCTCCTCGGCGGCCGTGGAAACCGAGTCGAAGCCGATGTAGGTGAAAAAGACGATGGCGCCGCCGGTCAGCACTCCGCTGAAGCCCGATGGCGCAAAGGGCACCCAGTTCGATTTGTGCACCAGCATGCCGCCCACGCCCAAAAACAGCGCGATGGCCGCAATCTTAATGGCCACCATCACGTTGTTAACCTTGGCCGACTCGCGCACGCCGCGCACAAGCAGCCAGCTCAGGATCATGACGATGAGAAAGGCCGGCACGTTGAAGTAAGCGCCCGTCCACTTGCCGTCGGCCCAAACGGGTGACGACCATCGTTCCGGCAGCGCGAGTCCGAATTGCGCGAGTTGCGCCTTCAGGTATCCGGCAAAGCCCACGCAGACGGCAACGTTGCTGACTGCATATTCGAGGATCAGATCCCAGCCGATGATCCAGGCGAAGATTTCACCCAGCGTGGCGTAGCTGTACGTGTAAGCCGAGCCGGCAATGGGAATCATCGAAGCCAGTTCGGCATAACAGAGGCCAGCGAAGCTACAGGCGATGGCCACCAGGATGAACGAGATGGCGATGGCGGGGCCTGCTGCCGGGCGGCCATGCATCAGCGCGCCGTGCAGATTGCCCTGGCGCAGCAGGTTCCAGAAGATGTCCATGACCTGGGCGTGCAGGATGCTGGGCGCTTCGAAGTGCTCGCCTGCGGCGGCCGTTCCGGTGAGCACGAAGATGCCCGAGCCAATGATGGCGCCAATGCCAAGCGCGGTCAACGACCACGGGCCCAGGGTCTTTTGCAGGCGGCGCTCCGGCTCCTCGGCCTCCGCAATCAGCCGGTCAATGGACTTACGGGCAAAAAGTTGATTCGCCAGGGGAGTGCTCCTGCTGCACGGCCAGCCTAATGACCCGTGAAATTGTCAGTTGAGTAGGATTGCTTGAAAAACATCATAACAAGCAAAACGGCCACCTCCCACGCAAAAGCGTTGAGAAGTGGCCGTGATGATTGAGGTGGCCGCGCGGACGAAAACAGGTGCTGCTCCGACCGCTGGCGCCTTGGGGGGTAACGCGGCCGAGGCCGCTGCCCGCCGCAGGCGCAAGGTTACCGCTTGCTAACGCCGCGGCTGGCCTTCTTTACCTTGCGCTTTTTGGAACCGCGCTCGTGGGTGCGTTCTGCCTTGGGAGCAGCCTTTTTGCGGGCTGTGCGCTTTGCGGCCTTGCGATCTTCCTTGGGTAGTGCGGAGGTGTTCGGCATATCGATCGTTTCCTTTTGATGATGATGTGTGCGCCAGGGCGCTTGCAGGTCTTCTGCTCAAATTTTTGACGCGGCGGCAATGGCGATGCCGCGCGAGCCCGAACGATACCTTTACGCCTTTTCCAGCTGGGCGTACTTCTCGACGAGCTTCTTCAGACCGTGACGTTCAAATTGTACCGTAAGCCGGGCATCTTCCCCATCGCCTTCGCGCTGGTAGATGATGCCCAGGCCGTATTTCGGGTGCCGCACGCGGTCGCCCTTGCGCAGTCCGCGGCCCTCTTTGGGCTCGTCCAACTGCATCTCCGGACGGCTGAACTTCTTGCCGCGCGAGGCAAAAAAGTCGGCAATATTGTCAATTGAGTTGTAGGCCTGCCCGTTGTAATTGGTGCGCGGAGCCGCCTTTTGACCGCCGCGGCGGGCTCCCCACCCTGCGCTTTGATCCTCGTTCTCGTAGTCGTAGTGCGTGCCACCATAGTCGTCGAACTTGGGCGTGCTGCCCTTGACCTTGCCGGGTGAGCCCGCATCCTCCAGCAGCTCGATGGGGATTTCCTCCAAAAAGCGTGAGGGCGTGCTGGGCTCCGCCGAATCCGTGGCATAGCGGCGGCGCAGCCGGGCGCGGCTCAGGATCAGCGTGTCCATGGCGCGCGTCATGCCCACATAGCAGAGGCGGCGTTCCTCCTCGATCTCCGTGGGCGCCAGCAATGTGCGCGAGTGCGGAAATAAACCCTCTTCCATACCCACCAGCAGCACCAGGGGAAACTCCAACCCCTTGGCGGCGTGCAGGGTCATCAGAGTAATCTGCTGCGCCTCGTCGAACTGGTCCACGTCACTGACCAGCGCCGCGTGGTCCAGGAAGTCGGTGATGGTCTCGCCGCGATCGCGCGAATCCATGGCGGCGTTGACCAGTTCCTTCAGGTTCTCCACCCGCGCCAGCGACTCCGGCGAATCCTCTTGCTCCAGCAGCAGGATGTAGCGCGTGCGGTCGAGCAGGAACTTCAGCAGCTCGGCCGTGCTGACCTTCTGCTCGGGCGCGGCATCGGCTTCAGGAGTCACTTCGGCGGGCACGGCGTCTGCAGCCTCGATCGCCTGGTCAAAGGTGTTCACATCAAAGCTGTCGGCCATGGGATCAAAGTCCGCTGTGCCGAAATCGGTAGAACCAAAATCAAAGCCATGCTGCGCATCAGGCTCGGCGGCATCGCTAGCGGCCGCAGCGGCCTCCGCACCTTCGACGCTGGCCTCCATGCGCTCCGCAAATTTCTCTCCGGAGTCGGGCAGCACCATGGCGCGCGCGTCCAGAATGATCTCGCGGAAGGCCCCCAGCGCGGCGCAAGCGCGTGCCGGCAGCAGCCGGTTGTCCACCACATGACTCAACGCCTGCCATAGCGAGCTGTTCGTCTCCAGGGCCACGCGCTCCAGGGTCTCCGTGGTGGTTTTGCCAATGCCGCGCACGGGAGTGTTGATCACCCGCATCAGGGCCACCGAATCGTCCGGGTTCAGAATCAGCTTCAGGTAGCTGATCATGTCCTTGATTTCGGCACGCTCGTAGAAGCTGAAGCCGCCCACCACGTTGTAGTTCAGGCCGTAGCGGCGCAAAGCCTCTTCCAGCAGGCGCGATTGCGCGTTGGTGCGGTACAGAATCGCCGACTTCGCCTCCAACCCCTCCGCCGCGCGCTCACGCATCCAGCGGGAGATGAAATCGGCGGCAAACAGCGCCTCGTTCTCGCCATCCGGAGCGTCGTAGAAACCAATCCTCTGCCCGCCCTCGCGCGCCGTCCACAGGTTCTTGCCCTTGCGCTGCGTGTTGTTGGCCACCACGGCGCTGGCCGCCTGCAAAATGGGCTGCGTGCTGCGGTAGTTCTGCTCCAGGCGAATGATCTTCGCCTCAGGGAAATTTTTCTCGAAGTCGAGTATGTTGTTGATGTCCGCGCCGCGCCAACTGTAGATGGACTGGTCCTCGTCGCCCACGGCGCAGAGGTTGTGATGCTGGCCCGCCAGCGCGCACATAATCTCGTACTGCGGACGGTTCGTGTCCTGATATTCATCCACCAGCATGTACTGGAAGCGGCGCTGATATTTCTCGCGCGTCGCCTGGTCGCCCTTCAGCAGGCGGACGCTTTCCAGCAGCAGGTCGTCGAAGTCCAAGGCGTTGGCCTTGGCCAGCTCGTCCTTGTAAATCTTGTAGAGGTGCGCGATGCGCTCCATCTTGGGATCGGCCGAGTTCAGATACATCTCCTGCGGATCCTGCATGTGGTTCTTGGCCGAGCTGATGAGGCCGAGCACGCTACGCGGCGTGAGCTTTTTATCGTCCAGCCCAAGGCGCTTGATGGCCGACTTGATGACGGCCTGCTGGTCGCTCTCGTCGTAGATGACGAAGTCGCGGGTAAAGCCCTTGCCGTTGACGCGCAGGGCTTCAATATCGCGCCGCAGCAGGCGTACGCAAAAACTGTGGAAGGTGCTGATCTGCGGCTTGTTCAGCGAGCGGCCGCCGATGAGCTGCTCGACGCGCGAGGCCATCTCTGACGCGGCCTTGTTGGTGAAGGTGACGGCCAGGATGCGGTCTGCCGGAACGTTTTCGTGCTCCACCAGGTAGGCGATGCGATAGGTGATGACCCGCGTTTTACCCGAGCCCGCGCCGGCCAGAATGAGCACGGGGCCGCGCACGGTTTCCACCGCCTCGCGCTGCTGCGGGTTCAGTTGGGACAAGAAATCCATCGGGGGCCTTGCAGTCAAAGTGCCTGATGAAAAGAGTAACAGGTTTGGCGGGGGCGGCGACTTATCAGCCTTGCGCCGCGCCTAGCACTACTGCTTCCGCGGCGGATGGTTCTTGATGTCGTACTCCAGCCCGTCGGTGGAGTGGCGCTTGAAGGTGCACTCCGGGCAGGGACACCAGTCGCGCAGGTAATCCCAACTGTAGATGCCGTGCTGGTGGCCGTCATTCCAGCTGAAGCGGATGGCGTAGTTGCCCACCGGCGCGACCTCCGTGGGGCGCAGGATGGGCTTGAACATCATCAGCGGGCCGGAATCTTCCGGACTGGCGGGCTGGTCGGGCTGGCGATTCTGCTTTTCGCGCAGATCGTTGCACAGCGCGCAGGGGCAGGCGTCACGCAGGTAGGTAAAGCTGTAGGTGGCCTGGTGACCGTCTTTCCAGACAATCTCCATGGTGCTGCCGTTCGTCTTGTGAACCTTGATGGATGCGGGCTGCATGGCGCTCATGGCCATTAGTGTATATCGTTTGGAAATCAAGTCGGATCCAAATGATTTGCACGGAATTTTCTCTTTCCGTCTCATCTCATCGGGGGTAGATTAATAATTCCGTATAATTTTAATTTCTTGGAGAACGTTCTATGTCCGACTTAGGTTGGCGCGAAGCAATAATTGAGGTACTAAAAGGCGCTACTGAGGCGATGCACTATGCGGATATTGCTGAGGAAATCAAGAAGCGTCAACTACGGACTTCTTTTGGAGCAACCCCGGCTAACACCGTAAACGTATATATGTCGGACTCAATTAACTCAGAGGGTGCGGCATCTCCGTTCGATCGCCCCTCGAGGGGCTATTACCGACTTCGCGAAACCGCAAAAAAGGAAGCCATTGCTACAGGCGGCTCTAGTGAAGATCAATCACTTGAGACATCTATCAAGAAGGCAAGTGATCCAGAAGATCCTGCTGGTTTCATAAATGCTCTGGGAATGTATTGGTCGAGAGACCGGGTGCTATGGAATGCAACGCCACAGATGTTTGGAACACAATCTGCGAGTGATGAAAAGGTTGACCTTTCGGATCAACGTGGAGTTTACGTTCTTTACGATCGAAATGTTGTAATTTATGTCGGCAGAGCAATCGACCAAGGACTTGGGACGCGCCTCAAGCAACATACAATCGATAGATTGAACGGACGCTGGGATCGCTTTTCTTGGTTCGGCATTTATGATGTGACGGACAAAGGAGAATTAATCAAAACGGAAACGGCATCAATCAGCACAACGACCCTGATCGCCACCATGGAAGCTGTTTTGATTGAGTGTGTTGAACCTTCACAAAACCGAAAACGGGGTGACGATTTTAGGGCTATTGAGTTCTTACAGGCAGAAGATCCTCTAATCGAGCGGAATAGAATGCTCGCTGTTCTGG
Source organism: uncultured Acidobacteriota bacterium (assembly GCA_903851035.1). Lineage (GTDB taxonomy): Bacteria > Acidobacteriota > Terriglobia > Terriglobales > Acidobacteriaceae > TOLSYN. The sequence continues at coordinate 31,446 of CAINND010000022.1, read as the reverse complement.
GTGAGGCTCAGAAGGTATTGATAAAGAACTAGCTTAAGAACAGTTTGGCACCTTACATTGTCGTCCGGGTTGCCGAAATCCACAGCTCCTGCGTATAATCGGTATTTGGCGATACGCCTCTTTTGTTCATTACAGGTTCCGCGCGTTTCTTTTCCGGTTGCGCCGCAGGATTTTCCCCGCGAGTGCTCCGTTCCAGCAGGCTCCTACCGGCCGCCTGCTGTGGTCAAAAAGCCCAAGCGGTTCCAAACATTTGGAGTTAGTCATGGCACAGGTTTGCACTGTCTGCGGCAAAGGGCCGCAATTCGGCAATAACGTTTCGCACGCCAACAACAAGACCCGCCGCCGCTGGAATGTGAACCTGCATCCGGTGAAGGCCAAGATCGAAGGCTCGTCCAACACCAAGCGCGTGCGCGTCTGCTCGAGCTGCCTGAAGGCGGGCAAGGTCACCAAGGGCTAGTTTTCGTCTGCCGCGTCCGCCATTTGCGGACGCACAGATGCCGGAGGACCCTCCGGCCGAATCACAGGCCTCCGCCGCCGCGGAGGCCTTTTTGACTTTACACAAGGTACAGTTGCCAGAGTTCCCCGGAGGGTTTCATGGTCTCAGCCACGCTGATTCGCCGCGAGATGCCCTCCCTGCTGCGTCTGGCCGTGCCCATTGTGCTGGGCGAAGTCGGCTGGATGGCGATGAACTTTGTGGACATTGCCATGATCGGCCACGCCGGGGCCACCTCCCTGGCCGCCGTCAGCCTGGGCTCGGCCATCTTCATGGTCTTCGCCATCGTCTGCGAGGGGATGCTTTTTGGCGCCGACTCTCTCGTCAGCCAGGAGCACGGCGCGGGAAACATTGAAGAGTGCTTCCGCACCCTGTGGGCCGGTGCGCAACTGGCTTTGCCCGCCAGCCTGCTGGCCGCCGTTCTGGTGGCCCTCAGCCCCGGCATCCTCAACGTGATTGGCGTGCCCGCTGAGGTCGCGCTCAAGGCGCGCTACTACCTGTACGCTATGGCCGCCGGACTGCCGGCCTTGATGGGCTTTGTCGCCATCCGCGTATTTTTACAGGGCATGCATCGCGTGCGTATCGTGGCCTTCGCCATGATCTCCGCCAACCTGGTGAACTTCGCAGGCAACTGGGTGCTCATCTACGGACACTTTCACATGCCGGCCATGGGTGCCACCGGCAGCGGCCTGGCCACCTCCATCTCCCGCATTTACATGATGCTGGTGCTGCTGGCCTACCTGGTATGGCGGGGACGCCACCAGCATTGGCCTCTGCTGCTGCATGCTGGAGAGCTACACTGGCAGCGCATCCGGCAAATCGTAAAACTCGGTGTTCCGGCCGCCACGCAGATTGCGCTGGAAGTGGGAGCCTTCAGCGCCAGCACTCTGCTGGCCGGGCGACTTGGCGCCGTGGTGGTCAGCGCGCACCAGATTGCCCTGCTGATGGCCTCGCTGACCTTCATGGTGCCGCTTGGCATCGGCCAGGCCACCAGCGTACGGGTGGGCCACGCCATCGGCCAGCGGAACGGCCTTGCGGCGGCCGTCAGCGCCTGGAGCGGCGTGACACTAAGTGCCTGCTTTATGAGCATGATGGCCGTCGTGCTGTGGACTCTGCCGCTGCCCATTGTGCACATTTTTACCAACGACCCCGGAGTGGCCGCCCTCGCCGTGCGCCTGCTGGCCATTGCCGCCTTCTTCCAATTTTTTGATGGCGTGCAGGTCACCAGCATCTGCGCCCTGCGCGGCTCAGGCAACACGCGCATTGCCATGGTCACCGACGCCATCGGCTGGTGGGTAATCGGACTGCCCTTGGGGGCCTACCTGTGCTTCGGCATGAACTGGGGTGTGCGCGGACTATGGCTGGGCCTATGCGTGGGACTGATCAGCATCGCCTGCGTGTTGTCCTTTGCCCTGCGGAGGCGGATGATCCGCCTGCAGCGCGAACTACCTTCCTTTCCAATCACTTAGAGCGCTGCTACACCGCCGTTCCTGGGCGTGAACACGGCGCAAAAAGAACGGCGCGCCGATGATCTCGGCGCGCCGCAAACTACATTCTGAAAACCTAAGCTAGTTGCTTTCTTTGTCCGTGTTGGGCAGTTCGAGCGCGACCAGGCCGAACTTGGTGCCATCGGGCTTTTGCTCAATGCCGACGATGTGCTGGTGCAGCTTGCTGCCGGCCTTCAGTTCCACATCCTTCTTGCCGTCGGTGATGTGAACCTTGGTATGGGTCTTGCCTTCGTCGTCACAGCTCAGTCCATCTTTGGTGCGGGCAAGCTTGCCAATGGGTTTCTTGTCCTGGCATTCAATGATGTCGCCGTAGCGCGCCAGTTCCTTCAGGTAGAAGGTCTTTACCATCTCCGGCGAATCCGGCGTGTGGTAGCCGGCGGCCTTCACCTTCAGGTGGAAGTCGCCAAAGCTCAGGTTCACATCGGCCGCTTCGCTGTTCTTGTCACCCTTGTCGCTCTTGGCGGGGGTGGCGCCGGGATAGACGGCCAGCCCGATTTCGGCAGTCGACGCGGCATCGTTGGTCTTCACGTCAACACCGCCAAACGGCGTTTTGATTTTCACGTCCTCGTTCTGCTTGGTGCCGTTGTTGGAAATGCTGCATCCGGCCAGCAGCAGGGCCAGAACCACGGCACCTGCACAGGCGGCGCTCGGCAAAGATCGGCGAACCAGGGTCATTCGCATCGGACTGTCTCCTCTCGACTATCGCTTTGGTACGGCGAAGCGGGTGCTTAGGTTCCCAGGCAGAAGGATTAAAAGCTATTCAACCAGCGCGATGGCGTCAATCTCCACCCTTACGTCCTTGGGCAAACGCGCCACTTCCACGGTGCTGCGGGCCGGGGCGTTTTGCGGAAAGAAGCGCTCGTACACGTCGTTCATGGCCGAGAACTCGCCCATGTCCTTGAGGAAGACGCCGGTGCGCACCACCTTATCCAAGCTGCTGCCGGCCTCTTTCAGGATGGCTTCCAGGTTGTGCAACACCTGCTCGGTCTGTGCGGCCACGCCGCCCTCCACCAGTTGCTGGTTCGCGGGATTCACCGGGATCTGGCCGCTGATAAAAAGAAAGCCATTGGCGCGGATGGCCTGCGAGTACGGACCGATCGCCGCCGGTGCATTTGGGGTGGAGATGACTTCACGCATGGAAAACCCTCCAAAGTATGAAAGCTGGATGCTAAATTCCGATGCCACATTCTAACGCCAGTCATGGCCAGGCGCGGACCAACCAACAAGGGTCGCGCGACTAACCAATCCGCTAAGGCCGTATTGGCCCCAGTAAAAAGAGATACGCCGCTGCGATGGCGTACATCACCAGGCAGATGGTAGTGGCCCCGCCCATTAACTGCATGCCAAAGCCGATGAGCGCCACTCCGGCGCAAAGCCCCATGGCCAAGGTGCTGTATCGGGTCCATCGTGCCAGTGCGGCCTCATCCAGGTGGTCGCGTCGCAACTCGCGCAGCGCGGGCGTGGCCATGCTGTTGCGCGTGGTGAAGGCAAAGGTCAGCAGCACGGTGGAGAAAATTGCCGGCAAGTAACTGCGGCTGCCCAGGCTGCCGGGCTCGGCGTGGTGCAGCGCCAAACCCAACGCGGCACATATGGCAACACCAAGCAGCAGCGCCATCTGGGTGCGGCGCAGCCCAAGATAGGCGGCAGCTACGCGGTCCAGCGTGGAGTTGGTCTTTGATTTACGTCGCGACATGGCTAGATCGTCATCTTCTGCACGCGTTCCACGTTGTGCACACCGGGAATGCGGCGAATGCCGGTAATGATGCGGTTCAGATGGTTTACGTCTCGAATGTCGAGCACGATATCGATGGTGGCCTGTGCGTCGCCGGTCTTGGCCTCAATGTGGCGGATGTTGGCATCCTCGCCGCTGATGACGGCGCTGACGGCGGTGATGATACCGGGGCGATCCTCGCTGCCGACCACCAGCTTGACCGGATAAGCCGCAGCCATCGCGCCCGCCAGCTTCGGCTCCTTGCTGGACCATTCGACGGCAATCTTGCGCTCGGGCTCGTACATCAGGTTCTGCACGTTGGAACAGTTCTTGCTGTGCACGGCCACGCCCTTGCCGCGCGTCACGTAGCCGACAATCTCCTCGCCGCGGATGGGGTTGCAACAGCGGGCACGATAAACCAGCAGATCGTCTGTGCCGCGCACGGTCAGCGCCGAGGCGTCGGTTCCGAAGGTGCGCTTCAGCGCGGAAGCCACGCCCTGCTGCTCTTCGCCACTGGTCAGGCCGCTGCCCGGCACCACTTTGGCCAGCACCGAGCGCGCCGAGTACTTGCCATAACCAATGCCGGCCATCAGGTCTTCTTCTTTGCTTAGACCGTACTCGTTGGCGGCCTTCAACAGCTCGGCTTCCTTGATGTCCTTAAGCGCGATGCGGTACTTGCGCGCCTCTTTTTCCATCAGCTTGCGGCCAATTTCAATGGCCCGCTCGCGCTGGTGAATGTTGAGCCAGTGCTTGATTTTCTGGCGCGCGCGCGAGCTTTTGACGATGGCCAGCCAGTCGCGGCTGGGATTGTGGCCAGTCTGCGTCATGATCTCCACAATGTCACCCGAGCGCAATTTGCTGCGCAGCGGCACAATGCGGCCGTTGACCTTTGCTCCCACGCAGCTGTGGCCCACCTCGGTGTGCACCGTGTAGGCAAAATCAATGGGCGTGGCGTCGCGCGGCAAAATCACCACCTTGCCCTTGGGCGTGAAGGTGTAAACCTCTTCCGGGTACAGATCAATCTTCAGCGTGGAGAGGAATTCGCCGGGATCGTCCATCTCGCGCTGCCACTCCACCACCTGGCGCAGCCATGCCAGGCGCTTTTCGTCACGCGCGCTGATGGGGCCGTCCTTATACTTCCAGTGCGCGGCAATGCCCTCTTCCGCCAGCTTGTGCATCTCCTCGGTGCGTATCTGCACCTCAAAGGGATGACCATCTTCTGCGATGACCGTGGTGTGCAGCGACTGATAGAGGTTGGGGCGCGGCATGGCGATGAAGTCCTTGATGCGACCCGGCACCGGACGCCATGCGTTGTGGATCACGCCGAGCACGGCATAACAATCCGTCACCGAGTAGGTGATCACGCGCAGTGCCATCAGGTCGTACATCTGCTCCGGCGTAATCTTCTGCTTGATCACCTTCTGATAGATGGAATACATGCGCTTGATGCGCGAATCCACCCGCACCACGTTGATCTTCGCTTCGCCGAGCTTCTCGCGGATGATCTCCACCATCTTGCCCAGGGCCTGCTCGCCGTCCTTGCGCATGGCCTCCACCTGCTCGACCACGCTCTTGTAGCCGACTGGGTCCACGTAGGGAAAAGACAGGTCCTCGAGCTCGCCGCGCACTTTGCCCATGCCCAGGCGGTGGGCCAGCGGCGCGTAAATCTCCAGAGTCTCCTTGGCAATCTTCACCTGGCGCTCTGGTGACAGATGCTGAAGTGTGCGCATGTTGTGCAGCCGGTCGGCCAGCTTGATGAGCACCACGCGGATGTCATCCACCATGGCCAGCATCATCTTGCGGACGTTCTCCGCCTGCGCCTCTTCGCGGCTGGCAAAATCAATCTTGCTGATCTTGGTGACGCCTTCCACGATGTGCGCCACCTGCTCGCCAAACTGCTGCAGAATCTCCCCGGTGGTCATCGAGGTGTCTTCCACCGAATCGTGCAACAGGCCGGCGGCGATGGCCGTGGTGTCCAGCTTCATCTCGGCCAGCAGAATGGCCACTTCCAGGGGGTGTATCAGATAGGGTTCGCCGCTGGCGCGCTGCTGTCCCTTATGCAGGCGCAGGCTGAGCTGGTAGGCGCGCTCAATGATGCTGAGGTCGTCGTTGGGGCGATTGGCGCGCACCAGCTCCAACAGATCGCGAAAGCGATTTGTCATCACTGTATCGGCCGCAAGCTGTTCGCCCGAACTTGCCATATCTGATTTTATCTTGTTCCCCATCGGCGCACCTAAAAACCTGTCCCACGTCCCTGCGGCTTGCATCTGTAGCCGCGCAATTGAAAGAATAGTGTCTAAGGTCAGCAGGCAACCCATGAAAGTGTTAATCAGCGGCGCTACGGGATTGATCGGGCGCGAAGTCAGCGCGCGACTTCGCCAGCAGGGACACCAGGTCAGTTGCCTGGTGCGCAATGCCACACGCGCCACCACCAATGACCTCGTCTGGTGGCCCAGCCAGCCGCTGCCAGCCGCCGCACTGGCCAACTACGACGCCATCATCCACCTTGCCGGGCGCCCCGTGGCCACCACGTGGACCACCAAAGCTCGGCAGGAGATTCGTGACAGCCGCGTGCTGGGCACAGCCAACCTGGCCGCAGCCGCCGCCGAGGCCTTCCGATCCAATGGCACGCCGCACACGATGATCTGTGCCAGCGCCATTGGCTACTACGGTAGCCGCGGCGATGAGGAGTTGCTGGAAGAGAGCACGCCGGGCATGGGATTTTTAGCCGACGTTTGCCGCCAGTGGGAGGATGCCGCTAAACCAGCGATTGAGGCTGGCATTCGCGTCGCGCAGTTGCGTACCTCCATCGTGCTAAGCCCAGCCGGTGGCGCGCTCAAACAGATGCTGCCCATCTTCCGCCTCGGCCTGGGTGGACGGCTTGGCAGCGGACGTCAATGGTGGAGCTGGACGAGCCTCAACGATGCCACGCGCGCCTACCTCTTTGCCCTGGAGAACTCGCAGTTACATGGCCCCATGAACCTGGCCACGCCCCACGCCATCACCAACGCGGAGTTCACCCGCACCTTGGCCCATGTGCTGCACCGTCCTGCGTTCTTTGCCGTGCCCGCCATCGCCCTGCGCGCCCTGGCCGGAGAGATGGCCGAGGAGATGCTGCTCAGCAGCCAATGCGTGCTGCCGAACAAGCTGCTTGCGCATGGCTTCCGCTTTGAAGATGCGGACCTGGAAACTGCGCTGCGCAAAATGCTCGGCTAATTTAGCGAACTGAGTTCCCTCTGGATTTGATTCACTTTTGAAGCAGGCGCGGATTGCGTGACTCTTGCGTCACGCCTTCTGCCGTGCGATCTCGCCCACGGTGGCCGAGGTAGCGCGCAGGTAGTCTGCCGGGCTCAGCACAATCTGCGTACCGCGCACTCCGGCCGAAACCGAAACCTCATCCCATATCTCCATCGTCTCGTCCACAAACACCGGATAGTCCTTCTTCATGCCCAGGGCGGTCACGCCGCCGCGAATGTAGCCCGTCACCGGTTGCACTTCCTTGAGCGGCAGCAGCTCGACCTTGCGGTCTCCGGTAAGCGCGGCCAGGGCCTTCAGGTCCAACTCAAAGTTGCCGGGGATGACCGCCACGCTGATGCCGTTGCGGTCGCCGCGCACGGCCAGGGTCTTAAATACCTGCTCCGGAGGCAGGCCAACCTTGGCGGCAACCGTCTCCGCCGCCAGATCGTTGGGGTCCACCTCATAGTCGTGCAGCGTGTATGCAATGCCGAGCGAGTCGAGGATTCGGCATGCGTTGGTCTTGCTCATACAGCTATCGTCTCCGACTTTATAAAAAGAATCTCACTGATAACCTTTCCAGTATTCTTCTATTTTCCAAAGTGGCTCACCTCTCAGGCTTTCTCGAATAAGAGCGATTAAATGTTCGTATTGTTCTGAATCTAAGGTTGTCCACGGATGCTCAATCCAGGCTTTGCCGTATCCGCCAAAATTCAGCTCAGCGAGCGTCTTTAGAAGGCTACTGTCTATTGGAGGATGTAGGAAACGCACGCTATCTTGAGCATGAAATCCACCGCAAACAAAGCGAGATTTCAGATATACATTGATGAGTTTGGCCGCTATACCATGCGTAAAAGGTTTGCTCTGCGCCTTAGCGGCTTCGACTACCGCCAACCGCCATCGCTTGTGTACTATGTCAAAAATTGCCTTAGGCGGCAATTGATCAGGCTCAGTAGCCCTTGTGAGGCCACTACACTTTTCCAGGAGTTCTCTGCCCAGTTCAACCGAGAATGAGCAACGTCTGCCTGACGCTGCTCTGCTAGCCGCCCAAGCAGCAAATCGGTGATTATGAAGGCATATTGTGTAGGGAATGATGTGTGTGGAATCAAGTTCATGCATAGTGGGCACCCTCCAGAGTGAACCTTATCCGCCACAGAAGCCCCATTCAAGCCTTCTGCTGGCTTGAGTGGGGCAATTGATACTCTCACCTGAAAGCAACTTCTAACTAACATAGAACGCCCTCGGCGGCTGAGCCGTGATTGCAGAGCACCCGCCGCTCGGGATTACAACCGTTTACTTTTCCTATGGCTTAGGTAGTTGCAGCAGGATGCCGCCGCCGCCCTGTCCGGTTTCCACCTGGGGCAACTGGCCGTTCCAGCGGTCAATCAGAGCCTTCTGGTTTTCCAGCCGGCGCAGTTCCAGCAATTGCGCGGTCAGTGAACTCTGGCGGATACGATTCGAATCGGCCTCGCCCTGGGCGCGCAATACCTGCGACTTAGCATCGCCCTCGGCGGCCGCAATCTTTTTAGCCGCCTCTGCCTGCGTGGTGGCCAGTTCGTTGCGCGCGCGCTCCGCCTCCTGGATGGCCTGCGCCTTTGCGGTAATCGAGTTGGCGATGACGGCCGGCACGCGCGGCGCTCCGATGAAGCCGAACTGCTGCACGCTGACGCCCACCGGCGCCACCTTGCTCTCGATCATCATTTCGACCTTCTTGAGGAACTCCGCCTTGTGCTCGCCGTAAATGTCCTCGACCGTATAGGTGGAGGCGACCTCGTTCAGCGAGTTGCGCACAATGTCCCGCAGAATGCCGTGGGTGAAGCGCTCCAATTCGCTGATGCGGTACTTGACGTAGAAGTCACGCACCTTGTCCTGGTCAATTGCGTAGGAGAGCGAGACGTCGGCGCTGATCTCCATGCCCTCCTTGCTGTTGAAGCCCATCTCCTCGTTCACCGGATGGCCCTCGTTGGGATTGCGCGTCCACTTCACCGTCTGCACATAGGTGGGGAACTGGATGATCTGGCTGCGCAGCGGGCTGTAAAAGACCCAGCCGGTACGGATGGGAATGTCCGAAGGGCCGCGCTGGCTGCCCGCCAGGTAGATCTCAATGCCAACGTGACCGGCATCCACGCGGCTCACGCTGACTACGTTAGAAAGAACCGTCCAGCCAATCAGCACGGCCAACAGCACTCCCACCAGCCGCAACACTTTGCCGCCGGGCAACATGGCTGCCAGGCCCGCGGGCTCGTCGCCCTGGTCGTTGCCTCTCAGAATAGTCATCAGTTTCTCCTCCACAGGGTATGCAGGATCATGGGCACGGCCAGCACCAGGCCAAGAATCATGGCGATGCCGCCCATCAGCGCACGATCACTGGGCTGGTTCATTAGATGAAAGGCTTCCGTGAGCAGTCCAAAGGCCAGCAGCAGGATTGCCACGGTGAAGACACTGCGAAAGAGAGTGCTCATTTGTGATTGGGTACGGCGTTCCGCGATTCGGAGCTCACAGTATGGAACGGCGGCGTGGCGTTGTAAAGCTCGGCCGCTCGCAGCATGGTTACCGGAGTGTAAATTGTCTTTACTATGCAACGGGCGGAGCCTGTTGGCCCCGCCCGCCTTTCGTACGGTTAATTATTAGCGTGTCTGCAGGATGGTCATAAACGCCGCCAGTCTTTCGCGTACCGCAGGCACAGACTTCGACAAGGTAAGCCGCGCGCCCTCTTCCATCAGTGGCACCAGCCGGTCAAACTCCGGCCCACTCTGCTGCCCGGTGAGCGCGATGCGCACGGGATGAAAGAGTGCCGGCCCCTTGATGCCAGTCTCCTTCTGCACCTCTTTCAGTATGGCCTTGAAGTGCGCGGCTTCCAGTGGCTCGGCCTCGGCCTCCAGCTTTGCAGTCACCGCCGCCAGCACCGTCTGCGAAGTCTCCGCCGCCAGAATTTCCTGATTCTCTGTGGCGCCAATCGCCGCCACGGGATAAAAGTGCAGCACGCTCGCGGCGCGCTCCGGCAGCTCGTCCAGCTTGTTCACCGAATGCACCAGGGCGGCCGTGATGTGCGCGAGCCAGGCGCTGATCTCCGACGTCGGCTCACTCAATTCCAAAGCGCGCAGCAGAATAGGCTCTGCCAGCGCCGCTACGCGCTCCGGAGCCGACTCCTTGATGTAGTGTCGATTCAGCCAGTAGAGCTTTTCAAAGTCGAAGACCGCTGGCGATGGCGTCACTCGCGTCAGGTCAAACTCCTGCACTAATTCCGTCGGCGAAAACACCTCGCGCTCGCCACCCGTGGGAGCCCAGCCGAGCAGCGCCATGTAATTCATCAGCGCCTCCGGCAGCACGCCCATCTCGCGGAAGTTGGCCAGCGACGTGGCTCCGTGACGTTTGCTCAGCCGTTCGCGGTCCGGCCCCAGGATGGTGGAAAGATGCGCGAACTCAGGCACCGGCCAATCCAGAGCCTCATACAGCGCAACCTGTTTTGGGGTGTTGCTCAAATGGTCGTCGCCGCGAATGACGTGCGTAATCTTCATCTCGGCGTCATCCACCACAACCACGTAGTTGTACACGGCCACGCCGCTGGAGCGAATGATGATGAGATCGCTGACCACTTCATTCGAGAACTCCACCCAGCCGCGCACAATGTCGTGGAAGCGAATCGGGCGCTCGGGAATCTTCAGGCGGATGGCGCAGGACTCACCTGCCTGGCGACGGCGCACGGCTTCCTCCGGTGGAATGTTGCGGCAGGTTCCGGGATAGATCTGCGGCTGCTGCGCGGCCTGCGCCTCTTCGCGCTGGCGCTCAAGCTCCTGCTGGCTGCAAAAGCACGGATAAGCCTTGCCCTCGCGGATCAGCCGTTCGGCGTGGTCGAGATAGACCTGTCCCTTGTCGCTCTGGCGATAGGGCGGATACGGCCCACCCTTGTCCGGCCCCTCGTCCCAGTCGAGGCCCAGCCACTGGATGTCCTCCATGAGCTGCGCCTCGTAGCGCGCCTCACTGCGTTCGAGGTCCGTATCTTCAATGCGAAGGATGAATGTACCGCCCTGCTGGCGGGCAAACAGCCAGTTAAAGAGCGCGGTGCGCGCGTTGCCGACGTGCACTTGTCCGGTGGGAGAGGGGGCAAAGCGCACACGCACCTTACCCGCAGAAGATGAAGTACTCATAGCAACGATGTTAGCAGAGCGCGCGTGATGGCTGCCGTGCGCGGCTTACTGGTGAATGTGTGGGCTGTCGGCCGTAACGTGCGGCCCAGCATGCTTCGGCGCGGGCCGCACCACTTTTACGTCGAACTCGACGGGCACCGTGCGCGGCGGGAAACATTGACGGTCATCGCAGGCCTGGAACTTGACGCTACCATGCACGCGCTGTGTACCCACGGCTACCGTGCGCGAGGGGCGCACCTCGGCCGTCACCACAAAGGCTCCGCTGTACACGTTCAGCTTCTGGTTGCCCATGAACGGCAGCACCAGGTCCTGCCCCTCGGGATACTTGACGTTGGTAATCATGACGCCATCCGGCGCTTCCAGATGCAGAGTAGTGGGCATCAGCAGCTCGTCGTAGGGGCGGTTGGAGTTCACATGGAAGCCGCGATTCACCCGCAACTCCAGCGCAAGCTGCGCGTGGCCGCCGCGGGTGACCACCACCGTGGGCACCGGCGCAACGGTGATGTTGGGCGCGCTGCCCTGCGCCACGGCAACCGCCGGCAGCAGGGCCACAAGGGCAAGTGCGATGTGTAGTTTCAGCTTCATGATGATTGACTTAGTCTAGCGGATTTTTCTCGCGATGGATGTTACTGAAGGCCGAGGGCGAGGCGGATGTTTTTCTCCACATCGTCCCGGCCCGTGGGTTGGCCGAAGACGCGCTCCACCACCACACCGTTACGGTCGATATAGAAGGTGGTCGGCAGGTAATCAATGCCGCCGTACTGCTGCGCCACCTTCTCCTGCCCGATGAGGATGGGGTAGTTGATGCCGTTCTCGGCCCCAAAGCGGGCCACGTCCTTCAGGTCTCCGGCATCGTCCATGTTGACGCCCACCACCTGTAAACCCTGCGCTCCGTATCGCTTCTGCATCTCCACAAACCAGGGAATCTCCTGCTTGCAGGGCGGGCACCAGGTGGCCCAGAAGTTGAGCAGCACGGCCTTGCCGCGCAGGCTGCTGAGCGCCACAGGTCGCCCGGCCAGATCGGTGAGGGTGAACTCCGGGGCAGACTTGCCTTTGGCGGCCACTTCTCCCTTGTGAGGCATACTGCGGCGATAGACGGCCGCCGCCAGCAATACGGCCAGCACCACCACCATCACGCCAAAGACGACGACCTTGCGCTTCATGACTATCCCTTCGTGACGAACGGCTTAGCACTCACCTATTCCAAGATGCTCTACAGGGCGAAGCGATTCAGGAAGCCCAGGTATCCGCTGAGCATGCTGAAGCGGCCCAGGGCAATCAGCAGGCCGAAGGCGATGAGCAGCACGCCGCTGATGACCTCCACGGTGTGCAGGTGGCGGCGGAAGCGCGCGTAGAAGCCCAGAAAGCGGTTCACCATCAGCGAGGTCAGCAGGAAGGGCAGGGCCAGTCCGGCGGAATACACCGCAAGCAGCATGATGCCCTTCCAGACCGTGTCCTGCGAGCCGGCCAGCAGCAGGATTCCGGCAAGAATGGGGCCGATGCATGGCGTCCAGCCGAAGGCGAAGGCAAAGCCGATGACGAACGAGCCGAGGGGGCTGGAGCCGCCTTTTACGCTATGCAAACGCTTGTCGCTGTACAGGGCGTTGATCTTAAACAAGCCAGTCAGGTGGAGGCCGAAGATGATGATGATGACTCCGGCGAGGATGGCCAGGGGACGATGGAACTGGTGCGTCAACTGTCCCACGCTGGTGGCCACCGCGCCCAGGCTGATGAAGACCACGCTGAAGCCCAGGATGAAGCACAGCGAGTTCAACATGACGGTGCGCAACAACTTACGGTCGGCGGCTTGCAGGGTTTCCACGCTGGCGCCGGAGATGAGCGAGATGTAGCCCGGAACGAGCGGCAACACGCAGGGCGACAGGAAAGACAAGATTCCGGCCAGGAAGGCGGCAATGGGCAGTGGAAGACTGTGCATACGAGTACGATTCTACCCTTTTGGCAGGCTGCGGCGCGCGCGGCGAAAAACGCAGGCGGGCGGGTACCCCCTTCCCCCGGTATATTCATTCGCAAAAATTTTAAAAGGCGGGAGATAAGGGCGGCGAATATGGAGGACATATAGCGCTGTATTCGCTGATTCCCCCTTAGCCGCAACAGAGTCGGCGAAGGCAGGGCACCCGAGTATTCCCCAGAGCTGGAACGGTGCTTCTTCGATTCTGCACAAACCAAGTCTTGGGAACATGTTGCGGTCGTATTTCGTACAAAATGCTGTGAGAAGCCAGTGGGAGAATTGTGGGCTGGCGTGGTGATGCCGGGGAGGTCAGTCATGGTAAACGGAAATGGTAAGCGGAGGCGCAAAGCAATTTGGATTGGAGCAATCATAACCGTAATAGTTGTACTTGCCGCGGCTGGGTTGATGGCAGCACGCAATAGTGGAACAAAGATTGATCCGACGAAGCTGGGCAAGGTGGAGCGTGGCGACCTGGTGAAGAGCGTGGTGGCAACAGGTAAGGTCGAGGCCATCACCAAGGTGGTGATCAAGAGCAAGGCCAGCGGCATAGTGAAGAAGCTCTACATTGAGGCGGGCGATCACGTGAAGGCCGGGCAGGTGCTGGCGGAGCTGGACCGGGTGGAGATGGAGGCGCAGGTGCGTCAGTCCGAGGCACAGCTGCAATCCGCAGAAGCGACGCGGCGCTCCTCGGAGGCGGACCTGGCTCGCTCCAGGGTGGATGCGGAGGGTGTGGACGTGCCCATGCTGAAGCGCGCATGGGAGCGCGCGAGTTCGATGGCGAAGCAGGGTGTGGTATCGCAGGCGACGTTGGACGAAGCAGAAAAAAACTATGTATTGGCCACCAACAAGCAAAACATGGCGCAGGCGCAGGTGCAGGTGAATACGGCCAGGGTGGCGCAAGCGCGGGCCGATGTGAAGCGCGCGGAAGCAACGCTTTCTCAGCTGCGTGAGCAGTTGAGCTACACGACCATTGTGGCGCCGATTGACGGTATTGTGCTTTCTCGTGATGTGGAGGTTGGCGACGCCGTGAGCTCGATCCTTGTAATGGGCTCCGCGGCAACCCAGGTGATGACGATTGGCGACACTCGCGAAGTATATGTAAAGGGCAAGGTGGATGAGAGCGACATCGGCAAAGTGTACATAGGACAAGCAGCGAGAATCCGGGTGGAATCCTTCCGCGATAGGACATTCCTCGGCAAGGTGACGAGGATCGCACCCATGGGAACGGAGAAGGACAACGTGACTACCTTTGAGGTGAGGGTCTCTATCAATAATCCCGGAGGCGAGCTGCGGGCAATGATGACCGCCAACGCGGAGATGATACTGGAAGAACACAAGAACGTGCTGAACGTGCCGGAAAGTGCACTGATTTACGATCAGAACAAGTCCGCCTCGGTAGAGATTCCCGATGCGAAGAGCAAGGACGGCAAGCGTAAGGTGCCGGTGCAGGCGGGAATCTCCAATGGCGCGAAGACCGAGATTCTCGGTGGCCTGAATCAGGGTCAGCAGGTTGTGCTGCAGTAATTAGTTTACGGTTTTTCCACCTGAGATTGGGGGGCTACCGCCGCGTCCAAACCACGGCATCAATAAAGTGTGTGGACTATTCGTATCGCAGTGCCTCGACGGGGTCGAGCCCGGAAGCCTTCATGGCCGGCACCATTCCGCTCAGCAATCCGACAACAAAGAGCACCGCCGAGGAAAGCAGGATGGTTCCACCGGAGATTCGCAGATGGATATCGGCCTTGCCGGATTCGTCTTTGAAGAGCGGTCCGAGCAGCGGCAGGCTTCCAACCGCATGGGTCAGAATCCATGAGAGCAGGATTCCGGCAGCTCCACCGAGAAACATGAGCACGAAGGTTTCGGCAAAGAGCTGGAGTTGAATATGGCGCTTGCGTGCTCCCAGTGCGCGGCGCAGACCGATCTCTCGAATGCGCTCATCAACCGAAACCAGCATGATGTTCATCACGCCGACACCGCCAATCCCAAGGGTCAGCGCGCCGATAAATAGAAGCAATCCCTGGATGCCGATGGTGATGCCGTCAATGACAGGGCGAAACTCCTCGCGCCCAAACATGGTGACGGCCTTGTCGTCCGTGGGCGAAAAGCCCTGCCGCTCGGCCAGGCCGGCGAGGAACTGCTTGCGCGCAACGGCCTCCATCGAAGGCGCCACGGGCGAGAAGATGAATACCGGAGTGTTCTTGTTGTCGTAAAGATCGCTGGCCGTGGAAAAAGGAATCCATGTGGAATCGTCGTCACTGGTGAAGTAATTGGAGAGCTGGATTTTCTTGTCCATCACACCGATGACTTCGAATCGCATCCCGCCGACGAGAATGGATTCGCCGATTGGATTTTGATTGCCGAAGAGTTGCTGTTTGATTTTGTTTCCCAGGAAGATGACGCGGCGGCGCTCGACCAGATCCATGGGACTGAGCCATCGTCCAACGGACGGCACCTCGTTGCGCATCTCGCCGTATTCAGCACAAACAGCGCGGACAGCACCATTCACGTAGTGATCGTTGTATTGCATCGCCAGATTGTGAGAGTTCTCCCGGCAGATGGTTTTGATGGCTGGGGAAGTGGCCTTGATGTAATCAAGGTCTTCCTGCTCGAAGTGAACTCTCTTACCTGCGCGCTGTCCCCCTGCCTGTTGGCTGGTCTGCCCGGACCACGCGATCACAGCGGTCTTTCCAAAGGAATCAAAGGCCGTGACCAACACAGAGCGGAAGCTGGTGCCGTAGGCGATCAGAAGGGTGACGGAGGCAATGCCCCACACCACTCCCAGCATGGTGAGCAGGCTGCGCGTGCGGTTCTTGAGCAGCGCGTTCATGGCCTCGGTCAAAACGTCCTGAATCAGTCCCATGAATCAGCCTCCCGCCTCAAAGCGCAGGGCTTCGATGGGATCAATGCGCGCTGCCTGGCGTGCCGGATAAAGAGCGGCACAAATGGCAACGGCTCCAAGCAGGCTCACCGCCAGCGCTCCCGATTGCCAGGTGGGGAGCAGCCCTGCAAAGTAGTTTGGCATGGGAAAGCTGTTCACGAAGGCACAGAGTCCGTAGGCGATGCCGAGACCGATGCCGCCGCTGAGCAAGACAACAATCATCGTCTCCAGGAAAAATTGACGCAGAATACTGTGTGCGGGTGCGCCCAATGCTTTGCGAATGCCAATTTCGCGGGTGCGCTCGCGTACCGCGACCAGCATGACGTTCATTACGCCCAGCCCGCCGAGGAAGAGCGTCGTGATGCCCACCGCGCCCAGAAAATACTTCATTCCGTCGGTCATGGTGGCAAAGGCGGCGGCTTCTTCCAGCGTATCCCAGTTGCTCACGGCTTCCTTGTCGAGCGGGTCGAAGTTATGTAGATGCGCAAGAGCCATGGTGAGCTGATGCTTGCAGCTCTCATGCTCACTCACATTGACAGGCGCAATCAGCATGCGATCAATGCTGTGCGCCTTTGCCGGCGGTTTATTGGGCAGATCCAGCTGCATGACGGGAAAGGGAACGAAAATCTTGCTGACATCCCAGCCGTCGTAGCTGGAATCCTGTTTCTTGTTGCGCATCACTCCGATCACGGTATAGGGAATGCCCTGGATGTAGATGTTCTGGCCAATGGCTCCGCCTTCGGGAAAGAGCTGTTTGTTGATTTCGCTGCCCAGAAAAGCTACGCGACGGCCTTCCTGCACATCCTGCCAGTTGTAAAACCGGCCAGCGGCAACATCAATGCTGCGAATCTCGGCAAAAGGCGGATAGGAACCGGCAACGGTCGGGTGCGCGCTGTTGTAATTGCTATGCACGGCAGCCTCGTTGCCAAGCTCAGGCAAAACATATTTGCAAGAGGGCGACTGTGCGGCAACATAGGACGCATCGGAATCTTCAAAGCGAATGCGCCGCCCGGCGCTGGTACCTCCGGCTTGCAGGCTCGTGCGTCCCGCAAAGATGATCATCAGATCGCGGGCAAATGTTTGCTGCTGCTTTTGCTGACCCACGCGCATGCCTTCCCCGGCGGCCACCATCAGCACAATGGAAACAATGCCCCACGCAATGCCAAACATGGTGAGGAAGGTCCGTAACTTATTGGACCAGAGCGTGCTCAGTACGTCTTGAAAGAGGTCGCGTAAAGACATGGAAGAATCACTTCACATCTGACTGCACGGCAAAAACTTCACGATAATTATCGTCTAAACTGCGGTCTTTTATCGCAACACGCCGGGCCAGACCGTCGCATATGTCATAGATACGCAGAGCAGTGCACAAAAGTTCTGCATGTTCTCCTTCGGCGCGTGTTGCTGGCGAGAACAGGCCTTTTCGCTAACTACCGCGATGCAGAGAGCCACGACTGTATGACGAGACCTTACTTGGCCCCAGAGTTGGAACAGCGCCAACTCTGTGCCACCAGCTTAATTTCTATCTTTGAAGGTAAAGCGCGCGGCGCAGCATTTCATCGTTCCGTCCAGCTAATTGATATCTCCCATCAGTTTGCGCATGGGGCGCAGCAGCATAATCAGCGCGGCGCCCACCACGAGGCAGAACGCCGCCACCAGGCCGAAGAGGCTGGGCAGGGGGAGCGATTCATAGAGTGAGCTGAGACGGCCGCCGATGTAGTCTCCCACAGACATGGAGAGGAACCAGACGCCCATGATGAGGCCTCCGGTGCGGGCCGGGGCTAGTTTGGTCATAGTGCTCAGGCCGACGGGGCTCAGGCACATCTCTCCGATGGTGTGCAGCAGGTAGGTCAAGGTGAGCCACAGTGGGCTGACGGCCTGTCCGCGCGAGACGGGGATGAGAACGGCGAAGCCGAGGGCGACGAAGAGCAAGCCCACGGAAAACTTTGCCGTGCTGGAAGGCTGGTGTTTGCCCAATTTGACCCACAGGATGGCGAAGAGCGGCGCCAGGGCCATGATGAAGAGAGATTCGAAGGACTGGAAGTAACTGGCGCGGAAGGTTCCCCAGAGGGCGGCGACATCCCAGGCGTGGAGGTTGGTGTTGCGGTCGGCGAAGAGGTTGAGCGTGGAGCCGGCCTGCTCGTAGGCCGACCAGAAGAGGGCCGACGCGATAAACAAGACGAGGATGGCCCAGAAGTGACGGCGCTCCTCAGCGGAGTAACCTTTTTCCGCAAAGAGCCAGATGAAAAACGCGATGGCGATACCCGCCAGCAGCAGACCGACGCCGTTCGCGATGGTCTGCACGTTGAGCGCGAGCAGGCCGCTCCACCAAGCGACCAAAACGGCCGCGCCGAGCACGGTGGATGCGGCCATGGCAATGCGCAGGGCACGAAGGTCGGCGGGAGTGCCGTGGATGGTGCGTCCGACATTGCCCAGGTGCTTGCCGCCAAGAATGTACTGCGCCAGGCCGAAGACCATGCCGACACCGGCGGCGACGAAACCGTAATGCCAGTTGAAGTTCTCACCCAGGTAGCCGCAGACCAGCGGAGCGATGAGAGCTCCGATGTTGATGCCCATGTAGAAGATGGAAAAGCCGGCGTCGCGGCGGGCATCGTCCTTGGCGTAAAGGGCTCCGACCATGCTGCTCATGCTGGGCTTGAGCAACCCGGTGCCAAGGATGATCAGTCCGAGGCCGGCGTAGAAGGCCGTCTCCGTGGGGATGACCAGCGTGAAGTGGCCCATGGCGATGATGATGCCGCCCCACAAGACGGCCCTGCGCTGGCCGATGAGGCGATCTGCCAACCAGCCTCCGGGCATGCCCATAAGGTAGACCAGCGCGGTGTAGCAGCCGTAGATGGCTCCAGCCTTGGCGATGGGGAAGCCGAGGCCGCCGCGCGCGATGGGCGCGGTCATGAAAAGAATGAGCAGGGCGCGCATTCCGTAATAGCTGAAGCGCTCCCAGAGTTCGGCTCCGAAGAGCGTTGCCAGGCCGCGCGGATGGCCGAAGAAGGCGCGGTCTTGCGGCAGGGGCAACAACGCTTCATCGGGAATAGGAATCGGCAACTCACTCATCGGTTGTCATTCACCTTGAAAAATTTTAGAGCGGGTGATGCGGCGCAACTGTGACAAATAAAATTTGTATGACGGAAAGCGGTAGGAGTGGTGTTTAGTGGATGTGAGAAGCGGAAGGGAAGTTGCAGAATAGTTCACTACAAAAAACTCCCGAGCCGCGGACGACTCGGGAGTGTTGTTTTTATCTTGCCGTAAACCTTACAGCGGAATGTTGCCGTGCTTCTTGGGCGGGTTCTTGTCGCGCTTGCCGTCCAGCATTTCCAGGGCCTGGATGATCTTCTTGCGGGTATCGCGCGGACGGATGACGCCATCCACGTAGCCACGCTCGGCGGCCACGTAGGGGTTGGCGAACTTCTCGCGGAACTCCTCGATCTTTTCTGCGCGGGCGGCGGCGTAGGCTGCATCGCCGCCTTCCTTTTGCGCCTTATCCAGCTCGCGGCGATAGACGATGTTGACCGCGCCATCCGGACCCATGACGGCGATCTCGGCGGTGGGCCAGGCGTAGTTCACGTCTGAGCGGATGTGCTTGGAGCTCATGACGCAGTAGGCTCCGCCGTAGGCCTTACGGGTGATGATGGTGACCTTGGGGACCGTCGCCTCGGCAAAGGCATACAGCAACTTTGCGCCGTGCGTGATGATGCCGCCGAGCTCCTGCTGCACGCCGGGAAGGAAGCCGGGAACATCCTCAAAGGTGACGAGCGGGATGTTGAAGCAATCGCAGAAGCGGACGAAGCGCGCGGCCTTGATAGAGGAGTTGATGTCCAGCACGCCGGCCAGGAAGTTGGGCTGGTTGGCTACGATGCCCACGGGACGGCCGTTGAAGCGGGCAAAGCCGATGACGATGTTCCGGGCGTAGTGCTCCTGCACCTCGAAGAAGTACTCGTCGTCCACGACCTTGGTGATGACGTCTTTAATGTCGTACGGCAGATTGCTTTCCGCCGGAACGACGGTGTCGAGTTTTTCATCGGCGCGATCAATGGGATCGTTGGTCGGCTTGCGCGGCGGCTCCTCCAGATTGTTGGAGGGCATGAAGCTGAGCAGCTCGCGGATCATGCTGAGGCACTCGGCGTCATCGTGAGCCATGAAGTGCGCGACGCCGCTCTTGGTGTTGTGCGTGGTGGCGCCACCGAGCTCGTCTTTGCTGACCTCTTCGTGCGTGACGGCCTTGATGACCTCCGGGCCGGTGATGAACATGTAGGCCGTCTTATCCACCATGAGGATGAAGTCGGTCATGGAAGGCGAATAGACGGCGCCGCCGGCGCAGGGTCCCATAATGGCCGAGATCTGCGGCACCACGCCGGAGCTGAGCACGTTGCGCAGGAAGATGTCGGCGTATCCGGCCAGCGAACGGACGCCTTCCTGAATGCGCGCGCCACCCGAATCGTTGAGCCCGATGACGGGGGCTCCGACGCGGGCGGCCTGATCCATGACTTTTACGATCTTGGCGGCGTTCGTCTCACTCAGTGAGCCGCCGAAGACGGTGAAGTCCTGGGCGAAGACGAAGACCAGGCGGCCTTCAATGCGTCCGTAGCCGGTGACGAAGCCGTCGCCCAGCACGACCTGCTCGGCCATGCCGAACTCGGTGGTGCGGTGGGTGACGAACTTGTCGGTCTCCTCGAATGTCCCTTCGTCCAGGAGGAACTCGATGCGCTCGCGCGCGGTCATTTTGCCCAGTTTATGCTCGCGAGCGCGACGTTCTTCGCCGCCACCGGCTTCGGCAAGACGGTCGCGTTCCTGTAGTTTCAATAATTTCTGTTCGATATTCATGAGCCGGAATTATAGCCACAAGGTGGGCACACCGGCCACGAATTTAGTTATCACTGGGCATCTTGGTGAGCGATTCATCGCCTTCCATGCCCTGCGCCGACCAGCGCCAGCGCCTTCCGTCAAAAAATACCAGTGAATGCAGGCTGGTGTAATCCACAGTTTCCAGGGCCTGCATGCGCTTTTTCTTCTTCAGCGTCAGGTTGACGGCCGCTACGGTCTCAAAGGGGGTGTTGATGAGGACGTATTTCTGTTCGTCTTTGGCTTTATCCTTGGCCGACTTGGGGCTGGCCAAGTGGCGCCAGTCGTTGACGATGAGCAGGCAACGCGCACTGCCATCAAAGTGCAGGGTAAAGGTGGAGGTAATTTTGACGCTGCCGGTGCCAAAGTAGCCGTCGTAGGGGTCGGCCACCTTGAAGTGGAACTCGTCGGCGGCGAGCAAGGGCGTTTTGCTGGTGGCCACCACGGCAAGCGCCTCATGGCCGTCGCCAAAAAAGTCGCCGGTCATCTGGCTGATCTTGGGATCGAGATGGAAGCTGGGGCCGAACTGTCTGGCCAGCCAGAGGTCGTCCACCAGGGTGACGCTGGTGCGCAGCATCTGCGGCGTTGGAGCCGGTGGCTTGGCCGGGGGTGGAACGAAGCTCGGATTGTAGTATGGGGCGATCGACTGGTTTGCCGATTGGCTGCCCATGGCGCCTGCTCCCTGCTGCGCTCCGCTTTGCGCCCAGGCAACGGTCAGCGGGGCGGCCATCAGCGCGATAGACAGCGCGGCACGCAAAGCCAGGTTGTGGAGCGGCGAGCGGGAGAGCGGCAAAGCGGGACAGATCCTCATGCCGTTACTCTATCCCGTTTTTAGCCCGGGCCAAGCGCAGGGTGCCTAAGCAGTCACCGCCAGCGGACGGCTATAATCAAGGCATCGTGCGTCTGCTCCTGTTCAGTGACATTCACGCCAACCTGGAGGCCCTGGAGGCCTGCCTGGACGCTGCTCCCGACTTTGACCGCCTGGTGAACCTGGGCGACGTGGTGGGCTACGGCGCCAGCCCCAATCAGGTCATAGGATTGCTGAAGGCCACCGAACCGGTTAACGTGCGCGGCAATCACGACCGCGTCTGCGCCATCCTGGGCCCCATTGCAGGTTTTAACCCCGTGGCCAAGGCCGCCGCGGAGTGGACCCGCGACCAGTTGAGCGAGAAGAACCTGGAGTGGCTGAGCAGGATGCCCATCGGCCCGGTGAGCCTGCCAATGGCCCCCGGAGTGCAGTTCGCACACGGTTCGCCGGATAACGAAGACCGCTACATTACCAGCGAGCGCGTGGCCGGTGAAGTGATGAAGGTTTATCCCGAGACATCGACCTTTGTTGGCCATACCCATGTGCAGGCGGCCTTTGCCCGCCTGCCGGAAGGCGTGCAGCCGGTACGTCCGGAGCCGATGCGTTCGGCCAGCCGTGTGCAGCGTACCCGCCTGCGCCTGCGCCCCGATGCCAGCTACATGATCAATCCCGGCTCGGTGGGCCAGCCCCGCGACCACGACCGCCGCGCCGCCTTTGCCCTGTATGACAGCGAGTTGCGCGAGGTGCGTTTCTTTCGCGTGCCTTACGACGTTGCCGGAGCGCAGCAGCGCATCCTGGCCGCCGGGCTACCGCAGATGCTGGCCGCACGGCTGGCGGAAGGAATCTGAAGATTCCTGCCATGAGGCTTTTCCGTTAGCATGGGATGCAGATGATGTCACCGCAAGCCGTGAAGCGCGTCTGTGTCGTCGGCGCCGAATCCACCGGGACCACGACGCTGGCGCAACAGCTGGCGGCGCACTACCACACGCTCTGGGTTCCGGAGTATGGCCGCGAATACAGCGAGCGGCTGGCCGCTGAAGGGGTGGACCTGTGGCACTATCGCTGGCGCAGCGAGGAATTCACCTACATTGCCCGGCTGCAACTGGAGCGCGAAGACGCGGCCGCGGAAAAAGTAGCTGCCAATAACGCGACTGACGAAAACTCAACCGCAAAAGACGCTGCCAATCTCTTGCTCATATGCGACACCGACGCGCTGGCCACCGCCATCTGGCATGAGCGCTACATGGGCATCCGCTCGCCGGAGGTGGAGGCCATGGCCATGGCCCGCCACTACGATCTCTACATCCTGACCGGCTGCGAGATTCCCTTTGTGCAGGACGGCATACGCGATGGCGAGAATATCCGCCAGTGGATGACCAATCGCTTTGAGGAAGAGCTGTGGCGTGAGCAGCGCCCGTGGATCAAGGTGAGCGGCGCGGCCGACGAGCGTCTGAAGACAGCGATTGCCGCCGTGGACGCCATCCTCAACCCCTCGACTTAGACGGGGATTTCCTCAGCGGCGCTTTCTATGCGTCCACCGCTTTGCGTTACACTCGCCACATGACAGTTGCCCGCAATGGCGGACTTTTTGACGACGGCCCCGCCGCAGAAGACAAGCTGCGCACGCTGGTGGCGCACGTGGATGGCGGCTCACGCGGCAATCCCGGCCCGGCCGGCTACGGCGCATACCTGACGGAGACCGATGGCACGATGGTCGCCGAGCTATGCGACTTTTTGGGCGTGCAGACGAACAACTTCGCGGAGTACTCCGGGCTGGTGGCGGCCCTGGAGTACGCGATCAAGCACGGCTATTCGGCGGTGAAGATCGTCAGCGACAGCGAGCTGCTGGTGAAGCAGATGAAGGGGCAGTACAAGGTTCGCAGCGAGGCCCTGCTGGCCATCTACAACGAGGCGCGGGCCTTGGTGCGCAAGCTGGACCGCTTTGAGGTTCGCCACGTGCTGCGCCACCTGAACAAGGACGCCGATAGGCTGGCCAACCTGGCGATGGATCGCGGGATGGGCAAGGTGAGTATGGAGCGCGCCGACGCCTATGCCAAGCCTCCGGCGGCTCCGGCGGAGGTGCGCGGCTTCGTCCGCAACGGCGTAGTGGAGTTTACCGGCGAGGCTTTACCCGAAGGCTGCTATGTGCGGGTGCGGAGAGAGAAGAGCTAGGCGTCCTCAATTAAGTCTACAGTGAGATTGAATAGGGATAAGAGCAATTTCTGGCGCTTTTCATCGCCTGCGTACCAGATTCTCGCTAAAATTGCTCACGCAATTGCGTTCAGCTTACTGTGAGGATCGAGCCGTGAAAAACCTTGCGTGCCGCCTAGCCCTAATATGTAGCTCCTTCGCCCTTTTCTCCCCATTGGCTTTCTCTCAACAAACAACAAATACGAACTGCACCACCGTCGGCGCTAATACAAACTGCACGAGCACAACTACAGACTACGCCGCGCAACAACAGCGAGCCTACGAACAGGGCCAGAAGGTCGGCGACGCACTAGGTCGCGGCATATCATCAGCTATGCAGACACACTCCTTCAACAAAGGACTAAAGAAATATTGCGACGCCCATCCTGGTCAGGAATGGCACTATACGAGTCGCAGTGATGGTCACCTCATTTCTACTGGACATTGTCCATCTGACACAGAAAAAGCCTTAGAAGCCGTGTACATTTTCATGTCTAAACATAAGGATTTTATCCCAGGGGATGAAAATGCGACGGAGATCACGACATACGTAGAGTCTAATCGTCTCGACCCACGTGAAGAGAAGTCATATGAGAGTGCTTATAAGGCACTAAAGAAGGAAGGCAAGCTGAAGTTGTACTCAAGATAGCTGGGTAGAGTCGAACCGCACCTGATCAAAAGGAAAGCTCTGCCAGCGAATGGTAGCTAAAGCTACCATTCACGTTAGCAAATATCAATCTCCGGGGCACTAATCTTTCATTTTCCCGCCAATGCCTTCTTCACGGCTTCGCTGACGAGTTTGCCGTCCACGCGGGCGCCGGCGAATTTGGCCATCGCGTTCTTCATCACCGTACCCATTTCTTTGACGGTGGGCGAGCCCATCTCGGCGATGGTGGCCTTGACGGCGGCTTCGATCTCCGCCTGGCCGACGGCCTTGGGCATGTAGCCTTCTAGGATGACGATCTCTTCGAGTTCTTTCTGCGCCAGTTCGGCGCGGCCGGCCTTGGTGAACTGATCGGCCGAGTCGTGGCGCTGCTTGATGAGCGTGGAGAGAACCTGCATCTCCTCCTTCTCGTCGAGCGGGGCGCGCTTTTCGATTTCCTTGTTCTTGAGCGCCGACTTGGCCATGCGGATGGTGGAGAGGCGCAGCTCCTGGTGAGCCTTCATGGCCTCAATCATGTCACTTTGAATTTTTGCGGTAATGCTCATAATCGCTACCTCGATTGCTTCCGGCCAATGAATCATCAGAGGCCTCTTAACATATGACGCTTTTAGCTCGATTGCGCCGGGGCCGTGGGTGGCGTCTTCGCGGCGGGGCGGCGCAGGCTGAGCGCGGTCAGCTTGCGCATCAGGTTCTGGAAGGTGATGATGCCGACCAGGTAGTCGCCTTCGACGACGGGAATCATCGCCAGGCCGCTGCGTCCGATGCGGCGCAGCACGGCGGCCAAAGATTCCTGCGGGCCTGCCACAAGAAACTCCCGGCGCATGGCCGACTGCACGTATCCGTTGCCTTCTTCCTGCATGCTGGCGGCCATCTGCTGACGGCTGATGACGCCCACCATCTCATTGCCGCGAACGACGGGGAACTCTTCCTGCGGGGGATCGAGCGGGCGGTGCAGGGCCTCGGCCAGGGTCTCCGCCGGGCTGAGGGCGATGAAGTCGGTGGTCATCACGTCGGCCACGCGCACGCGCTCAAGCACGGCCTGCAGGATCATGCTGCGGTCTTCCAACTGCAGGGCGAGGAAGAGGAATACACCGGCCATCATGATCCAAAGGTGGTTGGTGTTGGAGCCGAGGAAGAGTGCGCCACCCATGAGGAACATCACCAGGGAGAAAAACTGGCCGATGCTGACGGCACGGCGCGTGGCCGTCACCTGGTCTCCGTTGATGGCCAGCACGGCGCGCAGAATGCGTCCGCCATCGAGCGGATAGGCGGGTAGGAGATTCAGTCCGCCGACAAAGAGCTGTGCCCATACCAGGCTGCGCGGCAGGTTGAAAGGGGTAAGCCAGGGGAAGGTAAACAGGTGCGCCTCGGGCCTGGTCAGCAACACAGTGACGCCCAGCAGCAGGGCCACCAGAAGATTTACGGCCGGACCGGCAAGGGCGATGCGAATTTCGCTTGGGGCGTCGAGTCCACGCTGGGCACGCTCGTCCAGCAGGCTGATGCCGGCAATGGGCATCAGCACCACGGCGCGCACGCGGATGCCGTGGCGGGCGGCCATCATGGCGTGACCCACCTCGTGGGCCAGCACGGCCGCCAGCAGGCAGGCCATCAGCACAAAGCAGCGCAGTCCCACCAATGGCGCACGTCCCATCTCCAGCATCCACAGCAGGCAGAACATCAGCGGAAAGCTGAAATGCATGCGGAAGTGGATGCCGAAAAGGTCAAACACCGGGATGGACCAACGTCTCATGCGATTTGCCTCACTTCGCCCCGAACCGTTACTAATACACTACACGCTGGGAGGCAGGGAGTAGAAGAGTCATGCGCGTGATTGCCGGCAAGTTTCGCAGCCGCACCCTACAGGCCCTGGATGGCCTGGAGACCCGTCCGACCTACGACCGGCTGAAGGAAACACTGTTCAACGTGTTGCATTCGGCGGGCAAGGTGGATGAGTGCCGCTGGGCCGACCTGTTTGCCGGCACCGGAGCGATTGGCATTGAGGCCTTGAGCCGCGGCGCCGCCAGTGTTTGTTTTGCGGAAAAAAATGTGGCCGCCGCGCGCGTCCTGCGCACCAACCTGGCAACGCTCGCTCTGGAGGCGACACTTGCCGAGCGCGATGCGGCCGAAGCCCTGCGGCAGTGGGAAAAGATCGGCCTGCAATTCGATGTCATCTTCCTCGATCCTCCCTACCGCATGCATGGCGCCTATGCCGAGGCGCTGCGCGTAATCGCTCGCGGAGAATTGCTCGCACCGGGCGGCATTGTGGTGGCCGAGCACGAAAAGCGTTTTGATCCCGGCGAAGGCGAAGGCACGCTGCGGCGCTACCGCCTGTTAAAGCAGGGCGACAGTGCGCTCAGCTTCTATCGGCACACGCAGGCGCAGGACGAAGAGACAAGCCGGGAAGTAAACGAGTAGGCACGGGTTTGCGGCACGCGCTTCCGCTGGATCAATACATTAAGCAGAAAGAAGTTAGTTAGGAATGCGGCCCGCACCAGCGCTCAGCCACCACGATGGAGTCGCTGGGGTTCTGCGGGTCGTAGCGCACGCTGGTGGCCACGCCGATGCGGCAGGAGTGCAGGTCCACCCAGGGACGCAGCAGCGTTACATCCTGCGAGCAGTCATAGTGCACGCCGGCCACGTCGTAGGTGTACATAATGACCTGGCGCGCGTGATCGGTGGCGGAGTCCAGCTCCTGCACGTCAATCACGGCGCCGTCGGTGATGCGTCCCGTGGCCACAATGCGGCGCAGGCGCGCCATCTCCATTTGTGAAGATGTGCCGCGGCCGCCGCGGCGCAGCAGCGCCATGGCCGCCACCACAAAGCTGAGCGCACCGGTCATACCGTATGTGTAGAGCTGTGCCATGAGTTTACGGGGCGGCGACCTAGGCGGCCCCTCTTTTGACTTTACACGAAAGCGAAGATGTTCTGCCGGACGAAGGTGACGGCCTACGCTACCGGTTCATCCATCACGGAATTGCGCAGGGTTCCGATGCCTTCTACCGTAACCTCCACCACATCGCCATGCACCAGCGGGCCCACGCCTTCCGGAGTGCCGGTGGCAATCAGATCGCCGGGCTGCAGGGTGCAGAACTCCGAGATGTACTGGATGATGCGGTCAATGGAAAACATCATGTCGCGCGTGTTGCCATCCTGGCGGAGCTCGCCGTTGACGCGCGTCTGCACCTGGATGCCTTTTTCCGGCACAAGGTCGGTGACGACGACGGGGCCAAAGGGACAGAAGGTGTCAAAGCCCTTGGCGCGCGTCCACTGCTTGTCCTTGTTTTGCAGATCACGGGCGGTCACGTCGTTGACCACCGTGTAGCCCAGGATGTAGTCGCGTGCGCTCTCACCGGCCTTGAGGTGGCGGCAGCGGCGGCCAATGATGACTCCCAGTTCGCCCTCATAGTCCACCTTTTGGCTGATGGCCGGACGCTGAATTTCCGCCCCGGGGGCCAGCAGCGACGACGGCGGCTTGCTGAAGACGAGCGGCTCGGTGGGCATTTCATGATTGAGCTCGCGCACATGCGCCGCGTAATTGCGTCCCACACACATCACCTTGCTGACCAGCGGAAAGGGCGTGAGCAGGCGGGTCTTGTCCAGCGGGATCGGCTCGTCGAGCGCCGTGGCCGTTGCGGCCTCCGGCATCACCAGTTGCTCCGGCACGCCCGCGCCCGTCACCTGCATCTGCGGACTGCCGAGCAGCCCCACGATCATCAACTGTCCGTCGCGCTCCTCCACCAGACCAAAGCGCGAACCGTCCTTATAAACAAAGCGGCAGAATTTCATCGAACCTCCACGGGTACGCTCTCCTCAGCCACGGCCGATTGTGCGCTCTGATTGCCGCGCAGATCGACGGCTGAGACGGTATAGAAATATTGTTCGCCGGCCTTCACGTCGTTGTCGCGCCAGGCGGGCGCCTTCAGCAACTCGCCCGGCACTACCTTGAACTGGCCGCCCGATGACTTGCGATACACATGATAGCCAGCCAGATCACGCTCTGTATTGGGCGCCCAGGTGAGGTCAATAAAAGGTTTTTGCCCCACGCTGCTGAAGACGGCCTGCACACCGGTGGGCACAGCCGGCGGAAAGATGTCGTGCGTAATCAGATGCACGATGCGGCTGTCATCGCCTTCGGCTTCGATGGAAGGTTTGCCGTTCTGGCTGAACTCAGCCACGGAGACGAGCTTGTAGTCATATTCGCTCTCCCATTCGAAGCTCGGGTCGCGCGCCTCACTCGGGCCGGTGCCGCAGGGCTCTTCGGCTGCCGGAATGAATTCTCCCTTGCCCTTGGCCCGGCGATAGATGCGGAAGCGGCAGTTCCAGCCCGCGCCCAGGGCGGGCAGCCCGGTGACCGTCCATTGCAGCAGGGGCCCCTGCGCGTCCAGCGTGACCTGGAAGTGCTCGGGTGGTGGAGCGGTGGGCGGCAGCGGCACCCTCACCTGGTTGCTGAGCCCCGCGGAGCGGCCGTGCTCATTGCGTACCTCGACGGCATATGTTGCTTCGTTCTGTGCGCCGATGGCGTTCGGCGGCAATACGTCTTCAAAGCTGACCTGCTGTTGCTGTTTATTTCCAGCCGGGGCCTTGCTGGCCAACTCGGCGGAACGAACTTCGTAAACAGCCTCGCAATGGTCGATGGGATAGTGGTTGAGCACGCGGCAGATACGGGTGATGGTGGGCCAGTGGCTCAACTGCCGGTCGGTGGTCTCCACCGGAGGAGTCCATGTGAGCACCACCCGGCTGCCCTTGCGCTCGGCCGTCAGGTTATTCACCAGTGCCGGCAAACGCAGCGAGGGCGGCTGCGGCACGCCGGGAGCAGCGCAGCCCGCGGCCATGATCAACAGGCCGCAACAGGCGGCAAAGATCATGCGCGGCGTTTTCTTCATCTCAGTCATCATCCCGTTCATCCTGCAAAGACCTGTCATCCGAAGGCTAAGCCTAACAAAATCTGCATATCCGTGCAGGTATGTATATCGCTCGCTTTAGTACAGCTTCTCCTGACGCTTCATGTTGCCGAAGGTGCCAATGTTGGCCAGGGTAAAGGCGAAGCGGTACTGATTTTCCACCGGCACGCTGCTGACGTTGGTGTGGCGATACTCAAAGCTGATGCCGCAGCAGTTGGAGTTGTAGCTGGCCTGCATGGCGGCATACTGTAAAAAATTCAGATTCGTGTCATACCCCACGCTGGCGCCGCCGCTGAAGCCGCGCTTGTTGGGATGCCCGTAGCCGATGAGCGCGCGCACCTGGTGAAAGACCAGTGGCTCGCTGGCGTAAATCTCCGTGACGGAGTTGGCCGGCACATGGAAGAAGACGTGGCTGGCGCCAATAAAGTAGTCACCCCGGCGAAATTCTGCAAAGGCGGCGCTGCTGTTGATGCGGCCTTTGACTGAGTCGTAATCGAACTGCCACTGCACGTCGGTGTTGGCCGTGGTCTGCACGCGCAGCTTGCTCACCACCGGGCTCCACAGGCGGGTTCCGTCGAGAAACGCCATGCCGCTGACGTCAATCGTATCGGCAAAAACGTTACGGCGGCCGGTGACGAGCGCGCCGCCAAACTGGTGGTCGTAGTAATACTGCTGCTTGACCTCCCAGCTCACCAGCTCGCGGCTGGTCTGGCTCTCATCCTCGCAGCGGGGGCGCACGGCGCTGACGCCGGGGATGTAGAAGGTGGGCAGCTTCTCGCGGCTCTCCTTGGCCAGTGGCGCGTCGGGCGTGGCTTCGCAACCGGCCTCGTGACGGGTGGCCTTGCGGCGGCCGTAGATGCGCTGGATGATGTCGTACTCCAACCGGCTGGTGTTGCTCTGAATGTCCACGGTGTCAAAGCGCAGCACCTTCTGAAAATTGTCAACGCCGGTAACGTAGCGGTAGGTGAAGGTGGGTTCGATGACGTGCTTCAGCCTGCGCCCAAGGAGTTCGCCGCCGAATACTTTTTCGAGCGCCGGGGGACGCAGCTCCACCGTCACCTCGGCATCACGGCGATTAAGCTGACTGCCCATGGCCGCGCCCAGGGGATTACCCACCGCCGGGCCAAGTTGTTGCGTGTACATCGTGTTGCGCACGGCAAATTCAGGTCGCAGGCTCCAGCCGGCAAATTGCAGCGGCAGGGCGACGCGAGGACGAAGATCGAAGCGCCCTACAAGGTTCGCTGTCACAAAACCCGGTTCGCTGCGCTCCAGGCCGCCCAGGCTGGTATCCACGCCCCAGAAGACGGGCGTAGTGGCCAACCGCCGCTCCAGGGCGTTGGCCTCCACCATGGGCAGGTGCAGGATGCGAATCTGATCCGAGTACAGGCTGCTGACCGGATCCTGGTAGAAGTTTTGATAGCGCTCCGCGCTGACGTTTAGTGAGTATCCCCCGCTGTTGCGCGAGAGGTAGGCAACGGAGCGCACCTCGCTGTTCACCGCCTGTGTGTACGTTGGCGAAAAGGCCTGGCGGAAGATGAATGAGCTGAGGTAATCGATATTGGCGGCCGCACGCCACTGCCCATGATCGTCACTGGCCAGCAGGCGAACCTCCTCGCCGCCCTGGTCCTGATGCACCGTGCTGGTCATGCCGCCGACGGTTTGCTGCACGTCAACGCCGCGGTCCTGCACGCCGTAATACTGCAACTCCACCGCACTGTTCTGCGAGGGGCGTGAGCGGAAGTGCATGGTCTCCGACCAGCCGCGCTTGCTCAGGTACTCGGTGCCAACCGTCAGGTCATTGGAGCGGTTGATGGCCCAGTAAAACGAGTCGCCAATGATGTAGCCCTTGGTGTTGCTCTGCCCCAGGGCCGGCAGCAGAAAGCCGGAGGTGCGCGCATCCGCGCTGGCCGGCGCCTTGACGTAGGGGAAATAAAAGACCGGCAGGTTCAGCAGGCGAAATGTGGAATGGTAGAGCTTGGCATCCTCGCCGGCGACGACGTCAATTTTATCGGCGTGAAAGTTCCAGGTGGGCCGCGGCTCGGCGCAACTGGTCACGCTGCCGTGCTCCACGACAAAGCGGTCGCG
>CAINND010000021.1 GCA_903851035.1 uncultured Acidobacteriota bacterium | reverse complement strand
CGCTTGGGCCGTTGCAGCGCGTTCGAGTCAACGCCTCCGGAGAGCACCTTGCCCGAGGGCGGAACGATGGTGTTGTAGGCGCGCGCCAGGCGGGTGATCGAATCCAGAAGGATGACCACGTCGCGCTTGTGCTCCACGAGACGCTTGGCCTTCTCGATGACCATCTCGGCCACCTGCACATGGCGGGCGGCGGGCTCGTCAAAGGTCGAGCTGATGACCTCGCCCTTCACCGAGCGCTGCATGTCCGTAACTTCTTCCGGACGCTCGTCAATCAGCAGCACGATCAGCACGACTTCCGGATGGTTGGCCGTGATCGAGTTGGCGATGTTCTGCAGCAGCATGGTTTTGCCGGTACGCGGCGGAGCGACGATCAGTCCGCGCTGGCCCTTGCCGATGGGAATCAGCATGTCCATGACGCGGGCGCTCATGTTGTCGCGCACGGTCTCCAGCTTCAATCGCTCCTGCGGATACAGCGGCGTCAGGTTGTCGAAGAGGATCTTGTTGCGTGCCTCGTCCGGCGACTCGAAGTTGACCGCCTCAATCTTGACCAGCGCGAAGTACTTTTCGCCCTCGTGCGGAGGCCGTACCTGGCCGCTCACGGTGTCGCCGGTCTTCAGGTCGAACTTGCGGATCTGCGACGGGGAGACGTAAATGTCATCCGGGCCGGGCAGGTAGTTGTAATCCGGCGAGCGCAAAAATCCATAGCCGTCCGGCAGGATTTCCAGCACGCCTTCGGCAAAGATGTGGCCCTCTTTTTCGCTCTGGGCCTGCAAAATCTTGAAGATGAGGTCCTGCTTGCGCAGGCCGCTCGCACCGGGGAGGTCGAGCTCGCGAGCGATTTTGGTCAGCTCGGTGATGTTCTTTTCTTTCAGTTCAGCGATCGTCATGTCCACCTACGGATTGCTTCTTGAGGGGAGGATTGTCAGCGCCATCGGGCGCCGGGAAGGGGCTGCCGCACTGCTGTTTCGCGAGGGGCAACCGGTGGGATGGGGACCGGCCGGGTCATTTGTCGCTGGCCGGAAAGAGATGGCGTTCGGCGTCAGTGGTTCACAAGGAACTTATACGGGAACGGCCGGCTCTGCTGCGTTGATTCTACCCGGACCCTGCGGCTGCCGCCAGTGCGGCTCTTCCGCAGGTGCCGGAAAATAAATTCTTATGCCGCCTGACGCTGCTTCTCGTTGACGTTGATCGGATCGGCCATCACGTTGTCGCGCTCGTTGTCACTGATGCGGTTCAGCACGTCGTTGGTCGTGTCCTGGATGCGCGTGTTCGGCTTGTGGAACTTGCGGGTAGCCTTGGACGCAATCTGGCAGAGCAGGTAACGGTTCTGCAGAGTGTGCAAAGCTTCAAAAACCTTATCGGAACGCATAATACTTCTCCTTCGTTGCCGCCACCTGGGCCGGAATTCATGCTCAGGGTGCAGGGGGCGGTTCTGGCTGTGGCTCTCCGGGCAAAGGCGTTGCTATTACGGAGTGCCGGAATTCTCTACGGAATAGTGCGCTATGAAAAGCCTTTTCCTACTGCCTGTATCTTTAGATGCAATGCATATTGGGCTGGACGCTCAATCTGGGCCAGACTTTTCCTGCTCCTAAACCCTCCGGCTACCCTTCTTCTCAAGCCACGCGGCAGGCAAGACGCGACAAAGTAACAACCCCCTGCAAACAACAGTTTGTATTTAGGAGGAACCTGCCATAGCCCATAAGATTCGGGCTCGAGGTGAACGGTTCATCCCTTGGGCACCCACCCTCGGGAATTCCGCCGACATTTGTACATTAAAGCTTTCGCCCACCAAGGTCAACAACCTTTTTCCTGATACCTATTATCGCAAGTTGTTGATTCTTAAATAATCTGTGCAAAAGTTAAGACAAGTGAAACATTTTTTAACAATTACCGGAGCCCTCCGGGTGCACAAAAAGCGGTGCAGGACTCAAGATCACCCCCTGAGGGGCTCCAGATTGCTGCCCCATTTATGGTGCAAACAATGCTAAGGCCTTGTACCAGAAGGGTCTGGGCTGCGGGCGGAGTTCATATCCACATGCAGGCGGTAGCTGGCAGGAATGCCAGGCGCCATGCAGTCTCCGTCGTGGTTGTAAGTGGCAGGGCAGCCGGAGGAGAACCGGCGGCGCACGGGAGATTGCGCGTATTGCCAGACCTCGGCCCAGGCGGTGCCGCTCTGCTCCGGCGGCGCGGGTGCCGTGGTGGTGCAGCCCGGCGAGGGTGGACAGGCGTCATTGGCCACCCAATAGACCAAATCAGCGCCACCGGGTACATCGTGCAGATGGCGGGCCGTGCTGATCACCGTTCCATCGCCTTCGGTGAACTCGATGCCGGAGCAGTAGATGCCGGGACGGTATCCGGCGCGGCGCACGGCCTCGGCCCAGGCCAGTACGTAGGCGCGCTGCACTTCCAGCATGCGCCCACCCTCTTCCTGATCCAGAAACAGGACACTACCCGGGCGGAAGCCTTCTTCGCGGGCGGCGCGGGCGGCCTGCACGCCGTCGGCAGTGCCGGGGTTGGTGTGCAGGTTCTTCAGGTGAGCGTAGTCGCGCCCGTTGTATAGCAAAAGGAAACCGAATCCGGCGCGCTGCAGGCGCTCACGCTTGCCGTGCCAGCTATTGGCGTGCGCACCGGGAGGATTATTGAGCCAGTAGCTGGTAAAGGCGAAGGTGCGGTGCAGCTCGGACAACAGGTTGTCGCCGGGATAGTCGTTGCGGTCGAAGCCCAAATAGATTTTTGCCTGCGCTGCCTTCGACGCACTCTGCGCCAGGCATGGCACCGGCAAAATCCGCGCAGTCATAAGTAGCAGCAGCATTGTGAGTCCGGTGCGCACCCGGCCGCCGCGATGGATAGATAGGCTCATCACATTCAGTGTAAACCGTGTTCCGGCGCGCGTTGCGGCAAACACGCACCCTGCACTGTCACCACACGTTCACATTCTCACCACATTCACCAAAAGCTCATCTGGCATTGATGTTGCCCTAATCACATCCTGCTGAAATGGAGTTGTTCACCGATACATTGCGGCCCTTTCAGATGCGGGCAGTGGTGTGTCTTATTCCAGCTTGTATGCGCCTTTCACTTACGAACGGAGATTTCTCGATGCGTAAAATCCTGAACCTTGCTTTTATTCTTGTTGTCCTGGCTGCCGTGCTCGGCTCCTCGGCCATGGCGCAAAGCGCCAAGGGCTCGCTGACCGGCCACGTGGCGGACACGGCCGATGCCGTGCTGCCCGGTGCCCAGGTCGAGTTACTGCCCAACGCCGGCACGGCCACTACCAATAACCAGGGCGAATTCACCCTGACCAATCTTGCTCCCGGCACTTACAACCTGCTGATTACCTATGTGGGCTTCAAGCCCTTCCAGCAGGAAGTGACGATTACGGCCGGCAAGAACACCCAGGTCAAGGCCGTCATCCAGGTCTCCGGCAAGGGCGATGAGGTCACTGTCTTCAGCGGCCGTGAGAGCGGCGAAATCGAGGCCATCAACCGTACCCGCACGGCGGAAAACATCCTCCAGGTGCTGCCTGCCGAGGTCATCATCAGCTTGCCCAACGCCAACATTGCCGACGCCCTGGGCCGCATGCCCAGCGTCACCATTGAGCGCGACGAGGGCGAAGGCAAGTACGTGCAGATTCGCGGCACCGAGCCGCGCCTCAGCAACGTCATGATCGACGGTATCACCATCCCCTCGCCGGAGAGCGGCGTGCGCCAGATCAAACTGGACACCATCCCCAGCGACCTGGTGGAGAGCATTGAAATCAACAAGACGCTGCAGGCCAATATTGACGGCGACGGCATCGGCGGCTCAGTCAACCTGCGCACCAAGTCGGCCACTGACACTCCGACCGTCACGCTTTACGGGCTGGCCGGCTACACTCCCATCCTGAATAACGGCCGCGACGTCATCCAGAGCGGCGGCACCCTCGGCAAGCGCTTTGGCCAGCAGAAGAAGCTGGGCGTCCTGTTCGGCGGCACCTATGACTACAACGGACGCGGCATCAATGACATTGAGCCCTCGCCCACGGCCGGCAGCGTCACGCCGCACTACGACAGCATGGATCTGCGCGACTACGTTTACAACCGCACCCGCTACGGCTTTGCCGGCAGCCTGGATTACAAGCTGCGTGAAGGCTCGGGCGTGTACCTGCGCGGGCTTTACTCCAACTTCCGCAACTGGGGCAGCAAGTGGGTCATCACGCTGAACGACGGCGACGTGCCCAAGTACAGCCAGGACTGGCGCCGTCCCAACATGGTGGTTGCCAACGTCGTCGCCGGTGGCAATCACGTCTTCTCCGATTCGACCTTTAGCTGGGACGTGGCTGCTGGCCGCTCACGCGCCTTGGGTGGCAATGCCGGCAACGGCAGCGCCAAGTACAAATGGTCAGGTGATAGCGGAATCAACTGCTATAACGACCAGTCGCTGGCCACCAGCGTTTACCGTCCGGGCTGGAGCGCGGGCTGCTGGGGCAGCGGCGCCGATAACGCCTTCGACGGCGATAACTACAAGCTGAAGTCTTTCGCCTTCCCCGGCCAGGGCACAACGGCCCAGGTCAATCTGACAGCCGCAGCCGATTACTCCAAGAACTACACCTGGAACGGTCATCACGGAACCATTGCAACGGGCTTCAAGATTCGCAACGAGCATAAGTTCGATGACAGCTACTCGGCCTCGGTCGGCCTGGGTGGCAACCTGGCGGTTTCCGCGCACCCGGAATGGGCCAGCGACTTTACCGACGAAAACTATTACGACAAAACCTACACCTTCGCGCATAACCTGACTGACTACAGCAAGGTGCGCAACTGGGTGCTGGCAAATGGCGTAATTTCGCCGGGCACTCCCTGGAGCAACAGCGGTAACTTCGACCTGATCGAGCGCATCACCAGCGGCTATGTGATGAACACCATCCAGCTCTCGCCGCGCTTCCACCTGGTGGCCGGAGTACGCTTTGAAGCCACCCACGTCAGCACCCTGAGCTTTGATAACAACACCAACGCATTTGATTTCAAAGCCGGTGGCGACTACCTGGACGCGCTGCCCAGCGTGGCCCTGAAGATCGCCCTCGACAAGCAGTCCAACCTGCGCCTGGTGTACGGCCGCGGTCTGGCCCGCCCGAACCCCGAGGACATCACGGCCGCCATTGGCGATACGGGTAACTCGGTGGGCGGCAAGGAAGAGTACACGCTCGGCAATCCCAACCTGAAGGCCGAGTACGCTGATAACTTTGACATCCTCTACGAGCGCTACCTGAAGCCGATCGGCCTGCTGCAGGCCGGCTACTTCTACAAGCGTCTCTCCAACCCCATCACCCAGGAGCTGATTCCCATCACCAGCGGTCCCTACGCCGGCGGCATCTACATTGAGACGGTGAACGCCGGCCAGGCGCATGTGCAGGGCCTGGAGGTTGGCTTCCAACAGCACCTCTCCTACCTGCCCGGCCCGATGCGCTTCCTCGGCATCTCGGCCAACTACAGCTACACCCAATCGCAGACCACCGGTCTGCTTGGCCGCAGCGACCATCCGGCGTTGATGCGCCAGGCGCCGAACACGTGGAACATCAGCCCGACCTTCGACACCAAGAAGTTCTCGCTGCGCGTGGGCATGAGCTACAACGGCGCCATGATCTACGCCTACCAGTGGCAGGATGGCGCTGACAGCGTGGGCGTCAAGGGCCCCGTGGGCGACAACTACCTGTATGCGCACTATCAGATCGACGTGCAGGGCTCCTACCGCCTGCCGCGCGGCTTTGAGGTGTACGCCTACGGCCTCAACCTCAACAACGAAGTCTTCGGCTTCTACAACGGCAGCCCGCAGTACGTGGTGCAGCGTGAGTACTACAAGCCCACCTACGCGGGTGGCCTGCGCTACACCTTCAACCACGAGCGCTAACGCTTCAAACTCATCCCGGTTCAGGGGATGATCGGCGGCGGAGCCAACCAGCTCCGCCGCTTTCTTCTTCACCATCTCCGCAATCGCACCACGCCATGTGCAAGATGGAAAACACCGCGTGGAATCTGGCGTTGCACGCACCGTCGCGGGGTTTTCCCTGCCCATTTCCACATTCGTGTTGAAAACCCTGCGCTGCGATGGAAGATTTCGTATTGACAGCCAATAGAAATGCGGATTCACGCGCTGCGGGTTGGCCGCCAACTTTCAGGCAACGCCATTTCGTGCCCGCCTCCAGCGATGCGGGCGCTCTCTCCCGTAACAGTTCTGTCATATCTTGTCTTGGATGGCGGAATAGGCGGCTTCGCGTTGCCGGTGGCGCGGACGTGCATTTACACTTGAGCACATGGATGGCATGGTTCGAGCCTGGGATTCCGGCTTGGACACACCTTACAAGTAATAGAGGAGACGCTAGTTGCTGTACCTCCACGGCCTCGGACATTTTCACCCGGAAACGGTGCTGGATAACCATTTTCTCGCCTCGCTCGATATCGGCGTGGACGTGTCATGGATCGAGAGTCGCGTCGGCATCGTGGAGCGCCGCACTACCCTTCCCCTGGAATATCTGAGCCGCACCCGCAATCAGGACCCGCGGGCCGCCGCCGAGGCCGCCACTACCACGCCAACAGAGATGGGCCTGCAGGCTGCCTCCATGGCCCTCCAGCGCGCCGGCCTTGAGGCCAGCCAGATTGGCATGGTCATTAGCGGCGGATGCTCGCCGGAGATGCAGATTCCCGCCGATTCGAGCCGCGTGGCCAACGCCCTGGGCCTGCGCGTGCCCTGCTTCGACCTGCACTCCGCCTGCTCCAGCTTTGCCTCGCAAATGCACTTCCTCAGCGGCATGCGCCCGGAGGCCTTGCCCGACTTCGTGCTGGTGGTCAACTGTGAGACCTTTACCCGCACCATCAATTACAACGACCGCCGCCAGGCCGTGCTCTTCGGCGATGCCGCCTCGGCCGTCATCGTCAGCGCCCGCGTGCCCGCGCCTTCGGTCATCAGCCATACCAGCTTCAACACCGATCCCGGCGGGCAGCACCAGATTGTCATTCCCACCGGCGGCCACTTCTCGCAGGAAGGCCACGCGGTGCAGGTCTTTGCCATCAAGACCACTACGGAGCTGCTGCGCAATCTGCAATCCACTTTGCCGGAAGGCGAAGCGCGGCCCAAGATCTTCATCGGCCACCAGGCCAACCTGCGCATGTTGGAGAGCGTCTGCAAGCGCTGCGACATCGCGCTGGAGGATCACTACTCAAACGTTGCGGGCTTTGGCAACTGCGGCGCCGCCGGTGCCCCTAGCGTGCTCTCTCAGCATTGGGATGAGTTGCGCCACTCGGTCATCCACATGGCCGTCGTCGGCTCCGGTCTGGCCTGGGGCGGCATGCGCATCACCCGCGAGTAGCATCTCCACTCCCGCACTTTTCTCCAATACAAAAACAAAAATGCCCCGGACCGAAGTCCGGGGCGAAGTTTTGTGCCACTCAGGAGGATATGCGTTTTACAGATTTACAGTCGAAGTGGGCAGCTCCTGCGCTTCCTTGCGCAGAGCTTCAAACAGCACGGTGCTCAGGTAGCGCTCGCCGAAGCTGGGGATGATGGCGACGATGAGCTTACCGGCGTTTTCCGGCCGCTCGGCCACCTTGAGCGCGGCAAACACCGCGGCTCCGGAGGAGATGCCCACCAGCAGGCCTTCTTCCTTCGGCAGGCGGCGCGCCGTGGCAATGGCGTCGTCGTTGCTCACCTGCACGATCTCGTCAATCAGCTTGGTGTCCAGCACGCCGGGCACAAATCCGGCGCCGATGCCCTGAATCTTGTGCGGGCCGGGCTTGCCGCCGCTCAGCACGGGGCTTTCGGCCGGCTCCACGGCAATGGCCTTGAATGAGGGCTTGCGCTCCTTGATGTAGCGCGCCACGCCCGTAAGCGTGCCGCCCGTGCCCACGCCGCTGATGAGGATGTCCACCTTGCCTTCGGTGTCGTTCCAAATCTCCGGACCGGTGGTGGCATAGTGAATGCTTGGGTTGGCCGGGTTGTTAAACTGCTGCAGGATGTAACCGTTCGGCGTGCTGGCCAGCAGCTCCTCGGCCTTGGCGACCG
Source organism: uncultured Acidobacteriota bacterium (assembly GCA_903851035.1). Lineage (GTDB taxonomy): Bacteria > Acidobacteriota > Terriglobia > Terriglobales > Acidobacteriaceae > TOLSYN. Next base: position 1,397 of record CAINND010000021.1, on the reverse strand, counting down.
CGCCCTTCATGCCGTTGGGGCCGGGCGTAAGCACGATCTTGGCGCCGAAGCTGAGCAGTAGCACGCGGCGCTCCAGGCTCATCGTCTCCGGCATGGTCAGGATCAGTTCATAGCCCTTGACGGCGGCCACAAAGGCCAGCGCAATGCCGGTATTGCCGCTGGTCGGTTCGATCAGCACGGTCTTGCCGGGAGCGATCTTGCCCTCGCGCTCAGCCGCTTCGATGAGAGCGACACCGATGCGGTCCTTGACGCTGGCCAGCGGGTTCTGGCTCTCCAGCTTGACGGCGATGCGCGCCGGGCTTCCCTTGCCCAGCCGGTTCAGGTAGAGCAGCGGGGTCTTTCCAATCAGTTCGGTGATGCTGTTGGCAATCGGCATGGAGCCTCCAAATGGCCGCGCGGGGCGGCCGGCTGCGACTCCGCCGTTTTGGCAGGAGCCAGATATCTTTCAGATGCGCCGGAGCCGGAAAAGGAGGGATAAAACAAAAAGCCCACCTGCCGGTATCTCTGGCGGTGGGTGCGTGAACTGAAACGATGAAACCTGGAAACTAGCTCACGATCTCCTTGACGCCAGAGTGCGCACACCCGCAACAACAACAGCAGGCGGCAGAACGAACGATCTGGCAGCAGGAAATCATGTTGCTTAATTTATATCTTGTCCGGGGAGCAGCGGTCAATGCGGTACGCCACAGGGGCCGATTTCTGATAGTGTATGGCCATCGCGGCCGGCGTCCCGCACAACGCTCCGCAACACCCACATAGGACGCAAAGATGACCACAGCAAACCATGGCCGCATCAGCGCCAAGGCGGCGCAGTTTACAGAAAGCGTCATCCGCGAGATGACCCGCGAGGCGCTGCGCCACAACGCCATCAACCTGGCCCAGGGCTTTCCCGACTTCCCCGCCCCGGCCGCTCTCAAGCAGGCCGCGCAGCAGGCCATCGCCGATGACATCAACCAGTACGCCATCACCTGGGGCGCTCGCGATCTGCGCGAGGGCATCGCTCGCAAAACGCTGGAGTGGCAGGGCCTTGAAGTGGACCCCGAACGCGAGATCACCGTCTGCTGCGGTGCCACCGAGGCCATGATCGCCGCGCTGCTCGCCGTGGCCGATCCCGGCGACGAGGTCATCGTCTTTGAGCCCTTCTACGAGAACTACGGCGCCGACGCCATCCTCAGCGGAGCCACACCGCGCTACGTCGCGCTGCATCCGCCCGCTCAGCCCGATGGCGATTGGACATTCGACCACGACGAGTTGCGCGCGGCCTTCCATAAGAACACTCGCGCCATCATCCTGAACACGCCGAACAATCCCACGGGCAAGGTCTTCACCCGCCAGGAGCTGGAGTTCATCCGCGATCTTTGTGTGGAGTTCGACGCGCTGGCCATCACCGACGAAAT
>CAINND010000020.1 GCA_903851035.1 uncultured Acidobacteriota bacterium | reverse complement strand
CGCCAGGCCCTGCGCAAGTGGCGCAAGCCGCTGGTCTGCTTCACTCCCAAGAGCATGTTGCGCCATCCCGACGCCAGCAGCCCGATCTCGGCCCTGGCCACGGGCAGCTTCCAGTGCGTGGTGCCGGATCACACCGCCGCGCCTGAAGAGGTCACGCGCATTCTGCTGTGCACCGGCAAGATCGGACACGAACTGGAAGCCGAGCGAAAGAAGCTGAACAACACCACAACGGCCATTTTCTTCCTCGATCAGATTTATCCCTTCCCGGAGGCCGAGCTGCTGGCGGCCATTGCGCCCTATCAGAACGCTCGTGAGCTGGTGTGGGTGCAGGAAGAGCCGTCGAATATGGGTGCACACAGCTTCGTCAAGCCTCGGCTGCGCCGTTTGCTGGGTGAAAAAATACCTGTGCGCTCAATCAAGCGGCAGGCGGCGGCCAGCCCGGCGACGGGTTCGGCCAAGGCACACCAGATGGAGCAGCACACTCTGCTCTCGCTGGCATTTTCGAGTTAGAACGCCCGGGCTGGCATGTTGCCTCGCCCGATGAGATTGTTGGGTGGAGTGGGCCACTGGAAATCGCCCGGTTTCTGTGATGGAACAAGAGCTTGTGGTAGTCGGGTGGATTCGACGGACAAGCTGGAGAAGCTGGTTCTTTCGGTATGGACTTATCCGGCTGGCTGTGTCCCTTGGGGAGGTTGGACGTGGTGAATGAGACGATCACGCAAGGATTGAAGCCCTACCTGATCGGGGAGAAGATTCGCGCCCTTCGCCTGAAAAAGAGCATGGGGCTGGTCGAGTTGGGCAAGCACACCGGCCTTTCAGCGGCACTGCTCAGTAAGATCGAGCGCGGCAAGCTGATTCCGACGCTGCCAACCTTGCTGCGCATCGCCATGGTCTTCAGCGTGGGGCTGGAGTTCTTTTTTGACAACAATCGCAATCGTCATCTCGTCGAGGTCATCCGCAAAGGTGAGCGCAAACGCTTCCCCGAGCGCCCTGGCTCTGATGCCAGCTCGTACTGGTTCGAGAGCCTGGACTTCAAGGCCAGTGAACGCAAGCTGAATTCGTTTTACGCCGAGTTCGTCCTGGTGGCGGCCGACAAATTAAAGCCGCACCAGCATCCCGGCATTGAGGTGCTGTTCGTGATTGAAGGAACGCTGGGGCTGAAGATTGGTGGCGAGGACTATGAACTTGGCGCGGGCGACGCCATCTACTTTGATAGCTCAATGCCGCATTACTATTCGCGCATCAACCCCGAGGGCGAATGCCGCGCGCTGGTGGTGACTGCCGGTTAATCCCCACTGCAAGCTGAGCCTGGGGTACACTGGCATCAAGCGGGTAAAGAGCGACGCGCACACCGGCGCGGGCCTGTAGCTCAACGGTTAGAGCAGAGGACTCATAATCCTTTGGTTGTAGGTTCGAATCCTACCAGGCCCACCATTCATCACAGATTCATCCCACAACTTATTATTTGGCCGGCTCCCATATGCGGCACGCTGCCGGTGCTCCGCCAAGGATTTACCATTCGTTTTTCCCCTCTTCATCAAACCTTTACCGCAAACCGGGATACTGGGACTGCGAACGGTTGCCCGCAGTTACATCTTCGTGACTGCAGGGTGCCGGCAGGGAGGTTTGCGTGGCTGCCAATGTGGCCTGGTTTGATCGAGATCAAGTGCTGTTGAGCCGTTACCGCACCGGGGTTTCCATCCACAGCCATACCAACCGCTCCAAGGAAAATCTCGAGTTCGTCGAGCGTGTATTGGAATCGCATCCACTTTGCCGAGCCTTTTTACGCGGTCAAGGCGCCAAGGCAGGACGCACGGGTTTGGCCATGCAACTCTCGCGCGGTTATTGGACGCCGCCGCTCTGTCCGCGCTCCGCCTACGAGTTGGAAAAGAACCAGATTGAGCAGCGCCTGGACATGCGCGCCCTGGTCTCACTCTCTGACCACGACGGCATTGAGGCGCCGCTTCTGCTGCAAGTCGTCAAGGGTATTGAGCCGCCCATCTCCGTGGAATGGACGGTTCCCTTCCAGGATGCGAAGTTTCACCTGGGTGTACACAACCTGCCAGCCGAGCGCGCGCAGGAGTGGATGGACGAACTGCGTGCCTGCACCGCGGCAGCCACCACGGAGCGCGTCTGCGACATGCTGCGCACCCTGCACGCCATGCCAGGAGTGCTGGTCGTCTTCAATCATCCGCTATGGAACCTCTACCGGCTGCCTGAGGCAAAGTTCGACCAGGAAGTCGAGGACTTTCTCGCCCTCAACAATCACTGCCTGCACGCCTTTGAGTTGAACGGCCTGCGCCGCTGGGAAGAAAACCGGCGGGTAGCGGCCCTGGCCTCGCGCTGGCAGCAGATACTGGTCAGCGGCGGCGACCGCCACGGCTGCGAGCCCAACGCCAACCTGAACCTGACCAACGCAGAAAGTTTCGACGAGTGGGTGCACGAACTGCGTGTGGAGCGCGCAAGCCAACTACTCTTTATGCCGCAGTACGATGACTCGCTGTTCGTGCGCTGCTACCAGACGTTTCTCGATGCCATCCGTGAATACCCCGAGCATCCCGATGGCACAGTTCAATGGGATCAGCGCACCTTCCATCCGGGGCGCAACGGCGAAGTGCAGCCGCTTAGCGCCATCTGGCGAGAAGTACCTCCCGTGCTGCGTGCAATCCTGGGTGTGGCCCGTCTGGCTGAAACCACCCATCTGCTGACCACCTTGCGGCACTATGGTTCCCGGCCGGCGCGAATTATGCCTGAACTGACCGGGCAGGAAGAGGGTGCCTGATGATCGCTCGCCCTACGCGCGTCGCGCTCTTTCCTGATTCATTGAACGAAGTAAATGGCGTGGCCAACACCTGCCGGAATTTTGTGTCCTATACCGAGCGCAAACAACTGCCCATGCTTGTGGTGAGCGCCGGCCCGGAGAACACCGTGCGCGAGGACGGGATGCTCACCCACCTGACGCTGCGCCGCGGTCCCGTGAGCTTTGCCCTGGAAAAAGATTTGCGCTTCGACCTGGCCATTTTCCGCCACTATCGCCGCGTCACGGCTGCCCTGCGCGCATTTAATCCAGACGTTGTGCACATCACCGGCCCCAGCGACATTGGCATGATCGGCGCGCTGGCCGCGCACGATCTCGGCATACCGGTGGCGGCCAGCTGGCACACTAACGTGCATGAGTACGCCGCGCGCCGCGGCGAGCGCCTGCTGCCGCGCTGGATTGGCCGTGAGCGCCGCGAGCGCTTGCTGCGTTTTATTGAAGATGCGAGCTTTAAGCTGTCGGCGCTGTATTTCCAGGTCGGCCGCTTCCACTTCGCTCCCAACCAGGAGCTGATGAGCAAGCTGTCGGCTGCCACGCACAAGCCCTGCGCGCTGATGGAGCGCGGCGTGGACCTCTCCGGCTTTCACCCCTCGCATCGCGACCGTACTGATGACGGACAGTTTGTCATCGGTTATGTCGGCAGGCTCTCCACGGAGAAGCGCGTGCGCTGTTTTGCTCAGCTCTCCCACTCCTGCCGCGCAGCCGGACACAACAATGTGCGCTTTGTCTTTGTCGGCCACGGCAACGAGGAGCCCTGGCTGCGTGAGCACGTCGAGGGTGCGGAGTTTACCGGCGTGCTGCGTGGACCCGCACTCAGCCGCGCCTACGCCAACATGGATCTGTTCGCCTTCTTCAGCGAGACCGACACCTTCGGCAACGTGGTGCTGGAGGCCATGGCCAGCGGCGTGCCTGCGGTGGTCACAGACAAGGGCGGCCCCAAGTTCATCGTCGGGCAGAATGTGGACAACGCGCGCTGCGGCTACGTCTGCGCCGATGATGCTGAGTTCACTACGGCCGTCCTGCGCCTCATCCAGGACCCCGCGCTGCGTACAACCTGCTCCGTAGCCGCCCGCCAGCGCGCCGAGCGCGCCAGTTGGGATGCGGTCTTTAACTCTGTATATGAAACCTACGCGCGCGAGTTGCCGCAACCGGGGCGTGCCGCGCAGCCTTCGCGCTTTCGCCGCCTGCTGACTGCCCTGCGTCCGCGCGTTCCATTTCGACGCCCGCTATAGGGCGCCGCTCGCTGTAAGCGCTTACTTGCCCGTGGCCAGCCGCTCCACAATGGAGAAGTTCATCTCCCGCACCGGGTGCAGGAAGTCGCCGTAGTTCTTCTCCTCGCCACCGGTGCGATAGCCCCAGGCGTCCGTGCCATAGCCGCGTGTGGCCTCCATGCCGTCGTAGGCATTGTCCATCAAGGTGACCAGGCCCCAGTTCTTCTGCTCGCTAATCATGTCAATCCACCACCACCACAGCAGGCCGACGTAGTGCTTGTGTCCCGTGACCGAGGAGCGGCCGCTGAAGAGCGCGTCAGCCCGCTGGCGGTAATGCTCGGCGCGCGCCGCCTGCGTGGGCAAGTACCAACTGGCTCCGGCCACATCGGGGTCGCGGTGACGCCAGCGGCTGCTGTCGGGATTTCCCAGCATTCCCTCCCATATGACCAGCGGCACGTCGCCCGCGGCGCGGGTGATGAAGTCCAACTGCGCCTGGCTGCAATCAGTACTCACGCTGATGACATCCTGCAATTCGCCTGCCGCGCGGTAGATGGGGGCACGCGCCGGCGCAAACCAGCCGCCGATATTCGTGGGCCCGAAAAACAACGCGTGCGGCGCCACGGATTTCAATGCATCGCGGTGCACGCTCAGGTACTGCCGTGCGATGCGGTAAAGAAACTCGTCGAGATCGGCCACCATGCGCGGGCTGGCCCCGGAGTCCTTCGGCAGCTCGGGGTCGCCCTTACCCAGCCAACTATGTGATCGGCGGCCGTTCTCATCCAGCAGGCCGCTCCCGTTGGGCCATCCGCCATCACTTTCAAAGGTTGTATAGCTTGCACCCCAGGCTGCGTTCAGCGCCTCAATTGTGCCGTAGCGTTGGCGCAGAAAATCACGCAGAGCAAGCTTGGTGTGCAGCCGCGTGTCTGCGTAACGCTGCCCCGCGGGCTTGCTGTAGGGATTTACCTCCTGTGTCGGCGCTGCCACCAAGGCGAGGTAGGCCAGGTGTACATGGGTTTTGCCCGGTGGATCGCTCACAAACTCCGGTCCGCTGCCGAAACCGCTCAGATAGTCGGTGTCATCGGCAAAGCTGCCGATAAAATATGGCGAGCGCGACTTAGCTTGCAGGTCTTCGTCATGTGCGTACTGGCGGCGCGTCTCCGCCACCCACGCCGGATCAAATACGTCAGGAAAGGCCGCTTCGCTGGATATGTCCTTCAACAGCGCGTGATCCACCCGCGCAAACAGGCTCTTGAAGATGCCGCGATTCCGTCCCGCCTCCACTGAACCCGCAGCGCGCGTGGTGTAGGGGAACTTCACCGGCTGTACGCCGCCCCACTCCTTCTCCTCGTCATAAGGATGCGCCATGCGATAACTCCACGGGCCGATGGAGTTGAATCCCCAGGAACGCAGGCGGCGGTTGGCCTGTAAAAATGTGACGGCCAGCGAGCCGTACTTGTGCTGCGTCCAATCGTCATACTTGATACCACGCTCGTCGAGGTGGCCATCGCCGGTGACGCCCCACAAGGCCAGCATCCAGAAGGCATGGCCTTCCGGCGTGACCAGCGCCCAGCGGTCGTTGATCTTCTCGGTGTGCCATCGGCCGTCCGCACCACGCGGCGAGCGCATGGCCAACACTCCGCCAAAGTGATCCACCTGCACGGGACTGACGTGCAAACGGAAGTTGCGCTTGACGCTCTGCTGCTGCAAACCCGTCACCTGCACGGTGAACTGGTAGTTTCCACCCTGCGCGGGCACGCCCTCCACCATCCCATCGTCATCCAGCTTGAGCCCCGGCGGCAGCGGCGTTACTGCCTTCCACGCATAGGGTGGCGCGCCACCCCAGGCGGTCAGCCGGATGAGATAGTCCACGCCGGCGCTCGCCCAGGGCAGGTCGCTGCTGCTGGTGACGATGGCCAGCCCGCGCGAGGGCACGCGCAGGTCGAACATGCGCGCCGCGCTATGGCCATTGGCGTCGACAACCTGCGCGGTGAAAAAGAATTCACCGGGAACTTCCGGAGTGCCGCGCAGCGTGCCATCGGCCTGCAGGCTCAACCCGGCTGGCAGCCAACCGTCGCGCAGGCTCCAGTGATAGGGAGCGTCACCGCCGCTGGCTGCCAACGCCACATGGTAGGCCTGCTGCGGAACGGCCTCCGGCAAAACGGCCTCGCTGCCAATCATGAGCTGGCCGGTAAGGCGGGCAAACGCCGTGCGTGAACTCTCGCAGCTCACCATCAGCGCCAGGGCGCAGGTCAGGAGGATCCAACGGCCGGTTCGTGCACTTCCCCAGGGCATGCGGTCTCCAAGGTAAACCACAGGAATCACAACATCTTACCGCCCCCATGCTGTGCGGTCTATGGTGCGGCTGGTAACATCACGTCCGGCACCTTTTGCGGGCGGCATAAACAACAGATGTAATGATCGCAGTGACCGAAGTGGAACCCATGCGGCACATTCCCGACTTTGAAGAGGCATCCCATGGGCGCCGTTGATATCTGCTTCCAATTTTGAACACATGATTTACTTTGTCAGCGGCAGTCTCCACTACGCCGCTTTCTATATGCTCTCCAAGTGCCTGAATCCGGATTGCCTGGCCACCTTCCGTTACCTCAAGGAGGGGCGACTCTATCGCGTGCCCATGCCCCCCAATCGTCCGCGTCCTGAAAATTCCACACCGCCATCGCGCCAACAGCAGCACGTCGAACACTTCTGGCTCTGCCAGGAGTGCTCGCACCGCTTCGCGCTCATCGTGGATGAGCATGGAGAGGTGCATTTGTTGCCGCACAAGCCCGTTGCCGTTGCGCACTTGCCAGCCGCCGTGCACGCGGATGTCCGGGAGGCCAGCGCAGGCTGAGACTTGCCAGCTATTCTTGAGAGTTTATCGAGGAAAGTGCTGAATGCTGCAAGCGGCGGTTACTCGCCGTCGATCCAATGTAGCGCAGGCTGCGCGTATCGCCCCGTCACGCCGTTCCATCGGATGCGCAGCAGTTCGAAGAACATTTTGACGCCATCCACCAGCGGGTTGACCTTGGAGCGGTCATCGTTGGCCCACACCACCGGCACCTCAGTCAGTTTGAGCTTGAACTTGCGGGCTATGTAGAGAATCTCAGGATCAAAACCCCAGCCCTCAATCTGCTGGCGGGTAAAGATGATCTCCGCGGCCTGCCGTGTAAAGGCCTTAAAGCCACACTGCGTATCCTTGTAGGGCAGTCCCAGCGTGAGATGCATTAACAGGTTATAAGCCCGGCCCACAAACTGGCGCAGCAGGCTCTGCCGTTTGGTCTGCGTTTCCGCCAGCAGCCAGCGCGAGCCGAAGGCCACGTCGGCACCCGCATCAATTGCGGCAATCAATTTGGCGGCCTCTTCCACCGGCGAACTGAAATCGGCATCACTGAATAGCAGCACCTGGCCGCGCGCGTGCAGCATGCCGTTGCGCACGCTGTATCCCTTGCCGTGGTTGCGGGGGTTTTCTATGAGCCGCAGCTCAGGGGCCTGTGCCATGTAGCCGCGCACCACCTGGGCCGTGTCATCGCGGGAGCCGTCGTTGACCACGATGATTTCCACCGCCCAGCCCTGCTGGCGGACGTATGCCAAGGCCTTCTCAAGGCCCGGGCCAATGCGTGAGCCCTCGTTGAAGGCCGGCAAAATTATGGAGTACATCCTGGTCATGAATCTGCTTCTATCTGCCTGTAATGCGACGTTACATAGATTGTAATGGAGGTGACTCTGGCCACCTAACAAAAAGCCTTTCCCTGGAGAATTATGGCCGCGAGATGCGATTTTTACTGCCATTAGAGTGACGGCCGTTGCGTAAAACCGCCATCGGCGCTAGCCTTTTTTTGCCATGTCTGCGCCCAACCTGCCGTCCATTTGTCTTCGCCCGCTTCTGCTCCTGGTGCTGTTCGCCACGGTTATTTTCCCCATGACTGTAGCAGCCGCCACTCCGCATCCCCATGTCATTGCCTACGGCAAAAGCATGACAGTAAAACTTTTCCTTGGTCCGGAGGAAGACACCAGCACGACCATCCGCGTACGGGCCTTGCTGGTGGATGGCAAGGTGAGAGAGTTCGTCACCGGCGATGCGCACGAGGTGACCGAGCGCCTTTTTGTAGTGCGCCGCGCATACCGCCTCAACAACAACCTTCCGCAGGATGAGATCAAGCTGCCGAACTGGGTGTGGGAGCGCGGTGGCTGGCTGCTTGTGGACCGTTTGACCGGACACGTCTCACAGGTGGCGCTGGTGGAGTTTGACCCCTTCTATTCGCAGGCCACCTGGTTCCGCGATTACGCGGCCTACTGCGGCGTCAGCGATAACGGAGAAAAGCTCAGCGCCGTGGTCATGCAGCTAGGCCGTAAAAAGCCGGTTCTGCGCAAGGATCTGGGCCGCACCCAGCAGGCACCAGAGCCCGATAGCGAATGTGCCCCGCCGTCATGGGAGAAGAAGCCCACGCGCGTCAGCTTCCATCCCAAGCATAGCGGCGCGCAGACATTTTCCATCTTTGGCCACGCCTGGGACGCCGCTCCGGGTAGCGACGACGAGTAGTCCGGCGAAGATACTCGAACAACAAAAAAGCGGACCCGGCTTCGGGTCCGCTTTGGCTTTCAGAGGTAGAGCCTCAATCTAGTTGGATTGAGGAGCTGCCGGAGGTGCGGGAGGCGGTGGTGGCGCCTGCTGAGCGCCATCGGGCGACTCAACCGGCTTCTGTCCCGGCTTGTCGAATTCAATCTTCAAGCTGCGGTGCGCCGTCACGTAAATCTTCACCTTCTGCACATCGGTGCCATTGCGCTGTTCGATGATGTATGTGCCCGGCACAAGGCTGAAGTGCTTCATATCCTTGGCGCGGCCGGCAAAGGCTCCATTGATGAAGATCTGCGCGTCGCCATTCGGGCTCTTGACGTGGATCTCACCGAGCGGCCGGCCCCCATAGTAGCCGTACGGACCGGGGTATCCCCAGCCCCATGGGCCCCAATACGGGCCGTAATAGCCGCCGTACACTCCCACGATGACGCGCGGGGCGGCAAACGCCGGAGACGGCAGCACCAGCACAAGAAGGGCCGCAAACATCGCGCCCCAGAGGATTGAACGAGTTAATTTCTTCTGCAGCATAAAACGCTCCTCATGGAAAGCCCTGCAATATCATTGCCTTGGAGCCGGCTGAAAGTTCCCTGAAATTGTCAGCGCCAAACCTGCTGGCCAGCATTTCCAGCGACTCTTCCACCGCCTGTAAGGCTACTACCCACTACGGCAGCACCCCTATCAAACCCGTTCAGGACGCGTAAGTTTCGCACGCCGGAAAACTATTACCTCCGCGGTGCCTTATCGCGGATTCCGCAATGGCCAGCTTCCGGCCTCAGCCGCAGCGGCGCTCTGCAAGTGCTTCTTCCATAGCGGTTTCCAGCGCACTGCCCAGTTCAGAAGCCCGGCTGTCATAATCACCGGCGACGCCCTCGTAGCGGTGCTGCAACTGGCAGTATTCATCGGCCAGGTTCAGCGCGGCCAGCACCGCCACGCGCAAGGCGTCCACGGTGGAGGCGTGTTGCGATATGGCACGCATTCTGGCGTCCACCATAGCCGCAAGTTTTTCAATATATTCGGGATCGGTGCCGCGCAGGTTATACGCCTGATCGTAAATCTCTACGCGGATGCTCTGATTGTCTTCTGCCATCGGGCGCCTTTCTTGTAGCTCTATTCCTGGTCGAGCATGGCGTCCACGTCGCCGAGCAGCTTTTCTACCCGCTCGCGTACCTGGGCACGCTCTTCCCGGAGGCCCTGCACCTGGCTGCGCAGCTCCTCCACCTCGGAGGACTGCGATTCCATCAACTCGCGTACCGCTGCAAGTTCCTGTTCGGCCGCGGCCTTTTCAATCCGCGCCGCCTTCAGCATCTCTATGGCCCGATACACTTTATCCTCCAGCGCCTGGAAGCTGCTGGAAGATCCCTCAAACTCCAACTGACTCTCTGCCTTGGAAGCCATCCATCCCTCGTAACAATCCTCCGGGCGCCAAAACTCTGCCCCGGCTTAGCGAAGTATAGCGCAGATTCAGGCACTCCGAGGGCCGCAACTGCATGGATAACCATGGCCCGGCAGGGCTTGAACCGCATGATGGGAAATACGACCAGACCCGGAGGATTACGAAAATCAATCCCTCGGAAGCGGCGATAACAGTCCGCAACTTTGCGTCCTGCGTGCTGAGGCAAGGCTCTACAATAGGGGGCGTACAGGAGTTGGCCGGAATGCAACGGATGATCAGGCACAGGATTACGAAGCCGCGTCTCTCATGGCTGCTCGCACTCTGCACCCTGCTATGCCTGGGCGCCGTAGCGCAGGACAAGCCCACGGCCGGCGACAACAACACGGCCAATAAGCCAGTGCTGGTGGATAAGTCCCAGGCCGCTGACGATGCCGCCAAGGATGCCAATAACGGCGAACCCAGCGGTGATGCGAAGGGCGACTTCGACTTTCCCCACGACGGCCACATTGACGACATCAACGCCATCGGCAATCGCAACGTGGGTTGCAGCAAGGGCCTCGGCAACTGGTATTCGCTGGAGTCGCAGGTCAAGCTGGGCCGCAGCTACGCCCAGCAGGTGGAGCGCAGCGCCAAGGTCATCAACGATCCCGTCATCAGCGAGTACATCAACCGCATTGCGCAGAACATCGTGCGCAACTCCGACTCCAAGGTTCCCTTTACCGTCAAGGTGATTGACGACGACACGGTGAACGCCTTCGCCCTGCCCGGCGGATACTTCTTCGTGCAGACCGGACTCATCCTTGCCGCCGACAACGAGGCCGAGCTGGCCGGCGTTATGGCCCATGAGATTGGCCACGTCGCCGCCTGCCACGCCGCCCGCCAGCAGACGCGCGGCAACATGGCCAGCATCGCCAGTCTTCCGCTGCTGCTGGGTGGCCCACTTGGCTATGGACTGTACTCGGCTGCCGGCATTGCCGTACCGGTAACCTTTATGAAGTTCCAGCGCAACTTTGAGGCGCAGGCCGACTACCTGGGCGTGCAGTACATGTACGCCAGCGGCTACGATCCGCAGGCCTTCCCGCAGTTCTTTGAGAAGATACAGGCGCTGCAAAAGAAGAAGCCCGGCGTGGTCTCCAAGGCCTTTGAGACGCATCCTCCCACGCCCGCGCGCATGGAGCATACGCAAAAGGAGATCGCCACCGTGCTGCCCGCTCGTCCGCAGTACATTGTGGATACCAGCGAGTTCCAGGATGTGAAGGCGCGCCTGGCGGCCATCGAGAATCGCCGGCGCGTCGATCAGGACAAGGATCGCGGCCCCAGCCTGCGCCGCAGCAATCATCCCGGTGACGACCCCGACGCTCCCAATAAAAGTGATGATGACCGCCCGCCACTCAAGCGCAGAGATCAGTAATAACAGGATTTGTTGAAGCCTTAACTGCAGGAGCGCATCCTATTCGCTGGATGCGTTTCATTACTGTGCGCTGTTTTTCGGGGAATTGATTTGATTTAGCGCCATCACTACACCTGGGAGAAGATCATGCTCAGAAATAGAATTCTTTGCCTTGTAGCACTGCTGACGCTCGCCACCGCCTGCTTTGCCCAGCCGGATCTCAGCAAGGTCGAACTGCGCGTCACCAAGGTCGCCGGCACGGTCTACATGCTGGACGCCGCCAAGGGCAACGCCGGAGGCAACATTGCCGCCAGCGTGGGCGAAGACGGCATTGTGCTGGTGGATGATCAATATGCGCCGCTGGCCGATAAGATTCGCGCCGCGCTGCGCTCGGTCACCGATAAGCCCATCCGCTTCGTCATCAACACGCATTATCACGGAGATCACACGGGCGGCAACGCGCTCTTCCAAAAGGACGCGCCCATCCTGGCGCAGGACAACGTACGCAAGCGTCTGCAGTCGGGCGGCCCGGCCGGCAACGGCGGCAGCATGCAGATGGTGAACAAGCCCGCGCCCACGGACGCACTGCCCATCATCACCTTTGAGCACGACGTCACCGTACACCTCAACGGCGAGGACATCCGCGCCCTGCACTTCCCCGCCGGACACACCGACGGCGACTCCGTCATCTACTTTCCGCAGTCCAACGTCGTCCACATGGGCGACGACTTCGTTACCTACGGCTTCCCTTTTATTGACGTCAACAGCGGTGGCAGCATCAACGGCATGATTGATGGCGTGGAGAAGGCCATCGCGCAGTTACCGCCGGATGTGAAGGTCATCCCCGGCCACGGCCCGGTCTCCACTCTGGATGACGTGCGCGCCTACGTGAAGATGCTGAAGGAGACGCGCGGCGTGGTGCAGAAGGCGCTCGCACAAGGGCAGACACTCGACCAGATGCGACAGGCCAAGTTGCTCGATCCGTGGAAGAAGTTCGCGGGCACCTTCGTCTCCACCGACATTTACCTGGAGACGCTTTACTACTCGCTGAGCGGCGCGCCCGGCGGCAAGTTCGTGCCGCACAACTGAGCGACCCGTGGATGCGACAACGCCCTCCCGCGGGAGGGCGTTTTGCTTGCAGCAAAGTTTAATGCACGTTGGCCGTGAACGTCACAGGCGGCCCGGCGCGCTGCCCCACCGGATTCACCGGCTGATAAGTGTAGGTGATGGAGCTGAAGCGCAGTGTAACGACCTGCATCGTTCCTCCCAGCACGTTGGCGTTGGGAATCATATCCACGCTGGTGATGTGCACGTTGTTCATTTGCAGGCTGAAGGCGGCTACAAGGTTGTTGCCCTGCCCGGCCAGCACCTGCAAGGTGGCCGTGGAAAACGGCTTTCCACCCTGCAAGGCCTGGAGCAAACCAACGCTGGTGGCGTCGTTGGGGATGGTGAAGGTCAACTCTGAACTGACGCCGGCGTTGAGCGAGGCCGTGGGCTGTCCCCAGCGGAAGCTGGCGACGTTGTTGTAGTTGCCCTGGCCGTCGGTGCCAGCCAGTCCGGCAATGTGGATGGTGGTGCGGTACTGCTGCGCCGCCGCCATGGGAGGCGCCAGCATCAGGCAGAGCACAAACACAGCCACGAGCGTGGTTCTCCACTTGATTGTCATCTCATCCTCTCCCCAGCCTGGGAGCATAAATATGCGCCCGGCCATTCCCACTCTGAAGGCCGCCATTGTAGCGCGACCCGTGCGCGGGGGAAAGCGCTACAATCCGGCTTCAATGCGCGAGCGTGGGTCAAGAAGATCGCGCAGCGCGTCACCTACAAAGTTGAAGGCCAGCACGGCCAGCATCACCGCAGCAGCCGGAAATAGAATGACGTGCGGCGCGTCGAACAGATGCGAGCGCCCGTCGTTCAGCATGGCTCCCCAGCTTGGCACCGGAGGCGGCACGCCCAGGCCGAGAAAGCTCATTGTGCCCTCGGCAAGGATGGCCCCGGCCATGCCGATGGCCGCCTGCACAATCACCGGCTGCATGATGTTGGGCAGGATGTGCCGCATCAGGATGCGCCAGTCGCTGGCACCCAGGGCGCGCGCGGCCTCCACGTATTCACGCTCGCGTGCAGCCAGCACTTGCGCGCGCACCAGCCTGGCATAGCCCACCCATCCGCCAATCACCAGCGCCAGGATCAGATTCCACAGCCCCGGTCCGAGGAAGGCCACAAAGGCGATGGCCAGCAGTATTCCGGGAAAGGACATAAAGGCGTTCATTACGATGACGTTCAACAGCCGATCCAGCCGCCCGCCCACGTACCCGGCAAGCGAGCCCACGACCATCCCGATGCCCAGCGAGCCCGCCACCACCGACACACCTACCATCATGGAGATGCGCGCGCCATACAGGATGCGCGAGCAGATGTCGCGGCCCAACTCATCGGTGCCGAACAGGTGCTGCGCCGATGGTCCCTGCAGCCGCGACGGCAGATCAATGCGCGCCGGATCCTGCGGCGCCAGCACGGGACCAAAGACGGCGCACAGCAGGAAGATGGCAATCAGCGCCAAGCCCGCCATGGCCAGCGGATTTCGCACCAGCAAGCGCGCAGTCGCATTCGGCCGGGCCATCGGGGCTCCTACTGCCGTATCCGCGGATTCAGCGCGGAGTAGGCAAGGTCGGTGAGAAAGTTAACGGCCACATAGGTCAGGCCGATGGTGAGCAGGCAGCCCTGCACCAGCGCGTAGTCGCGATTGCTGATGGCGTTGATGGTCAGCCGTCCCAGGCCCGGCCACGCGAAGATAGTCTCGGTCACTATCGCTCCGGCCAGCAATGCGCCAAATTGCAGGCCCAACACGGTGACTACCGGAATGAGGGCGTTGCGCAGGGCGTGGCCGTACACCACGTGGCTCTCGCTGAGGCCCTTGGCGCGCGCCGTGCGAATGTAATCCTGGCCAAGTTCTTCCAACATGCTGGTGCGCACCATGCGCGTCAGGATGGCCGCCAGCGACAGGCCCATGGTCACCGCCGGACGCACGAACGCACCTATGCCGCTGGCACCGCTAACCGGCAAAATATCCAAACGGATGGCGAAGAGAAGAATCAGTATGGGGCCCAGCGCAAAGTTCGGAAACGACAACCCGAGCAGGCTGAAGAAGCTCAGCGCGCGATCATCCCACCGATTGCGCCTTGTAGCCGAACGCACACCCGCCGGCACGGCCAGCAGCACGGCCACCAGCATGGCGCACAGCGCCAGCCGTAACGTTGCAGGCCAGGCAGCGGCCACCAGTTGCCCCACCGGCTTATTCAGCCGCACGGAGCGGCCCAGGTCGCCCTGCAAAACTCCACGCCAGTAGTGCACATACTGCAACGGCAGCGGCTCATCCAGCCCGTAAGCATGGCGCGCGGCTGTCACATCGGCCCCGGCCGCGCCTTCGCCCAGCATGGCCTGTATCGGATCGCCCGGCACCAGATGAATCATCAGGAAGACAACGCTGACCACCAGCCACACCACGGGCAGCATGTAAGCAAGCCGCGTCAACAAGTACCGTGCCATCCGCGTGTAGCTCTTCATGGCCGTGTGGCTAATCATGGATGAGGGGCTGCGTGGTTTGTGGCAGGCTTTCCACGCGTACGTTGCCCACGCGATGGCCTTCCATCTCCACCACCGTGTAGCGCCGTTGTTGATATAAAAAGCTGTCCCCCACCCGAGGGATGCGTTGCAACTGCGCCAGCACAAAGCCTGCCAGTGTCTCAAAGCCATCGTCGCGCGGCAGCCGCAGGTTGTATTGTGTCTCCAGGTCGCGCAGGTTCAGCGAAGCCTCCAGCAGCAGGCTGCCGGCTTCGCCATGCACCGCCGGTTGCGCCACGTCGAACTCATCCTCCATCTCGCCGACGAGTTGCTCCAGCACATCCTCCACGCTCACCACGCCCACCGTGCTGCCGAACTCATCCACCACCACGGCCAGGTGGCGGCGGCGGTGCTGGAACTCTTCCAGCAGATCGGTCAGCGGCTTGGTCTCCGGCACCAGCAACACATCATGCATGATGTCACGCAGAATGGGGGAGGGCGTCGGCGCGTTACTGCTTCGCCGCAGGCGATAGTGCATCCAGCGCATCAGGTCCTTGGCGTAAAGCACGCCCACAATAGCCTCAAGTCCGCGCGACGCGTCATAGATGGGAATGCGCGAGTGCTGCTCTTCCACAACACGGGCCACGGCATCCTCGAGTGTCATCTCTGCCGGCAGGCTGAAGATGTCCGGCCGCGGCACCATGACCTCACGCACGGTCACCGTGTCAAGATCGAGCGCGTGATGCAGCAGCTCCTGCTGTGCGGAGCTCAGCAAACCGTAGCGATGGCTGGCCGTTACGCTCAGTTTCAACTCCTCCGGCGTGTGCACGCCCACTTCGCGAATGGAGTGCCAGCCAAAGGACTTCAGCACCCAGCGCGAGCTGGCGGCCATCATGCGCGTCACCGGTGCAAAGATGGTGATAAAAACGTCCAGCGGCCCGGCCACGGCCAGCGCCACCTGCTCCGCCCTTTGCAGCGCAATGGACTTTGGCACCACTTCGCCGAGGATGACGTGCAGGTAGGTAATGGAGCCGAAGGCCAGCACGGCGGCCAGCGCGTGCGCATACAGCGCGGCGTGCGGCAGCCTGGCCAGCGGCACCAGCAGCACGCGCGCCATGGACTCCTCGCCCAGCCAGCCCAGCGCCAGGCTGGCCATGGTCACGCCAATCTGGATGCCGTTCAGCACCTCGTCCAGCTTGTTGTGCAATTTCCGGATGGTGCGCGCGCCCAGTCGGCCCTCGGCAATCAACTGCTCCAGGCGCGTGTCCCGGATGCTGACCAGCGCGTACTCACCGGCGGCAAAGAAGGCATTGCCCGCCACCAGCAGCACTACGGCGATCATTCGCATCAGGACAAATGTGAACACTTGGACGGCTTCTCCTCGACGGGAGGTGTAGAACTGGATTCTAGCATCGCTGGCCGTTGAAGGCAGTGCATGGCGGCCACCGCGCATTCGTGCAAGAATTGCCTGTGCAGTCGTTACGCATACGGGCAGGAGGCACTTATGGCGGCAAACAACCTGATCACCCTGACGACGGACTTCGGCGCAACCGATCACTTCGTTGGCACCATGCGCGGAGTCATCCTCGGCGTTAACCCGCAGGCTAACGTGGTGGACCTTTGCAACTCGGTGAATCCTTTTGACGTGCTGGATGCCGCCATGACCCTGGCGCAGGCCTACCGCTACTATCCGACGGACACGACCCATGTCGTCGTCGTGGACCCCGGTGTGGGATCGCCGCGCCGCCCGCTGCTGGTTACCACCACGCGCCATTACTTTTTGGCGCCGGATAACGGCGTGCTCTCGCTCGTCATGGATCAGGAGGAGCGCGTACTGGTACGGCATATCACCAGCGAGCATTACTTTCTGCAGCCGCTCAGCCAGACCTTCCATGGCCGCGACGTCTTCGCCCCCTGCGCCGGATGGCTCAGCAAAGGCGTGGAGCCCGACAAGTTTGGCGAGGAGATCACCGACTACCATCGCTTCTCCCTGCCAAAGCCCAAGCCCACGGGTGAGCGCGCGCTCAAAGGCGTCGTCCTTAAGACCGACCGCTTTGGCAACCTCATCACCAACTTCACGCCGGAAAACGCTCCCGCCATCTTCGCCTCCGGCACCGAGCTTCGCATCACCGTGGGCACGGCCAGCGTCAGCGGACTGCGAGCCTCCTATGCCGAAGGCAAGCCCGGTGAGCTTTTCGCCATCCACAACAGCATGGGCTACCTGGAGATTGCCGCTAATCGCGGCTCGGCCGCGCAACTGGCTAAGGCCGGGCGCGGTGTGGAAGTGACGGTGGAGTGGTAGTTTTCAGAAAATAGTAACTAGGTCGCAAAACGGATCAGGCGTCGGAAGATCGGCGCCTTTTGTGTCTTATCCCCAATCCTGGGTGCTGGGGTTGCGCGGCTTCACCCGCGCGTAGTTGTCCATCTTGGCCGTCCACAGCAGGAAGCGCCACATCTGACGGTACTCATGCAGCATGATGTTGATGATCTGCCAGAGGCCGATCTTCTCCATCTTCAGGCCAGTGTAGGTCTCCAGCCGCCACTTGATGTAGGGGCTGCGCCAGGGCGCCAGGCGATGGCCGCGCGTCGCGTTCCAGACAAAACGCAGGGTGTACCACATGAATTCAGTATAAAGCCTGCCGGCACTCTCTACGAAAGGTCGTACTTCTTCATCATGTGGCGGAAGCTGCGATAGCTGAGGTGCAGCAGCTCGGCCGCACGGGTCTGGATGCCGTTCGAACGCCTGAGCGCCGATTGCAGCAGGCTCTTCTCCACGTCGGCGATGTAGCGTTCCAGGTCTATGCCATCCGGCGGCAACACCACGCCCACAGCGCCCTGTGCCGAACCCGCCGCCGGAGGCGTAATCTGTCCGCCGCCCTGTTCTGGCAACTCCACCTTCAGTTCATCTTCGTAAGACATGGCCACCGCGCGCTCAATCGTGTTTTCCAGCACGCGCACGTTGCCGGGCCAATCGTAGCCCTTGATGACCTGCAAGCTCTCCGGCGCCAGGCGCACCACGTCTTTGCTCATCTGCACGGCAAATTTCTTCAGGAAGTGGTTGGCCAGCAGGATGACATCATCGCCGCGATTGCGCAGCGGCGGCACCTCCACGGGGATGACGCTGAGGCGATAGTAGAGATCCTCGCGGAAGAGACCGTCCTGCACCATCTGGCGCAGGTTCTTGTTGGTGGCGGCGATCACTCGCACGTCCACCGGCATCTCCTGGCCGCCGCCCACGGGACGTATGCAGCGTTCCTGCAGCACGCGCAGCAGTTTGACCTGCATGCCGAGCGTGGTCTCGCTGATCTCGTCCAGGAAGATGGTGCCGCCGTTGGCCAGTTCGAAGAGTCCGCGCTTGTTGCTTGTGGCGCCGGTAAAGGCTCCTTTTACATAGCCAAAGAGTTCGCTCTCCAGCAGCGTCTCCGGAAAAGCGCCGCAGTTGACGCTGACGTATGGCTCATTCGAGCGCGGCGAGCAGGTATGGATGGCCCGCGACACCAGCTCCTTGCCCGTGCCACTCTCTCCGCTGACGATGACCGTGCTGTTGGTGGTGGCGATGGTGCGGATCGTCTGCTTCAGCGCGCGCATCGGCTCGCTCTCGCCAATCAGGTTGTCCAGGCTGTTGTGCTGTGCCGCGTCGCGCTTGAGCGCCGCGTTCTGCTGGCGCAATCGTCCACGGTCCAGCGCCAGAGCGGCGGCCGTCAGCACATCTTCAAGCAGCTTGGGCCCCTTGCGGATGTAGTAAAAAGCGCCGGCATTCAGCGCCTCAATCGGCACCTCGGTGTCGTCCACGGCGGTGATGACGATGACGGCCGTCTCCGGCGAAACGCGCCGTGAGTGTTGCAGCACGGCCATGCCGTTCACATGCGGCATGCGCACGTCGGTCACCACCACGTCGTAAAGCGTGGCATCAATTTTGCGGCATGCCTGCTCGCCGCCGGTCACCGTCTCCACCCGGTGTCCCTGGTTCTGGAACGCAATCTGCAGCATGGTGCAGATGGAACGTTCGTCGTCGCAAACCAGGATGTATCCCATAACTAGCGGGTCTCCAATCTAGGGTCCATTGCACGGCGCGTTGCCGCGCTGCGGGTATTCTTGGTCTTTACTGCAGGCTCAGGCAGCTTCGGCGCGGATTCGCGCCGGAAAAGCAACGTGAACTCCGTTCCCTTGCCCGGCTCCGAGCGCACGGTAATGTGCGCGTCATGTGCCTGGATAATGCGGTAAACGATGGCCAGTCCCAGCCCGGTTCCGCCCTCAAAGCCGCTCTGGAAGGGTTCAAATATCTTTTCGATAAGCTGCGGGGAAATACCCTGGCCGGTATCACGGAAGCAGATGCGCCAGCCCTCTTCCACTGCGTCGAGGGTAACGGTGAGCACGCCGCCGTTGGGCATGGCACGCACCGCGTTGCTGCACAGGTTCCAGAAAACCTGCTTCAGCTTGTCGCCGTCGCCTTCGGCCATCGCCTCGGCGGCCGCAAAGCGCCGCTCAATCGTGATGCCGGAGCCTCGGTTTTCCAGCAGCGTCAGCGTGTCATGCAACAGTTGGCACAGATCCACGGACATACTTTCGAACTTGCGGTCGCGCGAGTAGGCTAGAAAGTCGCTGATAATGGCGTTCAGCCGCTCGCTCTCACGCGTAACAATTCCCAGCAGTTCGCGTTGGTCCGTGCTGAGTGCATCAATACCGGAGAGCATCTTCACCGAGCCTGCAATCGAACTGAGCGGGTTGCGTATCTCGTGCGCAATGCCCGAGGCCAGCCTTCCCACGGCGGCCAAACGATCGCGCTGCCGCAACTCGCGCTCCAGGCGGCGGATTTCTGTAAGGTCCGTGAAGGTGTAGATATAGCCGATGGTGTCGCCCGTCGTGCCAAGCAGCGCCGAGCAGCCCACGCCGAACATCTTCTCCGCTCCGGAGGGCGTAAGCGTACGCACCTCGCTACGCTCTGCGCCGGGGCGCGGCAGTTTGTCGTAGAACAGCTCCTGCACGGTCTGTGCAGCAATCTGCTCGCCGGTGCGTCCAATCAGCGCCTGCGCCGCCGGGTTCACCAGCTTAATGGTTCCGTCGAGGTCGGTGGTAATCAGTCCGTTGGAGATTGAGCGCACGATAATCTCATGCAGCACTTGCAGATTTTCCAGCTCAAAGCTCTTGTTGCTCAGTGCTACGTCGGCCTGGCGCAACCGGTTGGCCAGCTTGTTGGCCAGGTAGGCCACGCTGACGTAGGCCACCAGATTGATCAGGATCACCGCCTGAAATGACTTCAGGTCGGGCCGCGTGTTCGAGTACGAATGAATCACGTCGAAAAACGACAGCTCCAGCACGCCGCCCAGCAGCACAAAGGACATGCCGGCTGTTACATACGCCCACTTTTCACCAATCAGAATGCTGGCAACGATTATGATCAGCGGGTAGAGAAAGTTGAAGTACGTGTCGATTCCGCCGGTCAGGTAGATGACCGCCGTGGCGAAACACAGGTCGGTGATTACCTGCAGGCGCGCCTGCGCCACCTCACTACTGTGGCGATAGGTGACGAAGAATAAATGGAAACCGGCGACCCCATACCAGGCAATCATCAGCCCGACGAATAGACCGCGATCCACGCTGGTGCTGGTCAGCGTGACAATGGCCAGTTCAATGGCGAGCAGGATTGTGATGATGATGATGCGAACCTTGACCAGCCATTCCAGCCAGGGCCGCACGTTGATTCCGCTTGGCATCGCTTACTCCCGCCTGCTTAGCCCGATAGCTTGGAGATCATGGAGAACAGCGGCATGTACAGTGAGATCACGATGCCGCCAACGGCTATGCCCAGGAAGCTGATCAGCATCGGCTCCATCAGCGCCAGCATGTCCTTGGTGGCGGCGTCCACCTCGTCCTCATAGAAGTCCGCGATCTTCTGCAGCATGCTGTCCATGGCGCCGGTGGCTTCACCAACGCCGATCATCTGCGTCACCATGTTGGGAAAGACGCCGCACTCACGCAGCGGATCCACAATGGTTCGGCCCTCTTCAATGCTCTTGCGTACGCCCATCAGGGCGCGCTCCAGCACGGCGTTGCCGGCAGTACGCGCGGTAATGGAGAGGCCATCCAGAATCGGCACACCGGAACTGATCAGCGTGCCCAGCGTGCGGGTAAAGCGAGCCACGGCAATCTTGCGCAGCACTGGCCCGAAGACGGGCATGCCCAGCATGAACTTGTCGGTTGCATAACGGCCGCCATCAGACTTGCGGATGTACTTGATGGCCGCCACCAGCGCTCCCACGGTGAGGAAGATGAGCCACCAGAATTTGCTGACAAAGTTGGAAAGGTCTATGACGAAGCGCGTCGCCGCCGGAAGTTCCACGCCCAGGCCGACAAAAAGATTGGCGAAGATCGGAACCACGAACTTCAGCAGGGCGCCCACCACCAGCAGTGCAATCACAATTACGGAAATCGGGTAAACCAGCGCGCTCTTGATGGCCGCGCGCAGCTTGACCGCTTTTTCCACATACTGCGAGATGCGCTGCAGAATGGTGTCCAGAATGCCGCCCGTCTCGCCAGCCTCGATCATGTTCGTCGTCAGGTCGTCGAATACCTTGGGGTAGGCGCGCAGGGCGTTCGCCAGGGTTGAGCCACCCTCCACAGAAGCCCGAACACCCATCAGCGTCTTTTTGAAGGTTTGGTTCTCCTGGTTGTTTGCCAGGATTTCAAGGCATTGCACCAGCGGAAGTCCGGCATCAATCATCACCGAGAACTGGCGAAAGAAGATGGCGGATTCCTTCGGCTT
>CAINND010000019.1 GCA_903851035.1 uncultured Acidobacteriota bacterium | reverse complement strand
CTCGGTGCAGTTGCCGAGCCAGGGAGCACAATCCGGCGGGCAGCCGCAGTTCATTCCCCTGCTAAGCCGCGCCGCTGTGGCGGCGGGCATCGACGGAATCTTCATGGAAGTGCATGACAACCCGGCGAAGGCGAAGAGCGACGGCGCCAACGCGTTGCCGCTGGACAAACTGAAGGCAACGCTGGAAGAGCTGCTGGCCATCCACAGGGCTGTGCGCGGCTAGATGACGACCGGCCCCAATCCGCGCTCGGTGTGGCTGCTGGCCTACGCCTGGGCGGCGTACCTGCTGACGCGGATGTTTGCCGACTTCAGCAGCTGGACCGCCTATCCGACGATGAGTTTGCAGGCGATGCTGAACGGCACGGCGGTGCGTCCATTTGTGAGCCGCGCGCTGGTGCCGATCCTCATTCGCTGGCTGGACGCGCATACCGGAGACTTCTTCCACTACCAGGTGTGGCTGGCGGCATTGAGCAAAGGCTTCGCCACGGAGTTCTACGTGCATGGCTACACGTTTGAGAAAGCCATGCTGCTGGTGCTGACGTGGGGCTTCTACCTGGGCTTTGCGCTGCTGATGCGCCGGCTGGTGCTGCGCGTGTACCAGGTGAGCGAGACGGCGGCGTGGGCCGCTGGCGCGGCGGCGCTGATGATGGTGCCAGCCCTGTTCACCTACTACAGCCACATCTACGATCCTCCGACATTGTTTTTCTCAGCGGCGCTGCTGCTGGCCTGCGAGGCGGAGAACGCGTGGGCGTTTGCCGTGGTGTTTCTGCTGGCTAGCGTGAACCGCGAGACCGCGGTGCTGTATCTGCCGGTGTGGGTGGGCTACCGGTGGCTGCGGGGCGAGACCCATGCTCAAACGAATGCTGAGGAAGGGCAAGTCAACAACCCCACCCTCCGCCAAAAGATGGCGGAAGGATGGGGCACCCGCTTCACTCGCGTGGCGTGGGCCATCGGCTATGCGGCGCTGCTTGGCGTGGCGTGGGTTGGCATCCGCTACGCCATCAACCTGCGCTACCAGCACAATCGCGGCGGCGTGCTGGACTTCCACCTGCTGGACCAAAACGTGCGGCTCTTCAGCGTGGCTCCGCTGGCAGCGGCGTGGAGCTTGTTTATCGCGCTGGTGGTGGCAGTGTTCTGCGCGCAGGGGTGGAGCAGCAAGCCAAGACAGTTGCGCTGGAGCCTGGCTCTGGTGGGCGTGCCACTGCTTGTGGGCAGCCTGCTCTACGGATATGTAGAGGAGCTGCGCGTGTACTTTGAGATCTATCCCCTGCTGTTTTTGCTGGCGATGCCCAGTGTGCGTGAAGGGCTGGGCATTGCCGAGCAACTGCCCCACGCAAGCCAGCCGAGAACTTGAGTGGGGCAACAGGCAGGTATCTTGAATACTTGCGCCGATACAAAGTGCATGCTGCTAATAGCCGCCTACTCCAAAATCGAATAGGAACGTCTTCCGAGAGCTCTCCGGGTTGACGATGATAAAACAATACTCGCCGGGTTGTAGCCGGGCGGTCGGTGTCACCTTGAATACTCCCTGTGCAACCTTGGTGCTTGTGAACGTGACGTTTTCTCTCTTGCGCATGTCTTTCCCAATCGGCGTCGTCCGCGTATCGCCGCTTGCCGCAAGGTTAATCAGCACGAAGTTGTCAGGAACAAACTGGTCATTTCCCGCTGAGTAGAAATAGAAGCTTGGAACAAGGTCGGTGACCTGTACATTGGCGTGCAGGCCGCTGACAATTCCCTTCCACTTCATGGGCGCGCCCATCTCTGCGGTAAGGAAACCTGTGGTGGATCTCACTTTATAGGGAGTGGGGCCCAGCCTGGCCAAACTCTTGTTTGCAGAAACATAAATGCCGGCGTCATGCGGATTAGCTGGATTCGTCAGTTCAGCGACGGGTGCGGGAAGAGTTCCCTGTCCCTGGGCAACAGCCACTACGGACAGCAACGTGATCAAGAGAAAGAGCAAGATAACTTGAGGAAATTTCTGCCGTGGTCTTTCCATCGCAAGCTCCTTTCAAGTTTTCGATAACTCTTGTGTAGTGCTCCTTTCAAAGACCCGGCAGGAGTTTATGCCAGGCCAGCGGCCTCAGCAAGAAAATACGTTCCAGCAATAGTCAGACACTAGAGTTGCGCTCACCCTATTTCACCTCGTAATCAAAGGCCACGCTGCCCAGCTCTCCGCTTAGGTTGTCGCGGGCGGCGAAGCGCATTTTGTAGCTGCCCGGTGGCAGGTCGAGGCCGACTTCGACGGCGGCTCCGGCGCGGCGGATTTTGTCGGCCGTCTCCTGCTTGAGCTTGCCGCTGAGGTGGCTTTCGCCATCGCCAACGGACTTGCCGTGCTGGTCAAAAGCGATGGCCACGATGGCCATATCAATATTGTTGGCGTTGTGCGCGTCCACGGTGATGGAGCGTGCGGGCATGCCGACGGCGAAGCGGCAGTGAGTTTTCGCCGCCGATGCCGCGCCATTGTTTTTTGCCGCAGTTGCTTCGCAGTTCAACTCGCGGACGTTCATGCGGATTCCCGTGTACTCCACGGGCGAGCGCAAGGCCTCGGAGATTTCGCGCTGGCGCTGCTGCGGGCTGTCCTTGATGGCAGCGCCGACGTAGAAGCCTGCACGGGCGCGCACGTGAGCTGCGGGCGCGTCCACCTTGACCTTCAGCTTGCGCCATCCGGGCTGCTGGTCGTCCTGCGGAAGGTAGTAGCCGATCATGTAGTAGGTGCGCGAGTCGTCCACGGCGCGGGCAAAGCAGTGTTCCAGATCGTTGCTGTTGACGCAGGCCGTGCCTCCGGTGGCTTCGGCAAAGGCGCGCATGGTCTGCTGGCGCTCAAGATCCTTGTCGTACTTGATGGTCATGGGCGCGCTGGCGCGTGTGCGGCTGGTGCCGGGGTTGATGGACGTGCCGTGGCGCGAGGCGTCAAAGCCCTGCGTGATCCCGGAAAATCCTTTCATGCCGGTGACATCCACGGTGTAAACGCTGATGGAAGCGGCGTTGAGGGTGCGCCATGTCTGCTCGTAAAGCTGCTGCATATCGGTTCCCATGCGGGCAAAGGCCTGGGGATCGTCGAGCATGAAGGGGAATCCTGCGCTGGCCCAGATGAGCGTTTTGCGTCCGGGGACGGCCTGATAGGCGTGGGCGATTTCATCCATGGCCTGGAGCGTGGTGCGAATGGAGTTGCGCTGCTGATAGGCCGCTTCAGTGGCGGCCGCATCCTTTATGAATTGAGAGATGATGTCCGCCGACTGGCTGACGGAGTTATTGTCCAGCGAAGCTGTGGTCTCGGTCATGATGGAGGCCGAGCCTTCCGTCATCTCATCGGTGCTGATCTCTGCCTGAACCTTATGCAGGGCGGCGACGAGCACGGCCGGATCCTGCGTGAAGGGATGAAGCTGTTTCAGCCCGCTGCGGCCCAGTCCGAAGAGCGCGGTGGGTTCATCGCGCTGAATGGACTTTTGCAGATAGGAGATGAGTGTGCGGCGCGCCTCCTGCTGATGGATGTGCGGGGTGTTGACCAGGTCGAGGACGATGGCCGTGACGCGCCAGCCCCTGGCGTCGGCAAAGGTGAAGTTCGTGTGTCCCGCAGAGGGCGTGGCCGAGCGCAGCGTCAGGCTGGGCGCAAGACTGGTGACCTCCTCAAAAACGGCAATTTTGCGCGGCTGGCCCTGCTCTTCGACATGAAAGGCGGATTTCGCGAGGCCGGTGACGTGCTGGCCGTCCTTGCCGGTGACTACCACGGGAATCATGACGAACTGCGTGTCACTTGTGAAGAGCGGCACGGCAGGATCGTCTGCCGGAGACACCGGCTTCCATTGCGCATCCGGCGATGAAGGCGATGAGGTCTGTGCGAGGCAGAATCCGGCAGAAAGATTGATGGCGGCAAAAAGAATAATGAAGCGGCGAGCGATGGATTTCATATGCAAGCCCCCGGAATTAATACGCGAAAACATTGTACGGCCTTGCGCGTGACGGGAAGGTTAAGAATTGCCGGAAGACGACAACGCGTCGCCATGACTCCGGCGGAAGAAGTCGCGCACTGGACACACGACGGACGGGAAATGTGTGCGCGGCGCGTGGTACGATTACCAGCGAAAGAGCATCCACTGACGGAAGCAGAATGACCACTGGCGAAAACGTAGTCCGCATTGAGGCTGAAGCGCTGCACCGGCTGGCCGACCGCATCGCCGGTCCCATGGCGGCCGAGTTTGCGCGCGCGCTGGAGCTGATATTGGCCTGTGCCGGGCGCGTGGTGGTGACCGGCATGGGCAAGAGCGGATTGATTGGCCGCAAGCTGGCGGCGACCTTTGCCAGCACCGGCACCCCGGCCCTGTATCTGCATCCGGCGGAGGCCTTGCACGGCGACCTGGGCATGGTGATGCGCGGCGACCTGGTGCTGGCCCTCTCTGCCAGCGGCGAGACCGCTGAGATTTTGGAGCTGCTGCCGACCATCAAGCGGCTGGGCGTGCCGCTCATCAGCCTGACGGGCGACTGCCTGGCTCCGGCGAATGGGCATCCAGCGAGTTCACTGGCGCAGGCGGCGGAGGTGGCGCTGGACTGCTCCATTGATAAAGAGGCGTGCGCGCTGGGGCTGGCTCCCACGGCGAGCACCACGACCATGCTGGCCCTGGGCGACGCGCTGGCCGTGGAGCTGAGCGAGCGCCGCGGCTTCCGCGCGGAAGACTTTGCCGACCTGCATCCTGGCGGCAAGCTGGGCAAGCGGCTGGCAAGGGTCAGCCAGTTGATGCACAGCGGCGATTCAGTTCCGCGCGTGACTCCGCAGACGAAAATGGGCGATGTGATTTTAGAGATGAGCCGCAAGGGGCTGGGCATAGCAGCCGTGACCGAAGGCGAGCGGCTGGTGGGCGTGCTGAGCGACGGCGACCTGCGACGTCTGCTGGAGCATCACGGCAAGGACCTGTTGGACCTGACGGCCGGCGAGTGCATGACGAAGAATCCCCGCACGATTGCCGCCGATGGCTTTGCCGCCGCCGCGCTGGACCTGATGGAGCAGAAGAAGATTACCTCGCTGATGGTGGTGGGCGCCGGAAACGAGCTGCTGGGCGTGCTGCACCTGCACGATCTGTGGGGGATGCAGTTGGTGTAGCGTAAGCGATCCAAGACACCTGAGGCGCGCCGCTGAGCGCGCCTCTTTTTTCGGCCCATTGGAAAGATGGTCTGCTTACTTTTTCTGCGGTGTAGGAGATGGGGGCGGAGTCTTGCTGACCGCCGGATACTTTTGCGCCGTGGCTTTCTGTTCCGCCGCGGATTGCGCCTTGTAGGTGTTGATTGCCTGTTGGTTTGTGTACGTGCCGCTTGAGCTCTTCACGGCAGTCGAACTGGAGGCCTTTGTGTCAAAGCCGACACCCGACTGTTGTTTCTGATTCTCCATCGAACCGCGTTGCGTGTTGGGGACATTGTTTTGAATTGCCTTGCCTTGTGCGCCTGCCGACTGATTAGACTGAGCAAAAACGCAAGGCACCAACAACAAGGTCAGGATAAGAACCGATACAAGTACCTTCACACTTTTCTCCTAGTGGCCGGTTGCCGAGGGAATTCTACTGCCGGAGTGGGGCGCAAATTGTAAATATTCGCCAGGTGTAGCGGGCAGAATTACCACAACATGGGATATACCGTTCTTCGGCAGAACCCTGTGGCTGAAGACAGGAATTTATTTACTGAGTTTACAATGACGAAGTAAGCATTTATATCTGTTTCACTAATTACCATTTATTCATCGTTTAGCCAGCTTCTTACTTTTCTTCTTTGTTGCCTTCCTGGGAGGAGTGGCTGGAAAGAAGCTGTGCCGGTGGGCGGC
Source organism: uncultured Acidobacteriota bacterium (assembly GCA_903851035.1). Classification (GTDB taxonomy): domain Bacteria; phylum Acidobacteriota; class Terriglobia; order Terriglobales; family Acidobacteriaceae; genus TOLSYN. The sequence continues at coordinate 45,310 of CAINND010000019.1, read as the reverse complement.
CATGTTCACCTTCATGCCGAGGAAGCTGACGCCCTCGGATTGCAATCGTAGGCGCTGCTCGAAGCCATGCTCGCCGGTGAGCAGGATGTTGCCGCCGGCGCCGACGATGCGCTGCCAGGGGACGGTCGCTCCGTGGCCGTGCAAGGCCCATGCCACCTGCCGCGCCGCGCCGGGATAGCCCGCGGCGTAGGCGATGTCTCCGTAGGTGCTGACCTTGCCGCGCGGCACGCGGGCGATGGTGCGCAGCATGTCTTGAAACATGGAGTGTTGCGCGGGCGTCGGCGGCTTTTTTGCTGGTTTCACACGGTCTCCCTGCGGCGCGTTCGCTGCGGCGCGGATGACGGCAGTGTACGACATTTTTTGTGGCGACGTACGTGCCTCACCGACGCCGCTTGCCATGCGGCGTTATCATAGATAGATGGATTTTGCGCAACATCTTACGCAACACCACTGGCACAACTATCTTCCGAAATCCGTTCTCTGCCTGAAGGACTACGACCGACAGACTTTCTACGCAGATCTGGCCGCGGGCGTCACCGTGGGACTGGTGGCGCTGCCGTTGGCCATGGCCTTTGCCATCGCCAGCGGATTGACTCCGCAGGCGGGCATTTACTGCGCCGTGGTGACGGGATTTCTGATCTCGTTGCTGGGCGGCAGTAAGGTGCAGATTGGCGGACCGACCGGAGCATTCGTTGTCGTCGTTGCCGGCATCGTGGCCAAACACGGCATCCACGGATTGTTTCTGTGCACGATGATGGCCGGCGTCATGCTGGTCATCATGGGCGTGACCGGCATGGGCAAGGCCGTGCAGTTCATTCCGCGACCCGTGGTGATGGGTTTTACCAATGGCATCGCCGTGCTGATTGCCAGCACGCAGCTTCGCGACTTCTTCGGACTGCGGCTGGAGCATAATCCCGGCGAGTTTTTTGCCCGCATGAAGGAGTTGGCGGCGCACGCCACAACTTTCTCAACTCCAGCGACGCTGCTGGCCGTGGGCTCGCTGGCGCTGATCCTGCTGACGCCGCGGGTGACCAAGCGCATTCCCGGCTACATTGTCGCGCTCGGCCTGGGCACGGCCGCCGCGGCCCTGCTGCATCTTCCGGTGGAAACCATCGGCACGCGCTTTGGCGGAATCCCCTCCGGACTGCCTCACCTTGAGGTTCCTGAGTTCCACGTGGCCATGGTGCTGCCGCTGATCGCTCCGGCGTTGACGGTGGCGATGCTGGGGGCCATCGAATCGCTGATGTCGGCCGTGGTGGCCGACTCCATGACCGGCGACCGGCACAACTCCAACGTGGAACTGATCGGCCAGGGCGTAGCCAACATTGTGTCGCCAATTTTCGGCGGACTGCCCGCCACCGGGGCCATTGCGCGCACGGCCACCAACATCCGCAGCGGTGCCAAGACGCCGATGGCGGGCATCATCCACTCGGTCACGCTGCTGGGCATTCTGCTGTTTGCCGCGCCGCTCGCAAGCTACGTTCCGCTGGCGGTGCTGGCGGCCATCCTATTTGTCGTCAGCTACAACATGGGCCAGTGGGAAGAGACCTGGCGGCTGCTGCGGGTGAACAAGAGCGCCGTGGCCGTGTGGCTGGTCACCTTTGGACTGACGGTGATGGCTGACCTGACGACGGCCGTGGAATTCGGCATGGTGCTGGCCGCGCTCACTTTCATCCGCAACGTGGCGGAGACCACCACCGTTGCGCCGGTTACGAAGGACTACATCCTGACCGGACGCGCGCACGTACTGCACGACAAGCACATCCCGGATTACGTCGAGGTCTTCAGCGTGCAGGGCGCACTGCTGTTTGGCGCGGCGCAAAAGCTGGAGGTCATTCTGCGCGCGCTGCCCAAGCTGCCCAAGGTGATCATCCTGCGACTAAGGGGCATGAGTGCCATCGACAGCACGGGCCTGGGCGAGATTGAACACCTGGCCGACCGCGTGCGCCAGAGCGGACGCCATCTGCTGCTGTGCGGCGCAAAAGAACATCCGGCAAAACTCATCCACCAGAAGGTGTTTGAAGAGAAGATCGGGCCGGAGAACATCTGCTCGAATATTCAGGAGGCTCTGGATCGCGCGGCGGAGATTGTGCGGGAGAGCGAAGTGGGGGAAGCGTAATCTCGATTACTCCGCGCAAGCCGGAGGCAGGCTGAATTGGGAACCCGGGCATAGTCGTTTTACCAGCTTAATAAACCCTGTCATGGCGAGCGACGGGGGAGTGGATTTATCGCTCCCCCTGAGTCGAGCCACCTTTTGTTTCTTCCTGCTTCTCACCCCACCCCTCCGCCAGGTCTTGCCAATGCGGGTTGCTCTGATCGATGAGCCAATTCTTTTTTGCCCGGTTCCATTTTTTCAGTTGCGTCTCGCGTGCGATCGCTGTCCGGATATCACTGTATCGTTCCAGAAGCACGAGTCGCGTGGTGTTGTATTTTGCGGAGAACCCTTCGACGAGATGGTTCTTGTGTTCAAAGACCCGCTTCTCGATATTGCTGGTAACACCGATATAGAGCACGCGCCGGGATACGCTCTGCATGATGTACACATAACAGCGGTGCTCGCGGTTCATGCTGGAATTTTCGGTTTGTGATACCTATCTGGCAGTGACCTGCGCCGCTTGCGTTTGTGATGGGAAAACAAAAGGTAGCTCGACTACGGACGCATGAATGCGTCCTCCGCTCGCCATGACACTCTCTTACTTAACGATTGAGACACCACGGCTGAATGATTGCGACACCACAAAAAGGGCGCCGCCTGCGCGGTGCCCTTTCATTTAGTTTCTTGTCGCTTAGCAGACTTAAATCGTCTGCGTGGCCGACTCGATGGTAACGACCATGGTGGCGCGCAGCCATTTGAATGCTGCCTTCAGAAGATCAAACTCCGGGCCGGAAGTCACCAGCGCGGCCTTCCCCTTAATCAGGAAACCGGTGCCCGGGCCTTGCAGGCCTTTAATCTTGCTGCTTCCCAGGGTGATTAACACCTGCGGATTGAAAGCAATGTTCGCCTCCGTGCGATGCATGTAGCCGACGGGGATCAACAGGCGTCCATCTTCGGTGACGCGCAGATAGCTGTTCCAGGTGTTGACCATGTGCGGTCCATCCGCGCCCAGGGTTGCAATGGCCACCACGCCATCCTGCTTCATCACTTCCAATAGTTTTTCGGGGATCATGCAAATACTCCTAAAGGTTTGCGTCGTTGGCAGGTGACCTTGTCAGCTTACCTCAATGTGGGCATGATAGGGATCCTTCGACTCCGCTACGCTTCGCTCAGGATGACACTACAAAATCAAAATCAAAGCAAAATCAAAATCAAAGCAAAACAAAAAAACGAAGCAGAAGTAAAATCAGAAAGGGCGCCGCATGCGCGACGCCCTTCCCTTTTGATGCTTGTTGCTTTGCGAACTCGCGCTCGCTCGGCGTTGCTTCTCTTACATCGCTGCTGTTACTTGGCTGCGGCGGCGACGGTTTCAGCAGCGGCCTTCAGGGCAGCGGCCTTGTCCGTCTTCTCCCAGGTGAACTCGTCTCCGGTGCGGCCAAAGTGGCCGTAGGCGGCGGTCTTCTGGAAGATGGGGCGGCGCAGGTTCAGGCTCTCGATGATGCCCTTGGGCGTGAGCTGGAAGTTCTTGCGAACCACTTCCTCCAGCACCTCGCGGCTGACCTTGCCGGTGCCGAATGTTTCCACCAGCACGCTGACCGGCTCGGCGACGCCGATGGCGTAAGCGAGCTGCACTTCGGCGCGGTCGGCCAGGCCGGCGGCGACGATGTTCTTGGCGATGTAGCGCGCCATGTAGGCCGCCGAGCGATCGACCTTGGTCGCATCCTTGCCGCTGAAGGCTCCGCCACCGTGGCGTCCCATGCCACCGTAGGTATCCACGATGATCTTGCGGCCGGTGAGGCCGGTATCACCCATGGGTCCGCCGATAACGAATAGGCCGGTGGGGTTGATGTGGTACTTGGTGTGTTCATCCAGCAGGTTGGCCGGCAGGGTGGCCTGAATGACGTACTTCAGGATGTCCTCGCGGAGCTGCTCGGTGGTGACCGATTCGGCGTGCTGGGTGCTGATGACAACGGCGTCAATGCGGAGAGGCTTACCGCTTTCGTCGTATTCGACGGTGACCTGGCTCTTGCCGTCCGGGCGGAGGTACGGGAGTTTGCCGCTCTTGCGGACGTCGGTGAGCTTGTGCGCCAGCTTGTGGGCCAGGCTGATGGGCATGGGCATCAGCTCAGGCGTCTCATTGGTGGCGTAGCCGAACATCATGCCCTGGTCGCCGGCGCCGCCGGTATCCACACCCTGGGCGATGTTGGGGCTCTGCTTGTTGATGCTGCTGATGACGGCGCAGGTGTTGGAGTCGAAGCCGTAGAGCGCGTTGTCGTAACCGATGGAGCTGACAACGCCGCGCACCACCGACTGGAAGTCCACGTAGGCCTTGGTGGTGATCTCTCCGGCGATGACGACGAGGCCGGTGCAGGTCAGTGTTTCACAGGCGACACGGCTGTAAGGGTCCTGCTCAAGGCAGGCGTCGAGAATGGCGTCGGAGATCTGATCTGCGATCTTGTCGGGATGCCCCTCGGTCACCGACTCGGAAGTGAAGAGAAAGCGGTTCTTTGACACGGTTATTGCCTCCTATAGCTATTTCCGCTGCGATCCAGGACAGGAGAGGGTGCAACAAGCCGGGATTCCGGAGGATAGCTTGCTGTTTAGTGTAAATGCTGCACAGGCGGGGCAACAACGCGAACAACGCCTGAGCGCAACATATGGCAGTGAATGGGGATAGGGCGGGGGTGAGCGGGAAGTGCAGGAGTAGGTTTCAAGGTTGCAAGGTTTCAAAGTTTCAAAGTTGAGAGCAAGGGCAAGGCCCCGCGGCAGCCAGCAGATGGCTTGCATGGGCCACCCGCCTATCTTCAGCACCCTGCCTTCTACCCACCCTGTCGCAAAAACCTGCGACAAGGGTGGGGCATCCCCAGAGTAGATTCGAGAGGATGGGCCAGCCGCCCAAAGGCCCTGCCTAACCTATCGAAGTTGCATATCCAGACGCCCTACACCATATTTCCCATTCTCAGCACGTTCAATGAGGATACATGTCTTTTTTAATGTCCCTAAATGATGCCAAAACCAATCGGAGATGATCTCCGATTTCTCTGTGAGTTGAGCATATCTAAACACATTCTGTGCCCCGGGTTCATACACTGGAGTTGTTGTCAATATCTCTCCTATCATCCCTGCCGCTAAGTCTGGAATTGCAAGGAAGTCTTCAAATGCAGAATGATTATTGACTACAGCTGGAGTATTCATCATGAATTCTCCAAGATTATGTGGGAGGAAAATTCCAGCAAGTCGCGCGGCAAACTCTTGTGCGTCGGTAAGTCGCTCAGCATTTGCTACTATCTCGTCTTCATCGGTTATCCATGACACATTTGCGCCCGGAGTGGACCATGCTGCCACAAGCAATGAAAAAAAATGAGCGATTCTGGCCATCTGCTCAAAAGCCCCGGGATTCCATTTTGCTTGCAGGCTATTTGTTTTCCTCCAAACATCTATTGCATTCTGGTAAGACGAGAGATGACGTAGCTCCTTCGTTACCGCGACCGTAACTACATTCCCCACAAGTGATTCCGAGGCACTTAGAAATGGGATTAGCGCATTTCGGCGATGGGCATCGTTCAGGTTTTTGAACCCCATGCGCCGACCATCTGCCAGAAAGCCGGACCTTACTTTTTGACACTCAACTGGCCAGTCCAGAGACGCATCAGCGTCCGCGATTACGAACCCATATACGTTATATCGACTAGAAGCGTGACCGCCGCTGTAGTCCGAACCAAATAAGAGGTGGGATCCGCAAAAAGGTTGAGGGCGCAATTCGTGAAGCCGACGCGAAAACGCGGCAGCCCAAGGCCAAGCTGCATTTGCCATTTTGTTGTAATCTTCAGTAAGCACAGCCTTGCTCAGAACTACGTTGACTCTCGATTATCCCACGAAATTACTGAGATTTCAGACACCGAACTTTGCGTCACAATTTCCTCACAACTGCTTCTTTCCTCACAGCCTTGCTACAATGAAGTTTCACCACTTCAAGACGGGAATCCATCATCTTTATGCAACGCTGGTCCAAGCTGTTTATCCCCACGCTCCGCGAGGCTCCGGCCGACGCCGAAGTCGCTAGCCACAAGTTCCTCATCCGCGCCGGATACGTTCGTCAACTGGCCGCCGGAATCTACTCCTACCTGTTCATGGCACAGAGGACCATCCTCAAGATTACGGGCATTGTGCGCGAGGAGATGGACACCATAGGGCAGGAGCTGTACCTGCCGGCGCTGAATCCTCGCGAGGTGTGGGAGGCGAGCGGCCGCTGGTCGGTGATGGGCGACAACATGTTCCGCCTGAAGGACCGCAAGGGCGCCGACTTGTGTCTGGGCATGACGCACGAAGAGATCATGACGGACATTGCGCGCAAGGAGCTGCGCAGCTACAAGCAGCTTCCGCAGATCTGGTACCAGATACAGACGAAGTTCCGCGACGAGCCGAGGCCGAAGAGCGGACTGCTGCGCGTACGGCAGTTCACCATGAAGGATTCGTACAGCTTCGACCTGACGCGCGAGGGGCTGGACAAGAGTTTCGATCTGCACGACGCCGCGTATCGCCGCATCTTCAAACGCTGCGGGCTGGAGTTTGTCGCCGTCGAAGCCGACTCGGGTTCGATGGGCGGATCGCAGTCGCAGGAGTTCATGGTGTACACCGACGCCGGTGAGGATTTGGTGGCAAGCTGCGGAAAATGCGGCTATGCGGCCAATCTGGAGAAGGCCACGAGCCAGTTGGCGGTGGAAGCCGATCAGCCGGCGACGGCCAGCGGCGCGCGCGAAAAGATTCTTACGCCGGGGACGAAGACCATTGACGACGTGGCGGCCTTCCTCAAGGTTCCGGTGAACAACAACATGAAGTCGCTGGCCTATGTGATGACGGACGAGGTGAAGGGCCAGCCGTTCTATCGTCCGCTGCTGGTGCTGATGCGCGGCAACGACCAGATGAACGAGGCGAAGCTGGGCGGAGCGATTGGCGGACGCGAGTTCCGTCCCATGCAGGAAGAAGAGATTGTGAAGTACTTTGGCTCTCCCGCCGGATACCTGGGCCCCGTGGGATTGCCGCAGGTTACGCTGGCGGAGGAAAAAGGCAAGGCCGCATATGCGGGCGACGACAAAGCTTTCGTCGTGCTGATGGACAAGGCTCTGGATGGCCGCAAGAATCTTGTGGGCGGAGCGAACGTGGCCGAGCATCACTTTGTGGGATTGAACCGCGGCGTGGACTTTGACGTAACTACCGTGGCCGACCTGCGCAACGTGGTGGAAGGCGAAGGCTGTCCGAAGTGCGGCGCGCCATTGAAACTGGGCAAGACCGTGGAGATTGGACACATCTTCAAGCTGGGGACGAAGTACAGCGAGAGCATGGGCGCCACCGTGCTGGACGAAAACGGCAAGGAGCGGGTCATCATCATGGGCAGCTACGGGATTGGCGTGGAGCGCATCCTGACCAGCTGCATTGAGCAGAACCACGACGACAACGGCTTTTGGCTGGCACCGTCGATTGCTCCGTTCACCGTGGTGGTGGTGCCGACGGTGATGAAGGACGCGGCGATAGTGGAGGCGGCGGAAAAGATTGCCGCCGAGCTGGAAGCCGCCGGCTACGACGTGCTGCTGGACGACCGTGACGAGCGTCCGGGCGTGAAGTTCAAGGACGCCGACCTTGTGGGCATTCCCTACCGCGTCAACATCGGCAAGCTGCTGGCCGAGGGCAAGGTGGAAGTGGTGGAGCGCGCGGGATCGAAGAAAACGGAAGTGGCCATGGCCGGGGTGCTGGAGCACGTGCGCGCCCTGTACAACCCGCGGGCGTAGGAGCAGTCATGAAGGAATTGCGATCCATCTTTATTGTGTTGTTGCTGCTGCTGGGCGGACTTGTGCTGTACAAGATTCTGCCGGCGTACTGGGCCGACTACAAGCTGGGCCGGATGCTGGACCAGACGGCAATTGTGTACACATACCAGCCAAAGAGCGATCCTGAACTGCCGGCGATTGTGGTGCAGAAGGCGGATGAGTGCGGCGTGACGCTGGAACCGACCGACGTTACCGTGGATCGCACGGCCTCTACCCTGAGCATTACGGCCAACTACGATGTGAAGATCGATATGCCGGGGTATCCCTTTATGCTGCACTTTAAGACCGGCTCGAAGAACAGTGACGTAATGAAATAAGCAGGGCGCCGTGCGGATCGTGCGGAAAAGAGCGCGGCGGGCCGGCGCCATTGTTTTCTCCCCCGGCGGCCGTGTCATACAATACGCGGGAGCGTACAGGTGGCCATCAAACTGAAAATTCCGGGTTCCTCCCAGGGCGGCTTCCGTCCCTGGCGCGCGCTGTTTGCCGTGGTGGCCTTTGTGGCCATTCTCTTTGGCGCGGTGTTCGCCTTCTACTACATCAAGTTCGACAAGATCATCAACGACAAGATGAGCGGGCAGATATTTTCCAGCTCGGCGAAGATTTACGCCCGGCCGGTGGCGGTGCATCCGGGAGACAAAATGTCTCCCGCGCAGATTGCGACGCTGCTGCGGCGCTCGGGCTATGTGGACAGCTCGACCAAGGGCGACTCGCCGATGGGCACCTTCCACCTGCTGAATGGCGGGATTGAAATCCAGCCCGGCGCGGAGAGCTACCACTCCACGGACGGCGCGCGCATCTACCAAGGTTCAGATGGACGGGTGGACCGCATCACCGGCACCGGCCCCAACGCGGGCACGGCCCTGGACACCTACGAGCTGGAGCCCGAACTGCTGACCGCGCTCTTCCAGGGGCAGGAGCGCACCAAGCGGCAGATTCTGCGCTACGAAGACATCCCCAAACCCATGGTGGATGCCGTGGTGGCCATTGAAGACCGCAAGTTCTTTGAGCATGGCGGCGTGAACTGGCTGAGCCTGGTGGCGCAGACGGTGCGCGACGCCGTGGGTTCAGGCAGACGGCGCGGAGCCTCCACCATCACCATGCAGGTTTCACGCAGCTTCTTCCTGACCTCCGAGCGATCGATTTCGCGCAAGGCCAAGGAGCTGGTGATCGCCATCGAGTTGGAGCACCGCTTCAACAAGCAGCAGATCTTCGAGCTGTATGCCAACCAGGAGTACATGGGGCAGCGCGGCTCGTTTTCCATCAACGGCTTTGGAGAGGCTTCGCGCAGCTACTTCGGCAAGGACATCAAGGAGATCACGCTGCCGGAGGCGGCTTTGCTGGCCGGCATGATCCAGTCGCCCAACAACCTGTGGAACCCGTACAAGCGTCCTGAGCGGGCGCTGGAGCGGCGCAACACGGTGCTGGAGGCGATGGTGGAAATTGGAGCCATCACGCGCGAGCAGGCGGATGCGGCCAAGGCAACGGCCCTGAAGCTGGCTCCTCCGAATGTGGAAGCCAGCGACGCTCCGTACTTTGTGGACCTGGTGAAGGATAGCCTGAGCAAAAACCATCCGGAGAGCGAACTGAACGAGAACGCCTACCGGGTGTACACCACGATTGATCCTGATTTGCAGCACGCGGCCGCCGAGGCCGTGGCCGAGGGCATCAAGCTGGTGGACGACCAGGTGGCGAAGCAGCGCACGCGGCGGGTAAAGATCGGCACGGGCAAAACCGCCACCGTGCAGGAGACGAAGATCGCCGGACCGACGCCGCAGGTGGCGCTGGTGGCCATCGATCCCCACACCGGCGAGATTCTGGCCCTGGTGGGCGGACGCAATTACGGCTTCAGCCAGTTGAACCACGCCATCGCCAAGCGGCCCACGGGATCAATCTTCAAACCCTTTGTGTACTCCACGGCCATCAATACGGGACTGACGGCGCAGCCGGGCGACCCGGTGTACACGCAGGTGACGGAGATTGACGACGCGCCGACGACCTTTGAGTTCGACGGCAAAACCTACGACCCGCGCAACTATCACGACGAGTATCACGGCATGGTGACCGCGCGCTTCGCGCTGCAGATGAGCCTGAACAACGCGACCATCAAGATGGGTGAGATGGTTGGCTTTGACAAGGTAGCGGCCCTGGCGCGCGACGCCGGCATCGTGAGCGCGCGCGGGACTCCGGCGGTGGCCCTGGGCGCCTACGACGCCAGCCCGCTGGAGATGGCGGGCGCCTACACGGTGCTGGCCAACAACGGCGTGCACATGGACCCGCTGCTGGTGCACTCCGTGCGGGCAGCCAACGGCGATGTGGTGGAGGATTACCACACCACGGCGCGGCCGGTGCTGGACCCGCGGGTGGCCGCCGTCATCACCAACATGATGCAGAACGTGATTGACCACGGCACGGGTTACACGGTACGGGCACGCGGATTTACCGCTCCGGCGGCGGGCAAGACCGGAACCTCGCACGACGGCTGGTTTGCGGGCTTTACCAGCAACCTGCTGTGCATAGTGTGGGTGGGCTACGACGATTACAGCGACCTGAAGCTGGCCGGCGGCGTGACGGCCGGACCGATCTGGGCGGAGTTCATGAAGAAGGCCGTCCGGCTGCCGCAGTACAGCAACACCCAGGACTTTACTACCCCGGCGGGCGTGACCCTGGTGACGCTGGACAAAAACACAAATCTGCTGAGCACGCTGAGCTGTCCCGATGGCTTCACGGCCGCATTTATCGATGGCACGGAGCCGAAGCAGACCTGCGAGCAGAGCGACCGCCGCAACATCATCCAAAAGGCGCTGGGGCTGCCGGGCGAAGCGCCTCCGGCGGTAAACCAGCCGGCGCAGAAGCGCGCGGTCACCGGACCTGCGACACGCCCCGCTCCCCTGCCGGCGCCGACTCCGCCACCGCCGGCGCAGGAGCCAAAGAAAAAGAGCATCTGGAACCGCATCTTTGGCAGCGACGACGACAAGGACAGCGGTAAAAAGTAGCGGGTCAGCCGAGCGGATTCAGCTTATACTCACTGCGTTCGCAGGGCGCGGAATGATTGCGCCCGCTGCCGGGGGTGCGCCATGACCTTGAGCCGTTTGCAACTGTCGCTGGGTGGAGCATTGCTGCTGGCCGCTCTGGCCGGCTGGGCGCAGACAACTTCTCCGCAGGAAAATCCGCAGGCTGCGCCACCGGCACGCGCCGTGGTGACGGCTCCGACGGCAGATGAGATGCGCAACATGACCCCTGCTGTGCTGGACGAAACCGGCGACCGTCTGCGCGCGGCCAAGGACTACGCGGCGGCGCTGGAGTGCTATCGCGCGGCCATCCGCAAAAAGCCCACCGGGGACTACTACAACAAAGCCGCCGTGACCGAGCTGTTGCAGCACCATCCGGAGGAGGCGGTGCGCAACGCCCGCAAGGCCGTGCGCAAGGACGCCCGCCTGGCCGAGGCGTGGAACAACCTCGGCGTGGGCTACTACATGCTTCGCCGCCTGCCAGACGCCATGCACAGCTACGAAAAGGCGATCGCGCTCAAGCCCGATGTGTCGTCTTTCCACGGCAACCTGGCCGCCGCGCTGATGGACGCGAAGGACTTCGGACGCTCCATGCAGGAGTTCCGCAAGACCTACGCGTTGGACCCGGATTTCTTCGAACGCAACGCGGCCAACGGCATCAGCGCGCGAGTTGTGTCACCGGCAGACCACGCCGAGTTTCAATACATGATGGCGCGGCTGTTTGCCGGAGCGGGCGACGCGGCACAGGCGCTGCACTTTTTGCAGGCGGCCATGGAAGAAGGCTATCCACACATCCAGCGCGTGTACCGCGACAAGGAATTTGAACGTCTGCGCGAGGACCCGCGCTTTGTGGAGTTGATGAAGAAGCCGCCGGTGGCGATCCGCTAACTGCGGGCGGCGGGTAGCTGTAGTGCATCGCTTTGCGCGGCCAGGGCGGTGCGGCGGGTGCGCTCTTCCAGGTGGCGCTGTTGAAAGTGCGCGATGGCCCGCCTGCCCCAGGCGCGGACGAAGTAGTAGTTAAGCACCGCTCCCACGACGCTGCTGAGGACGGGCACGGCGCGGGCCACGGCTTTTTCGGCGAACTCCTGTCCAAAGCGGCGGGCGATGCGCCCGATGACCTTCTCCACGAAGCTGCGCAGCAGAGTCTTCTCCAGCACATCGCGGCCAAGGTCCACTCCGGCGGCAGTGGCGGCGGCAATCCAAAGCTCGGCGACTTCTTCCTCGGTGTTGAATTCGAATCCATAGACGAGGCTGAGCTTTTGCAGCATGCGGAGCGTGATGGCCGCCAGCAGGCCGACATCGGGGACAACCGTGAAGAAGCCTCCCAGACCGAGGCCCGCGCCTTCGGCTCCGGCCATCTTCATGCTGCCGCGCACGGTCTGGCGGGCAATGGAGTCGAGCTCTTCAACCGGCAGGGTGAACATGCCATCGAAGGTTGCCACGGGCAGCGCGTGAGCGGCGCGCAGGTGCAGCAGGTACTCCTCCGGACGGACGCGCACGGTCTGGTAAGCGCGGCTGAGAGCCTTCTGGAAGGCGCCTTCCGCGCGGCGGGCGAGCCAGCCGGGATTGTCGTTGCCTGCGGCCATAGGGTAACAGTGTAGCTCCGCGGGCGGCCCATGCAAAGCGGCGGGATGCCGGGTCCACCGCCGTGGTGTGCTAGCATCGATAGTTATGGCTGATGCAGCGAAGCGTTCTGATAACAGGTCGAATAAAGTGAAACAAACGGGAAAATTACACATTGTGCCGCTTGGCGGCCTGGGCGAGTTCGGCATGAACTGCATGGCCGTGCGCTGGAATGACGACATCATCGTCATTGACGCCGGCATGATGTTCCCCGAAGACGACCTGCTGGGCGTGGACGTGGTCGTCCCGGCGCTGACCTATTTGAAGGAAAACCGCGACAAGGTTCGCGGCCTTCTGCTGACCCACGGACACGAAGACCACATCGGCGGCGTACCCTGGCTGATCGGCGAACTGAACATCCCCATCTATGGCACCGAATGGACGCTGGCCTGCATTGAAGACAAGCTGGCCGAGCACGGCCTGCTGGACAACGCCGAGCTGAACGAGATGATCCCCGGCAAGCGCTTCCAGCTTGGGGCCTTCACCATCAACCCCATCCAGGTGACGCACTCGATTGTCGGCGCCGTCTCGCTGGCCGTGCACACGCCCTTGGGCGTGCTGATCCACACCGGCGACTTTAAGATCGACCTGACGCCCACCGACAACCGCATGTTCGACCTGCACGCCTTTGCCGAATACGGCAAGGAGGGCGTGCTGGCGCTGTTGCAGGATTCCACCAACGTTGAGCGGCCCGGATACACGCCAAGCGAGCGGGCGGTGAAGCCGCGCTTTGAAGAAATCTTCCAGCACGCGCGGCGCAGGCTGTTTATCTCCTGCTTCTCGTCGTCTATCCACCGCATCAAGCTGGCGGCGGAGATGGCGCACCAGTTCAAGCGCAAGATCGCCCTGGTGGGCCGCAGCCTGACCGACAGCACGGAGATTGCGCAGGACCTGGGCTACATCGACCTGCCATCGAATATGTGGATCGGCCCGGGGCAGATCCGCGACTTTCCGCCGGAGCAGGTGCTGGTGATGATCAGCGGCACGCAGGGCGAGCCGATGAGCGCACTGAGCCGCGCGGCGGTGGACAATCATCGCCACGCCAAGATTGAAGCTGGTGACACGGTGGTGCTGAGCTCGCGCATCATCCCCGGCAATGAGAAGGCGATCTATCGCGTCATCGACCATCTCTTCCGGCGCGACGCGCACGTGATTTACTCCGATGGATCGAATCCGCCGGTACACGTCAGCGGACACGCCAGCCAGGAAGAGCTGAAGCTGCTGATCAACCTGGTGCGGCCGAAATATTTCATCCCCGTGCATGGCGAGTACCGCCAGCTGAAGCAGCACGCGGCGATGGCCGGCACCATGAAGGGCGCAGTCGGGCAGGTCATCATGATTGAGACCGGCGACATATTGGAGTTCGACGAGCTGGGCGCGCGCAAGGTGGGCAAGGCCAGCGTGGGCAGGGTCTGCATCGACTCCGGCTCGAACTCCGACGTGGTGGAAGAGCTCATCATCCGCGACCGCAAACACCTGAGCGAGGACGGCTTTGTGATGCCCGTGCTGGCCGTAAACAAGCTGACCGGTGAACTCGAGGCCGATCCTGAGATTGTGATGCGCGGCTTTGCCGGAGCGGCCGACGACGAGGCCTTTGCCGGTGAGCTGCGGGCAGCCGTGCGCCGTACGCTCGAAGGCTCCACGGCGGAAGAGATCAGCGACCCGGGCGTGATTAAGGAAAAGATTCGCACCGACCTGAAGCGCTTCATCAGCCGCAGCACACAGCGCCGTCCGCTGATCATTCCTGTGATCGTCGAAGTTTAGGCTCGCACATCTGAAACGGGCGTAATCTTTGATTGCGATCCGGTGAAATCCAGTACCCCGCAACCTCCCTGGGCTTTGCAAGCCGGGCGGCGGCGGGGTACAACCTTGTTATGGCCTTTTTTTCTCCACGAGGCGTTTCAACAAACACCGCGCGCGAGCCCCGCAACTGGAGCGCGCTGTGGATGACCTTTCCCTTTCTTGTGCTGGCCGGATTGCTGCTGGCACCTGCCGTGTACAGCCACCTGCGCGCGGCCAGTGCCTTGATGGTGATTGCCGATATGCCGCGCTCGGCGCTGAGCGACTTTGACGCCAACCCCGTGCTGGAGCAGGTGACCAGCTTTGCCAGCGGCACTCAGATGCGGACGGCAAGGCTCTACCTACCGGTGGGCATTGCCAATCCGGCGCCGGTGGTGGTGGTGCATGGCGTGCACCACTTTGGAATGGAGGAGCCGCGGCTGCGCCGATTCGCGCGCGCCCTGGCCTCGCATGGCTTCCTGGTGATGACTCCGCAGGTGGACGAGTTGGCCGACTACAACGTGGAAGAACACTCCGCGGTGGTGATTGGCGATGCCGTGAAGGATTTGGTAGAGCGCAGCGGCGCGCCGAAGGTGGGGCTGCTGGGATTGAGCTTTGCCGGAGGCATGAGTTTGATCGCCGCCGCCGATCCCACGGTGCAGAAGCATTTGGATTGCGTGGTGGCCATTGGCGCGCACGATGACCTGGGCCGCGTGCTGCAGTTCTTTAACACCAATGAAGCGGTGGCGCCGGACGGGCGTGTGCTGAAGATGAAGGCGCATGAGTACGGCGCGCTGGTCACGGCCTACTCGCACGCATCGAGCTTTTTTGCGCCGGAGGATGTGCCGCAGGCGCGGCTGACCCTGCGCACCCTGCTGTGGGAAAACGTTCGCGGCGCACATGCCGAGGCCGCCAAACTGAGTCCGGCGGGACAGGCACGCATGGAACAGCTCTTTGCGCATGACACGAAGAGCCTTGTGGCCGACGCCGAGCGCGGACTGGCCGCCGTGCAGCCTGAACTCGACGCCGCCAGCCCGCACTACTACCTGAGCCGCGTGCACACGCCGGTGTACCTGCTGCATGGCGCGGGCGACAACGTGGTGCCACCCACGGAGACCCTGTGGCTGCAACAGGACCTGCCAGCGGGCGTAGCGCAGGGCGTACTCATCAGCCGTGCAATCGGGCACGTCGAGGTTGGCGGCTCAAGTTGGATTGACCAGTGGCGGCTGATCCACTGGATGGCCGCGATGATGGATGGGCTGGATGCCGGACCTGCGAGATAGAAGCTGCACGATAGAGGCTGAGAGAGAACGATGATTTCCCTGAGAGATATACAGGATGCCAGCGAACGGTTGCAGGGCGTGGCCGAAAGGACTCCGCTGGTGCGCTGCTATGGAGTTAGCAACGGCGACGGCGGCGAACATTTCTATCTGAAGGCCGAGAGCCTGCAACCGATTGGCAGCTTCAAACTGCGCGGTGCCTACAACAAGATCGCGCAGCTTACTCCGGATGAAAGATCGCGCGGGGTCATTACGTATTCCAGCGGAAACCATGCGCAGGGCGTGGCCTATGCGGCGCGCGCTCTCTCGTGTCGCTCCGTGGTGGTGATGCCCGCTGGCGCGCCACGGGTGAAGCGCGAGGCCACGGCCGCCCTGGGCGCGGAGATTGTGACCGTGGGCGACGGCAGCGACGAACGCCGCGAAAAGGCTCTTGAGCTGGCCGCCGCGCATGGTTATGTGGTGATTCCACCCTATGACGATGCGGCGATCATCGCCGGGCAGGGCACCTGCGGGCTGGAGATATTGGAGCAGTTGCCTGAGGTTGAACTGGTGCTGGTTCCGGTGGGCGGCGGAGGACTTTCGTCGGGCGTGGCCGCGGCCATCAAGCTGAGCGGCAGCCGCGCCCGGGTGATTGGCGTAGAGCCCGCACTGGCCAATGACGCCGAGCAGAGTCTGCGACAGGGGCGGCAGGTCAGCATTCCAGCCGCGCAGGCGGCCAGCACGGTGGCCGACGGATTGCGCACGCAGAGCATTGGACGGCTCAACCTGGAGCACCTTACGGCCTATCTGGACGGCATCGTCACCGTCAGCGAAGACGAGATTCTGCGGGCGATGCGCTGGATATTGACCGGTGCGCGCCTGATGGCCGAGCCCAGCGGAGCGGTGACCACGGCGGCATGGCTCTTTCATCGCGATAAGCTGCCTGCCAGTGGCCGCACGGTGGCCATCATCAGCGGCGGCAACGCCGAGCCCGCGCTGGTGGCACGCGTGATGGGGATGGAAGAAACTACGGTGGCTCGCTGATTTCATAGGATATTCATATTGAATGTGGTTAGCCGGATAGGGCCCGATATCCCCACAAGTCCAGAATGCCCCGCAGGTAACATTGGGAGGGCCCCATCCGTACCTAGAGTGACACCTTCGAGGGGTGGAGAATCCATCCCGAATTGTCTATCCTGACTGCATCCCAAAATGGATTGGATGGCAACACTCCAATTTCCACGGCTTGGGTAAAGCGCGCACTAATACATCTTTTGGAGAGAACTGTTTGACACCGGAAGCCAAGCAGAAAGAACACCGGCGCTGGCCGCGATACCAGGTGAAGCTGCGCGCCTCACTGAAGTTGACGCGCAATGGCATTGAGCACTTCCTGAGCGGCACCTGCTACGACATCAGCGAGGGCGGCACGCGGCTGTTTGTGGCCAGCGAGCTGCGTCCCGGCGAGGAACTGCATCTGAAGCTGACGGTGCCCTACGGCCAGCCGGTAACGGTGCAGGGCGTTGTGCGCAACCACATCCGCTACGAGTACGGCATTGAGTTTGTTGAAATCAGTGAACTGGACCGCCAGAGCCTGGTACGCAACTGCAAGGCGCTCTCCCTGCTGGTGTAAGTGCGGGCAGGCAAAACTGGTACACTGGCTCTACTGCCATGCATCCCTACATTCAAGCTTTCATCCTCGGAATTGTGGAAGGTCTGACGGAGTTTTTGCCCGTCAGTTCGACGGCGCACCTGCGCCTTTGCCAGAGTCTGATGGGCCTTGCCCTGGACGACGGCTACTGGAAGATGTTTGCCATCGTCATTCAACTGGGCGCCATTTTGACGCTGCCGATCTACTTCCGCGCGCGCATTGCCAGGTTCTTCTCCACCTTTCCGCAGGGTGAGCGCGGCGAGCGCACGGTCTTCAACCATCCGCTGACGCTGGTGATGCTGGCCTTTGTGTGCACGGCGGCTCCGGCCTTTCTGCTGACCAAGGTCATCGGCAAGCACCTGGAGAGCCTGGTCATCATGGGCTCCGCGCTGCTGATTGGCGGCGTGGTGATGTGGGTGGTGGATGCGCTGTACGCGCGCGGTACGTTGCACAGCGAAACGGCGCATGTGGAGCAGATGGGACCGGGGCAGGCAATCTGGATCGGCCTGTGCCAGACCTTGTCGGCGCTCTTCCCCGGCACCTCGCGCTCCATGTCCACCATTGCTGCCGGGCAGATTGCCGGCATGACCAGGGAGTCGGCGCTGGAGTTCAGCTTCTTCCTCTCCATTCCAACGATGGTTGTGGCCACCTGTTACGACCTCTTCCGCAGCCTGCGGCCGCATCACGGCGAGGCGGCGGCCATCGGCCACCTGGCGCTGACCGGGCAGGACTGGATCACGCTCGGCATCGGATTTGCCGTCAGCTTTGTGGTGGCCTACTTTGTGGTGGCCTGGTTCATGCACTGGGTGCGGACGCGCGGCTTTGTTCCCTTTGCGGTGTATCGCATCGCGCTGGGCGCGGGCGTGCTGTGGTGGACGCTGAAGGGCTGATTTTTCCCTCCCCGGAAAGGTATCTGAAAGGTCACTCCCCGGACGGCTTTGGCCGCCCCCGGGGTGGACGACCTGCGTCATACTAGACGTGCTTTGGCGTTGACTGGAGGCGCGCGAATGGCCTTTTGCCGTCGTGCTCTACTCCCATCGCCCTGACTGCCACTATGACGTTTCTCTCCCGGTTGTTTATTCCGACGCAGAGCCGGCGGCTCAACGAGCTGATCGGGCTGCTGCTTGTGGCCGTATCGGCCTTGGCCATGTTGGCGCTGGCCTCCTATTCTCCGTTCGACCGCTCGCTGAACACCTCGGCGCCCGCGCACCAGCCGCATAACTGGATTGGCCCGGTGGGCAGCTACGCCAGCGACATGGTGCTGCAATCGCTGGGCGTGGTGGCCTTCCTGTTGCCGGTGATGTTGCTGCTGCTGGCGCTGCGCTGGATGCGCACGCATACGGTGGAGAATCCCTGGGTGCGGGTGGGCGGAGCCGCTGGGCTGATCGTCTTTGGCTCGGCGATGCTGGGGCTGCTGCCCTGGCACCTGCGCTTTCAAGCCGTGCCCGTGGAAGGCCTGCTGGGCCGCCTGATGGGCGACCTGCTGCTGCATTATCTGAATACGGTTGGCGCGTGGATTGTGACGCTGGCCGCCTTATGCGCGGCGATGTACCTGGCCACGGCTTTCAGCTTAAGTAACAGCCGCATGTGGATGAAGACCCGCTTTAATTTCACCTCCGCGGTTCTAGACCGCTACGCCGAGTGGAAGGCCAATCGCGCCCGGGCGCGCGCGGAGGCCAAGGCACTGAAACAGGAGAAGTTGGTGGAGAAGGCGCGGCTGAAGGAAGAGCGTCTGGCAGAGAAGAACGCCGAGAGCACTCCGCGGCAGACCATCATCACGCGGCCTCCGGCGGCGGTGATTGAAGACACACCGCTACCGCGCGGTGCGCGGCGTGAAGATCCCTTCGCCGACCCGGCCCCGCGCCGTACGGCGGCAAAGAGTATGCGCGCGGCGAATGCTGATTCCAGCGCCGAGCGCGAGTTGAGCGGCATTGAGCGTGTGCAGGCCGAAGCCACCGGCGGCCGCCAGATGCGTGAAGCGGCGGAAGATATTTCCATTGGCACCCGCGCCGATACCGGCAAGGCCGTGGCTCGCACAACCATGCCCAAGCAGCAGGGCGCGTGGCGGCTGCCCAGCAGCACATTGCTGCAGCGGCCGGAGGCAAGGCAATCCTGCGACGAAGAAGAGTTGAAGGACCTGGCGCAGGTGCTGACCCTGAAGTGCGAGGAGTTCGGCGTGCTGGGCACGGTGGTGCAGATTAATCCCGGGCCGGTAGTGACGACCTTTGAGTTCAAGCCCGAGGCCGGCATCAAGTACAGCCGCATCGTCAACCTGCAGGAGGATTTGTGCCTGGCGCTGCGCGCGGAGAGCATCCTGATTGAGCGCGTGCCGGGCAAGAGCACTGTTGGCATCCAGGTGCCGAACGACAAGCGCGAGACCATCTGGCTGCGCGAGGTGATTGAGAGCCCGGAGTTTGTCTCCAATAAAAGCCGCTTGTCGCTGGCCCTGGGCAAGGACATCAACGGCCGCCTGATGGTGACCGAGATGAACGCCATGCCGCACCTGCTGATTGCCGGCTCCACGGGCAGCGGCAAGAGCGTGGCCATCAACGCCTTCATCATGAGCATGCTCTACAAGAGCACGCCGGACCAGGTGAGGCTCATCCTGGTGGACCCGAAGCGCGTGGAGTTGGGCAACTACGACGGCATTCCGCACCTGTATACGCCCATCATCAGTGAGCCGAAGCTCGCCAGCAACGCCCTGCGCAACGCCGTGCGCGAGATGGAGCGCCGGTTGAAGCTGCTGGCGCAAAAAGGCGTGCGCAACATCGATCAGTACAACAAGCTCTTCGACGAAGGCTTTACGCCATCGCTCTTCGAAGATGGCTCGGAAGAAAAGCCGCTGCCATACATCGTCATCATCGTGGACGAGTTGGCCGACCTGATGATGGTGGACGGCGCGAACGTGGAAGAGTCCATCACCCGGCTGGCGCAGATGGCACGCGCCATCGGCATCCACCTGGTGCTGGCCACGCAAAGGCCCTCGGTGGACGTGATTACCGGACTGATCAAGGCTAACTTCCCGGCCAGAATGAGCTTCCGCGTGGCAACCAAGATTGACTCGCGCACCATTCTGGACGCAAATGGCGCGGAGAGCCTGCTGGGACGCGGCGACATGCTGTACCTGCCCAGCGGCAGCTCGCGCGTGCTGCGCGTGCACGCACCATTTGTCACGGAAAAAGAGATCGCGGCGACCGTTGAGTTCTGGAAGGCGCAGGCGACGGCCGACTATCAGCACGGCTTCCTGGCCGCTCCCAAGGACGAAGGCAACAGCCGCGGCGACGACATGGGATTGGATGGCGAAGCAGCCGACGACAACGATCCGCTTTACAACGACGCGGTGCGGCTGGTCTTCGAGTTTGGCAAGGCCAGCACTTCCCTGATACAACGCCGTCTGCGCGTGGGTTACGGACGTGCCGCCCACCTGATTGACCTGATGGAGCGCGACGGCATTGTGGGCCCGGCCGATGGACCGAAGCCGCGCGAGATTCTGAAGCCTCCTGACTGGATCAGCGAGATGGAGAATTCTTAATCTACGGTAAATTTTTCAGAGGGCGTGGAGTGAAACTCCGCGCCCTTTTGCTGTCCGGCGCAGTGTACTTTCGTCATACACTTTGGTCATGAAATCGCACACCGAATACCTCACCTTTTGCACCCAACGCGAACACGAATACATCCACATCACACCGCAGGTTGAAAAGGCGGTGCGCGCGAGCGGCATTCAGGAGGGGCTGGCACTGGTCTCCGCCATGCACATTACGGCCGGCGTGTATGTAAACGACAACGAAGACGGATTGATTGAAGACATTGAAAAGTGGCTGGAAAAGCTGGCTCCGCGCGATCCCGGCTACCGGCATCACCAGACCGGCGAGGACAATGGCGACGCGCACTTGAAGTCCATGCTGGTGCATCACCAGGTGATTGTTCCGGTGACCGGCGGAAGACTCGACCTGGGAACGTGGCAGCGGGTTTTTTACGCGGAGTTTGACGGACGGAGAAAGAAGCGCGTGCTGATCAAGGTAATCGGCGAGTAACCACCGAATTCCCGTGGTGGATGCCCGAGCGTAACTTGACCCTGCACCGTGGACACAGCAAGATTCGCACAGTGCCGGGAGTTGGGAGTTGCCTCTTCCGGCATGTTTTATCGGCGCGATTGGCGCCGGAATGCAGCGATGTGGAATGGCCCGCCGGATAGCAACGCGGGATACGCAGACTACGGGTTGTCAATTTGGTGACTTGGGTTTGGTTATTCATGGGCTTCACCATACAATTGGGCAACTGAACGGTTCACACCGGTTTCATTCGGGTGCACAGGGGTACACCTGCAATGAGCCGCCAACATTCTTTCCCAAGCCTGACCGGGCAAAACGAGGTCAGGGATGCAGTGGTGGGCAGCGAAGGAAAGATTGAGAACGATATGAGCACATACGGCATTCCCAGTTTTGCCAGCCTCGAACAGCGCCCGACGGCAGGGATCGGCTCGCTCGCGGCCAGCTTCAGCGTGCAGTCGGCGCTGGTGCTGGTGATGCTGTATCTGGCGATCACCGCGCCGCAGTTCATCAACACGCAGATCAGCCACATCGACCTGGTGGCGCCCACTCCGGAGCTGGTTACAAAACCGCCGGAGGTGGTGAAGACGGTGCGCCCGCAGCCACGGCCAATCAAGGACCTGCTGCCGCCGGTGCCAGCCAAGATCGAGACGCCGATGATCGCCGTGCAGCGCCCGCAACGCATCCAGCGCATCAGCGTTCCGGAGTTGCAGGTGGAGCAGACGGCGGCTCCGCGCTTTGACAGCAAAGTATTGAATGCCCTGCCCGGCCCGCATGTGACGCCGAAGGTGGTGGCTTCCACGAATTTTGGCGGCAGCTCGGCCGCCGTCACGCTGCCGAACACGGCCCCCAGCAAGGTGCAGACCGGCGGCTTCGGAGATCCGAATGGCGTGCCGGTGAACCCCAACGCCAAGGGAAAATCGAATATCGCAGCCGCCGGATCGTTTGATCTGCCCGGTGGACCGGGCTACGGCAACGGCACGGGCGGAGCACGCGGACAACGCGGCACCGTCAGCAGCGCGGGCTTTGGCAACGGCACGGCCGTGCAGGGCGGCGGCGGACGCGGCGGCAATGCCGGTCAGGGCCGGGTGCAGAGCACGGGCGCCGGCTTTAACCAGGCGCCGGCGGCCGCGCCCACGCAGCGCGCATCAACTTCGAGCGTGCCGGCAAACCAGCCGGTCGCCATCCAGAGTAAGCCCCAGCCGGTGTACACGCGAGAAGCGCGTGAGAAGCGGGTCGAGGGAGAGGTTCTGCTCAACGTTGTGTTTGCCGCCGATGGCAGGGTGCGGGTGCTGAGCGTGATCCGCGGCCTGGGCTATGGGTTGGACGAGGCGGCCCAGCGCGCCGTACAGGGGTTGAAGTTTACGCCCGCTCTGCGCGATGGCCACCCGGTGGATTCCACCGCAACATTGCATGTGATTTTCCAGCTCTCCTAGCGACAGCTGCCGAGGACGGACATGGATAGACGAATGAAAGCCAAAGTTTTGAATGTGTTGGGAGTGTTGGGATGTGCACTGGCACTGGCGGGCGCCGGATTTGCCGGTAAGCCTCCGGTGGCGCCGCCTGCTGCGCCGAATGCCGCCTTTGAGCGCGTAATTGACCGCACGCTGGCGCGCGAGGCGGAAAACACCAAGGCGCTGCGCACCTACACGCCGCTGGTGGAGACCTACCTCCAGTACATGCATCCGGACAAGGAACTGGGCACGGTGCCTTACGGCGACCAGTACTTCCTGACCCGCGTCAGCTTCAACCGTACCCTGCAGGACGCCAGCTTTCATCCCGCGCCGGGACTGCTCTCGCGCATGATGCACGGGCTGACCAAGGAGTACAAGACGGAGTTCATCGGCCAGGGCTTTGCCTGGATGATGCTGATGGACCTGCGCGGACTGGATCGCGCGCACTACACATTCGACTACCAGGGCCGCGAGTTCCTGGGTGACCTGCGCTGCATTGTGATTGACGTGATGCCCCGCAAGGGCAGCGGCGAAGGCCGCTTCATGGGCCGCATCTGGGTGGAAGACCGCGACCTCAACATTGTGCGCTTCAACGGAACCTATACCCACGCCTCCAAGGGCGAGTACATGCACTTTGACACCTGGCGGCTGAACATGCGCCCCGGCATCTGGCTGCCCGCCTACATCTACAGCGAGGACAAGGACGTTGCCGGCGTGCAGAAGGGCGGCAGCTACAAGGCCGAGACCCGCATCTGGGGCTACAACGTGGGCAAGGGCCACGCCGAAAACGAGTTCACCGAAGTGCTGGTGGATGACCAGAGCCAGGTAAAGGACAACAGCGAAAAGGCCCAGGATATGACTCCCGTGGCCGCCGAGCGCGCCTGGCAGCGCCAGGCCGAGGACAACGTGGCCGAGCGCCTGGAAATTGGCGGCATGCTGGCCAAGACCGGCGAAGTCGACAAGGTGCTGAACACGGTGATCAACAACCTGGAGATCACCAACAACCTGGACATCCAGCCCGAAGTGCGCTGCCGCGTGCTGCTGACCTCTCCCATTGAGAGTTTCAGCGTGGGCCACACCATCTTTGTGAGCAGCGGCCTGCTGGACGTGCTGCCGGATGAAGCTTCCCTGGCGGCGGTGCTGGCACACGAACTGGGACACATCGTGAGCAGCCACCCCACGGACACGACTTTCGCCTACAAAGACCGTTCGCTGGTGACCGACCAGCAACTGCTGCGCCGCATGCACTTTACGCGCACGCCGGAGCAGGAAAAGGAAGCCGACGCCAAGGCCATCGCGCTGCTGCAGAATTCACCCTACAAGGACAAGCTGGATACGGTCGGACTCTTTCTGCGCCAGGTGGACGCGCGCCGCGGCGCCCTGAGCCACCTGATCCGCAGCGACATGGGCAACTCGCTGGTGAACGCCAGCGAACTGCGCATGAAGGACCTGACCACCTCGGCTCCCAAGCTGGAGCCGCAAAAGGTGACGCAGGTGGCGGCCCTGCCCCTGGGTGGACGCATCCGCGTCGATCCCTGGAGCAACCGCATCGAGATCAACAAGGCGAAGGCGGTGCAACTGCTGACGGCACGCGAGAAGATGCCCTTTGAGGTAACACCGGTCTTCCCGCACCTGACCCGCATCAGTGACGAGGCGGCGGCCCCGGCGAATGCTCCGGCGGTTGCCACACCGGAGCCGGTGCCTGCACCAGCTCCGCCGACGAACGCGGTCAGCACAACGGCGGTGGTTCCGGCAGAGAGCCAGCCCGCCAAGTAGCGCTTTGTAAGAACCAACAAAAGGCCCGCTTCGGCGGGCCTTTTGCATTGCTCTGGAGGCGACAATTTACTGCCGCAAGCGTCAGTAACCTGACATCAATGTTGCGCTGGAGCCTCCGCGGGGGCCGGGGTGGGGGCAACCCCCTTGGGATGGGCGGCGCGGGCTGCCAGGGCCTCGAAAAGCCCCCTGGCGCGCTCCCTGGCGCGCTCTGCCCCGGCCTCCAGGACGACGAACTGCTCCAAATCGTAACCGCTCACTCCAGCTTGGAAGGCGCCCTGCGATTTATGCGCGGCCACCATCCAGTTGACGATGATCTGGTAGCTGAGCCCGTCATTGAAGCCGAACTTGACGGCGCGGTCGGTCTGGTAGAGCTCCGGAAGCGAAGAAAACGGGTGGCGGGGGCTATGGTAGCCGGTCCAACTGGGCTGCCTGGGGGCGTCGCGCTTGGCGTCCTGACAGCCGAGGACGACGGGGCGGCGGCCTTCCATGTTCTGGACGGCATCGAGGGCGGTAAAGGTGGATGCCTTGTGTCCGCCGTGAGTCTCCGGGGTAGGAAAGAGGGTGAATACGAAGTCGTAGTTACCGTTTTCCAGGCGGCGGCGCACCTCGGGTTCAACCACGCCCTTCTGCCAGTGCGTATCCAGCACCTCGTCCACGTCCTGGGTGTAGCGCACGTCGCGCTGGTCGAGGAAGTAGTGGTTGGCAATGCCGAGGATGCGTCCGGCGTCGAGCAGCTCGCGCTTGCGAATCTCCGGCAGGGCGGCGCGTCCGGTCTTTTCATCGGTGAGGGCCACGCCGTACAGGTCTTCCGCCAGCAGGGAGTAGCGATAGCCGCCTTCTCCATTGGTGATGACCAACTGATCCACGATGCCACCCAGGTTGTGCGTGATCTGGTAAACCGTGGCGGCAAAGCAGGATTCGTCATCCGGATGGGCGACGACGATGAGCGCGCGCGGCGGCGTTTGCGCAACGAGCGGCGCGGCCAGGGCAGTCATCAGCAACAGAACGAGCACAATCAGCTTCTTCATCGGTCGATACCTTCCTCGCGGTGACGGTCGGCTTACGGCCAGTGTGGAATGATCCACCCGGCTGTACTCCGGCGTGCAACGATCCGTCCCATGTAAGTTTAGATGCGCGACAGGCAAAGGTGGAAGCCCACTGGACGGCAAGAAAAACCGCCGCTCCGGAGAGCGGCGGCCAAGTGACGCATACTTCGTTCAGGAGTTCCCTACTTGGTGGAAGCGGCTCCCGTGTAGAAGAGCAGTGAGTAGCACTTGATGCTGCCATCCGACTGCGGGATGCCATAGACCTTGACCGGTACGCCCACCGTGAGCGCGCTGCCGGCCTGGCTGAGCGTGGGCGTGCTGATGGTGATGACGCCGCTGGCACGGTTGATCTCATAGATCAGCGTGTCGCTCGACAGGTCCACGGTGACGGGCAGCGCCGGACCGACGGCATTAGCGGGCCTTGCCCCGGTGACGGTCACTGTGTTCGGCACCTCGTAGATGAAGGTGTTGTTGCTGGAGTTGAAAGCCGTGGTGACGGCTCCAATGGGCGCCGGAACAGGCAGCAGCACGGCCCAATTGGCGCTCCAGCTATTGGCAACAGCAGGATCGTTCCAAGTGGATTCGCTGACACCAACCGTCCTGAGCGTGCCGACGGTTCCGCCGAAGTTCACCGATCCGTTGGTGGCGCTGACGAAGTCACTGACGGCGCTGCTGCCGGTATCGGCCAGCGTGGGATAGGTGAAGTCCCACCAGTAGAAGCCGGAGACGGCGTTGCCCTCCTGGTCGGTGTTGGCACTGCTGGAGCTGATGTAATCCAGCATGCCGGAGTAATTGTCGATACCACCGCGGCCATCTTTGTTTGCGAAGGTGCGGGTGTAGGTGAAGCCCGTGCTGCCGGGGTTGGTGATGGTGCCGCCGTAGCGGGCAATGTCAATTTCCACGGTGAGGGCCACGGGCGGATTTACCGTCGAAGCCGGATCGATGGTGGCGTTGACCTTGAAGCCGCGCGCCACGTTGGGCAGCCCGCCCGGAGTGGTGCCGCCAAAGAACGTCTGCCCGCCGCCGCTGGTATTCAGCGCCGTGTTGCTGGAGCCGAAGTAGAAGTTGGTGTTGGGCCCAATCTTCAGGGCCGTCGCCTTTCCATCCTCGGTGGTGATGTGCATGACGTTGGTGGTGGTGTTGACGTGCAGAACGTGGCCTTCGGGGTTATTCCATACCTCGTTGAAGGTGCTGCCGTAATAGATGCGCGTTGCCGTGAGCGTTCCGCTGGTGCTGTAACGGGCGGCGACGCGGACATACATGTTGGGCAGTGCGCTGGCGAGGGTTGAGAAGTTGGTAACGGTCTTCACGCTGCCGGTGCCATCCAGGTCGTAAACGATGGTGCCGTTGGTGCTATCGGCAAGGATGGTGAGGGCCGTGGTGCTGACGGTGGCCGTCTCCGGCGATGTGACGGGATAAACAGGGAAGGCCTTGTCAATGGTGATCGAGGTGTTATCCGAAGAGACGGACTGCACCTGCCCGTAGGTGTGGCGCAGGAGAACCTTCGTCAGGTCGGCACGCGGGTGATGACGTACCGGGCCGCTGAAGTTGACAGCCCAGGTTGGGGCCGTGGCACCGGCCGGATCATGCTCCACGATGAGAGCAGGATGGTTGAGGTCGAACTCGAGATCAAGAGCGTTGGAGCTGCTTGCGGTCACAGTCAGCGGCGTAGGCAGGTTCACATTGAGCGGGACGGTCATGCTGCCGGCGCTGCCGGTGGCACCGACGATCTGAATCTGACTGCAGGGCACCACGGTGCCGGCGGGAAGATCGAAACCTGCGGCCGGATCGCCCGAGACCACCAGTTCCACGTCGCAGGTGGTTCCGTTGTTGTTGGCGCTGAGGGTGAGCTGCGCCTGGCTGTATGTGCCGACGGGAATCGTGGTGTTGCCGAGAATTTCACTGAGCTGATCGAGCTGGACGAGGTTGATCATGGGCGGAGTGCTGGGCGCGGTGTACACAGGAACCGCCGTGCCGCCACCCTGGGGAACCAGGGAGATGCTCATCACTTTGACCCCAATGGTCGCCCAGTCCTCGGTGGGATCGTCGCTGATTAAGACGTGGACGGTGCCGGTCTGGTTGGCTGGTGTTGAGGATGAACTGCTGCCACCGCCACAGGCGACGGCGAAAAGAAGGCTGGCGATAAACAGGCCGGCCAGGATGTGAAGTGCCTTTGTTTTCATCGACTCACTTCCCCCTAAGAACCGCAACCGGCAAGGCCGCGGGCTGAATTTTGCAATGCTCCATGGGACTACATGAAATATCCGGAGAGGGGCAGGCGGCACGGCGGGCGGGGTACGCCATCCGCGGCGGCACTCTCCACTTTCGTGTGAGCTAACACCATGCTTCTGTACAAAGTTGCTCTGCGAAGATGAATATTGCGTGTATTAAGCGCAGAATGCGAAAACTAAAGTAATGGCCCTTCCGGGTGGTTTGCAGGAGGGAGAAAGAAGTTCGCTGATAAGTCGGGCGATGGCTAGTGGATTAGAGCCATCTGTTGACGCAGCAAGATAAGGGCCGGGAGGTGAATCCCCGGCCCTCCGCACAGGTGGAACAGTGAATCAATGCAACTAGAAGCGGTAGCGCAAGGCAAAGCGCACCTGGAACGGCTCGGTAGGGTGCGATACGTTTGTGAATTCCGGGTTGGCGGCTGGCGTGATCCGGGAGATGTAGGCGTAGGTGATGTCATCTGCTTTGCGGTTCAGCAAATTCAATGCTTCTGCCGTAATGCCCCACTTCCTGCTGAACTGGTAGCCAACGCTGGCGTTGACCAGTGTGGTAGCCGCCGAGCGGTTGATTCCATCCGAGGTCAGCTCACGCGGGCCAAAGTAGCGCAGGCGCAGAGTGGCCGTAAAGCCCTTGTACTGGTGTAGCGTGGCACCGGCGGAGACGACCAGCTTGACCGCCTCCGGCACCAGCTTGCCACCCGGAAGCTGCACAGGATAATGGCCAGACACGTTGATGTAGGCCGCGTCGGCCGGATCTACCTGCGTAAATTGCGCGCGGGAGTCGGCAATATCGAAATCAAACGACAGATGTTCGACGGGCGCGTAGTAATTGGCCCATTCAATGCCATAGCGGTTGCTGGACTGATCGGAGGCCGAGGTGCCGCCGGTATCGCCATCCTGCATCAGCTCGGAGTTGCTGTGCAGATACCAGAGCGCAAGGGTGCTTTGCAGATGGGGAACGACCGAGGTGCGCACGCCCACTTCCCCGCCCTTGGTCTGCACCAGGGGAGTGATTGGCGTGGTGGCGGTGGGGAATGGATAGTCCGGCGAAATCGGCTCCGCCTTTTGCGCTGCGCCACGCGCGTCGTTGCTGTGGAAGCTGAATCCGCCCTGTAGATAGAACTCCGTCCTGGGCGAGAGAGCGTAAATCAAAGTTGCTTTGGGGCTGGGCAGGAACTTGGTGGCCGAGCCGGAGTTGAGCTGCCGAAAGTTGACCGAGCCGAACAATGGAGAGAAATAAGTGGGAGTCAGGTTGGTGACGACATACTTAGCTTCGTCTCCGCGCAGGGCCAGCACGGAGCGGAACTTGCTCGTCCACTGGATTTTGTTTTCGAAGTAGACACTACCTATCGTGTCCGTAAACCGATTCAAATCCGTGGCCGCGGGCAGAGTGGCCGTGAGGTTCGGAATGGTGCCGCACTGAGGGATGGGCTGATCGTTGCAGGCGTTGATGTCATTCTTGTCGGTGCGCGAGCGTTCTTCCGTACGGAAAAGTCCGTTGTGCACCCAATCGTTGCGAAGCTGGAGGCCCAAGGTGTTTTCTACCCGGCGGCCTAACCAATGGCTGAAAATTTTGTGGTGAAGGTCAAAGCCAGCCACCCAGCGGCGGTCCTGCTGCTCGAACTGATCGCCCTTGTTGGGATCAATCAGGTAGTAGGTGAAATCAGAGAACAGATTGAGGTCGTAATAAAAACCGAAGGCTGAAATCTTCGTCTCGGAGTTGGCGCGGCGGCGGTGCCACTCCGACTGCAGGCTGTAGCGCTGCGATGTGCCACCATCGGTTGGGTTCAGCGTGCCTAAGTAGCCCACCAGCGGGATGGCGTCCACTGGGATCTGATCGCTGGAGTGCCATGTGCCACGGTAGGCGCGGGAGGTGATGCTGAAGCCACGGTCGTCCGAACCCTGACTGTAGGTGAGCAGGCCGTTGTACTTGAAGAAATTGTCTTCATGCGTCGTCCAGGGGCCGTTGTCGTGATAAGCCTCTCCGCCGTAGAGCAGGTTGCCCTTGCCAAGTTTTTGCGAGACGCCGAAGACGGTGCGTCCAAAGCCGAAGTTGCCACCTTCGACCTGGACAAAGTTTTCCGGCAACGTCTTGAAGAATTCCATATGGGCGGAGGCCGCTGAGCTGAAGTTGCCGACCTCGGCGGAATACGGGCCCTTCTCGTAACTGACGCCATTCACGAACTCCGGGATGACGGTGTTCATGTCTGAGTAGCCCTCGCCGTGCGCGTGCGAAGGCAGGTTCAGCGGCATGTCGTCCAGGAAGATGGCGATGTCCGTGCCGTGGTCGAGGTTGAAGCCGCGAACAAAGTACTGGTTGGCTTTGCCGCCGCCGGCGTGCTGCGTGATGATGACGCCGGGAACCGCCTCCAGAACTTCTCCGGAACGAAGCATCGGGCGCTCTTCGATCTCCGTGGCGCCCACCGTGCCCTGCGTAGCGGAGGCGGCGATGCCGATGAGGTCATCGGCGCGGCCCTGCACGTTGATGCTGGCGCTGACGGCAGCCACTGCCAGGGTGATGCGCAGCGGGGCCGATGCAAGGGCGGCAGCGATGGTGATGGAACTTACTTTGGCCTCAAAGCCGGGGGCAGACACGGCGAGTTGAAAATTGCCGGCCACGAGTCCGGGGATAACGAAGGAGCCTTTGGCGTCTGAGCGGATCTTCGCCTGGACGGAGCCATTCGCGCCGCGAAGTTGCACGCTGGCACCGGGAATGACCGCGCCCGATGTGTCAACGATGGTTCCGGAGAGGTGCTGGTGAGCATTGAGTGTGGCCTGCTGCGCAGACAGGATGCCGGGGAGAAGAAAGATCGCGAGGAGAGACGACCGGAGGTGCATGAGCGATAAATCTCCCTGGCTGAAAGGACGCAGGAAGATTATTTCATCGGTAACACGATTTTGCAATAAGTATGCCGCATATTATTTCATTTTTCGTATGCGCTATACGGGCCGATGCCGGGCTGCCTAGAAATCCCCGTCCGTGGAGGTCATCACCAGCTTGCCATGCTTGACGCCCCTCATGCTGAGCATGTGGTCGGAGAGGTGTTTTACCTCATTGGACTTGCCCTTCATGATGATGACCTCGAAGCAGTTGTGCTCGTCCAGGTGGACGTGGGTGGCGGCCAGCACATTGCCGTGGTGGTGGTGCTGCGCGGCGTTGAGCTTGGCGGAAAGCTCCGGGCGGTGATGGTCATAGACCATGGAGAGGGTGGCGACGACGGGGCGATTCTCGCTGACCTTATCGTTGACCAGCGCCTCGCGAATGAGATCGCGGAGAGCCTCCGAGCGGTTGCCGTAGCCGCGCCGCTCAATGAGCTTGTCAAACTTTTCCAGCAGATCAGATTCAATGGAAACGCCGGTACGGATGAGGTCGGCCATCTCGGGATTCTCCTTGTTGCAGAGAGTTTACTTCGCTTCGTAGGCCAATTCCA
Source organism: uncultured Acidobacteriota bacterium (assembly GCA_903851035.1). Lineage (GTDB taxonomy): Bacteria > Acidobacteriota > Terriglobia > Terriglobales > Acidobacteriaceae > TOLSYN. Next base: position 14,089 of record CAINND010000019.1, on the reverse strand, counting down.
CGAGCACATCCTCTGGCACGACCTGAATCTCCAGCGAGCCTTCCTGCGGCAGGGCGTCCATGGGCAGGTGGTCGCGATAGAGGACGAAGCGCAGGTTGAAGGCATCGCCGGTGGTTGCGCCCAGCAGCGCCATGGGGATTTTTACTTCCAGCACGCGGCCGTGCGCGGCCTCCACGCCATTGGGCGCCAGGTTGGTGGCCAGCGGCGCGCGCACACCGTTGCGCAACTCCCATGAGGTGATGCTGCCCTGCCCGATTGTCATCTCCAACTGCAGGTTGGCCTGCGTTTGCTCGCCACGGCGCAGGGCCATGTGCAAGGTGGCCAGCAGGTCCGCCTTGGGCAGTGCGGAGGCGAAATCGAGGCGTGCGTACAGATTGTGTTCGTCAATGCCGGCGTGCAGGGCATCCAGCAGGTATAGACGGCCATGCATGCTGCCGCCGCGGCGGTCGCTGCCCAGGGTAGCCGCGCCCATCCAGTCGAAGTAGCTGCTGACTTGGCCGTCAATGACCGGGTGCACATAAGCCGTCTGCGGCGTCATGGCCGGGCGGGCGATCGCTCCACTGATGGGCCGCGCGAGATGATCGGGCGGCACGCCGCCGAGCGCGGTGTAGACGTTGGAGAGATGCTTGCGGTAGAGCTCGTCGAAGTCGCGGTCGTTGGCCGAGTGATGCTCGGGGCCGTACCACCAGTTCCAGTCGCTGCCTTCGGCGATAAGCAGCTCCTCCCAGGCGAGGGCGCGCTGCCCCGGGGTGGCCTGGGCGGCATTTTCGTCATAGAAGTCGCGGGCCTGGCTGAGGTAATCCCAACTGCGATTGTCCTCCGGCGCGCCGATCCAGACGTTGAAGTTGGCGTTGATCCAGGAGCCGGGGACGAGGCCGCGCAGGGGGCCGAAGGTCTCCGGCTGCTGGCGGGAGATGGCCTCGCTGATGGTGAGGGGCTCGATCTGTGAATCCTTCTGGAGCGAATCGTAGAAGCGGCGGAGGAAGTCGCGGCCGTTCTTCTCAAAGCTCTCCCAGGCGTTTTCGCCATCCAGAATGACGGGCACGACGGCGTCGCGGCCCTGGTCGGTGAGCGGGGCGGCGGCCAGGCGGATGTTATTCATCAGGTGGGCGGCGGCCTCGCGGGCGCCCATGCCTGCGTAGACAAAGCCGACAAGGTCGCTGATGCGGTGATCGCGGAAGACCAGGTCCATCTGCTGGCCGTTCTGCTGCCAGCGGTGAATGTTGTAGAGCTTGGCCGCCTGGGGCGCCTTCAGCAATCCCTCGGCGGAGCGGGCGAATTCCTCGCCCAGGCTGCGCCCCAGCACGCCTTCGTCGGTGGCCATCCACTTGACGCCCAGCCCGGCGGCAATGGACAGAACCTCGTCACTGACCGAGCCTTCGCTGGGCCACATGCCGGTGGGGCGAACGCCGAATGTGCGCTCGTGAGTATCCAGCGCGCGGCGAATCTGCTCCTCGGCGTCGCCGGGATGACGGAAGCGCTCGTTGGGCAGCGGGAGGCCGGGGACGGAGTCGCGCCCGGCATTGGTGTCACACAGCAGCGGCAGGATGGGGTGATAGTAGGGCGTGGCCGAAAGCTCGACGGCACCGCGGGCGGCGGCCGCGCGGTAGGCCGGCAGCACAGATTTCAGAATCTCATGCTGCTTGCTCATGACAAAGCGCTGGTCTTCTTCGCTAAAGCCCTGGCCTTTTTCGACGAGAGCTTTGACGCCGGGATCGTCCTGGAAGTACTCGTCGAACCATGCCACCTGCGAGAGCACCTGGAGGTCGCGGTAGTCGCGCTCGCCGAATGTGATGGCGGCCTTGGAAGGGTCGGGGCCGGCGGAGCGAACCTGCTCCCAGAGCTGGCGATAACGCGGATAGCGGCCGATCATGCGCTCGCCGTGGGCCTGGAAGAGATAGCTGAGGGCAAAAGCGCGCTCCTGCGGGTTGAGCCCGGCGGCCGGCTTAGCGGCCACATCCCAGAAGGGATCCTTGAAGAGCCCGGAGCAGTAATCTTCGATTTGCGCCACCAGCGAGGGCACGATGTTGAAGTTCTGGTGGACGCCGGGAAACTCCTCCAGCAGCTTGACCATGCCGTAGTAGTCCTTGAGGGCGTGCAGACGCACCCAGGGCATGCGGTATTCACCGCTGACCAGGTCCTTGTAGAAGGGCTGGTGCATGTGCCAGAGAAAGAGAAGTCGAATACTGCCTTGCGCCATTTTTCCTGATGAGTGCCGAAGTGCCGGCTGCGATGAATTATGCCAAGATGACCGGCCAATAGGATAGCAGCACGGAGGGTCCCACGCCCATGCTAGACTCGGAATGATTCCCGTTCCTGAGGTGCCGATTCCGGACGCGCCGTGAAGATATTCCCGCGCTACATATTAAGCGAGGTGATCCAGCATGCCGCCATGGGCATGGGCCTGTTCACCTTTGTCATCTTCATGCGCGACCTCGGCCGCCTGCTGGAGATCGTGGTGCGCGACAGCGCGCCGCTACCCAGCGTGGTGGAACTCTTCCTGTTTACCCTGCCCGTTGCCTTCACCATCACCATCCCCATGGGATTGCTGGTCGGCATCCTGATTGGATTGAGCCGGCTGGCCGCCGACAGCGAGGTGACGGCCATGCGCGCCAGCGGACTGGGCGCGTGGATGTTCGTGCGCATTGTGGCCTTCTTTGCGGTCGTAACCTGGGTGGTGGCCGTGGTGAACAGCGTGTGGATCGCGCCGGCCAGTTCGGCCGCGCTGAGCCGGCTGCAGGGAAAGCTGGTCAGCACCCAGGCATCGTTTGAAATCCAGCCGCGCGTCTTTTACGAGGAATTCAAAAACACCGTGCTGTACGTGGAGGACGTGCGCTCCACCACCAACGCGGCGCAGTGGAGGGGCGTCTTCCTGGCCGACGTGACCGACCCCTCGGCACCGAAGATCACGGTGGCGCGCAGCGGCATCATCGTCAACGACGATCCCACGGCCCTGCACATGCACCTGAGCCACGGCTCGCAGCAGGAGGTGCAGCCGCAAAAGCCCGAGGAGTACCAGATCAGCACCTTTGCTGAAACGGACCTGCCCATGGCGATTCCCAACCCGGACGAGGGCAAGCCCGAGCTGGTTCCGGTGAGCGAGATGAGCACGCGCGAGCTTTGGTACCGCGGCCATCATCCCGAGGCGAACCTGGGCAAGCCGCGCAATAAGCAGGACACGCCCACGGTGCGCGCGCGCTGGTACCTGGTGGAGTTCCACCGCCGCCTGGCCCTGCCCACAAGCTGCCTGGTGCTGGCGCTGGTCGGCATTCCGCTGGGGTTGAGTTCGAAAAAAGGCGGCAAGAGCATGGGCTTCGTGCTCACCATCGTGCTCGTGTTTTTCTACTACTTCATCTCGCTGACGGGCATCAGCCTGGGCCGCGGCGGGCGTATCGCTCCGTGGGTAGGCGTGTGGGCCGCCAACGGATTTTTCCTGCTGGCGGGAATGGTGCTGATGCGGCGGGTGGAGCACACGGTGCTGGACTTTGGCTGGATGGGCACCATGTGGACGGGGCTGCGCGAGCGCTTGCAACCCAGTCCGGAGGCGAAGGCCAAGGCCGCCAAGGTGGAGAAGCCGCGCTTCAGCCTGGGCTATCCCCTGCTGCTCGATCAGCTCATCCTGCGCGACTTTGCCACATACCTGGCGATGATCCTGACGTCGTTTCTGCTGCTGACGCTGGTGTTCACGTTCTTTGAGCTGCTCAGCGACATCGTGCGCAACCGCATTCCCATGCTGATGGTGGGCGAATACCTGCTGAATGTTTCTCCGCAGATGATTTACACCATGGCGCCACTGAGCGTGCTGCTGGCCGTGCTGACCGCCATCGGCCTGCTGCAAAAGAGCAACGAGATTACGGCGATGAAGGCCACCGGAACCAGCATTTACCGCGTGGTCTTCCCCATCCTGATCATCGCCGCCATGCTGAGCTCAGCCCTGTACTTTTTTGACGAGCACTACATCCCGGCGGCCAACCAGCGCCAGGAGACGCTGCGCAACCAGATCAAGGGCAAGCCCGCGCAGACCTACCTGCGGCCGGACCGGAAGTGGATCTTCGGCGAGCACGACAATATTTACTATTATGAATTTTTCGACGCCGACCAGAACAGCTTTGGCAACATCACGGTCTTCGGCTTCGATCCCAAAACCTTTGAGCTGACCTCGCGGGTGCACGCCTCGCGGGCGCACTGGTCGCAGGAGCTGGGCAAGTGGGTGTTTGAGCAAGGATGGCAGCGCAGCTTCCGCGGCTCGGCCATCCAGAGCTTCCAGACGTTTGACGCCAGCACCTTCCCCAACCTGGTGGAGCCGCCGGGCTACTTCAAAAAGGAAGTGCACCAGAGCCAGGAGATGAGTTCGAGTGAGCTGCGCGACTACATCGCCGACCTGCAGCAGAGCGGCTTTGACGTGGTGCGGCTGCGCGTGCAATTGCAGAAGAAGTTCGCCTACCCGGTGATCACGCTGATCATGGCCGTGCTGGCCGTGCCGTTCTCGCTCAGTTCAGGACGCAAAGGCGCACTGACGGGCATCGCCGTGGCGCTGGGCGTGGCCATTGTGTACTTTGTGGCCGCCGGATTCTTTGAGGCAATGGGCAACGCCAGCCAGTTGCCGCCGTCACTGGCGGCGTGGGGCTCGGATATCATCTTCGGCCTGCTGGGTGGGTATCTGCTACTGAAGGTTCCGACATAAAACGCGCGCCCTGCGACCCGGCGGCCTTCCACCGCATCTAACTTGTATTGTCTGTAGCTTTGTTTGACAAACCCAGGTGACCTTTTTGGCTTCCACTTCCTTACGTCCGCTGATGCCGTACATGACCCGCTACTGGAAGGGCTTTTTGGCCGGCAGCCTGACCGTGGTGTGCAACAACGGCATCGTTGTGCTGAGCCCGCTGATCATCAAACGCATTGTGGACGACCTGTACCAGGGCGTGACCCACGACAAGATTGTGACCTGGTGCCTGCTGCTGGTGCTGGTGGCGGCGGGTAAGGGTATCTTCCAGTTCCTGACGCGCTGGATCGTCATCGGCATTTCGCGCGAGATTGAGTTCGACCTGCGCAACGACCTCTTCCGCCACCTGGAGTCGCTCGATGCCGGCTTCTACGGACGCACCCGCACCGGCGACATCATGGCACGGGCCACCAACGACCTGAACGCCGTGCGCATGCTGCTGGGCCCGGCCATCATGTATTCGGCCAACACGGTGGTCTTCACGGCCTTCGCGCTGTTCTTCATGACGCGCATCAGTCCTCGGCTGACCATCTGGGCGTTTCTGCCGCTGCCCATCGCCAGCGTGATTGTGCAGTACTTCGGCTCGCGGATTCACGAACGCTTTGAGCGCATCCAGGCCAAGTTCAGCGACATCAGCGCGCGCGCCCAGGAGAACTTTTCCGGCGCACGGCTCATCCGCGCCTACGCGCAGGAGGAGAGCGAGGTGCGCGGCTTTGAGCGCGACAACCTCAGCTACATCCAACGCTCGCTGCCGCTGGCTAGGCTGATTGGCATGTTGTGGCCCACGTTGGAAATGATGCTGGGCATCGCACTGGTCATCGTGCTGTTTGTGGGCGGGCAGGAGGTGCTGCGCCACCACATTTCTCCCGGCGACTTTGTGGCCTTTACCATGTACATGATTCAGTTGACGTGGCCGATCATCGCGCTGGGCTGGGTGATCAACATCTTCCAGCGCGGCACGGCCAGCATGAGCCGCATTGACGAAATCCTGCGGCAGAAGCCCAACATTGCCGACGACCCGGCGCAAATTACCGTGGCGCCCGATGCGGAGATTCGCGGCGAGATTGAGTTCCGCGGGCTGACGTTTGCTTACGACCGGCAGTCGCGCCCGGCGGATGGCATGCTGAGCCTGCGCGTGGAACCGGGCTCGGCGGTGCTGCACGAGGTGAGCCTGAAGGTTCCGGCCGGCACGAGCCTGGCCATCGTCGGGCCGACGGGTTCGGGCAAGTCCACGCTGGTTTCGCTGATTCCGCGCATTCTGGACGCGGTGGATGGCGAGGTGCTGATTGACGGCCGCAACATCCGCGAATATCCGCTGGAGACCCTGCGCCGCCAGATCGGCTTTGTGCCGCAGGAGACATTCCTGTTCAGCGCCACGGTGCGGGAGAATATCGCCTTTGGCGTGGAGCAGGCCACCACGGAGCAGATTGAACGGGCGGCCGCCATCAGCCGCATCGCCGTGGACGTGGAGGGCTTCCCGGAAAAATACGAGACCATGGTTGGCGAGCGCGGACTGACCCTGAGCGGCGGACAGAAGCAGCGCGTGGCCATCGCCCGGGCGGTCATTCGCGAGCCGCGCATCCTCATCCTGGACGACGCGCTGGCCAGCGTGGACACCCACACAGAAGACGAGATACTGAACGGGCTGAGCCAGGTGATGCAGGGACGCACGACCATCTTCATCTCACACCGCGTCAGCACCGTGCGCAACGCAGACCGCATTGCCGTGCTGGTGCACGGAAAAATTGTTGAGTACGGCACGCACGAGGAGTTGCTGGCCTTGAACGGCTACTACACCAGCCTGCACGATAAACAACTGTTGGAAGAAGAACTGGAAACGGCCTAGCGCAGCAACAGGACTTCTCGGATGTTTTCCTTGCCGAGGAAGAACTTGATCGAGGCGTAATCGCGGAAGAGATTTTCCACGTGCCGGTTCTGGAAAGTGCGCTGCAACGGGTAGGGCTTGCCCGGTTCCAGCTCCAGCAGGCGATGGTTGCGGATGTGGTAGCGGCAATAGTGGGTTTCCGCCTCCGGCGTGGCGGCCTCGCGGGCATGGAAGAAGGCCAGCAGAACGCCGCGATGGCGGGTGATGCGGCGCACGCGCTCCACCACGGGCTTGACCAGCGGCTCGGGCAGATAGTCACAGACATCCCACAAAATCACTGCGTCAAAACTCTCTTCGGGATATTGCAGTTCGGCGGCCAGAAAGCCGGCCACGTCCACGATGGTGGTGCCCTCTTCCTCGCCCGGCGCAAGGTAGCGTCCGCTGCAGGCGGCGGAAAGTACGTCCTCATTGACGGCGCGATGACCAAGTCCGGTGATGTATTCGATGTTGGCCGGAGAGGTAGGGCCGAGATCGAGGATGTTCAACCCCTCGGGCTCGCGGATGGCGTGGGTAAACTGTTCGAAGCCGGTGCTGTAGCGCTCCACGCGCGGCAGCTTGCGCGCCGACGGGCGGGGTGAAGCGTCATCACCGCCAATGAGATTGCGGAAGAACCCCAAGATTGACCTTGCCGATTCAGAAGTCCGGCCCCGCGCAGCTGCGTGGCTACTGGGGCCGGAGTGATGAGTGAATGCTAGCTGTCTTCACCAAGCAGCGTGGAACTGCTGGAGGAGCCGTACGAAGTAATGGGCGGCGTTTTGACCTCGGCCTTGCGGATGTCAATGGCGCCCTTGAAGAACGCGCCGTCTTCAATGACGATGCGCTGAGTGCTGATGTCGCCGGCAAGCACCGCGCTCTTTTTGAGCTCGACCTTTTCCACGCCGGTCACGTTGCCATCCACCTTGCCGTGGACGGTGACCTCGCGGGCGGAGACGTTGGCGCGCACCTTGCCGTTGGGGCCGATGACCAGGTTGTGGTCGTGCAGGTCGATGTTGCCTTCGACCTCGCCATCCAGATAGAGGTCTTCACTGCCACTCAGCTCGCCTTTGATGATGACCGACTTGCCGATGTGCGCGACGTCAGCGCGATAGCTTTCCATTTTGGGCGTCTCCACGGTGCGGGGTTGATAGGTGGTGCTGGCCGGAGCTGCGGGCGCCGGCGGCTGCGGGCTGTTAGAAGCCGTCGGCTTCTCATCGATGCGCGATTTCCACATGGGAACACTCCCCTAGAAGATTCTGATCTGTGCCACGGCCCGCCTCAACAATCCCGGCCGCGGCGGCGCTGCACGTCCTTACTTGCCGGTGGATACTACCGACTATATCCAACCGCCCGGCCCGGAGCAACGCCCGGGAGGACGGCCACGTTCGTTACTTCCGAATTTTACGCCAATGCAACCCGGATGGTTCCTATGCGGGCTTGCGGAATAGTGAAATTATGCGCGGAAAGTCTCCTTGCGCACGGTCAGCCGCTCAATCAAATCTTCCCGCAGGGCGTATCCGCGCCCGGGCTGATCGCCGATGGCGATGGTTCCCTGCCCGGAAACGGTAACCTCGGGTTCGATGATGTCCTCTTTCCAGTAGCGCGCGGAGGCCGAAACGTCACCCGGGAGCGAGAAGCCCGGAAGGGTGGAGAGCGCCAGGTTGTGAGCGCGGCCGAGGCCACTCTCCAGCATGCCACCGCACCAGACGGGAATCTCAGAGGCCAGGGCCACGTCATGCACGCGAATGGCCTCACTGAAGCCGCCTACGCGGCCGAGTTTGACGTTGAGGATGCGGCAGGCCTTCAGCTCGATGGCCGCCATGGCGTGGCGGGCCGAGAGGATGGATTCATCCAGGCACAGACTGGTGGCCAGCGAGTGCTGCAAGAGCGCATGCAGATAAATCTCGTCGCTCCACAAGGGCTGCTCAATCATCAGCAGGCGAAAATCATCGAAGAGTTTGAGATGATCCAGGTCATCCAGCGTGTAGGCGCTGTTGGCGTCGCAACTCAGCATGATGGACGGGAAACGCTCGCGGATTTTGGCCAGCACGTCCACGTCCCATCCGGGCTTCACCTTCACCTTGATGCGCTGGTATCCGGCGGCGACCTCGGTGGCGATTTTTTTCAGCAGTTCCTCGTGCGTGTTTTGGATGCCGATACTGACACCGGCCGCAAGCTCACGCCGTGAGCCGCCGACCAGCTTCCATAGCGGAACATTTTTGGCCTGCGCCTCGGCATCCCATACGGCGTTCTCCAGTGCGGCCTTGGCCATGCGATGCCCGCGCACGCCGTACATGCGGAAGGCTGCCTCGCGCCCGCCGCCCAGCAGGGTTTGACCCGTCAGCATGGGCGCCAGATATTCCTTCAGCACCCACCAGGCAGTGTCCGTTGCTTCTTCACTGAAGAAGGGATGCTCGCCAGCGGTGCATTCGCCCCAGCCGTCCGCGCCCTCGCAGTGTGCGGTCACCAGCAGGATGCGGCGCTCGGTGGTGCGTCCAAAGCTGGTCTCAAAGAAATGCACCAGCGGCATGCGGATCTCCCGCAGCGTGATGGCCTCAATCTTCATAATCATTTCACCCCGTTGCCTGAATACTTAGTCGGCTAAAACTCAGCGCCATCCCAGCGGCCCAACAGAAAACTACCGTTGCCCTCGGCGTCGCGCTCGTAGCCTGTGACCACCAGCCCCGCCGCCAGATGTTGCTGCAATGAATCGCGTATGCCGCGCTGCGCCTGGGCCGCAAGGTGACGCGTCTCCGGCTCGGACTTCCACGCATAAACATTGGCCGGCACGGCAACCCGCTCAACCACGTCAATCTTCTCCGGGCGGCCATGTTCGAGCGTATGGCGAACACGATCGCTGTTGAGCCACCACTCGGCCACTAGGCGATCCGTGGGCAGCCCGCCCTGCAAAGGCGATGCCGTGATGCCGTACTGGTTGACCACGTAGCGGCGCACAATGGCGCCCAGCCGCTCCAGGTTGAACCAGGAGTTCTTGATCTCCAACGGATCGAAGGTCCACTCGATGAGCGTGAAGCCCTGACGCTGGCAAAGCTCGCGCTGCATCAGCTTTAGCGCACGGCCCAGGCCGCTGTTGCGGAGGTTCTCCCGCACGGCCAGCATGTGAGAGTGGATGTAGGCATGGCCCGCGCGAACGCCGGGGATGCCGTAGCTGTAGCCGACCAGCGTGTTGCCATCGAAGGCGCCGAGTACATGGCCGCCAACTTTTTCTCCCACGACGAACATACGCACCGGCACCAGCTCGGCGTCTTCAAAGCCCCAGACCTCTTTTTGCAGGGCCAGCACCTGGCGGAAGTCGCCCACGGTGTGGCAGGTGCGCAGCGTCAGCCCGCCGAATGTCTTCTGGAAATCTTCACTCAACGCTATTTCTCCTCGCTGCGGGGGTCGCTGCCTTTGGCCTGCTGCCAGTGGCGCTCCATCTCTTCTAGCGTGGCGTCGGAGAGTTCCCTGCCCTCGACATGCAACGCGGCTTCGACGTGGCCAAAGCGGCGGCGGAACTTGCGATTCGTGTGCCGCAACGCGCTCTCGGGATCCACTTCAAGGTAGCGGGCAAGGTTGACCACGGTAAACAAAAGGTCGCCGACTTCGTCCGCAAGGCGGGATTGTAATTCGGCATCGCGATGCACGCCACGTGCGCCGGCCACGCCGCGTCCAATGGGCTGCGGACCCGGCGGCGGAATGCGTTCGACCTCGCGGTGCAACTCAACGGTCTCCTCGGCAAGCTTGTCGAAGAGGCCGTCAATGTTGGGCCAGTCGAAGCCAACGTGCGCCGCCTTGTTGCTGAGCTTCAGGCCCTCGAGCAGTGACGGCATGGCCGTGCCGACGGAATCGAGCAGCGGTTTGCGCTCCTCGGCGTCGCCATCGGATTTCTGCGCGCGCTCCTGGCGCTTGATGGCCTCCCAGTTGCGCAGCACTTCACTGCTGGTGTTGGCCTCCACCTCGCCAAATACGTGAGGATGCCGCCGCACCAGCTTGTCGCTGAGCGTGTCGAGAACGGTGTCAATGGAGAAGTGGCCGTCTTCGGTGGCCATCTCTGCGTAGAAGAGCACCTGCAAAAGCAGGTCACCGAGTTCCTGCGGCAGCTCCTGCCAGTCGCGCTGCTCAATGGCTTCCAGGACCTCGTAGGTCTCTTCCACCGTGTATTTTGTGATGCTGTCGAAGGTCTGTTCGCGGTCCCAGGGGCAGCCGCCGGGAGCCCGCAGGCGATGCATGATCTCCACCGCACGTTCAAAACGCTGGCCAGTCGTCATGCCCTCTAGTGTTACGCGGCTGGGTTGGGATGGCAAGCGTCGCCGGAGGGTTGGCGCAAAGTAGCGGCCAAGGCCGACAGTGTCATTGCACTCAAAGTGTGCCTAATCCAAATCAAAGTCACGCAGGAAGGGCTTTGTCAGGTCCTTCTCTTCCTTGGCCTTCTTGACGGCCTCGGCGAAGCGCTTGTCCATCAGGTCGGCCTTGTTCTTTTCGGCCTCTACCGATTGGCGGAAGAGCGATTCCTTGCGCACGTCACCTTCGCGCATGGCGCGAGCGGCGGCTTCCATGTCGGCAAAGGTACGGGCCACGGGCTTGGGCGTGTGCGTGATGACGGCGCGGGTGACGGGATCAATCTTGAGCGAGGCCTCGCAGCAGGGACACATCACCTCAAAGCCATCTTCGACGGAACTTTTCTGCTTTTTGGACATAGCGTGAATATGGTAGCACCAGTCGGAGACGACGCCACATAGGATACACAACGAGGGATTTACAGCCGAATGATCTGGTGTCCCGGGCAGCCCGAGGCGGCGACTTCTTTCAGCGTGGCAATCAGTTCCGGGCCGTACTGGGCGAGGAACTCGATGCCGGGGAGCGTGCGCTCCTGCAGGCCTTTGTGTGGGAAGAGGCCGCTGAGCACCATGTGCGCATCTTCCGCCACGGTGGGCGAGCGGCGAAGCTGAGCACGGGCGGCCTTGGCATCGATTTTGCCTAGCTGGTAACGCATCTTGCGCTCGCTGCGTGCGGCGGCATCCACTAGTGTGGGGTCGAGCGTTTGCAACTCGGCGCGCACGGCAGACAGGTTCGACTCCAGCGACTGATGCGCGGCGCTGAGAGCCTGGCGCAGCCCGGCGGGCAGTACGCGCGAGGCCAGCAGCTCGCAGAGCTTCTCGTTGCCATGGAAAAGATCGAGGAAGCTAACGTCGTAGCGCTCCAACAATGCGCTCATCGCGGCAGACATGAGTGTGGCGGAGAAGCGCGGCAGAACCGGTGTACTGTGGCCGAGCAATTTTTCATACACCACGCCGGCCTGCGCAAAATAAGCAATCTCCGCCGGGCCGCCAAAGTAAACGGCCGTGGGGAAGAGGTAATCCTGCACGACGGGGCGCAGCAGCACGTTGGGACTGTAATGCTCGGGGTGTTGACGGACGTTGTCCAACACCTGCTGGCGCGGTTGACGTGCGGCGCCCAACATGAAGTCCGAGCCCGCCAGGTGCAGCACGGTGCGGCGGTTGCCTTCCAAGGAAAACAGCAGCGTGCTCTCCGGCGTGACGCGAACCTGCTCGTGATAGCCGGCTTTGTGCAATTGCTTGCCGCGCTCCAGCAGCGCGGAGTTCAACTCCTCGGCGCGCTCGGCGGCCGCGCTGAGGATGGGTTGGGCGATGGCGTGGAGCTGGTCGTCGAGCGGATCGACGAGAATCATGCCCGTGCCGCTGAGCAGCCGGGTAAAGAGGCGCGCAAAGGCCGAGCCAAAGCTCTCACCGGGGCGGTAACTCTCGCGCAGAGCGTCGCTGACCCAGCCCGGGCCGAGCAGTTCGGCGGCACGCTCGACCATGGCCGTGATGCTTTCGGCGAGCGGCATGGGACCCACAGGGCCACCGGCCTCGGTGGCGGCGGTGGCCGTGAAGGTCTCCAACTCACTGCCATGGCGGAGGGTGACCGCGGCGATCTCCGCCAGGTCGTGATCCTCGGTAGCCAGCCAGAAGATGGGAACGGCCGGAACGCCCTTGGAGGTCAGCTCCTCGGCCATTTGCAGGGCGGAGATGGCCTTAAGCAGCGAGTACAAGGGCCCGCCAAAGACTCCAACCTGCTGCCCGCTGATGCAGGCCACGGCACCGTTGCGCAGGCGCTCGATGGAGGCAAGGGTTGCCGCGGAGGCACCCCATTGGCGGTTCTGGCGCTCCAGCACATCGGCCACCCGGGCGCGGCGCTCGGCGGGAAAGTCGAGGGTGCGGGCGTGTTCCAGCACGGCCTGGGCCAGCGGGCGGTGCGCATAGAAGGCACTGGTCTTGTCAAAATCGAAGAGAAAATCGAGGAAGAGCCGCGAGCTGTGCGGGATCGCCGTAAACGGAATACATTCGGTCTTCAAACAGGTCTCCACACGCTCACCGCAAGGGCCGCGGAGTTCGCTCCGCTGCGCCATACTGATTGGATGTACAACTGCGCCGCACGATGCAGGCCGCCGTCGGCTTCCGTTCCCGATTGTAGCCGATGCCGCAGCGCCACGGCCTTGCATGACGCGGCAGGCAGATTTGACACCCAGGAAAGTCGCTCCACTTCCAGAGCTCCCAGCCCCTGCACCATATCGGCTGCTGAATGTAGAATATCCCTATGAGTCTTACCCGCGAACAAGCACTCGAAATGTTCCGCTCCGACGATTTGATCGGCGTAGGCATGGAGGCCGACGCCATCCGCCGCCGCCTGCATCCCGACGGCATCGTCAGCTACATCATCGACCGCAACATCAACTACACCAACATTTGCACGGAGTACTGCACCTTCTGCGCCTTCTACGCGCCGGTCAAAGGGCCGGGACGCGAGAAGGGCTATCTGCTGGACTTCGACACCATCTACGCCAAGATTGCCGAGACGGTTGAGATGGGCGGCACCGGCGTGTTGATGCAGGGCGGCATCAATCCCGAGTTGAAGATTGACTGGTTCGAGCGGCTCTTCCGCGGCATTCGCGAACGCTTTCCGCAGGTGCACCAGCATTGCCTGTCGGCGTCAGAGATCATCGGCATCGCCGAGTACAGCGAGATCAGCCTGGAGGAGACGATCCGCAGGCTGATGGAGGCCGGACTGCAATCCATCCCCGGCGGCGGCGCGGAGATTCTGGATGACGAGGTGCGCAGCAAGGTGGCGCGCCTGAAGTGCACCACGCAGGACTGGCTGGACGTGCATCGCACGGCCCACAAGTTGGGCATGAGGACCACGGCCACCATGATGTTCGGCGTGGGCGAAACCGTGGAGCACCGCATCAACCACTTCCAGGCCATCTACGATCTACAGGAAGAAACCGGAGGCTTTACGGCCTTCATCCCCTGGACCTTCCAGCCCAAGCACACGGCGCTGGGCGGGCGCGGCTGGCCGGAAGCCACGGCCGTCGAGTACCTGAAGACCCTGGCCATCTCCCGCATCTTCCTGTCGAACTTCCAGAACGTGCAGGCCAGTTGGGTGACGCAAGGCTTGAAGGTCTGCCAGATGGGGCTGCGCTTTGGCGGCAACGACGTGGGTTCGGT
>CAINND010000018.1 GCA_903851035.1 uncultured Acidobacteriota bacterium | reverse complement strand
GCCGAAGCGCACGCTGACAATGCGAGAAACGCCGGGCTCCTGCATGGTGACGCCGTACATCACCGGCGCCATGCTCATCGTCTTTTTGCTGTGCGTGATGACGATGAACTGCGTCTCCTTGCTCATCTCGCGGATAAGCTCGGTGAAGCGGCCCACGTTCGTCTCATCCAGCGGTGCATCCACTTCGTCCAGGATGCAGAAGGGCGCGGGCGCGTACTGGAAGATGCCCACCAGCAGGCTGAGCGCCGTCAAAGCCTTCTCTCCGCCGCTGAGCAGCAGCACGTTTTGCAGCTTCTTACCCGGAGGCGAAGCCACAATATCGATGCCGCTCTCCGACGAATTCTCCAGATCGGTGAGCTTCATCCACGCCTCGCCGCCGCCAAAGAGCTTCTTGAAGGTGCGCGTAAAGTTCGCATTGATGACCTCAAAGGCTTCGTTGAACTTGGCGCGGCTGATCTCCTCGATCTCGCGGATGGTGTTCTGCGTGTTCTCGATGGAGTCGAGCAGGTCCTTGCGCTGCGTCTCCAGGAACTCGTGGCGCGTCGCCGTTTCCTTGTACTCCTCAAGGGCCATCATGTTCACCGGCCCCATGCCTTCGAGCTTGGCGCGCATCTCGCGGTAAGCGGTGTCGCTGGCGGCCAGCTCTTCGCCCGTCTGGCGGGGCAGAGTCTCATCGGCGAGCAGTTCCTCGCGAGTCTGGCTCAGTTCCTGCAGGCAGGTTTCGGTCAGGTGACCAAGATCGCTTTCAGCCTTTGCGGCCAGCGCGCTTAACTCGCCGCGACGGTCGCGCACCTGGTCCAGCACCTCGCGGGCACTCTTCAGCTCAACTTCAAGCTCTGCAATCCGCGCGCGCACCTGCTCGCTTTCCTGCTGCAAAGCCAGTTCGCGCTGCTGATCCTGTTCTTGCTCGCCCTGCCATGCAACCAGCTTGGCGGCCAGTTCTTCGTTCTCGCGCTGGCGCTGCACCTGCTCGGCGGCGGCGCCCTCCAACTGCGCACGCAGGCTGGCCACGCGCTGGTTCACCTCGCTGACCATGCTTTCAATGCGCGCCAGTGACGAAGCAGCCGAGCGGCGTCGCTCTTCCAGCGTGGCGACGCGGGCCATCACCTCACTGGCGGCCTGCGCGGCAGCGTCGCGTGCAGTGCGCAGCTCTGCCACATGCTGCTGCGAGGCTGCCATCTGTGCCTCCAGTTGTACGCGCTGCTCTTCGTGCTGAGCCAGTTCCTGCTGGCGCGCGCTGATGAACTGTTCGCGCTCGCCGCGCTCGCTCTGCACGCGTTGCAGGTCGCGCTCGTAGCCCGACATGCGCTCGCGCACACGCGCCATCTCGCCTTCCAACTGGCGCAGGCTGTGTCCGCTGGTCATCACCCTCTGCTCGCTGTCGCGTCGCTCGGCCTCCAACTTGTCCAGCAGCGCCGTCAGCGCCTGGATCTCTCCGCCGAGTTGCGCCACCGTCTGCTCCTGCAGGGTGATGCGCGCTGCCAGCTCGTCAATCTGGCGCTGCACGTCGCGTAGTTCGCGCTTCATCTGCAACGGACCTTCGGCCAGCTTTTTGCCGCCGGTCACGGTCACGTTGTGATAGCACTCGCCGCTGAGCGAAAGGTAGAACGCGTCGGGATTTTCCAAGGCCAGCGCGCGGCCCGTCTCGGCGTCCGGCACAATATAGCCGTTGCCCAGCTTGGGCAGGATGACCTCCAGCGAGCTGCCAAAGTTCTCCGGCACGCGCAGGCAATCCTTTAGGGGGATGACGCGGTCCTCGCGCAGATGCGTGCGCATGGTCTCGTCAAAGACGAAGCTGAACTTGGCCTGCGAATCGTCAGGATGCACCAGGAAAGTGGCGCGGCCCTCCACGTCGCTGCGCAACAGTTGCAGCGCGGCATTGGCTGCGTCCCAGCTCTTTACGACAAGGTAGTTCAGCTCGTCGCGCAGGAACTCATCCACCACGCCTTCGTACTTGTCCTCGACTTCAATGAAATCCGCCAGCACACCCACTGGAGCATTCGTTCCCGTCAGTTGACCGCTGCGCAGCAGCTTGCGCACGCTCTCCGTGCTGAAGCCGTGCTCCTTGATGACCGCTTCCAGCGAGGCGCAGCGGCCATTCAGTGCCGCCGACTCCGAGCGCATCTGGTCGAGCTGAAGCTTGGCCTCGCCTTCGGCAGTGCGTTTGTCGCTCAACTGCGCGCGTGCCTCGGCCAGCCGTGTGGTGATGGCTTTTGATTCTTCCTGCGCTGTCTCAAACTCCAGGCTGATCTGGCCACGCTGCCCGCCAAAACTCTCCACCTGGCGGTTGCTCGTTTCCAGTTCGCTCTGCAGGCGCTCGGCCTCGCGCCCCAGGGCGGCAATGCGCTCTTCCGCCTGTGTGATGCGGTTGCGGATGCTGCCCGCGGTGTTCATCAGCTCCAGCATGCGGCGGCGCTGCTGCTCCTGCTGTTGCTCGGTCTCGCTCAGGCGCTGCGCTGCCTGCTGCGCCTGCTGCTGGCGCTGCTGATGCTCACTCTGCGCACCGGCCACGTCGGCCGCCGCGCTTTCCAGCACCTTGCGATCCTCGGCCAGTTCTTCTTCCAGCCGCGCCAGTTGCGTGCTCGCGCTGGAGGACTCGGCCTCGGCGGCCGCCGAGCGTGCAACCAATTCCATGCAGCGTTCTTCGTTGGTGCGCGTGCGCGTGGTGGCCCGTTCCATCTCCAACTGAATCTGGTTGATGCGCGCGCGTGTCTGTTTGCTTTCGGCCTCCACGGCGTAGCCATGCTGCGTGCGTTCTGCGTGCTCGGCATCCATGGCCTGCACGGCCTCTCCGCGCACATGCAACTCTTCCGCCAACTGCACCAGCTCGGCTTCCAGCTGAGCCTTCTGCAATTCCAGTTCGGTAAAGCGGCTGGCCAGCACAATGCGCAACTGCGCGCGCATCTCGTCGCGCAGACGGCTGTAACGCTCTGCCTTGGCGGCCTGGCGCTTCAGGCTGTTCATCTGCCTGGTCACTTCGTCAAAAATGTCGTTGATGCGCGCCAGGTTCTGCTTGGCGTCGGCCAGTCGAGCCTCGGCCAGCCGCTTGCGCGTCTTGAACTTCGTTACGCCGGCGGCCTCTTCGATGATGCTGCGACGGTCGGTGGGTTTGCTGCTCAAGATTTGCCCGATGCGCCCCTGCTCGATCAGCGCGTAGCTCTCCGGTCCGAGGCCGGTGCCCATAAAAATGTCCTGAATATCGCGCAGGCGGCAGAGCTTGCCGTTCAGCAGGTACTCGCTCTCTCCGCTGCGGAACAGGCGGCGGGTGACGGCGATTTCGCCCTTCTTAAACGTGGTCTTGAACTTGCGCCGGCGGATCTTGAGCACCACCTGCGGCCCGCCTGCGGCGTTACCAGCGTCGCTACCCGCGCCCCCGGAGGCCGAAGCCTCCGAGGACTCCGGGTTTCCCTCCGGCGCATCAACTGCGTCCGGAGTGGCGGCGGAAAGATCGTTGGCAGCGGCAATTTCTTCGCTGGTCAGGCCGGGACGCACCTCTTCGGTGTACTCGTCCACCTCGCGCTCGCGTTCGCTGCGCAGCGCGGCCTCATCCCAGTCGTCCTCGGGCATGTCGTTGTGAATCTCAATGACCGGCGCGCCGGTGTTGCCCTCGTACACTTCGGGATCCACCAGGTGCAGCGTGACCTCGGCCATGCCGGTGGGCTTGCGCTCGCGCGTGCCGGCAAAGATGACGTCGGTCATGTGGGCGCCGCGAAGACTCTTGGCGCTCTGCTCGCCCAGCACCCAGCTGATGGCATCGGCAATGTTGGACTTGCCGCAGCCGTTCGGCCCGACGACGGCCGCAATGCCATCGCCATGGAACTTCATTTCGGTGCGGTCACAAAAGGACTTGAAGCCCAGGACCTGAAGTTTTTTGAGTTTCAGCAACGCCATGCTCCTTGCGCGCGCGGATTGAAATCCATCGCACACTGCTCGCGCTCGCCGCCGCAGGGCCATCCTGGCCCCGCTTGCAAAAAATAGGCGGTTTGCCTGTCACGTAAGAAAAATGGGCAAGCCATGCGCCGATCCTCCGGCGCTCAAGCTCTTGTGGCCCTGGCTGGTGGGCCGCCCTTTATACGGTGCGGCCTCAAACAAGAGCCGCTGCCGCTGCGCGAGTGGTGGCTGGAAACCCGGCGAATGCCCGGGCCCCTCCACGACGAAATCCGGCGGGAGGGTCCGCCTCGCAAGTTGTTGTCACTCTACCGAGCGGGGCAGGGGGAGTCAAGGATCAAAGCCCTATTTGTTGGGGTGCTCTGTGCAAAACCGCAACCGGTTGCACAGCGGTTGTAGCAAATGTCGGTAAGTGCCTCCAGATTGCACAACTTAAAGTGCAAAGTAAAGGCATCGCTTGAGGGCAAAATTATGCACTATTAGTGGTGCAATTGGCACATTTATCCACTGACTAAAAAGCCCGGCCATCGCGGCCGGGCTCATCCAAATCGAAATGCAAATCTGCCGGAATACTCTACCCCAGGTTCGACAGGAAGCGGATCACCGACTCAATGCCCCAGTAGTAGTTGGCGATGTGGAACTTCTCGTTGGGGGCGTGGATGTTGTCATCCGGCAGGCCCAGACCCATCATCACCGTCGGGATGCCAAGGTCATTCTTGAACTGGCCGACGATGGGGATGGAGCCGCCAGAGCGAATGTAGACCGTCTGTTTGCTGAAAACTTCATGCAGGGCCTTGTTGGCGGCCTTGATATAGTCGTTATCCGTGCTGACCACCACAGCCTTGCCCTTGGAGTGCACCTTGACCGTCAACTGGATTCCCTTGGGCGCCAGCGACATTACATACTTGGTGAACTTCTCCATGATGTCGTCGGGGTCCTGATTGGGTACCAGGCGCATGCTGACCTTGGCCGAGGCCTTGGCGGGGATGACCGTCTTGGCGCCGGTACCGGTAAAGCCGCCCGGCATGCCATGTACCTCCAGCGTAGGCCGAGCCCACGTGCGGTACAACACCGGATAGTCCTTCTCGCCGGTCAGTACCGTGCTGCCAACCTCCGTCTTGCGGTAGTGCTCCTCGTCAAAGGGAAGGCTCTTCCACGCCTTCAACTCGTCGTCCGTGGGGCTGGCCCAATCGTCGTAAAAGCCGGGAATGGTGATGCGTCCATCGGCGTCCTTAAGGCGATTGATGATCTGGCAAAGCGCGAATAAGGGGTTTGGTGCCGCTCCGCCGTAAACTCCGCTGTGCAGGTCGGTGGCCGCGCCCTTGGCCTCAATCTCCGTGTATACCAGCCCGCGCAGACCGACGCAAAGCGTGGGCAGCTCCGGGGCAAACAGTTCGGTATCGCAAACCAGGGCAACGTCGCTCTTAAGTCGTGCAGGATTTTCATGCACGAACTTTTCCACGGCCTCGCCGCCAACCTCTTCTTCGCCTTCAAAGAGGATGCGCACGTTGCAGGGCAGCTTTTTGTCGGCGGCCATCAGCGACTCAATTGCCTTCACCTGCATCCATAGCTGACCCTTGTCATCCACCGCTCCGCGCGCGTAAAGGTTGCCGTTGCGCTCGGTGGGCTCAAATGGCGGAGACTTCCATTCGTCGAGCGGCTCGGCGGGCTGCACGTCATAGTGAGCATAGAGCAGCACGGTGGGCTTGCCGGGGGCGTGCAGCCAGTCGCCATACACCAGCGGGTGGCCCGCGGTGGAGATGATCTCCACGTGCTCAATGCCGATGCGCTTCAGCTCGGCGGCGATAAAGGCAGCGGCCTTTTCGATGTCCGGCTTGTTCTCCGGCAGAGTGCTGACGCTGGGAATGCGCAGAAGGTCTTTCAGTTCATCAAGAAAGCGTTTTTCGTTGGCCTTGGCGAATGTGATTGCGGATGATGGCATAAAAAGTGGACGATCCTTTCCTCTTCTGGCTGACCCTGGTTGTTCCGCTCGAACTGCCGAGTATAGCACCGGGCTACTAGGGCTCGCCTAGCGTGGGTGTGCGGCAGCCGCTGACGATTACTCGAATCTTCGCGGTGTAAAGCGTGCCAGCTCTGCATCCTCGCGGCCTTCCAGCAGCAGTCTGCTCATCACCTGGGCCGTCACAGGAGTCAGAAGGATGCCGTCGCGATAGTGTCCGCAGGCGGCGTAGTAGCCCGCGATGCAGGTCTCGCCAAGCATGGGAAGATTATCGGCTGTTCCGGGTCGAAGTCCGCACCATGCCTCTGCGATCTTCGCCTCGGCAAATTGCGGCAGCAGGCGCGCGGCGGCCTCCTGCAGCCGTTTCACGCGATATACGTTGAGAGACTTGTCGAAGCCAGCCGGTTCCACCGTGCTGCCCACAACATAGCGTCCGCCATTGCGCGGAATGATGTAGCACCAGCGTGAGCGCAACACATGGCGCAGGCGGCGCTTGGCTTCACGTTCGACGGGCGGCATGGCCAGCTCGTCAGGAAAGGCCAGCGCGACCATGTGTCCCTTGACCGGCATGGTGGGCGTGGCGGCGCCGGCAATCTGCGCGGCCCAAGCCCCGGCGCAGTTGACGATCTTACCAGCGCGATGCGTGCCTTTTGTGGTTGCAACGCCTGCGGCGCGGCCATGCTCCACGACGATACGCTCAACCGGTTCGTTGCGGATAATCTCGACGCCGTGTTTGGCGAGCGCCATCAGCAGGGCAGCCACAATCTGGCGCGGATCGACCGCGCGCTCATGCATAAAATACGCGGCATCCGGTGGCAAGGTGAGGTGCGGCTCCATGCGCAGAGTCTCTTCGGCCGTCAGCGGGCGGATGCCAATGCGCTCGGCGATGGGGTGCTGCTCAAAGGCGATGACGCCATCTTCGCGGAGATCGATGGCGAGTCCGCTCTCTTCACGCAGAGCGGCTACAAACTCCGGGTATAGCTTTGCGCTGCGCTGCGCCAGCGGGAAAAGCTCAGCGGGCAGCACCGGGTCGAGGTCGGCAATCATGCCGCCGCCTGCGTGCGAGGCCTCCTGCCCGGGTTCAGCGCGCTCGATGATCTTGACCGTAGCTCCGTCGCGCGAGAGTTGCCAGGCCAGCGAGAGCCCGATGATGCCGCCGCCTACGATAAGTATGTCTTCCGATTGCTGCACAGGATGATTGTAAACACCATCTCCACTTGCCGTGTAGCGTGCGCCGACGCCGGACTTATCCAGTTGGCGATGCTTTTGCGCAAGCCGCGATGCCCACAGCATTGACACACGCCGCCCACGCTGGAACAATCGAGGGGTTGATTTTTCAACAGGAGCCCTGCGATGCCTGACAATGTGGAGATTCATCCGGTGCAGAAAAGCAATACGGGAGCGATTGTGGCTGCCGTCGTCTTTGCCATCCTGCTGGCCGTGGCCCTGTGGCTGGTGGCCGACCTGCGCGGTCGCGTAAGCACCCTGGAGAGCTCGCTGAATAAGCAGACCGAGGAGACCAAGGCCATCGCGGACAAACTCCACATGACTGACCGCAACGTGGCGGCCGGCATGGAGGCCCTGGGTTCCAAAGTTGGCATGACGCAGGAAGAACTGGCCAAGCGCACGGCAGACCTGAAAGCGCAGCAGGAGCGTAGCGCCGCTCGCCTCGCTGCCGAGCAGCAGGCCACCAACAAGCAGGTTGCCAGCGTCAGCAGCGACGTCAGCGGCGTCAAGACCGAGCTGGGCGGCGCCAAAACCGACATCGCCACCACGCGTACCGACCTGGACGCAACCAAGAAGCAGTTGCAGTCCGTCATGGGCGATCTGAACGTGCACAGCGGACTCATCGCCAAGAATCACGACGAGCTGGAGTACCTGAAGCACAAGGGCGACCGCAACTACTTTGAGTTTACGTTGAAGAAGAAAGGCCGCCAGCCGGTCTCCACCATCAGCCTGGAACTGAAGAAGTCCGACCCGAAGCGCTCGCGCTTCACGCTGGATGTCTACGCCGACGACCACACCATCGAGAAGAAGGAGCGCACCCTGGGTGAGCCGCTGCAGTTCTACACCGGCCGCGACCGCCAGCTCTATGAAGTGGTCATCTTCAACGTGGGCAAGGAAGAGATTAGCGGATACCTGGCCACGCCGAAATAACTTGTAGTCGGAAATATTCGCGGCGGGCCCGGCATATTGGCCGGGCCTTGCTGCATAAGGGGAGAGAGATGCTCACAACCTGGGCAGTTGCTTTGCAGATTGTGGCTCGTACAAGCGCCGTGTACCTGCTGGTGCTGATCGGCGTCCGGATTACGGGTAAGCGCGAAGTGGGGCAGATGACTCCCTTCGACTTGGTGTTGCTGCTGCTGCTGAGCAACGCCGTGCAGAACGCCATGACCGGGCCTGACACCTCGCTGATGGGTGGTGCCGTGGCGGCCATCGTACTGCTTTCCATGAACTGGATCGTCGCGGCATTCAGCAGTCGTGACCGCGCCTTCCGGCGCGTTGTGCAGGGCACGCCCTCATTGCTGATCCACGACGGAGAGCTGCTCATGGATCACATGGAGCACGAGCACATCACGGTGGACGAAGTTCTGCGCTCCCTGCGTGAACACGGCATCGGCAGCGTACAGGAGGTGGCTCTGGGCGTGCTAGAGGTGGATGGCTCGCTGAGTTTTCTGAAGAAAGACGAACTGCCGGAAGAAGTTCGCGCGCGTCATCGCACACGCTTCCTCAAGAGGAATTAGGCAGGGAAGATGGTGCTGACCTTATACAGGACTTGATCGATAGCTAGATATCGCGAGGGTCAATCCGCAGCCACATCCGGCGCTGGCAGTTTGCGCAGCGGAAGGGAACTTTTCCCGTCCAGCGCGTGCGCAAAAACTCAAAGTAATATTTGCGGTGTGAGCGGCGGGCAGTTGGTTTGCCGCAATGGGGACAACTCATCGCGGACCTATGTGAGTATGTATCCGCGTTGTTTATAATTTCTGACAATGACTTGCCCTAACACTTATGTAAACACTATATAAGCGCAACTAAGACGTGTAAACGCAAACTATCAGTGATAGGAATCAAATTACAAAAACCGAATTAACTTCTGTGCCACTTGATGAAACAAGGGGTTCGGCCTGTGCCGCGCCCCTTGTTTCATCGTGTGTGCACTATTTAGCCAGCGAGCGTACAAACTCAACAAGGGTGCGCACCGTAACTCCGCTGGGACCCTTGGGCATCCAGGCCTTGGTCTCCTCCAGCCACGCCGTGCCGGCAATGTCCAGGTGGATCCACGGCTTGTCATCCACAAATTCCTTCAGGAACAATGCCGCCGTGATGGCTCCGCCCCAGCGCCCGCCGGTGTTCTTGATGTCGGCAATCTCCGAGCGGATCAGGTCGAAGTACTCCTGTTCCACGGGCATGCGCCACATCTTTTCACCGGTAGTAACGGCAGCCTTCAGCAGTCCGTTGGCAAAGTCGTCGTCATTGGCAAACACGCCAACATTCTGATGTCCCAGCGCTACCACCACCGCGCCGGTCAGGGTAGCGGCGTCAATCAAATGAGTGGCGCCAAGCTGACGCGCGTAGCAAAGCCCGTCGGCCAGTACCAGGCGGCCTTCGGCGTCTGTGTTGATGACCTCAATGGATTTTCCGTTCATGGCAAACTGCACGTCACCCGGCTTTTGCGCCTTGCCGTCGGGCATATTCTCGCTGCAACACAGGATGGCCAGCACCCGCACCCTGGGTTTCAGCATGGCAATGGCCTGCATGGCGCCGATCATGGTGGCCGCGCCGCTCATGTCGTACTTCATCTTCTCCATGCCATCGCTGGGCTTGATGCTGATGCCGCCGCTGTCAAAGGTGATGCCCTTGCCGACCAGTCCGATCACCGGGCCATCCGTGACGCCCTCGGGCTCATAGCGCATGACGACCAGCCGCGGCTCCTCTTCACTGCCCTGGCTCACGCTCCAGAAGGCACCCATCTTGAGTTCCTTGATCTTCTCCGGCCCGTGAACTTCGCAGGGAATGCCGGCCTCTTCGCACATCTTGCGGGCGCGCTCGGCCAGCAGCGTGGGAGTCATCAGGTTGCTCGGCTCCAATGCCAGCTCGCGCGTCAGGTTCTGTGACTCGGCAATGACCGCGCCCTCGGCAATGGCCGGGTAGAGCTTGTTCACCTCGGCATCGGCAGTGGCGGCCAGCGTCACATCTTCCAGCGAAGTATCTTTACGGTCGCTGCGATAGGTGTCCACGTCAAAGTCACCCAGCACAAGGCCCTCAGTGGTCACGCGAACACCTGCGATGGCGTCAATGCCATTGGGCAGTACGAGCGTGAAGCACTTGATGTTCTTTCCCTTGGCGATACGCGCCGCCGTGCCGGCCAGGTTGCGCAGCTCGGTAAGACCGAACTTGTTGGCCTTGCCCGCGCCAAGAAACAGCACGCGCTGGGCCTTGACGCCCGCAGGCGATAGCAGCCAGGTGGCTTCGGCGAACTTGCCGGTGATGTCTTTGCCCGCAATCAACGGCGCAGCCAGGGCGGTCAGGGTGGCGTCGGCCGTCAGCAGTTCGGGCGCGGCAGTCTTCTCGCTGCCGTGGTCGGCGACGGGCACAACCAGCAGGGGAGTGGCAAGGGTGGTAAACGCGGTGGTGCTAACGGAGATTTTCATCGAGTCCTCACTTGTAAGGATGATACCGAATCAGGAGCGGCGGCTGCGAGCGATTGCATCGCGGGCCTCTTTGTCGGCGGTGCGGCGGCGCTCGGTTTCGCGCTTGTCCCAAAGCTGCTTGCCCTTGGCCACGGCGATCTCCACCTTGACGCGGCCACTCTTAAAGTACATGCGCGTGGGGATAAGCGTGAGGCCCTTCTGCTGGATGGCAGCGTTCAGTTTGAGCAACTCGCCATGGTGTACCAGCAGCTTGCGGGTGCGCTTGGTGTCGTGGTTGAACTGTGCTCCGGGGGCATAAACGCCAATGTGCGCGTTCAGCAGGAAGAGCTCACCGTCCTTGAGCAGGGCATAGGAGTCCTTGAGGTTGCACTGCCCCGCGCGGATGCTTTTGACCTCGGTGCCGCGCAGCGCAATTCCGGCCTCGTAGCGCTCCTCCAGGTAGTAGTCATGGCTGGCGGAGCGGTTGACCGCGGCGTCGCGCTCGCCGCTGGCCACGGGGTCGCGCTTGACGTTCTTCGGCTTGTTGGGCTGCGTCAGTTGTGTCGTATTGCGGGCCATTTCTCTGGCGTCCTATGGGTCGGGGCCGGACTCTGCCGGCGAAGCCGCTTGCGCGGGGTTGCGAATTCTGTATCCTAACACAGCGCATAGTCCGGCCGTTCTATCCAGGTTGTGCGGCAGTGCTATAATTCGGCTCGTAGAATCAACAGCTTCAACCCCACACGGATGATGGTTTCGATGCGTCCGGCGGTTCAATTACTGTCGCTTCCAAAGGATTTACATGAAACGCTGCCTCTGGCTCTATCCTGTCCTGTTGCTTGCACTTCTGGTGGTATTGCCCGCTGCTGGAGCCGATAAAAATAAAGGCAATGGCAAGACTCTTTACCAGCAAGGCCAAAAGGCCGAGGCGCGCCAGGACTACGAAGAAGCTTATCGTTGCTACAAGAGCATCTACGACAAGCATCCGGAGCGCACCGAGTACCGCTCGGCCTATGAGCGCACCAAGTTCCTTGCCGGATCGTCGCATGTGCACAAGGGGCAGGTGTTGCGCGAGGCCGGCAATCTGAACGACGCGCTCAAGGAGTTTCAACTGGCCGCGCTGATTGACCCGGCCAGCACCATCGCCCGGCAGGAGATCCAGCGCACGCAGCGCCTGATTGAAAAGGCGCAGCAGCCGGTCACGCCGTACTCGATGGCTCCCCATGAGGGCGCAGATTCTTCAAGTCTGGCGGGGCCGGTCGAACTGGCCCCGATTTCACAGACGCCCATCACGCTCAAGATGAGCGAGGATTCCAAGGTCGTCTATGAGACGATCGGCAAACTCGCCGGCGTCAATGTCCTCTTTGATCCCGCCTTTAACGGCAAGCGCATCAAGGTTGAGCTCAACGGCGTTTCGCTGGAACAGGCTTTGCAGGTTACGGCGCTGCTCAGCAAGACGTTCTGGCGCCCGGTAACTTCCAACACCATCTTCATTGCTGAAGACACATCCGCCAAGCGTCAGGAACTGGAACAGCAGGTCCTGCGCACCTTCTACCTCAATAATTTTTCCACCGTCAGCGAGCTACAGGACGTGGCCAACCTAATTCGCACCATCCTCAAGGTGGATAAGGTCCAGCAGTTCCCCTCGCAGAATGCCATCGTCATGCGCGGCACGCCCGACCAGGCGGCTCTGGCGCAGCTTCTCATCGGCAATCTTGATAAGGCCAAGCCCGAGGTTGTGGTGGATGTCGTCGTAATGCAGGTCAGCAAAGATAAGCTGAAGCAGCTCGGCATTCAATATCCCTTCCAGGGCGGCACCAGCAACCCGACGGTCACCCTGCAAACGCCAACCAGCACAAGCAGCACGACGACGACGGGAACTACCAGCACGACTTCTTCTTCGAACCTGACGTTAAACAACTTCGTCCACCTGAACGCCACGGATTTCGCCGTCAGCGTTCCCTCCATGAGCGTCGCCTTCCTGATGAGCGACAACGACACCACCATCCTGCAGCGCCCGCAGTTGCGCTCGGTGGACGGGCAGAAGGCCACGCTGAAGATCGGTGAGCGCGTGCCGGTGGCCACCGGAACATCCAGCTCCACGCTGACTTCGACGGCGCTCACGCAGACCCAGTTCCAGTATCAGGACGTGGGCGTGAACATTGAAATGACGCCGCACATCCACGGCAATGGTGAAATCACGCTGAAGATCGCGTTGGAAGTCAGCGCAATTGACAGCTATCAGACCATTGGCGGACTCAGCGAGCCGGTCATCGGCCAGCGCAAGGTGGATCACGAAATCCGCATGCGCGATGGCGAGGTCAACCTGATCGGCGGCATCATGGAGCACCAGGACGTGAAGAGCATGGCTGGCTTGCCGTGGCTCTCGCAGATTCCCGGCCTCAAGTACCTGTTTGGACAAGGCAAGAAGGAACAGACGGACACCGAGACGGTCTTTGCCCTGATGCCGCACATCGTGCGCCGCCTGGACGTGGATGACCTTAACATGCGCTCGGTGGAAGTTGGCACACAGAACAACGTCGAGGTGCGTCATGTCAGCCGGCCCAACGCCGCGCCGGTCGCTCCCGTGCCCAGCGCAACGCCCACTTCCGTCACGCCTATGCCGTCTGCTCCTGTGCCGGCCCGGCCCATGCCCCCCACTCCTGCATCGATAGCGCCGGGCAACCAGCCTGCCGCGCAGGCAGTGGCACCCGGCACGGCCCCAACCGCGCCGCAGCCGGGCATGCCCGCCGTGCTCAGTCTGGATCCGCCGGTGGTCAATCAGCCTGCGGGCGCAACTTTTACCATCAACGTGATCCTCAACGGTGGAAAGAATATCTTCAGCGTGCCGGCCCAGATTAGTTATGACGCGAAGCTCTTACAGGTGCTCAGCGTCAGCAATGCCGGCGGACTATCGCAGGATGGCAGCGCCGTCTCACTGGTGCATCGCGACGACGCGGAGCATGGCCTGATACAGGTTTCCATGCTGCGTCCGCCGGGCTCGGTGGGCGTCACGCCGCAGGGCGCGCTCTTTACCGTCACCTTCCAGGCAAAGGCCGCCGGGCAAACTACTGTCGCGATTGGTCCCAGCGTGCTGAAGGACCCCAACCAGGGACCTGTCCCGGCCAGCGGTTCGCAGGCCTTTGTGACCATTCGCTAGCAGGCTGGAGCCAGGGATGAGATTGCATCAGCGCGGTATGACACTGGTGGAGCTGGTGGTGGCCATTGCCATCATGGCCATTCTTGCCACCACCGTTCTGCCCGTCACGCGAACGGTCGTCAAGCGTGAGCGCGAGCGCGAATTGCGCCGCCAGCTTTGGATGATGCGCGACGCCATCGACCGCTATAAGGATGCCGCCGACCGTGGCGCATTCCAGATTAAGCTGGGCAGCGAGGGCTATCCGCCTGATTTGGAAACGCTGGTCAAGGGCGTGGATGTGGGCGGCAAGAAGTTGAAGTTTCTGCGCCACATCCCAGTGGACCCCATGACTCACTCCAACGAGTGGGGCCTGCGCTCCATGCAGGATGATCCGGCATCAGAGAGCTGGGGCGGGCAGGGCGTCTTTGATGTGTACAGCAAGTCCACCGGCGTGGCGCTGGATGGCACAAAGTACTCCGAATGGTAGAAGGGAAGGCATGAAGCACATTGGCAACAGCCTGGTTCGAATCCCTCGCGGCGGCGCGCGCCGTGGCCGGGGCTTCACCCTGATTGAGCTGATCATCGTCATCTCCATCATCGCCATCCTGGCCTCCATCGCCGCCATGTACTACCAGCACTCCATTCTGCGTGCCAAGGAGAGTGTGCTGCGCAACGACCTCTTCATCCTGCGATCCGGCATCGATCAGTACACGCTGGATAAGCAAAAGGCTCCGCAATCCCTCGAAGATCTGGTCAGCGCCGGCTACATCAAAAGCATGCCCAAGGACCCCATCACCAACCAGGTGGACTGGGTCACCGTGAACGAAGATTCCATGATGGCCGTGGACCAAACCTCGCCGGGCATCGTGGACGTGCACAGCGGCAGCAGCCTGACCGGCACCGACGGCACGCAATACAGCAACTGGTAAGAGCCATAAGATTTCTGCAAAGCAAAAGGCGAGCCGCATGGCTCGCCTTCTGCTTACTAACGATGATCCTTCAGCGTGGATAGATGTTGCCTACCACTTCGCCCGCTCGTACTGCTTCGGCCAGGCAATCTCCTGCTTCAATACATGAGCCGCGCGCAGCGGCCAGTGCGGGTCGCGCAGCAGTTCGCGTGCCAGCAGCACAACGTCTGCCTGCCCGCTGTTCAGTATGTGCTGTGCCTGCTCGGGAGAGGTGATCATGCCCACAGCTCCGGTCAATATTCCGGCTTCGCGGCGTACCTGCTCGGCAAACTGAGTCTGGTAGCCCGGCCCCACGGGAATCTTCGCCCCGGCCACCACGCCTCCGGAGGAGCAGTCCATCAGGTCAACGCCCAGCGGCTTTACCTGTTTGGCCAGTGCCACACTGTCTTCAACCGTCCAGCCGCCCTCCGTCCAGTCGCTGCAACTCAAGCGCAGCCACAGCGGCAACCGCTCCGGCCACACCTTGCGGATGGCTTCCACGATCTCTCTCACAATGCGCGTGCGGTTCTCAAAGCTGCCGCCGTACTGATCGGTGCGTGTGTTGATGCGCGGCGACAAAAACTGGCTGACCAGGTATCCATGCGCGCCGTGGATTTCCACCAGTTCAAAGCCCGCATCCAGCGAGCGTCTTGCGCCATCGGCAAAGGCCTTCACCACGCGGGCAATCCCTTCCGTGGTCAGCGCCTCCGGTTGTGCGCTCTCCGGGGTAAAGCCCTTGTTGGTGGAGGAGTAGATCGGTCTCCACCCGCCGGCCTCCGCGCCAACATGCACGCCCTGTCCCTCCCACGGACGGGATGTGCTGGCCTTAAAGCCCGCGTGCGCCAGTTGCGTTCCGGCCACCGCGCCCTGCTGCTTCACAAAGCGCACCACGCGCGCGAGGTGCTCGACGTGCTCGTCCTTCCAAATGCCGATGTCGCCCGGGCTGATTCGCCCCTCGGGCACCACGGCAATGGCCTCGGTCAATACTGCTCCAGCGCCGCCAGCGGCAAGTGCGCCGTAGTGAACCAGATGCCAATCGCCGACAAAGCCATCCTGCGCCGAATACTGGCACATGGGAGAGACGGCGACTCGATTACGGAACGTAATATCTTGTATTTGTAGCGGATCAAATAGTTTCATATCTGTTGGATGATGCTCGGAGCCCGCTGGTTGCAGGCGCGGCTCCGTTTGTCCATCTCCTAGCGTTGGCGCAGGCGTTGCAACCGGTTGCCAACCATGGCCGCGGCGTACTCGCACAGGCGGCGGTCGTCCGTGCCGAATGCGGCCGGAAAGTGGCTGTCAATGTCGAGTTCGCCCACGACTTTGCCGCCCACGAAGAGCGGCACCACGATCTCCGACTTTGTCTCCAGCGAGCAGGCCAGGTAGCGCGAGTCGTTGTTCACGTCGTCCACCACCACGGTCTCGCCCGTGCTGGCCGCCGCGCCACAGATTCCCTGGTTCAGCCGGATGAGTGTATGCGGCGTCATCGAGCCGCGGAACGGTCCCAGCACCAGCATCGTCTCATCGCCGGGCGTCTCTTCAATCATGTAGAAGCCAACCCAGTTGTAGCGCAGCATCTTCTCATGCAGCAACAGCACGATCGCGTCCAGCAATCCGGTCTCGCTGGTGGCGTGCGATGCAATGTCGTCAATCTTGGCGGCTACTTCGGCCAGCAGCGGAGTCTTCCAAACTTCAGCCATCGGGAGTGTCCTCGTTGGGGTATCGGTGCAGACAAATATTATGCACGATGCTTTCGCACGGGCGGAGTGACTTTAGTAAGCAGGCAACATGGCTGAACCATGTGTCAGCTCAACCCAGGCGTTCCACCCGCAGGTCGAAGTCATGGATGGAAACCACACGCACGGCCGTGCCTTCCGGGATTGTCTCTGTTGCGTGGGCATCCCACAACTCGCCATGCACAAACACCTTGCCCACCGGAGCCAACTCCGCGCGCACAACGCCGATTTCGCCCACCATCCCCTGTGCTCCGGTCATCACCTTGTTGCGCCGTGCCCGCAGGGCAATGGTCATCAAAAACGCTGTGATCAACCCGAAGGGAAGACTCACGGCCAGCGCCACAGCCAATCGCACGCGCATCTCCGGTATCGGGCCATCCACCAGCAGCAGCCCGCCCAGCGTCAGCGCCACAATGCCGCCCACGGTCAATGCGCCGTGGCTTGCAATCTTTGCCTCCAGGGCAAACAGCACAAAGGCCAGCGCTATAAGCCATAGCGAGGCGAAGCGCGTGGGCAGCAGGTTCAGGGCAAACAACGTCAGCAGCACAAAAATCACGCCGACGACGCCGGGAATAATCGCTCCCGGATGTTTGAACTCCGCGTACAGGGCCAGCGCGCCCACGGCCAGCACCAGGAAGGCGATGTTCGGATCCATCAGCCAGCCCAGCACGCGCTGCCGCAGCGTGGCCGGCAGCTCCTCTACCGTCTGGTTGGCCGTATGCAGAGTGATGCTCGTTCCGTCGAAGCGCGTCACCGTGCGGCCGTCCAGTTTGCGCAGCAACTCGGCCTCGTCGTGTGCCGTCAGGTCAATCAGGCGCAGGTTCAGCGCCTCTTTTTCCGTCCAGCTCACGGATTGCCGCACCGCCTTCTCGGCCTCCTCCGTATTTCGTCCACGGCGGGAGACATAGCTGCGCAGGAAGGCCGCCGTATCATTCTCCAGCTTGGCTTTCATCACATCATCGGGAGTGCCGCTGCCCAGCGTGACTGGGTGCGCCGCGCCCGTGTTGGTGCCGTCGGCCATGCTGGCCACATCCGCCGCCTCCAGCAGGAAGAAGCCAGCGCTGGCCGCCCGAGATCCGCTCGGCCCCACGAAGATGATCACCGGAACCGGCGAACTCTCTATGCGTGTCACCATCTCTCGCGTCGAATCCAGCAACCCGCCCGGCGTGTTCAGTTCGATCAGCAGCGCCGTGGCGTGCCGTGCCTGCGCCGCGTCAATGGCGCGCGAAATCTGCTCAGCGGCAATGGGCTGGATGGTGCCGTCAATGTGGACGCGCAATATCTGCGCCGTTGCCGGCAGGCAGAGAATGCAAAGCAGGAAAGTAACGGCGATTGCGGACAGGCGCTTCATGACGAACCTCCCGGGCACACACAAGCATACCCCTGTGCGTCCCCGGAGGGCAGTGCGCTAAGGTTTGACCGGTTGGGTAGCTTGGTCAGCAATTTCCAGTGCCACCTTGCGTGCTTCTTCGTTGTTCGGTTCCAGGATCAACGCGTTCTGCACCTCGCGTTCAGCGGCCGTGATGTCGTTGTCATGCAAATACACCCGCGCCAGCACCAGGTAGGCTTCGCTGCTGGGCTTAACGCGCAGTGCGGCCATGGCCTGGTAATGGGCCTCGGCAAACTTCTGTTGCAGCAGGAAAGCCCGGGCGATACCGCTCAGCGCCTCCGGGTCGCTCGGCTCGTGGATCAGGGCTTCGCGGAACTGGCTGACGGCTTCGTTGCTGTTGCCGCTGGCCAGGAAATCCCGTGCCCGCTGGTTGTGTAGCGTGGCGCGCTCGGCCGGGTCGGCGCGGTCCACGGCGGCCTCAATGGCGTTTTGCAGGCTCACCGCCAATTGGCGATACCCGCTCTCATCGTAGTTGC
>CAINND010000017.1 GCA_903851035.1 uncultured Acidobacteriota bacterium | reverse complement strand
GGCCAACCGCCACCAGGCGGAGCTGCTGGAAGCGCTCCAGGGTGTTTCGAAAGTCGGCGCCGATGTACGGGCGGGTGACCGAACCGGCGCGCTTCAGGATGCTGGGCAGACGGCGGCAACGTTGATCCCGGCGGGCGCTGCCTGCATAGCCGAGATGCCGGCGGCACAGCAAGCCGCGGCTAGCTTCAATACTGTTCACTTAACGAGATTTGTGGCATTCTGTATGAAGCAAGTACAGGAGGCCACAAGTGGCGCGTACGGTTGCGGAACTCCCTCCGGGTGCCCGGATCACGGACTACATCAGCCTTGGCGTAATCACCAGAACATTCCCTCTCTCCAGCATCGGGCCTGTGCTTTCGAACACCGGGAAATCCAGCATTCGTCAGCGCGATCTGCCGGCGCAGGTGGTTGTCTACTACGTCATCGCTCTGGCGCTGTACATGCAATCGTCCTATCGCGAAGTATTGCGCTGTCTTCTGGAAGCAGTCCAGTGGCTGCGCGATCCATCCGTCGGCGTGCGGGTGGCGGGCAAATCGGGCATCTCTCAGGCCCGTACGCGGCTGGGCTGGGAGCCACTGCGCCAGTTGCATGATGAGTTGGTGAAGCCTGTGGCAGTGCGCAGCACGCGTGGCGCGTGGTACCGGAGTTGGCGACTTGTAAGTCTGGATGGCAGTACCCTGGATGTCGCTGACGAGAAGGCCAACGAAGATGCTTTCACTCGGCCAGGAGCGAGCCGTGGTTCCAGCGCATATCCGCAAGTCCGTTTTGTGTCCCTGGTGGAGAACGGTACACACGTGCTGTTCGGCAGCCAGATGGACAGTTACCGGACAGGCGAGATCACGCTGGCCAAAGCGGTGCTTCCGCGCATGAGAAGCGGCATGCTCTGTCTGGCTGACCGAAATTTCTTTGGCTTCGAACTATGGCAACTGGCGCAAGCAACAGGCGCCGATCTGCTCTGGCGGATGAAAAAGAACATGCGCATGGCCTGCGAGAAGCGCCTGCCGGATGGTTCTTATTTGAGCCACGTGTATCCTTCGGAGCGAGACTGGCGGCACAAGACAAACGGCATCATCCTGCGGGTGATCGATTACCGTCTTGAAGGCATCGAAGATTCCGAGCCGATTTATCGGCTGGCAACCACCATACTCGATCCCGGCAAGGCTCCAGCCAGCGAGTTGGCAGCTCTTTATCATGAGCGCTGGGAGATCGAAACTGCGTTCGATGAACTCAAGACCCACTTGCGCGGCGCCAAGATCGTGCTGCGCAGCAAGACCCCCGATCTGGTGCGTCAGGAGTTCTACGGACTCTTGATGGCTCACTTCGCAATCCGCGGCCTGATGCACGAAGCAGCCCTCAAAGCCGATGAAGATCCTGACCAACTCTCGTTTCTCCATGCCGTGCGCGTGATCCGCCGCAAAATGGCTGTCTATGGCGCTATTCCCCCCTGCGAAGAGGGGAGCCTTTCATAAGGCGGTGCTTGGCGAGATACTCGAAGAACGCGTCGTCTCCAGTCGCAACCGCCGCAACTTCCGCGGGGTCAAGCGCAAGATGAGCAATTTCCCGCTCCGGCCCCGAAAGAGCATTCCCTTGCCTCCGATCAACATCCGAAAAGCCATTAGAATACTTAAGTGAACAGTATTAGGGTTAGCTGATCTCGATTACGTCGGACGCAGCGGCAGCCGCGGCTTCAGCGCGCACCATCAGCTTTTCGGCGATGGCGTAGAACTCGGCGGCCTGCGGGCTTTTGGGTCCGGCCAGCGCAACGGGCAGTCCCTTGTCGCCGCCCTCGCGGATGGCGGGAACCAGCTCAATGGACCCGAGGAAGGGCACGTTGAACTGCGCCGCAGTGCGCTCCGCGCCGCCCTTGGAGAAGATGTCGATCTCCTTTTGGCAATGCGGGCAGGTAAAGTGGCTCATG
>CAINND010000016.1 GCA_903851035.1 uncultured Acidobacteriota bacterium | reverse complement strand
TGTAAAAGGTGACGTAGCCCGTGGCCAGCGTCTTATCCAGCGCCTCCTGGTTCATAAAACCCACCATCAGAACCTCGCCATTGTCGGCATCCTGCACAATTGCCGGCGCGAGGCCTCCCATTTTGTCGAAATCAATCTGCATTTTACCTGTCCTCTTTTCAGCCTTCACTGCCACCATTCTGCGGGCCGCGGGCAAAAAGAAAACCCGCTGGTTTCCGTAGAATGCCAGCGGGTGAATGCTTGGATAATTGCCTGTTACTTAGATCCGCGCGCCTCCGCCGACACCACTGTCGTGTGATGGTGATGATGGCGGTGATGGAGGATGCGGGTCATTACTCTTTTATGCTAAACAGAAGCGCCCCTTGCGGTCAACCGGGAAATTTAGCCGTATCCGGCACGGGAACCGGGAGCCCCGTTTGCACCGTATCACGACATACCGGCGGCCCATACACTACTTAACAATCCCCGACGGGCATCTGCGAGAGAATGGAAGCTATGAGCGAAGCCTCCGCACCAGGTAAGCAACCGGTCATCATCCCGGCCGTTGAAGCCCTTGCCGCCAGCCGCTACTACCAGATGGGCGAAGCCACGGTGCGCGCCGTGGACGAGGTCACCTTTACCCTTGCGCGCGGCGAGTTCGCCGCCCTGCTTGGCCCTTCGGGTTCCGGCAAAAGCACGCTGCTCAACCTGCTGGCCGGCCTCGACCGCCTGACCGCGGGCAATATTCGCGTGCAGGGCGCGGAACTGGCGAAGATGGACTCCGAGGCCCTGGCTCGCTACCGCCGGTTGACCGTCGGCATGATCTTCCAGAGCTTTAACCTGGTGCCCACCATGACACTGGCTGATAATGTCGAGCTGCCGCTGCGGTTTGCCGAATTTCCGCGGGCGGAGCGGCGTGACCGCGTACACGAACTGCTGGCTGGCGTGGGTCTTGCGGGCCGCGCCCAGCACAAGCCAAGCCAGCTCAGCGGCGGAGAGCAGCAGCGCGCGGCCATCGCCCGCGCCCTGGCCAACCGTCCCGGCCTGCTACTGGCCGATGAGCCTACCGGCAACTTGGACAGCCGTAACGGGCAGGAGGTCATGGCCCTGCTCGAACAGTTGAACTCGCAGATGGGTGTGACCGTGCTGATGGTCACGCACGATCCCGCCCTGGCCGCACGCTACGCGCGGCGCGCACTGCACATGGCCGACGGACGCATGCTGGCGGCGGAGGTGGCGCAATGACCCGCCAGGATCTTTTCGAACTAGCCGCTCGCAACATGCGCAACGCACGGCTGCGCAACGCGCTCACCACCATCGGCATCGCCGTTGGCGTGGCCTCGCTGGTGGCCATGATGTCACTGGGCATCGGCCTGCAGCGTTTTGCCAACCATCAGTTGATGAAGAGCGGAATGTTTCAGACGGTCTTCGTTACCAGCCGTCAGGACCCGCGCAACATGGACGACAACGCTGATGCCAAGCCGGATGCCAAGCCCGAAGAGTCTCCCGCGCTGGATGACGCAGCGCGCGCCAAGATTGCCGCCCTGCCCGGTGTAGAGGAGGTTGCCCCTGAGGTGCGCGCCACCGCCGAAGTCGAATACGCAGAGCACACGAACTTCACCATGCTGGCCGGATTGCCCTGGTCGGCGCGCGATGAGGATTCGCTGGAGAAGATGAAAGGCAGCTTCTTCAGCTCCGCCACGGCAGAGGAGGCGATCCTGCA
Organism: uncultured Acidobacteriota bacterium; assembly: GCA_903851035.1. Lineage (GTDB taxonomy): Bacteria > Acidobacteriota > Terriglobia > Terriglobales > Acidobacteriaceae > TOLSYN. Next base: position 22,214 of record CAINND010000016.1, on the reverse strand, counting down.
GCGCGACTTCGCCAAGAAGCTCGACGCCAATCCCGAAAACCTTATTGGCAAGAAGATCGTTCTGCGCTATGCACACCGCCAGGGCGGCGGCGCGGAAGGATTCCAGATTGAGCGTCGACAGAAGAGCTTCACCATCGTCGGCCTGCTGGATGAGCAACCTTACGGCGGCATGCGCATGATCAGCCGAGCGCGCGTCTTTGTGCCCACGCAGACGGCGCTGGCCATGGACCTGATGCAGCCGGCCGACACGCAGCAACTGGTGCGCGCCGAACCCGCCGAGCGTACTTACTCCATGTTGACCGTGCGCATGGTCTCCGCCACCCAGGCCGAGGCCGTGGAGGATGCGGTGAAGAAGATGCACTTCTCCGCCTATTCCTATCTTGACGCCACGCGCAGCATGCGGCGCTTCTTTGCCGTGCTGGATATGTTCCTGGGCATCTTCGGCTCCCTGGCGCTGGCCGTGGCCTCGCTGGCCATCGTCAACACGCTGGTGATGGCCGTGCTGGAGCGTCGTCGCGAGATCGGCATCATGAAGGCCATCGGCGCCAGCGACTCGGATGTAAAGCGCATCTTCTTTGCCGAAGCGGCCACCATGGGCCTCTTCGGCGGCGTGATGGGCGTTATCTTGGGCTGGCTGATCGGACGCGCCATCAACCTTGGCGCCAATCTCTACCTGCACCGCCTTAAGATGCCACCGGAGGGACTGCTGTTGGTGCCGCTGTGGCTAGCCGCTGCGGCGGTTCTGTTCGCCATTATGGTCAGCGTTGTGGCCGGAATTTATCCTGCGGCCCGGGCCGCGCGCCTCGACCCGGTGGAAGCACTTCGATACGAGTAAGGTGGATTGGGATTCATGCATCGCACGCTTTCACTATTACGTAGCGCAATACTGATTGCATCTCTGGTAGCCGCCTTCGTGGCGACCACCATGGCGCAGTCGGCCTCACGCGCTGAGTGTGCCACCTATGAAAGCAAAATCCTCGCGCGCGCCGTGCCCTATTGCGTCATGCTGCCACCCAGCTATTTACAGCAGACTCAGCAGCGTTATCCCGTGGCCTATTACCTGCACGGTCTGGGAGACAATGAGCAGTCGCTGGTCAACCTCGGCGGATGGTCGATTTACGACCGGCTGATGCGCGAGAAGAAAATCGGCGAGATGGTTGTGATCGCCCCGGCCGGATTCTTCTCTTTCTACGTCAACTCTCGCGACGGTCAACTGCGCTATGAAGATTTCTTCTTTCGCGAGTTTCTGCCCGCCATGGAGAAGAAATATCGTATCGGCACCACGCGCGCCCAGCGTGGCGTGCTCGGCGTCAGCATGGGCGGGTATGGAGCCTTGCACTATGCCTTCGAGCATCCGGAGCGCTTTGCCGCCGTGGGGGCAAACATGCCTGCGCTGGTGGAGCAGATGCCCCGCGAGTTCACCCAGGAGTGGCAGCGGCGGCTGATGGGACACATCTTCGGCGACCCGCCGGACCAGGCATATTTCCAGCGCAACTCTGTTTTTCACATGGCGCGCACCACACCGGCGGAGCGGTTGCGCACGTTGCACATCTATTTTGATTGCGGCGCCCAGGACCGTTATGGCTTTGCCTCGGGTACCACGGCGCTCGACAAACTGCTCACTGCGCGCGGCATCCCGCACGAGGCTCACATCTATCCCGGCGGCCACGACTGGCAGTTTGTGATGGATCACTTTGCCGCCGCGTTGACCGTGGTGGCGAAGGGTATCGGCGCGCGCTGAAATATGTATCGTCACGTCGCCTTGCCGCGCAACAATCAACTTTCAGGCCATTGACCTTCGCGGCCGCAAGCGCATAAAACAGAAACAAGGGCCATGACACACCGCAAGCCATCCTCGCTACATCCGCACAAGATCACCATAGGTAAGCGTGACCGCGTCTTCGTGCTCACCGGCGCGGGCATTAGCGCGGAGAGCGGCTTGTCCACCTTTCGCGGCGCGGGAGGCCTGTGGGCCGGCGAACGCATCGAGGACATCGCCTCGCCGCGAGGCTGGCATCGCGACCCCGAGCGCGTGTGGCGCTTTTACTCCCAGCGCCGTGAGAAGGCTGCTGAGGCCGAGCCCAATGACGGGCATCGCGCCCTGGCCCGGCTGGAAGAACAACTTGGCGAGCGCTTCTTTCTCTGCACGCAGAACGTGGACAACCTGCACGAGCGCGCCGGCTCCCGCAACCTGGTGCACATGCACGGCGAGCTTTCGCAGTCGCGCTGCGATAGCTGCGAGAGCGAGCCCTTTACCGACGCGCATCTCTATCCCGATGCCTCTACCCACATGCGTTGCGAGTGCGGCGGACGCATCCGTCCGAACATTGTCTGGTTTGGCGAGGTGCCGCTGCACATGGAACGCATCCTCGACGAGTTGAGCCGCTGCACCCTGATGCTGGTGATTGGCACCAGCGGCGTGGTGCAGCCCGCCGCCAGCTTTGTGCACTGGGCCAACCAGCACCACACCGAGGATCGCCCGGTGCGTACCTACTATGTGGGACCGGAGCATCCGGCCAACGCCATTGCTTTTACCCGAGTCTTTGAAGGCGCCGCTGGAGAGATATTACCTACGCTCTTTCATCTTGCCTGAGCGCAGTGTACGGACTTTCCTCCACGGTGTTTGTGCATCAATCGCGTGGCTTTGCCAGAAGGTTTTCAACCGTTTTCACGCATGGGGAGGTAGTTTACGGTTGACCTGTGGCACATGGCGAACGAAAATCAAAATCACCCGCCACTGCGGGGATTCCTTCTCTCATGTTGATTTATCTCTGCGGAGCCATCGAGTACTCTCCTGATCACGGCAAGGCCTGGCGGGCTGAGGCCACGCGCTTCCTGCACGAGCTGGGGCACCAGGTGTACGATCCCGCACTCGATGAGAAGAAGGATCTGACCGACGAGGAGGTGTGTCACTTCCGCGGCTGGAAGAAGACCGACCTCGCGCGCTTTCAGCACACAATCCGCAAGATCATCCGTTATGACCTCGACTGGATCGAGCAGCGCTCAGACGCCATCGTTGCCTACTGGGACGAGTACTCCGGCAAAGGCGCAGGCACGCAGGGCGAACTGACCCTGGCCCATCGCCGCGGCATCCCCGTGTATTTGGTTTCCCCTCTTCCGCAGGAGGAGATCAGCGGATGGATTCTCGGCTGCGTTACAGAGTTCTTTCCAAATTTTGACGAACTGCGCGAGCATCTTCGCCGCCAGCAGCCCGCACCCGGAGCGCAAACGGCACCGGCCTGTGCGTGAGGTGGAGATTCACGGCATGGATAAGCTGGACATGGACGTACATAGCAAACCCGGGCAGGATGAAGAGCAGTCTATTCCCAATGGCATGGATGAAGCTCGCCTGGCTGGTGCTCGGCGCCGCGTGGGCTTTGTCGCATTTCTGTGGTGGCTGGCTGCGCTCAGTGGCACGGTCGGCCTGGTGCAGGGGATGTCTGCTGGTTTGGCGCGCCGGATATTTGTCGGCGTTGCCTGGGTGCTGGCTATTTTATTTACCTATGCCTGGCGGCATATCCGCCTGGATCGGGGCAAGTCATGAACTTTACCAAGGGTAATCTCGGCTGGCTGGAAGTTGTCTGTGGTCCCATGTTCAGCGGCAAGAGTGAGGAACTCATCCGCCGCCTGCGCCGCGCGGAGATCGCGCGCCAGCGGGTGCAGATCTTCAAGCCGGGAATCGACCAGCGCTATGCCGATGACCAGATCATCAGCCACAGCGACTTCAAGATCAGCAGCCGCAGCGTAAAGGACGCGGCCGAGATGGAAGCGCTCATCGACCACCGCACCGAGGTCATCGGCGTGGATGAGGCGCAGTTCCTCGGCGAGGGCATTGTCGAGCTGGTGGTTCGCCTGGCTGACATGGGCAAGCGCGTCATCGTCGCCGGCCTGGATACCGACTACCTCGGCCGCCCCTTCCATCCCATGCCGGAACTGCTTGCCGTCGCTGACGAGATTCAGAAGACGCTCGCCATTTGCATGCAATGCGGCAATCCCGCCAAGCACACGCAGCGCCTGGTGGAGAGCCAGGAACTCGTCGTGGTGGGTGCCGCCGGCATGTACGAAGCGCGTTGCCGCCGCTGCTTTGAGCCCAATCTGGACGCACTGCAACGCCAGCGCGACTCTGCCGCCGCTGCGCTCGGCCGCGGCGCGCAGAAGTAGCCATTGCCGCTTGTCCGCGCGGTTGTGGATGGCCGCCGCGCGGTGCTAGAGTTCCTTTCCGAAGGTCATATCGCCATGCGCAAACTATCTCTGTCTCTGCTCGCTGCCGCCATAGTAGTCATGCTGCCCACGCTTGCCCTAGCCTGGGGAGACAACGGCCACACGACAATCAATCACGCCGCCGCCGTAAACATCCCTTCCAGCATGCCGGGATTCCTGAAGGCGGCTGACAGTCGCATTACATTTCTCGGGCCGGAGCCCGACCGTTGGCGTTCCAATCTGGAGCGGGCTCTCAACGACGCGCAGGCCCCCGATCACTTCATAGATCTGGAGTACGTGGATTGGATGAAGGCACTGCCGGCGGATCGCTATCGCTTCATCGCAGCCGTTTACGAATTTCGCGCCAAGCATCCCGAGGCCAATGTGCCACAGCCGGAGCGCATCGGCTTCCAGCCCTACATCACCATCGAGGTCTTTGACCGCCTGAAGGTTGCCCTGCGCGAGTATCGCCACGCCAAGGCCGAGGGCCGCTCCACGGCCGACGCCGAGGCCAACGCCATCTTCTATGCCGGATGGCTGGGCCACTATGTCGGCGACGGCTCCAACCCCATGCACACCAGCGTGCAGTACAACGGTTGGACCGGCCCAAACCCGAAGGGATACAGCACCACGCATGACGTGCACACAAAGATGGAGACGCACTTCGTAAATGCCAATCCTGAGGTCACTAAGATAGACGGCATGCTGGCGCCACCTCGCCACCTCGAGCATCCCTTTGAGGATTACTTGGCTTATCTGCGCGCCTCGCAGGGAGAGATAGAGCACGCTTACCAGCTTGAGCGTGATTGCGGCTTCGAGGGCCACGGTACGCCGGAGTCGCGCGACTTCATCCGCCATCGTTTGGCCGCTGGTGCGCAGATGCTACTCGACATGTGGTACACCGCATGGGTCGATTCCGCGCAGGATCCCGAACCCTGGCACGGTGAGAAGCGTGAGCCTCGCCAGTGCGTGGCGCCCAAGCCTGCCACGGGAGGCCAGCAGTGAGCCAGCTAAACGCAGTTCGCGTGGAAGAGCTCTTAGCCGCAGCGCAACAGGCGGCGGAGAAGGCCTATGCGCCCTTCAGCGGCTTTCGCGTTGGCGCGGCCATCCTCACGCGCTCGGGCAAGGTCTTTACCGGCTGTAATGTGGAGAATTCCAGTTACGGCCTCACCAACTGCGCCGAGCGCACCGCCATCTTTTCCGCCGTCGCCGCCGGGGAACTGAGCGTCGAGCATGAGTTGGAGGCCGTCGCCGTGGTCAACCATGAGGGCGCCATCTGCTCACCCTGCGGCGCCTGTCGCCAGGTAATCTTCGAATTTGGTCCTGAGGCCACGGTCATCTTCCGCTCGCATAGTGGACAGATGACTGAGGTGGCGGCACGCGAACTGCTGCCGGAGGGCTTCCGCCTGCGCTGAGTGTCAACGCTATTCATTTCGCACAATCAAAAAGGCCGCCCGCATATGCGAGCGGTCTTCGTCATTCCGGTTACTTAGAACTTGCTTTCGAACTCCGACAGGCGATGCTCCAGGCGCCATTGCTCGCGCGCTTTTTCGCTGCTGCTCAAAAACTTTGAGCATGTACTGCCGGGTGTTGATAGCGGTTTTTCGCCCGCGCACTCATGCACAATGGTGAACTTGTGAGAATCGCTCCATAGGCTGGCGCCTGCTAAAAAACTATGCTCCAGGCTGGTGCGCGCCATCTTCTTCAGCGTGATGTAATCCAGGTTCTGTTCCAGCACGGCACGCTCGTACTCCGCGGTCATCTCGCTGCGGCTCACGCCCTCGTCGTCTGTGGCCAGCGCCACCGGCACGCCGGCCTTCAAATAGGCTGCCAGCGGATGCTGACGCCCGCGCACGCCCAGGATGCCGTCGTTCGAGGTCAGGCAGATCTCCACCATCACATTGTGACGCGCCATCTCGTTCAAAAGTTCATGGGGATTTTCCTCATACATTACATCTACGCCGTGGCCAATGCGCTCGGCCTTGCCCACTTCCACCGAATCGCGGATGTGGAAGCGCAGTCCATCGGGAGGCACCAGTCCCGGGCGCAACTCGCCGGCATGCAGGCTTACATGCGCTGCCGGATACATACCCTTGAGAAAGCCCACCATGCGCATGTGCAGGCGGTAGTCACGCATGGAAAGGTAGCTGTCCTCGGGCTGCACCAGGTTGACGCCAACTACGCGGTGATCGCGCGTCGCCAGCTCAAAGCCAAGAAGAATCTGCGCAAAGACGCGCTCCGGATGGTTGCCGCGGCTGACGCTGTAAATGTAGCGCACATGCACCGAGCAGGGACCATTGTGTGGCTCCGGCGTAATTTCGCAGTGCTGCCTCGCTTTGGCCGTCTGTTCCATCTCGTCCAGATTCTTGCGCGCCTCGGCCACGGCGACCTCAAACTCAGCGCCCAGCATTTTCTTTCGCATGTCGGCAAGGTCGGGATCGTAGCCCACCTTTTCGCCCAGCGCCGCGGCCCGTCCATGATCGGGCGAGAGCATCAGCTCCAGGTATTGCACGTTGCCGTCGGCGGCGCGCGCCTTCACTTCGGCAAGAATCTCACCCATATGCGCCTCGGTGGCGGCGCTGAATTTTCCGAAGCTGTCAAAAAAGTGATCGTGGCCGTCAATGCCCGGGCGCATCCCGCGCATCGACCACGCATTGATCGCGTCGCGGTAGAGCTCGCCATCGCTCAGCGCCGTGCGCGCCTCGGCCTGTCCGTCCTTGCATCCCGCGCCCGCCGCCGGCTGGCTCAGCATCAAGGTCTGGCGATCCAGGCAGAGGCCGCTGTCGGCGGCAAAGCTCAAAAGGCTTTCGGCATAAACGGCCCCGGTGATGTGATTGTGCAGGTCGCCGCCCTTGGGCATTTCGTGCAGCAGGGCGTAAAGCGCGCCGCGATTAAAGTGCGCATCGCTCAACGCCTTGGCGGCGCGCCCTTCGGGGGTCTCCGGAGCATGATTCTCCGCCTGCTCCTTGGCCATCTCGTGCGCCGCCGTTGCGGGCCGGGCCGGAGAATTCTTGAATGCCTGAATCTGCAACCCGTATAACGGGCTGCAGAGTGTGGCTGCCACCACAACTGCTAAAAACCTTGCGCTCTGCTGGCGCATCTGTTCCTCCCGGGGAGTCGAATCGCCCCCAATGCCTGAACGGGAAATCATATCGCGAATCCCCACTCCGAGTCGCGCCGCCCGCCGAGCGTGGCTTGCAACTTTCCTCCAGACCTTCTACCATCCGTCTTTCCATTTCCTCTTTTACCGAGCAGGGAGCGTCACAAAGTGCCTGACCTGAAAGTGTTATTCTCTCGCGAACAAATTGCCGCCCGCGTCGCTGAACTGGGTGCTCAGATTACACGGGACTTCCAGGGGGAGCCGGTGGTGCTGGTGGGCGTGCTCAAAGGCGCCGCCATCTTCCTCAGCGACCTTTCCCGCCAAATCGAACTTGATTCCACCTTCGATTTCATCGCCGTCTCCAGCTATGGCAACCAGAAGCAGAATAGCGGCGAGGTCAAGCTGCAAAAGGACGTGGATCAGTCCATGGAGGGCCGCAACGTCATCCTGGTCGAGGACATTCTCGACACCGGCCTGACCATGACCTACCTGAAGAAAATGATCATGGCGCACAAGCCCAAGAGCTTCCGCATAGCTGCCTTGCTGGACAAAAAGTGCCGACGCCAGCAGCCCATCCAGGCCGACTACGCCGGCTTTGAAATTCCCGACGAATTCGTCGTCGGCTATGGCATGGACTACGCCGAGCGCTATCGCAATCTTCCGGATATCTGCATTGTTCCCTAGTAACGTCCCCTAGGTGCCATGCGCGTTGCGGCGCGGAGGGTATACTATCTGTCGGCGGGCCGCCTTTTGCGGCCCATGACAGGAATCCGGATGTCTGAATCGATTACGTTGCACCCCACCGCCGAGGCCATCCGCCAGGATTGGCGACTGGCCGCCCGGCTGATAGACCACACCCTCCTTAAACCAGATGCCACCCGCGTGCAGGTCAGCAAGCTCTGCGCCGAGGCCGCCGAGTATGGCTTCTGCTCGGTGATGGTCAACCCCTCCAACATTGCGCAGTGTAAGGCTGAGCTGGCCGGCAGCGGTGTGCTGGTCGGTACCGTCATCGGCTTCCCCCTGGGTGCCACCACAAGTACGGCTAAGCTCGCCGAGGCCGTGGATGCCCTGCGCCTGGGCGCCGACGAGCTCGACATGGTCATCAACGTCGGCGCGCTCAAAAGCGGCGACCGCGACCTGGTGCAGATGGAGATGCAGTCGCTGGCGCGCATGGCGCATCGCGGCGGGGCCATCCTTAAGACCATCATCGAGGCCTGCCTGCTCACCACCGAGGAGAAGATATTGGTTTGCCAGTTGGCTGCCGCCGCCGAGGTGGATTTTGTTAAAACCTCGACGGGCTTTGCCGCCTCCGGCGCCACCGTGGGTGACGTCAGCCTGATGCGTGGCGTCGTGGGGCCGAAGATCGGCGTCAAGGCCGCCGGAGGCATTCGTATTTCGGCTGATCTGCTGGCCATGGTCGCCGCCGGTGCCAACCGCATTGGCGCCAGCGCCAGCGTGGCCATGGTGCGCGAGCTGGGCGCCAAATAGCTCATCCGCTTTTCGCGGCCAGGGCACGGGCCTGGCGCAAAAGGGCAGCCGTGCCCATGCGATGGCGATTCCCGTCTGACCGCCAGCGTGGGATAATTTCAGGTTGCTCAACAACATCGCCGCCGCCTTAGCACCTACTGCGGCGGCTGAATGGCTCCGGATGCTTTTCGTAGAACTGATTCGCAGCAAGCGCGACGGCAAGACTCTCTCGCGCGAGGAAATCGACTGGATCGTCTCCGCCTACACCCGCGGAGAGGTGCCTGACTATCAGGTCTCGGCCTTTTTGATGGCCGCTCTGCTGCGCGGCCTCAACCCACAGGAGACCGCAGCGCTCACCCAGGCCATGTTGCACTCCGGCCAGATTCTTGACTTCAGCGACCTCCCCGGCGGCAAGGTGGATAAGCACTCCACAGGCGGCGTGGGCGATAAAACTTCGCTGATTCTTTCGCCGCTCGTGGCCGCCGCGGGCGTCAAGGTTCCCATGGTCAGCGGGCGTGGACTGGGCCACACCGGCGGCACGCTCGACAAGCTCGAATCCATTCCCGGTTTCAACGTCAACCTTGATCTCGTTGAGTTCCGCCGCATCCTCGCGAAAATTGGCTGCGCCATGATCGGCCAGACCGCCGAACTCGCCCCGGCCGACAAAAAGCTCTACTCCCTGCGCGATGTCACCGGAACGGTAGAAAGTCCCAACCTCATCTGCGCCTCCATCATGTGTAAAAAACTCGCCGAGGGCATTGATGGACTCGTGCTCGACGTGAAAACCGGTTCCGGCGCGTTTATGAAAGACCCCGCCGACAGCGAGCACCTTGCCCGCCTGATGGTGGAAACCGGCGAGGAGATGGGCAAAAAGGTCGTCGCCCTCATTACAGACATGGATCAACCCCTGGGCCGCGCCATCGGCAACGCCCTGGAGGTGGCCGAGTGCGTCGAAGTGATGCGCGGCAACTTCGCAGGCCTGGAGGATCTGGTCGAGCTGACGCTGGAACTCGGCGCCTGGATGCTCGTTCTGGGCGGTCGCGTAAAGGACGTTACTGAAGGCCGCGCGCTCTGCCTTGAGCTTCTGCATAACGGCCAGGCCCTTGAGCGCTTTCGCCAGCTCGTTGCGGAGCAGGGTGGCCTTGTCGCCGCCGTGGACGACCTCGCGCGGTTGCCGCGGGCCGCGCACACCACCACGGTCAAAGCCTCCGCCAGCGGCTTCCTTACGGCCATTGAGTGCGAGCGCATGGGGGTGGCCGGAGTCCTCTTGGGCGGCGGACGCCAGACCAAGGAAGACCTCGTCGATCCGGCCGTCGGCATCCTGCTGCACAAAAAAGTTGGCGACACCGTCCAAGCGGGCGAAACCCTGTGTACCATTCATTACAATGAAACAAAGCGTCTCGATGAGGCGCTGCCCGTGATTGAAGCCGCATACAGCATCGGCCCGCAAAGGCCTGCAGCGCGGCCGATGGTGCAGAAGATTCTTCGCGGCAAACTGCTCTAATACCTGGTTTCGGCTGCAAGGGAGAAATGGCGAATGGGACGATTCACCGGAGTTCTGGGCCTTGTGATTTTGTTGGCCCTCTGCTGGCTGTTCTCCACCAACCGCAAGGCCGTCCGCTGGCGCGTGGTTGCCACCGGAGTCGCGCTACAGGTGGTCTTCGCCATCTTCGTCACCAAGGTCGTCTGGGGCCAGCGCGCCATTGCCGCCGCCGGTGCTGGAGCGAAGAAGCTGCTGGACTGTAGCTTCGCTGGCTCCTCCTTCGTCTTTGGAGAGCTCGGCCGCCCCGCCGCGCAAAGCAAAATCGGCTTCGTCTTCGGCCTCCAGGTTCTGCCGGCCATCATCTTCATCTCTGCCTTTTTCGCCATCCTCTACTACTTCGGCGTCATGCAGTTCCTCATTCGCATCGTCGCCGTCGTCATGGAAAAGACGATGAACGCCAGCGGCGCCGAGTCGCTCAACATCGCCGCCTCCATCGTCATGGGACAAACGGAAGCTCCGCTCACCATCCGCCCGTTTCTTGCCGGCCTAACGCAGAGCGAACTGATGGTGGTGATGACCGCGGGCATGGCGCACGTCTCCGGCTCCATCATGGCCGCCTACATCGCCACCGGCGTCGCTCCGGAGCATCTTCTCGCAGCGGTCATCATGACCGCCCCCGGAACCCTCACGGTGGCCAAGATGCTCGTCCCGGAGACGGAAGTGCCAGCCACTGCCAGCGGCGCCGAAATGCCCAAGGAAGAGCGCGCCAGCAACGTGTTGGAAGCGGCCGCCAAGGGCACCGGCGATGGTCTGCAACTGGCGCTGAATGTAGCCGCCATGCTGATCTCATTCCTGGCCATCATTTTCCTCATCAACACTATTCTCGGCGGGACGCACAATTTTCTGGCCGCGCATGGCTTTGCCTGGTTCCCGGCGAGCTTGGAGAAAATCTTCGGCGTGCTCTTTGCTCCCATCGCGTGGATCATCGGTGTGCCCTGGCATGATTGCGGCGCCATCGGCAACCTGCTGGGCGTGCGCATGGTGGGCAATGAGCTGATTGCCTTCGGCATGCTGGGTCCGCAGCGCGCCGCGCTCGATCCGCGCTCGTTCACCATCGCCACCTTCGCCCTCTGCGGCTTTGCCAACTTCAGCTCCATCGGCATACAGATCGGCGGCCTCGGCGCTCTGGCTCCTTCGCGTCGCGGAGATTTGGCCCGCCTGGGCTTCAAGGCGATGATCGCCGGCACGGTGGCCAACCTGATGTCCGCCTGCATCGTGGGAGTGCTGCTGTGAGTGCTCTCGGAATGCCTGGCGACTACGAACGCGCGGAAGAGGCCGCAGAGGTAATTCGCGAGGCGCTGCGCATGCATCCGCAGCTCGGCGTGCCGCGCATCGCCGTGGTGCTTGGCAGCGGCCTGGGAGCCTTTGCCGACGAGCTGACCGGCGCGGTGAAGATTCCCTATAACTCGATTCCGCATTTCCCGGTCTCCACGGCCATCGGCCACGCCGGTCGTCTGGTCATCGGCAAGCTCGGCGAGCTCACGGTGGCCGTCATGCAGGGCCGCGTGCATCCCTACGAGGGCTATTCCAGCCGCCAGGCGGGCTTTCCCGTGCGCGTGATGGGGCGGTTGGGCGTTAAGAGCCTGTTGCTGACCAACGCCGCCGGAGGCATCAATCCCACCTACGGCCAAGGCTCGCTCGTTCTGCTCAGCGACCACATCAATTTGCAGGGCTCCAATCCGCTCACAGGTCCAAATGACGACCGCCTTGGCCCGCGCTTTCCCGGCATGAGCGAGGCCTATAGCCTTCGCTTCCGCCAGTTGGCGCAACAGGCGGCCCGCGAGCTTGACATCGCGCTGCCGGAGGGCGTGTACGCCGCGCTGGCCGGTCCCAGCTACGAGACGCCGGCAGAGATTCGCTATCTGCGCGCCATCGGCGCTGACCTGGTCGGCATGTCCACCGTGCCGGAGGTGATCGTGGCCCGCCACATGGGCCAGCAGGTCATGGCCATCTCCTGCGTCACCAACATGGCCGCCGGCATGAGCCCCGGCGAACTGAATCACGAAGAAGTTCTTGAGGCGGGCGAGCGGGTGCGCGGCACCTTCCTCGCGCTATTGAAGGTCGTGCTGCCCCGCATTGCAGCGGAGCAGCCGTAAACGGCGGCCAAGGCGGCCGCTTTTTCAGGAGTCAGGGAGATGAAGCCTTACTTCATTGGAGTTGCCGGCCCCTCCTGTGCGGGCAAAAGCTATTTGGCCGCGCATCTGGCGGAAAAACTCGACGCCGCTCTCTTTCACCTCGACTCTTACTATTGCGAGCTCGACCACCTCAGCATGGTGCAGCGTGCGCATTACAACTTCGATTCCCCTGAGGCTCTGGACTCCGAGCTGCTGTTGCAGCAGGCGCGTGAGCTCTACGACGGCAAGGTGATCGAGCGCCCCATCTACGACTTCACCACGCACACGCGCACCGGCCGCACCCAGCCACTCGCGCCTCACCCATTCGTCATCGTGGAAGGTCTCTTCGCTCTGCACTGGGAGGAACTGCGACGCCTTCAGGGCACCAAGGTCTTCGTCGATCTCGGTGAGCAGACCTGTCTTGAACGTCGCATCGAGCGCGATATTCGCGAGCGTGGCCGTACCCGCGAAAGCGTGCTGGAGCAGTATCACACCACGGTGCTGCCCATGGCCCGCCAGTACGTCCACCCCACGCGCAGCTTCGCCGACCTGGTCGTCACCGGCGACGACGATATTTCCCGCGAGGTGGAGGCCGTGCTACAACACGTGCGCGGCGGCGCCACCCAGCCGCGCTGAAAACACTACGGTTGTACGGCATTCATCGCCGTGCAATCATTCGCGCGTAAAATCCCCTCAGGCCTTTTTCGCCGAGGTGTCCCCGTGAAGATTGCTGCTGCCGCTCTCTCGATTCTCTTCAGTCTGCCGCTTGCCGCGCAAACCGCGCAGCCGCCCGTAACGCACCTGCCCAGCGGACAGCAACTCGCGGCCAACATTCCCGGCTCGCCGCGCCCCGTCAACAGTCTTCCGGCCAGCGCTGCCGTCTCACCAGACGGGCATTGGGTTGCGCTGCTCAACCAGGGCTTTGGCACCGCTGAGTCGCACTTCGGCCAATCCATCACCTTGCTCGATCTCGAAACCGGACGCCTCACCGATTACGCTGACCCGCGTCTGCGTCCGCGCAACCGCCAGACGTATTTCTTCGGACTCTCCTTCAGCACCGATGGCCATGAGCTATACGCCTCCGTTGCCTCGCTCAGCGACGCCGAGGCCAAGAGTGAGGGATCCACCGGTAGCGGAATCGCCGTTTATTCATTTCACGATGGCCAGCTAGTCCCCGCGCGCTTTCTCAAGATTGCCGCCCCCGCTCTGCCCGCCGGCAAACGCTATCCTGCAAAGTCGACATTGCCGAAGGGGAAGATGATTCCGTATCCCGCCGGGCTGACCGTCATCCCAGGCCACGGCAATTCGGAGCGCCTGCTTGTGGCTGCCAACCTCAGCGACCAGGCGTGGCTGCTCGATGCCGCGACCGGCGAGTTGCTCAAGAGCTTCGACCTCGGCGACGCGCGCAGTGAGTGGCTGCCGTCCACCATGCCCTATGCTGTTGCCACGGATGGCGCGCACCGGGCATGGGTCAGCCTGTGGAACACCTCGGCCATCGCCGAGCTCGATCTCGATGGCGGCAAGGTGCAGCGCATAGAACTTGATGCGCCCAAGGGCTCGCCCACCAGCAGCGGACACGCCACGGCCCTGCTCTACAACGCATCGGCGCACGCGCTTTACGTTACGCTGTCTAATCTTGACGAAGTCGTAAGCTTTGACGTTTCCACCCGCCGCGTCGTCTCGCGCATCAGCGTGCGTCTGCCCGGGCAGCACGGCGGAGGCAGCTATCCCAACGCGCTCGCCCTCGGCAAGGAGGGTGCGCTCTACGTTGCCAACGCCGGCACAAACTCCGTGGCCGTGCTGCGCACGCAGGCAGACGGAACGCTCTCCGCACCGCACGCAGTGGTTCCCACGGAGTATTACCCCACGGCGCTGGCCGCCACCGGCGGAGAACTGATCATCGCCAGCGGCAAGGGCCGCGGCACCGGTCCCAACGCGCTCCCACCCAATCCAGAATCCCGTGGCGCTCGCAACAAGCGCCAATGGACTTACATTGGCGAGCTTACCTATGGCTCCGTCGCTCGCCTCAAGGAGTCAGAGGTCGTCGAGCACCAGCGCGTGTTTGCCGATCAGGTGCGCGATGGTAACCTGCTTGGCCGCCAGCAGCAGGGGATTGACTTCCATGCCAGCGGCCATGCCGCCAACCCGATTCACCACGTCCTCTACATCATTAAGGAAAATCGCACCTACGATCAGATTCTCGGCGATCTTGGGGTGGGCGATGGCGATCCGAAACTTGCCATGTTTGGCGAGGAGATTACGCCGAATCATCACAAGCTGGCCCGCCAGTTCGGCGTGCTCGATAACTTCTACGACTCCGGCGAGATCAGCGGCAACGGTCACGTCTGGTCCACCGCCGCCATCACCAGCGACTACACGGAAAAAATCTGGCCCATCAACTATCGCAATGGCCAGCGCGACTACGACTTTGAGGGAGCTGTGCTGGGCGAATACCCCCTGTTGCAGCACCTAGCCGACGTGAACGAGCCCGCCACCGGATACCTCTGGGCTAACGCCGCCCGTGCACATATCCGCTATCGCCACTACGGCGAGTTCATTGACACCGAGTGGTGCGCCGCCGAAGGCACTGTAAATTCACCGGCCTCCACCGGCACGGCCACCGCGGAGTGCCCGCGCGCGGCCATCCGCCCCGGTGAGCTGCCTCCCGTAGATATGGCGGCGCCGCAGCGCCCCAGCCCGTGGCCCTGGGCGGTCCCGCTCATCGCCCGCCAGACGCCCACCAAGCCGGAGCTCATCGGTCACTTCGACGCCAACTTCGCCGACTTCCGACTCGACTATCCCGACCAGTACCGTGCCGACGAGTTCCTTCGCGAGTTTGCCGGCTTCGTCCGCGCGCGCCAGCAAAACGATGCAGCGAACGATATGCCTGCCCTGGTCGTCATGCGCCTTCCCAACGACCACACGGCAGGCACCAAACCCGGCATGCCCACGCCGCGCGCTTCGCTCATTGATAACGACCTCGCCCTGGGACGGGTCGTAGAAGCAGTCTCGCATTCGCCCTATTGGGAGGACACGGCCATCGTCGTCCTCGAGGACGATGCGCAGGATGGGCCCGACCACGTGGACGCTCATCGCTCCGTCGCACTGGTCATCAGCAAGTACGCACCCCGCGCGGCCACGCCACACGTTGAGCATGGCTTTTACACCACGGTCAATATGCTGCGCACTATCGAGGAACTGCTTGGCCTGCCGCCGATGAATCACAATGACGCGCACGCCGCGCCCATTGCCGGTCAGTTCGCCGGCCTCGGCGACCAGCCGCCCTACGATGCCGATTGCCGTCACGAAAGCGATGGTGAGCTCTACCAGGCCAATGCCAGCAAAGCTCCAGGCGCCCGGCAAAGCTCGCGCATGGACTTCACCCGCGAAGATCAGGCACCGGCGCGCAAGCTCAACGCCATCCTTTGGAGAGCGATGATGGGTGACCAGAAGATGCCGCGCCCGCGCCACACGGTGATACCGGCGGGCGCAAACGATGACGATGATTAGGTTTGGAAGGTGCGCTAGAATGGGCGGCATGAAACGGCGAACGCTGCTGTTACTCTCCACTACTTTTTTATCTGCAGGAATGATGTTGGCGCAGGCAGGCGCAGCGGCAAACGGAGTCGCAGCCCCGGCATTGAACTCGCTGGATGCGGCTGTAACCGCGCCGTCAGGCGCGAAGCCGCCGGACTCAAAAGGGCTGGAGATCATCAAGCAAGAACATGCAGCCTATCCTATTGCGGCGAGGGAGAAAGGCATCCAGGGACAGGTGTTGGTGCGCGTGGCCGTGGATGAGAATGGCGATGTGGTAGATGCGGAGGTCGTCAGCGGCGATCCCATGCTGACAGGCTCTGCGCTGGATGCGGCGAAGAAATTTAAATTCAAGCCTTACATACGCAACGGTGTGCCCGTCAAGGTAGATACCAGGCTGACCTTTAACTTTTCCTTTTACGAAAATACAGAGGACATAAAGCCGAAGGAACAGAAGGCAGTAACCGTCGCTCAGGGTGTGATGGTGGGTATGCTGGTCCACCGGGTGCAACCGGTATATCCGGCGGAAGCAAGGAATGCAGGCATCAGCGGAACGGTGGTATTGCAGGCGGTCATCGGCAAAGACGGCAAAATTGAGTCATTGCATGCTATTTCAGGGCCGAAAGTGTTTATTCCTTCAGCGCTGGGAGCAGTACAGCAGTGGACTTATCGCCCCTACATGATGAACGGAGAAGCGGTGAAAGTGGATACGCAAATTACGGTGAATTACCTTCTGAAGAGCTTCTAGCAAAACGCCGCCCCTGCATCCATCTCACATGGTGACGTGAGGCGGCTCACAGACGAGCACTCGATTTGCGGCAGATAGTGCTGGGTTGCCCCGGTTTATCTATGAATCGCATGACGTTTATCTCTCGCACGTCTCTGCGCCATCCCGTCACTCTTCTTCTATCTCAAACAATTGAAAGGCATCTTTATGCTGCATCTTGATACCGGCAATACCGGCTTCATGCTGTTATGCACCAGTCTAGTGATGTTAATGACGCCAGGGTTGGCGTTTTTTTATGGCGGCCTGGTGGGCCGCAAAAACGTGTTGGCAATCATGATCCAGAGCTTCGTATCCATGGGCTGGACCACCGTCATCTGGTACGCCTATGGCTACTCCATGTGCTTCAGCGGAGACTGGCACGGCATCACAGGCGACATGCACTATGCGCTGATGCGCAACATCACGCTCAACACGCCCTCGCCGGCCAATGACACGATTCCGCTCTTCGTCTTTGTCGCCTACCAGATGATGTTCGCCATCATCACCCCGGCCCTCATCTCCGGAGCCTTCACCAACCGCGTCACCTTCAAGGCCTACATGCTCTTCCTGACGGCCTGGCTGACCTTCGTTTACTTCCCCTTCGTCCACATGGTGTGGGGCGGCGGCATGCTGCAGCAGTGGGGAGTGCTCGATTTCGCCGGCGGCATCGTGGTGCACAACATTGCGGGCGTGGCCGCCCTGGCCAGTGTGCTTTACGTGGGCAAGCGCCGCGTCATGGATCGCGGTCCACACAGTGTTCCCCTGGTCGCCCTCGGCACCGGCCTGCTCTGGTTTGGCTGGTACGGCTTCAACGCCGGCAGCGAATTCCGCGTGGACTCCGTAACAACCACGGCGTTCCTCAACACGGATATCGCCGCATCGTTTGCGGCCGTAACGTGGTTGCTGGTTGCATGGCTCAGCCAAAGTGAGCATAAGCCCAGCTTCCTCGGGTTGCTCACCGGAGCCGTAGCCGGCTTGGCCACCATCACTCCGGCTGCCGGATACGTCTCGCCCACGACAGCCGTGATTATCGGCATCGTCTCCGGCGTGGTCTGCTTCTACGCCGTAGCGCTCAAAAACTGGCTGCATTGGGATGACGCTCTGGATGTATGGGGTGTGCACGGCGTGGGAGGCTTCTTGGGCATCGTGATGCTGGGCGTCTTCGCCGACAAGCGCTTCAACCCAGCGGGCGTGGACGGGTTGCTGCACGGCAACTACATCTTCTTCTTCAAGCAACTGGCCGCCACGCTCTTCTCCTCGGTGTGGGCCTTCGCTTTCACCCTGGGAATGCTGCGGCTCATCGACGTCTTCACGCCGGTTAAGGTGCAGCCGG
Organism: uncultured Acidobacteriota bacterium; assembly: GCA_903851035.1. GTDB lineage: Bacteria > Acidobacteriota > Terriglobia > Terriglobales > Acidobacteriaceae > TOLSYN. Next base: position 4,157 of record CAINND010000016.1, on the reverse strand, counting down.
GGGACGAAGTAAAGGGTCTCGACGACGCGCTCTTCGGCGAGCACGCCTACGAGGATGTTCTGGAGTCCAAGGAGGAAGCGGAGGAGGAGATCGTCGCCAGCGTGTAACGCCAGCGCTTAACCGCATCACAAAATCAAAAGCCCCACTCGGCAAATTGCACCGGGTGGGGCCAGTTTTGTTATACGCCGATGGCTGCCTGCAAGGCCTCGGCGATGGCCGCTACGTGCTTCTGCATCAGCGTCTCGCTCTCGGCCTCAATCATCACGCGGGCAAGTTTTTCCGTGCCGCTATAGCGAATCACGGCGCGCCCGTTGCCGGCCAGCTCGCGCTCGGCTAGTTCAATGGCCGCCTTCACCGTGGGTAGCTCGTCCATGGGCAGCTTCTCGCGCACCTTCACATTGCGAATCTTCTGCGGGAAGACCTTAAGGTCGGCAATCAGCTCATGCAATGGCCGTTTCGCGCGCGCTACCACCTCCATCACGCGCAAGGCAGTCAGCAGCCCGTCGCCCGTGGTGGAGTCGCCATCCATAAACAGAATGTGGCCGCTCTGTTCGCCGCCCAGACGGGCACCTGTGGCCAGCATCTGCTCCAGCACATACTTGTCGCCCACGTTGGCCCGTAGCATGTGGATGCCCGATGCCGAAAGCGCCTTCTCCAGCCCCATGTTGCTCATCGTGGTGGCTACAACCGTGTTGTTGGCTAGCCGTCCGCGGCTCTGCATGTCTCGCGCCGCCAGCAGCAGCACGGCGTCGCCGTTCACCACGTTGCCCAGTGCGTCACTGAAGAGGGCGCGGTCGGCATCGCCATCCAACGTGATGCCCAGGTCGAATTCACCCTTGCGCCGCGCCACCTCGGCCGCCACATGCTCGGGATGCAACGCGCCGCAACCCAGGTTGATATTGCGTCCATCGGGTGCGGTGTGCAGCGTTTCGGCCGTTACGCCCAGCCGCGTGAATAACTCCTTCGCAATGCTGCTAGCCGCTCCGTTGGCGCAGTCCACCAGTACTTTCAGCGGGCGCAGCAGCGCCGTGTCCACACTCTGTGCCAGCCACTGCTCGTAGTCCGTGCGCAGCACGGCATCGCCCGGCAGAATCTGCGCGGCCAGTTCGCCCGCTGCCGGTGCATGACTGGCCAGCTCGCTCAGGTGCTCAAAGATTTCGGTTTCAATGGCGTGCTCAATGTCATCGGCCAGTTTCATGCCGTTGGAGCCGAACAGCTTGATGCCGTTATCCTGCCAGGGATTATGCGATGCGCTGATGACGATGCCCGCGGCAAATCCATGAGTGCGCGTCAGGTAGGCCACACCAGGAGTGGTCAGCACTCCGGCGCTGGCAAAGCCGCAGCCGCCGTCGCGCAAACCCTGTGCCAGCGCCTCGGCAATCCATGCGCTGCTCTCTCGCGTGTCCTGCCCCAGCAGCACGCGCGCGCCACTCTTCAGCCGCGCCACGCGAGTGCCACAGGCGCGGCCAATGGCGTAAACCGTCGGACGGTCCAGGGGATATTCACCGGCCACGCCGCGGATTCCGTCGGTGCCGAACAGTTGGCGACTCTTTGCCGCGGGGTTCACTGCCACGTCATTGTGCTCCAGGTCGGGAGGTTACTTTCTGTGTGGTCACCAGCACGCGCACCGGACCGCTGCCGCTGATGTGCACCAGCGAGTCGGGCAGGTACACCGAAGTCTGGAAGCTGGCCTTGCCCGCCACGCCCGTCACGTCCACGGCATCGGTCACGGCGCGCTCCACGGCGTTTACGTGCCGCGCCGGGCCAATGATGGTCACCATGGCCGGACTGGCCGTCACGGTCTCAATGCGATAGCCCGGCGGCAGTATGCCCACCACGCGCGGAATCACCGGCACCTGGCGCGTCATGCGGGTATCAAACACCAGTCGCAAACGGTTCGGCGTCACCTGCATCACTTCCACGCCATGCGGCACGCGGATGTTGCTGTTGTCTAGATCGTAGGTATGTTCGCCGGGAGCCACGCCCTGCAGGTCCACCGTGGCGTGCACGCTCTCCTGCGGCATATCGCGCAGGATTCTTGCCGGCCCGCGCAGCCGTATCTGCACCTGCGGCGTCACGTCGCTGGTGTAATCCAGCCCCTGCGGCGGACGGCTGAACTCCACCGGCACCTGCAAGGAGACCTCGCTCTCAGGGTCGTGGGCCACGCCATACCACATCAGGAAGGCGATCAGCAGTGCCAGCAGCTTCAGGCCGATGTAATCGAAGATGAGGTGCCGCAGCCGTTTGATCACCGCTCACCTCCGCGCTCGCCGCCCGCAGCCACCTTGGGAGCCGTCCAGGCGTGTGTGCCGCCGCCGCCGGCAGCAGCCGGAGCGTAGCGGCCCAGCAACTGGTTCAGGCGCATGCGCAGCAACTCGGGCGTCAGGTCGCGCTCCACCTGTCCTCCCACGGCCACGCTGATGCCGCCGGTCTCTTCGCTGACGATAATGCTGACGGCGTCGGTCTCCTCGGTGATGCCGATGCCGGCGCGGTGGCGTGTGCCCATCTGGTTGCTGAGCAGCGGATTCATACTCAGCGGCAGGAAGCAGGCGGCGGCCGCGATGCGGTCTTTTTGCAGTATGACCGCGCCATCGTGCAGCGGTGCGCTGGGCCGGAAGAGTGTGGCCAGCAGGTCGTAGCTCAGCAATGCATCCAGGGCTACGCCGCTCTCAATATAAGTGCGCAGACCAATTTCGCGCTCCACCACGATCAGTGCGCCGGTCTGATCCTGTGCAAAGGTGGTGGCGGCCATCACAATGTCGTCGTAGGCGTCCACTGCGCCGTTCTGCGTGCCGCGTGTCAGGGTCAGCTTGCGTCCCAGCCGGGCCAGCGCCTGGCGAATCTCTGTCTGGAAGATCACGATCAGGGCAAAGATGCTGTAGGGCAGAATGGTGCCCACCAGCCAGTCCAGCGTGCGCAGGTTGCCCAGGTGCGCAATGTAGAAGACCACAACCAGCGCGCCCACGCCGGTCATCATCGTTACCGCGCGCGTGCCCCGCACCAGCAGCAGAAGCTGGTAAATGAGGAATGCCACCAGCAGGATGTCCAGTATGGAGCCCCACGTCAGGTGCGGCGCAAGGCCGGTCAGGTGCGGTAGCGTCGCCATGGTCTCCTCTCAGGGCTCCCACGGCCGGGGAATGGAATTGCTTGTCCTCCAGCGGGGATTCTCCATTGTAAAGCAGTGTGCCGGGCCGTGCAGCGAGTTAGCGTCTCTTCGGCCACTCCCGGATGGGAGATTTATTTTTCTTTGCGTGCTTTTTGAGGCCGCGTCTTGGCCTGTGGCGGGTTTTCTTCCCCATGCGAGGTTGTGCGGCTCTCCACGCGCGCCGTTACCTCGCCCCGTGCCAGCCGGGCTTGCAGCAGGTCGCCGGTGGTCAGTTGCGCCGCATCCTTTACCAGTTGACCCGTGGTGTCAAAGATCAACGAATAGCCTCGCCCCAGAATCGCCAGAGGAGAGAGCGCTTCCAGCTTGCCCTGCGCCTGCTCCAGCCGGGTGCGCCGCCGCAGCAGCCCGGCGCGCATAGCCGTTGCCAGCTCCACCGTGCGCGCCGCCAGCCTTCCATGCTGCAACTGCAATTGCTGGCCCAGCTCGCGGCGATGCAGATGCGCCAACGCCAGCTCCAGCCGCCGCTCACTCTGCCCCAGCTTTGCCCGCACCAGGCTCTCCAGCCGGTAACGCAGCTCGTCTACCCGCTGCTGCCGCCGCGCAATGGCGTCTTCCATGCGGATAAACACCCTGTGCCGTGCCAGCCCCGCCAGTTGCTGACGTTCGTAGAGCAGCTTGTACTGCATCGCCCGCCGCAGCCGGCTGGCCAGCCCGGCCACTTCCTCTTCAATCTCGTGATGTGAGCGCACCACCACCTCGGCCGCCGCCGATGGCGTGGGAGCCCGCAAGTCGGCCACAAAGTCGCAGATGGTGAAATCCGTCTCATGCCCTACGGCTGAGATTACCGGCAGTGTACTGGCCGCCACCGCCCGCGCCAGACCTTCGTCGTTGAAGGCTGCCAGGTCTTCCAGGCTGCCGCCACCGCGTGCTAGCACAATCACGTCCACCGCGTGCGCCCCGCCCGCCGCCTGCTGGTTGAAGTACCGCACGCCCGCCATCAGCTCCTCGGCCGCGCCTTCACCCTGCACCAGCGCCGGATACAGCAGCACTC
>CAINND010000015.1 GCA_903851035.1 uncultured Acidobacteriota bacterium | reverse complement strand
CTGGAAGAAGCGGTCACCATCAGCGACCGCAACCGTTACATCGTAGATGGACTGCCGCTCAAGACTTACGACTGCTCGCAGATCACCGACGGTTACGCCACGCTGATCCTGGCCACCGAGGAGGGTCTGAAGCGGCTGGGCGTGAGCAAGGCCGACGCCGTTGAAATTGCCGGTTATGCGCAGGCCACGGATCCGCTGCTCAAGGCCGGTCGTGACGTTCTGCACCCGGCGGGCGCGCTGGTGGCGATGAAGAAGGCCTACACCATGGCCGGCCTCACCCCGGCAGACGTGAACGTGGCCGAGGTGCACGACTGCTTCACCGTGATGGGCGCGCTGGGTGCCGAGGTCATCGGCAAGGCCAAGCCCGGCGAAGGCGCGAAGTTCTGGGGCGAGGGCAAGGCCGCCGTAGATGGCGAGTGCGGCATCAACCTTTCGGGCGGACTCATCGCCAAGGGGCACCCGATCGGCGCCACCGGCGTGGCCATGGTGGGCTGGTGCTACAACGAACTGTTGGGCCGCGCGCCGGTTGGCTTGCAAGTAAAGAACCCGAAGGCAGCAGCGACCTTTAACGTTGGCGGCGCACTCTGTGCCTCGGTGTGCACGGTTCTCAGAAAGTAGCAATGCGTTTTACGGTGTGCATCAGGGCTGGCGATTCGTCGCTGGCCCTGATTATTTACGCGCGGCTTTTGATATACTCCAGCGCATCGGCCGTCCCCCAGACGGGTTGGTGGAAGTCTCGAAAGGACATCTCATGCGTACTCGCTTCGCCCTTGCCGGAGTTTGCCTGCTTACACTTCTTTGCGCTCCCGCCGTATTCGCCCAGAAGGATGCCGCGCTGGAAGCAGGCGTTGATCGCCAGATGCCGGAGCTGACTGCCACTTACCGGCAGCTGCATCAGAATCCGGAACTCTCGCATCACGAGGAGAAGACTTCTGCCTTCCTGGCCGAGCAGTTGCGCCGTGCCGGATACACGGTGACTGAGCGCGTAGGCCGCTATCCGGATGGCTCGCAGGCCTTTGGCGTGGTTGCCGTGATGAAGAACGGCAGCGGCCCCACGGTGCTGGTTCGCACAGACATGGACGGCCTGCCGGTGACCGAACTGACCGGACTCGACTACGCAAGCAAAGTGCGCGCGGTGAATGCCGATGGCCAGGATGTGGGTGTGATGCACGCCTGCGGTCATGACATGCACATGACAGTGCTGCTGGGCGTGGCGCGCGAATTGGCCGCCAGCCGCGAGCGCTGGCATGGCACAGTGGTGTTGGTGGGGCAGCCCAGCGAGGAGACGATTGACGGCGCCAAGGCAATGATGGCCGATCATTTCTACGAACGCTTTCCGCGTCCGGACTACATTCTGGACCAGCACGACACCAACATGGCCGAGGCCGGCCATATCGCCATTTCCTCCGGGCCAATGCTGGCCGGTGCCAACAGCCTGCGTGTCACCTTTCACGGCATCGGTGCGCACGGCTCGTCACCTGCGCTTGGCAAGGATCCCGTCGTGATGGCCAGCGAGTTCGTGGTGTTGGCGCAGTCCATTGTCAGCCGCCAGATTTCCGCGCAAACACCTGCCGTGCTGACCGTGGGCACCTTCCACGCCGGCACGAAGAACAACATCATTCCGGATGATGCGGTGCTGGGCATCTCCATGCGCTTTTATGCCGACGACGTGCGCAAGAAGCTGCTGGAGGGCATTACACGCACGGCGAATGGCGTGGCCGTGGCCTATGGCGTAGCCTCCGACCGCATGCCGGAGGTGAGCCTGCTGGAGTCAACCGTGCCCACTGTGAACGATGCCGTGCTGTCCGAGCGAATGCGCAAGGTGGCTGTGCAGGCTCTGGGCGCTGAGCGTGTGGACAAAGCGACTCCGGTCATGGGCAGCGAGGACGTTGGCTATTTTGCGCTGGATGGCAAGATTCCGTTTGTCTTCTTCTGGCTTGGCGCGGCCGATCCTCAAAAATTCGCGGCGGCTAAATCCGGCGGCCCGGCGCTGCCCAGCAACCACTCGCCGCTCTTTGCCCCCGTGTACGAGCCGACCATCCGCACCGGCGTGACGGCCATGAGTGCCATGGTCTTTGATCTGCTACACAATTAGTTATTGAGGGAAACAACTGGGCGCCGCGTCGAATGCGTGGCGCCCTTTTACTTGGCTATTCCGCGGCGCGTTCGGGCAGAACGCGCCCGGTGCCGGGGATGAGGTCGTCGGTCACATAGTCGCTGAACTCGTGGCAATGCGGACACTCGTGACGGCCCACATCTTTGTGTGCGGGCAGAGCGTCGGTGCTTTTGCCCGCCGATGCCTCGCGCGGCAGCACGGCAAAGCGCAGCGCGCAGATTTTACAGTCGGCCAGCCAAACCAATGCCATGCGAATCTCCTTTAAGTAAAGTTGCGCGGGCCCGGCCGAGAGAATCTCTGCGACTGGGCCCGCGACGTTGTTACCAGATGCGTACTCGCTCCGTGGGCGCCAGGAACAGCTTGCCGCCCTCCTTGATGGAGAAGGCCGCGTACCAGGCATCAATGTTGCGCACGGTGGCCGCGCGATACTGCGCCGGCGAGTGGCCGTCGGTCAGCACCTGCTGACGCAGCGCCGCCTCGCGACCCTTGCTGGCCCAGTTCTGGCCAAAGGCGATGAAGAACTGCTGATCACCGTCGAAGCCATCCTGCGCCGGTGCGGGCTTACCCTTCAGCGATGCGCAGTAGCCATCGTATGCCGCAGAGATGCCAGCCACGTCGGCAATGTTCTCCGCCAGCGTCTGCTCACCATTCACCGCCAGGTCAGGGAAGGGGTGATAGCTGCTGTACTGCTCGGCCAGCCGCTTGGTAGCCTGGCCAAAGTGATCCAAGTCGGCCTTGGTCCACCAGTTGCGCAGCGCGCCGGTGGAATCAAAAGTAGAGCCCTCGGTGTCAAAGGTGTGGCTGATCTCGTGTCCGATGATGGAGCCGATGGCGCCGTAGTTGGCCGCCGCCGGTGCCTCGGCATCAAAGAACGGAGGCTGCAGGATGGCCGCCGGGAAGCTGAGCGCGTTCTGCAGTGGCAGGTTGACGGCGTTCACCGTCTGCGGCTCCATGCTCCATTCCTTCTTATCCACCGCGCTGCCCAGGCGTCGCACTTCGCGGCGATAGACGAAGAGGTTTGCGCGCTGCAGGTTGCCGAGTATGTCGTCAGGCTTGATCTCCAACCCGTCGTAGCTGCGCCATGTCTCCGGGTAGCCAATACCGACGTAGAGCGTGTTGAGCTTGGCCTGTGCCTCGGCCTTGGTGGCAGGAGCCATCCAGTCGAGTGCGTCAATGCGCTTGCGGAAAGCGGCGATGATGTTGCTCACCATCTCCTGCGCGCGCTGCTTGGCCTCCGGAGTGAAGTAGCGCTCGGCGTAAATCTTGCCGACGGCATCGCCGAGCACACCATTCACCACGGCCACTCCACGCTGCCAGCGCGGACGCTGTTGCGTGGTGCCGCTCAGCGTCTTGCCGAAAAAGTCAAAGCGCTCGTCGGCAAATGCCTTGGGCAGCATACCGGCCGACTGCTCGATCAGGTGATAGGCGAGCCAGTTCTTCCAGCTTTCCAGCGGCTGACTATTGACCAGCGCCGCTTCGCCAACAAAAGCCGAGGGCTGCCAGACGGTAAATGACTTCTGGTGAGCAAGGCCCGCGGCGCGGAAGTACTCCGGCCAATCCAGCCCAGGAGCCTTTTGCAGGAACTCAACTCTCATCCACATGTTGTCGGCCTTCAGCGTGTCGTCGTCTTCGGCCAGCGTCCAATGCTTTTCGGCAATGGCCGTCTCAAGTGCAAGCACGCTCTTGGCGCGCTCTTCCGGCTTGTCGTAACCGGCCAGCTTCAAGATGGCGGCAACGTGGGCCAGGTAGCGCTCGCGCACCTTGAGCATGTGCTCGCTTTTCGCCAGGTAGTATTCACGGTCCGGCAGCATAAGGCCGCCCTGCAGCAGATAGGCCGCGTAGTGGCCGCTATCGTGGAAGCCCGGCGCCACCCAAAGGCCAAAGAGATTCGATGTGTGGAAGTTCGTGTTGTTCAGCGCATCCACGTCTGCCCGCAAGGTCTTGCCCAGCTCGTGCGCCAACTGGTGCTTGTTCTGGATGGCGGCGATGACATCCAGTTGCGCCTTGATTGGCGTCAGGCCTGCGGCTTCAATGGCCTTCTCGTCCATGTAGGAGTTGTAAAGATCGGCGATCTTGCGCGCTTCGGTGCCAGCCGCGGGGTTCGACTTGGCCGCCTCCTCGATGATGCCGGAGGTGCGCTTGCTGCTGATGTCGTCTAACTGGCTGAAGACGCCGATGCGTGCGCGGTCGGCCGGCAGCTCTGTGGTGCGCAACCACGCACCATTGGTGTACAGGAAGAAGTCGTCGCCGGGGTTTACCGAGCGGTCCATGTGGCTGATGGCGATGCCATGCTGGTTTGCAGGTTGCGTCGTGCTTTGCGCAGCGGCTGACATGGTGAACGCCAGCAGCAGGCCGCAGCAAGCCAGCAACAATGCCGAGCGGGTCATCTGAATCGTGCGAATCTTGTTATTCGAGAAAATCATAAGGTCTCCCATGCCCGGAGGGCTTCCTTGCGGGCTCGCAGGTTAACCGCGCCACTCCGGCAGCAGATTAGTGTAGTTGACCGAGGTACAGATTGGATAGCCGGTGATTCGCAGAAGAAGCCCCGGCCATGACCGGGGCTCGTTTATCCGTGATCTGTGCCTTCTCAGCCGATGCGTTCGAACTGGTATCCGGCGGCGGCCAGGGCGGCCAGCAGATGCTCCACATGCTCGTTGCCACGCGTCTCCATCGTCAGGTCGATGGCCGAGTAGCCCAGGTCCACGCCGAACTTGCGGTCGTAGCTGGTCTCCACGATGTTGGCGCGGTGATCGGCCAGCAGGCCAGTCAACTTGTGCAGCGCGCCGGGATAGTCCGGCAGGTGGATGCGCAGGCGGATCAGGCGTCCATCTTTGGCGAGGCCGCGCTCGATGATGCGCGACAGGATGCCCACGTCTATATTGCCGCCGCTGATGATGGCCGCAATGCGCTGGCCCGAGCAATGAACCTTATGATGCAGGATGGCCGCCACGGCAGCCGCTCCGGCGCCTTCCGCCACGGTCTTTTCACGCTCCAGCAGCAGCAGGATGGCCGAGGCGATCTCCTCTTCCTCGACCGTTACAATCTCGTCCACATACTTCTGCACCATGGGCAGCGTGCGAGTACCGGCCGTGCGCACGGCAATGCCATCGGCCAGGGTGCTTGCCACCGGCAGGGTGATCAAATGTCCGGCTTCAACGGCGGCCTTCATCGAAGGCAAGCGCGAGGTCTGCACGCCGATCACCTTGATGCGGGGATTGATCTCCTTCAGCGCGCACGCCATTCCGCTGATGAGTCCGCCGCCGCCAATAGCCGTGATGACCACGTCCACGTCGGGCAACTGGCCCAGCAACTCCAGCCCTAGCGAGCCCTGCCCGGCGATCACCGCGTCATCGTCAAAGGCATGAATGAAGGTGAGGCCCTGCTCGGCGGAGCGGCGCTTGGCCTCGTCGCAGGCTTCGTCGTAGTTGGCGCCAAACAGCACGACTTCGCCGCCAAAGCGGCGCGTGGCCATTACTTTATTCAGCGGCGTGGCCAGCGGCATCACAATCTGCGCCGGAACGCCGCGCTTGCTGGCGTGGTAGCTGACGGCCTGGGCGTGGTTTCCGGCCGAGGCCGCGATTAATCCGCGTGAGCGTTCTTCCTCGCTGAGCAGCAGAATCTTGTTGAGCGCACCGCGCTCCTTGTAAGCGCCGGTCATCTGCAGGTTTTCCATCTTCAGGAAAACCTTGTTGCCGCTGAGCTGCGAGAAGGTCTCCGAGTGCGAGCATGGCGAAAGGAAGAGCGACTCGCGGATACGCGCATAAGCCCGCCGGACGTCATCCACCGTAACCATGGTTGTTGCAGCGCCTGCCGACATCAATACCTTCCTCCATAGAAAAAACGATGAAAAGCGATGCACATCGTCCTGATGAACGAAGAGACGTTCACTGGAAAAATAGCTGCTCGCGGGGAGTGTCCTCAGTATACGCGAATCGAGTATCCGTCATACCGGCGATGGACCGGTAAAGTGATGTGCCTGTGCCGCCGATGAGTTTTGAAAGGAAAGGAGAGAACAATGCCGCACCCAGACGCTGTGTACACAAGAACGCTGCTCAGTTGGAAGCTGACGCTGGCCCACATTGCCAAGGCGCTGGGCCATCTGAAGAGCGCCCTGCTACTGACGCTGGCCTCGGCCGCCATGGGCTTTGCATGGCTCTGCTGCTGGCTGGAGTCTTTCCTCAGTGGCCGACGCGCCACGGCCTGGCTGCTTCCGCTGCATTGTGCCGGGGAATCCGTCCCCAAGCCCGCGCAGAAGCCGGCTGCCGCACCCGTCCTGGCCAGCGTGCATCCCTTTGCCATGCCGCATTCCGTGCCGCGCACCATTGATGGACTATTGCGCACCCGCAACGCATCTGCCCGAATGGAAGAGCGCGAATCATCCCCCATGGTTCATTAAACAGAGTAAGGACTCAATCGCCGGACAAAAATCGAGTCGCCAGCCAATGACTCACTCACTGGCCGCTGGGCCTACACCCACGAGTGCACTCTCCACCTGTCGCTGCCTGTGTGCAAAGCTGGCCCGCATGGCCGGCAGCACAAAACAGCGTTCAGCCAGCCGCCCCGGCCAGCCCCAACCCACAGAAAAGTCCACCACATCGCCAATCATCGTGCCCACTACGCCCTGGCGCGTCTCGGCACGGAATTCATGGCGATGGTGCCAGCTCTGCATCGGCCCCGCCAACTGCACGTCGCAGAAGTAGCTGCCCGGCACCCATTCCTCAATACGCGCCCGCCAGCGCAGCCGGAAGGGAAGTCCCGGCAGCGCACGGAAGCTGAAGACAAACTCCGATCCGGCCCCGGCCACGCGCTTCAGGTCGAATGCTTCCCAAAGCTCGCCGCTGCCCGCACCGGGTGGCATCAATAAAGTCTCGTCGGTGCGCACCGCCATCTGCGGAGGCATGATGCGTGGCAGGTTCCGGGGATCGCTGAAGAACGCGAAGACCTTCGGCAGAGCCACCGGCACCCACTGTGCAGCTTCAAAGTGAGCCATCGCGGCCCCTCCCCGGAGAGTTCTCCTATGAATTAGATGATTTTCCCGCGAGGTTGGCTGTCTGTGCACAGCGTGAAAATAGAAAAAAGTGACGAAATTTCGCATTTCGTCCTTGACATCGGTAGGGGAGTAAATAAGAATGATTTGGCGTAAAGAGGCCCATGGTGGACCTATTCCAAAGCTTCTTAACGCTGTCTTGTACCACTTCTCCCGTGCTGGCCCGGCCAGCCTGTGGAAATCGCCCGATGAGGGGCAAAGCTTATGTTTCGCGGCAACTGCCCAACCCGACTGGATGACAAGGGCCGTCTTAAGATCCCTGCCGATTTCAAGCATGAAATCGACCGCGCTTACGACAGCCAATTCTATCTGACCAGCCGGGACAAGAAGGTTATCGAACTGTATCCCCTCAAGGAGTGGGAGCAGATCGAGGGTCGTCTTGCCAAGCTGCCGACTTCCAACCTGGCGGTGCAGAAGTTTTTGACCATCACCAGCTTTTACGGCCAGAGCGTGAGCATGGACCCGCAGGGCCGTTTGACGATCAGCGACCGGCTGCGCGGCCTCTTCAACCTGAAGGGCGAGGTGGCCATCGTGGGCAAGCTGAATCGCATGGAGATTCGCCCGATGGAAGAGTTCGCCGAGTACGTGAACGCGAACGCCATCACCGACGAAGAGAACGATCAACTGTCGGACCTGGGTATTTAAGTGTTGGACAGCGGTACGGAGTCTGTTAGCGATTCCGGCGCCCCGAGGGGCGCGCATGGCGGAAGAAAGTTCAACCATGCACCGGTTCTTTGCAGCGAGGCAATTCACTTCCTGGCCATCCGGCGCGGGGGAACCTACGTGGATGCCACTCTCGGTTTGGGCGGGCACAGTTCGGCAATCGCCGCTGCGCTCGGTCGCGAGGGCCGGCTGATCGCGTTCGACAAGGATCCCGTGGCGCTGGAAATGGCTCGCCAACGCTTGGCTGCCCCGGAAGGGCGCCAGGACGACTGGCCCGAGGTTGTGCTGCACCATGCGTCCTACGCCGAACTGGCGGAGCGCGTGGCCCCCAGCAGCGCGGACGGCGTACTGGCCGACCTTGGCGTCAGCTCGATGCAGTTGGACGATGCCAGCCGAGGATTCAGTTTTCAGGCGGACGGCCGACTCGATATGCGTATGAATCCCGAGTCGGAGCTGACCGCCGAACAAGTGGTAAACCAGTTCGGCGAGAGCGATCTCGCAGACCTGATTTACGAATTCGGTGAGGAGAGGAGGTCGCGGAGAATCGCCAGAGCAATTGTTCGGGCGCGGCCGATAAGAACGACCGCTCATCTAGCACAAGTTGTATCGGCCGCGGCCCGACCAATCATTCACGCCAAAGGTAAAGGCAAAGGCATTCATCCCGCGACGCTGACTTTTCAAGCGATCCGGATTTTCGTAAATCGTGAACTGGAAGATTTAGACGCGCTGCTGCTGGCGGCGCCAAAAGTTGTAAAGCCGGGCGGAAGGCTGGTGGTTATCAGTTTCCACTCGCTGGAAGACCGCAGGGTGAAGGATGCCGTGCGGGACGGACATCGCGACGGAGTGTGGCTGCCGTTGAGTAAAAAGCCGGTGATTGCCACTCCGGAAGAGATGCAGGAGAACCCACGGGCGCGTTCCGCCAAGCTTCGCGCGGCAGAGCGCGTGGCAGCGGCGGCAGGGCGTAGGAACAAATAGGCATTTGTCGATATTTTCGACAGG
>CAINND010000014.1 GCA_903851035.1 uncultured Acidobacteriota bacterium | reverse complement strand
GGCGCCATCGATTTTGTCCGCAGATTTCGCCCGCCTGGCCGAGCAGGTTGCTCCGGCCCTGGAGGCTGGCGCGACCGTGCTGCACGTGGACGTGATGGACGGCCATTTTGTGCCGAACATCACGATTGGTCCGCCGGTGGTGGCCGCCCTGCGCAAGCACGTCACGGCGCCGCTCGATGTGCACCTGATGATCGAGAATCCGGAGCAGTACATTCCGGCATTTGCGGCCGCAGGGGCCAACTGGATCAGCGTGCATCAGGAATCAACGGTGCACCTGGACCGCGCGGTGGAGCTGGTTCGCTCGCATGGCTGCCTGGCCGGAGTGGTGATCAATCCGGCGACGCCCGTCGAGACGCTCTCGGAGATACTTCCGGTGGTGGATTATGTGCTGGTAATGAGCGTGAATCCGGGCTTTGGCGGGCAGAAATTTATTCGCCGGACGCTCAAAAAGATTCGCCATCTTGCGGAATTGCGGCAAAAGCACAACCTCAGCTATCGGATTGAGGTGGATGGCGGCATTGCTCTTGATACCATTACAGAGGTGGTGCAGGCCGGGGCGGAAGTCCTGGTGGCCGGCAACGCCGTATTTGGCCGCGGTGATATAGGCGGCAACGTTCAAACGCTCTTGCAGGCCGCGCGCGCGGCGCTGCTGCAGAAGGCATAACCGCAGGTGATCGTGTACTCCCGAGGTGTCTCCCTCATGTTTCGTCGCGCTTTTATTGCCGTGCTGATGGCCGCCATTATGCTGTCTGTTGCCGGTTGCCATAGCAAGAAGAAGGCCAACAGCCCGCTCAGTCACATCAACTCCAAACAGCCGGACAAGGTGCTATACGACCGCGCCATGGAGGCGATGAAAGAGCATAAGTACGAAGTGGCGCGCATCACCCTGCAGACGCTGATCAACACCTATCCGGATAGCGAGTTCGTAGCCCGCGCCAAGCTGACGGTGGGCGAGAGCTGGTATCAGGAGGGTGGCTCGGCGGCACTGTCACAGGCGGAGACGGAATTCCGCGACTTCATCACGTTCTTCCCCAACATGGCCGAGGCCAGCGAAGCGCAGCTCAAGATCGCCGATATTCACTACCGGCAGATGGAGAAGCCGGATCGCGACTACACTCACGCGCGCCGCGCCGGAGAAGAGTACCGGCAATTGCTGTTGCAGTATCCCGACAGCAAGCTGGCCGATACCGCGCGCATTCGCCTGTTGCAGGTGCAGGAGGTTCTGGCCGAGCGCGAGTTCCGCGTGCAGCGTTTTTACTTCCTGCGCAGCTCGATGATCGCCTCGATTGCCCGCGGCCGCACCCTGACCGACACCTACCCGTTGTACAGCCACTCGGATGAGGCGTTGTACCTGCTGGGCCAGGCATACGAGCGTCAGGCGGATCGCACCCGCTCGGCTCCCAACGTGCCGGATACCCTGAAACAGAAACTGGTGAAGGGCTACCTGGATAACGCGGCGCAGGCGTACAGCAAGATCGTGACCCGCTATCCTGCGATGCCGCGCTACCAGGATGCGCGCCGCCGTCTGGCCGCCATCGACCATCCGGTGCCGACGCCGACTCCGGAGGCGATTGCGCAGAACAAGAAAGAGCTGGCCAGCCGCACCGCGGAGACCCGTTACGAGCGCTTTGTCAGCGACATGGGCAAGCGTCCGGACCTTTCCACGACGATCAAAGCCGGCCAGCCCACGCTGGTCGATCCGAAGGAAACAGATGCGCCACGGCTGGTGCGCGAGATCAATGCCACGGTGGCCGGTGAGGCTGTCAGCAAGAACGCCACCGGGACGGGTGCTGTAAAGGTGGAATCCGCCAAGCCGGGTGAAAAGGTAATGGAAACACAGCCGGCACCGCGTTCGGCCGTCAATCCAGCCGATGTGCCGGCAGAAGCTCCGCGGCAACTGAATGAGGCGAAGATGGCCTCCAGCAGCGATGACAAAGACAAGCCCGCGGCGAAAGTGGAAGAGAGCAGCTCGACCAAGACGGCCACTGCCGACAAGAACAGCGCCAGCAGCCGCAAGCCGAAGAAGAAGCTGAAGCTGAAGCTGCCGATTCCGTTCTAAACGGCAAAACGATTTGTAAAGTCCCCGCCCGCTTGGTAACCACCAGGCGGGCGTACGTTTGCCAGGCACTGCGGGAAATGGTTCATATACATTGACCCGGACGGGTGAGTGCGTTACTTTGGCAGCTTGGTATCCGCTGTTTGCGGCACTCCTTGGTACAGGACACAACGTGGCAATAACGATACTACTGGCAGACGACAGCGTTCCCGCGCAGAACACCGGGCGAAAGATTCTTACCGAAGCAGGCTACGATGTTGTGACGGCCAGCAATGGCCTGGAAGCACTGCGCAAGCTGAATGAGGCAGCACCGGCACTCGCCATATTGGACATCTTCATGCCCGGCTACACCGGCCTGGAGATTTGCCAGAAGTTGCGCAGCGTGCCCGCCACAGCCGCCCTGCCGGTCATCCTGACGGTGGGCAAACTGGAGCCCTTTCGCGAAGGAGATGCCATCAAGGTTGGCGCCAACGCCACTCTGGTGAAACCCTTTGTCACGGAGCAGATGCTGAAGGCCGTTCATTCACTTCTGGGTGTGCCAGTTCCCGAGGTAAAGGCCGCTCCGCCATTACAGCCGCCACCTGCATCCGCAGGAGAAGATGAGCCGATCTTTGCCTACACTGCCGCAAACCAGGAGTTGCTGGAGAAGGGTAGCAGTGTATATGGCTCTCCGGCAGAGGCGCTGCAAGGCGGTTCGGGACATTTCCTCTTCAATCCCGATGCCTCACACACTCCCTTCAGCGCTTCATCGGTGGACCTGGTTACCGAGGAGCCGCAGCATACAGAGACTCCGACAGGGGCTGAAAGTTTCGTTGTGCCTCCGGCAGATTTGGAACTGACGCAGGATGTCCCTGCTGTCAACGAGAAGGTGGAAGCGGGATCGCTGTTGCCGAAGGAGTATGAAGACCCCTCGGTAGCCAGCGCCGGTCTGGATCCACTCCTTGAGTTGGGACAGCATGAATCGCCGCCGAATATTCTGGAGACAAGTGTCCTGGAAGTGGGCGAGTTGCCCGCGCACCTGACGACTCCAGGCTTTGCCCCGGAGCCAATCTCCGCGTCACCCGCGCCACCCACGTCTAAGCCGGTAGAAGAAGAACACCTTTCGTCGGAGGAGCAGGCCCGTCGCAAAGCTTTTGAAGATCTTTTCAACTCCACCGAGCTGCCCCCGGTGGAAGAGCTACTCGCCGCGCATTCAGACGAATCCCTGGAACTGCTGCCGAATCTTAGCCGGCCTGATGTAGGCTATGAGCCGCACATCTCGGCAGATCCTGAGCTGGAACAATTAGACCCGACACGTCAGCCCGCGGTGCATCCAGAGGCCCTGGTGGACCCCTACCTTGAGAAGCATGTAACGGGCGTGGAAGATATCCTTCCGCAGGTTGCTGCCGGGGCAGGCCGGGATGTTTATCTGGAGGACAGCGAAGGCGGCAAGCCATTTGTCTCCGGCGCACCGCTGGAGACGCTTACCAGCTCTGGTACGACGAATGCAGGATTGCAATCAGAAGTAGCAGAGCACACGCACACGGCTTTGCCAGCCGATGAGAAGCATCTTGATCCACTGGAGAAGGCTCCGGAAAAGGTTGTCGATGCCGCAAAGGTCAGCGTCCCTGAGCACTCCGGGCTGGCTCATGAGTTGCTGAGCAAGGCGGTAGAAGCCGTGGAGGCGCACGCGGGACATTCTCCTCTGATTTCGGCCGCAGCCGGTTTGGCGGGAGGCGCGGGAATCGCCGCTGCTGTTCCTATCTTGGAGCACCTGGCTGGAGCGCTGACACATAATGATCCAGCAAAGCCGGAAACCTCTGCCGCAGTACCGCAAGCTACCGAGTCGGCTTCACCGCTTGAGGCCGTAATTCATCACGCGGAGGCCCTGAATCCTTTGGCAGAGAGCGCAACCCCGGGAGCAATGACCGAGGAAGTGGTCGAACACAATGCGGATGCCGCGCACGCCAAGGAGGAAGCTCGCCAGCCTCTGGCTACCGATGGCCCCCTGGCCGCCGTCTTCGAAATGGCCAAGCACGACTTTACACACGCATCGCAGCCGATAGCGCATGAAGCCGAAGCGTTGACAGATGCGGTACCACCGAAGCATGAGGCAGAAGCCC
Source organism: uncultured Acidobacteriota bacterium (assembly GCA_903851035.1). Lineage (GTDB taxonomy): Bacteria > Acidobacteriota > Terriglobia > Terriglobales > Acidobacteriaceae > TOLSYN. Next base: position 4,149 of record CAINND010000014.1, on the reverse strand, counting down.
CCGCGGTGGAGAGTGCCGCAAAGGTCGTCGAACATGCTCCGGACGAGCATGAGGAAGAAGCGCGTAAAGCGGCAGACAAGGTGGAAGCCGATCCGCTGAACACACAGAATAGTCAGCCTGATGCCGCACTGAATCATCAAGTTCACGTTGCCGCAGATGGCGCCGGTGCGGACGACGATGCGGAGCCACTCGAGGTGCACTCCGTTGAAGCCGAGCATCTTCAGGCCGCCGTGGAGAAGGTCTTTGAACGCTTCAAGCCCTTGCTGGTGGCGGCCATTGTGCGCGAGCTGGCACGCCGCGACTGAGCGAAATTTCCATACACGAATAACAAGGGCACCCACGTTGGGTGCCCTGTTCTTAAGCAGATTGACGATGTGATGCGCGCGGCGCGGCTTATACAGCTTCGATGCGCATACTCAGGTCCACGGCGCTGGCCGAGTGTGTGAGTGCGCCCACGCTGATGAAATCCACTCCGGCCTCGGCGTACTGACGAATGTTAGCCAGCGTAATGCCGCCGCTGGATTCAATCTTCAGCTCCGGCTTGCGGCCGCGGATGAACTCCACTGCGGCGCGCGTCTGGTCGGGGGTCATGTTATCCAACAGGATGCTTTCAGCGCCGAAGCGCAGAGCCTCGTCGAGTTCGCGCATATCACGTACTTCGACCTCGACCGTCTGCTCGCCCTTGCGGTTGGTGAGCGCGCGCGTAACGGCTACTTCAACTCCGCCTGCAAGATCGATGTGATTATTCTTCACCAGAATGCCGTCGTTGAGGTCGAGGCGATGGTTGAAGCCGCCGCCGCAGCGCACGGCGTACTTCTCCAACTGGCGCAGGCCGGGCACGGTTTTGCGCGTGTCCAGGATGCGGGCGCCGGTGCCTTCAATGGCATCCACATAACGGCGCGCTATGGTGGCGATGCCGCTGAGGTGCTGCAAAAGGTTGAGGATGATGCGCTCGCAACTGAGCAGCACGCGCGCATTATGGCGGATGGTGCCGACGACTTCACCTTTGTGCAGGCGCACGCCGTCGAAGATCTCCTGCGGGATGCGCACCTGCGGATAGGCGCGGGCTTCGCCTTCCAGTTCGGCAAAGACTTCGAAGATGCGCTGCACGCAGCCGATGCCAGCCAGCACGCAATCCTGCTTGGCGTGGATGGTGGCAAGAGCTTTTTGCGCCGGGCCGATGGTGGCCAGCGTGGTGGCGTCGCGCGTGGCCTGGTCCTCCAACAACGCGTTGGCCAATATGGCGGAGATGCGGCGGCTGTTCCAGTTCATCTACCCTAGCTCCAAAACTACTTTACACCGCCCAGCTCGTTGAGCCGCGCTTTGCCTTTTTCAATCAGCGATTCCAACTCGACGCGGCGGGTCTTCAGACCCTCTACAACTTTTGCAGGAGCCTTGGCGAGGAAGCCCTCATTGCCAAGCTGATGGCTGTTGCGGGCAAACTCCGCCTCCAGCTTTTCCAGCTCTTTCGTCGCGCGAAGGGTCTCAGCTTCAACGTCAATCTTCTGCTCGTAGACGAGCGCAACCTCAAAGCGCGCGGTGGAGCGCGAGTAAGGAGCCTTGGCCAGCGACTCGGTGACGAAGGTGAGTCCGCTGACGCTGGCCTGGCGCTCGATGGAAGCGAGATTCGCCTCGACGATGGCGCGAATGTCGGCTTCGGCAAAAATCTTGATCGGAAGATGCTCCTTCTGGCCGACCTTGACCTCGGCGCGGATGTTGCGCACGGCGACGATCAAATCCTGAAGAATGGCCATCTCGCGCTCGGCCGCCTCGTCGAGCTGTGTGGCGTCGGTAACCGGGAACGCAGCCAGCGCGATGGACTTGAGCGGCGGGTGGCCATCGTAAACCGCGTGCCAAATTTCCTCGGTGATGAAGGGCATGAACGGCGCCAGCAGGCGCAGTGCGCCTTCAAAGATGCGCACCACGTTGGCAAAGGCGGCGCGAGCTTCTTCACGATCGGCAGAGAGCAAGCGCGGCTTCACCAGCTCGACGTACCAGTCGCAGTATTCACCCCAGAAGAAGTGATAGACGACGTGCGCGGCCTCGTGGAAGCGGTATTCCTTGAGCGCCTCGCTGACTTCTCCGGCGACGTGGTTGAAGCGCGAAAGAATCCAGCGGTCTTCCAGCGTGGCGGCGGCAAAGCCCTGCAAACCATTTGCGCTGGCCACACCGGCGGCGGCGAACTCATCCAGCGACCAGACGTTCTGCTCGGCGGCGCGATCCACGTTCATGAAGAGGAAGCGCGCGGCGTTCCAGATTTTGTTGGCAAAGCTGCGATAGCTCTCCGTGCGGCTCTCGCTGAAGGCGATGTCGGTGCCGGGAGCGGCCATGGCGGCCAGGGTAAAGCGCGCGGCGTCGGTGCCGAACTTTTCGATGACGCCGATGGGGTCCACCACGTTGCCTTTGGTCTTGCTCATCTTCTGGCGGTCGGCGTCGCGGACGAGGGCGTGAATGTAAACCTCGCGGAAGGGAACGATGTCGCGCTTGTCGGTCTTCTGCTCGTCCATCAGGTGGCAGCCCAGCATGATCATGCGGGCGACCCAGAAGAAGAGAATGTCGAAGCCGGTGACGAGCGTGCTGGTGGGATAGAACGAGTCCAGGTCGGGGGTCTTCTCCGGCCAGCCGAGGGCAGAGAAGGGCAACAGGCCGCTGCTGAACCAGGTGTCCAGAACGTCTGTGTCCTGCGTAATTTCCGTGCTGCCGCAGTGCGAGCAGGTCTTGGGATCGTCGCGCTCCACGGTGATGCCGGCACACTTGGCGCAATGCCAGGCCGGAATGCGATGGCCCCACCAGAGCTGCCGGGAGATGCACCAGTCGTGGATGTTCTCCATCCATTGCAGATAGATGGCTTTGTAATTTTCCGGCGTGAACTTGATGCGGCCATCGAGGACCACATCCTGCGCCACGCGGGCGAGCGAGGGCCGACCATCGTTCGTCTCTTTATTCACGGCCAGGAACCACTGCGTCGAGATGCGCGGCTCGACCACGGTCTTGCAGCGGTCGCATTTGCCGAGCGGCACCTGGTAATCCTTCACGCTGACCAGCGCGCCCTGGGCTTCGAGATCGGCGACGATGCGTTCGCGTGCGGCGTAACGGTCCAGCCCCGCGTAGACTCCGGCGGCGTCGTTCATGTGAGCGGTCTCATCCATCACCACCAGCTCTTCCAGGTTGTGGCGCTTGCCGGCCTCAAAGTCATTGGGATCGTGCGCCGGGGTCACCTTGACGGCTCCGGTGCCGAACTCGGGCTGCGCCAGTTCGTCGAGGATGAGGGGAATCTCGCGGCCGACGAGGGGCAGCCGCAGCTTTTTACCGTGCAGGTGGGTGTAGCGCTCGTCGCGCGGATTGACGGCGACGGCGGTATCGCCCAGCATGGTCTCCGGGCGGGTGGTGGCCACCACGATGTATTCATTTTCCAGGCCAACGACGGGGTAGCGAATCTCCCAGAGCTTGCCAGCCGTCTCTTCGTGCACGACCTCAAGGTCACTGATGGCCGTGAGGCAGCGCGGACACCAGTTGACGATGTAGGTGCCGCGATAGATCAGGCCCTCCTCCCAGAAGCGCACAAAGGCTTCGCGCACGGCGCGGGAGAGATGCTCGTCCATGGTGAAGAACTCACGCGACCAGTCCACGCTGTCGCCCAGGCGCTTCATCTGCTCCAGAATGTAGCCGCCATACTGCTCGCGCCACTGCCAGGTGCGCTCGATGAAGGCTTCGCGGCCAAGGTCCTGGCGCTTCACGCCCTCGGTGGCCAACTGGCGCTCCACCATCATCTGGGTGGCGATGCCAGCGTGGTCGGTGCCGGGCAGCCACATGGTGTGGCGGCCCAGCATGCGCTGCCAGCGCGCAAGAATATCCATCTCCGTGTGGTTGAGCATGTGGCCCATGTGCAGACGCCCGGTGACGTTGGGCGGCGGCAGCAGAATGGAGTAGAAATCCTTGCCGTGGTTGTCGGCGTGGAAGAGGTTTTCCTTGACCCAGTATTCTGCCCAGCGCTGTTCAATGCCGGCGGGGTCGTAAGCCTTTGGCAGTTCGTGAGACATAAGACGGATGCTTCCTTCGGAGGTACGGATGACGACGGATTGCGAAAACCGCTGAAAATTCAAGTTTATCAGAGGGCGCAAGGGCAGGGCATTTCTGAGCGCTAACGCG
>CAINND010000013.1 GCA_903851035.1 uncultured Acidobacteriota bacterium | reverse complement strand
CCTACACGGAGAAGTATCGCAAGCCCTTCGCTCCGGTGATGCCGGGCGTGGAGTTTGTGAAGTTCAACGACGTGGAGGATTTGAAGGCGAAGTTTACGGACGACGTTTGCGCCATTTGCATTGAGACCGTGCAGGGCGAGGGCGGCATCCAGCCGGTGAGCCGCGAGTTTTTGAAGGCAGCGCGTGAGCTGACCACGAAGAGCGGCGCGCTGCTGCTGCTGGACGAGATTCAGTGCGGGCTGGGACGCACGGGCAAGATGTTTGCCTACCAGCATTACGGAGTGAAGCCCGACGTACTGACCCTGGCGAAGCCTCTGGCCGCAGGGTTGCCGCTGGGCGCGATCCTGGTGACGGACGAAGTGGCCGGGGCGATTCATCCCGGAATGCACGGCACTACGTTTGGCGGAGGTCCGCTGGCCTGCGCCGTGGCCCTGGAAGTGTTGAACGTGCTGGAGCGCGACAAGATGCTGGCGCACGTGAAGGAAGTGGGCGACTACTTCCTGGATTTGCTGCGCGATCTGGATGCGCTGCACGGCGCGGTGGTGGATGTGCGCGGCGTGGGGCTGATGGTGGGATTGGAGTTGGATTCCGCCGAGTTGGCCAAGTTTGTACAGAAGGCCATGCTGGAAAAGAAAATTATCATCAACCGGACGCATGAGACAGTTTTGCGTTTCCTGCCTCCGTATGTGGTGACGAAGAAGCAAGTGGAAGTTGTAGTGAAGGCGCTCGACGAAATCCTGTCCTCCTGCGCGTCATCTGGCGACGCCCCGGCCCCTGCGGCCGACGGCCATCGCGAGAGGCTCCCCAAGGCAAAAAAGAGCGGAGCGAGATGAAGAACCCGGAGAAGTTTCCGGAGACGCATGCAGAGGAGGGCACACCGATGGCGACACATCCGGTGGAAAAAGAAAAGTTGGACAACCTGGTTCCGATGCCGGGACTGACCGACCTGACGGCGATGAGCGACCTGACGCCGGAGATGGCCGAGGGCTTGCTGGAATTGGCGGCGAAGGTGAAGGCGCGGCCGGCGGATTTCCGCACGGCGCTGGCGGGACGGCAGATTGTGCTGTTCTTTGAGAAGCCTTCGTTCCGCACGCGGCTGACCTTTGAGAGCGGCATCTACTCGCTGGGCGGACACGCGATGTTCGTGGACCAGTTGACGAGCCGCATTGGCGAGCGGGAACCGGTCAGCGATATGGCTCACAATTTGGAGCGCTGGGTGGACGCGTTGGTACTGCGCACCTTCGCCCACTCGACGGTGACGGAACTGGCGAAGTTCGCCTCGATTCCGGTGATCAACGCGCTGAGCGACCATGAGCATCCCTGCCAGGCGCTGGCGGATTTTCTGACCCTGCGCGAGAAGTTTGGCGATTTGAAAAAGGTTCACCTGGCGTACGTGGGCGACGGCAACAACGTGGCGCACTCGCTGATGCTGGGCGCGGCCTTGTTCGGCAGCAGGATCACGGTGGGCACTCCCAAGGGCTATGAGCCGAAGGCCGAGGTACTGAACGCGGCGCTGGAGATTGCGAAGCAGACCGGCGCGGTGATCGAAGTGACGAACGATCCGGTGGCAGCCGTGACTGGCGCCGATGCTGTTTACACCGATGTGTGGGCAAGCATGGGCCAGGAAGCTGAGATCGCGGAGCGGGCGCGCATTTTTAACGATTTCCGGGTGACCCCGGAGTTGATGGCGCACGCGGGCGCGGAGGCTGTGTTCATGCACTGCCTGCCGGCGCATCGCGGCGAGGAAGTGGAGGCTGCGGTGATTGACGCCGAGACCTCTGTGGTATTTGACCAGGCGGAGAACCGTCTGCATATTCAGAAGGCAATCCTTCTCGAGCTTTTGGGCGGCGCCGCGCGGCGGCTGCCGGTAAGGAGTTTTCATGTCTAAGAAGAAAGTTGTTCTGGCGTACTCGGGCGGACTCGACACCTCGATCATCATCCCGTGGTTGAAGGAAAACTATGACTGCGAGGTAATCGCGTTTGTGGCCGACGTGGGCCAGGGCGAGGACATGGAGGAGGTCGCCGTGAAGGCGATCAAGACCGGCGCCAGCAAGGTTGTGGTGAAAGACCTGCGCGAGGAGTTCCTGACGGAATACGTCTGGAAGTGTCTGCAGGCCGGTGCGGTGTACGAACACAAGTACCTGCTAGGCACCTCGATGGCGCGGCCGATCATCGCCAAGTACCAGGTGGAAGTGGCACTGGCCGAAGGCGCGGACGCGGTGGCGCACGGCTGCACGGGCAAGGGCAACGATCAGGTGCGGTTTGAGCACGCGTTTCTGGCCCTGGCCCCGGAGCTGCAGATTATCGCTCCGTGGCGCGAATGGACGCTGAAGAGCCGCGAAGACTGCATTGACTACGCCGAGGCGCACCAGATTCCGATTGTGGCCAGCAAGACGAAGATTCACTCGCGCGACCGCAACATCTGGCATATCTCGCACGAAGGCGGAGAGCTGGAAGATCCGGCGCAGGCACCGCTGGATTCGACGTGGCAGATCTCGAACTCTCCGAAGGCCGCACCCGACCGCGAAGAGGAAGTGGAGATTGGCTTTGCGAAGGGCGTGCCGGTGAGCGTGAACGGACAGGCACTGCCGGCCGTGCAACTGCTCGACCTGCTGAACGAGATTGGCGCGCGCAACGCGATTGGCCGCATCGACCTGGTGGAGAACCGCTTTGTGGGCATGAAGTCTCGCGGAGCCTATGAGACACCGGGTGGCACGCTGCTGCTGCTGGCGCATCGCGAGCTGGAGGCCCTGTGCCTGGACCGCGACCTGGAGCACTTCAAGGAACACGTCGGGCTGAAGTACGCAGAGCTCGTCTACAACGGACTGTGGTTCACTCCGCTGCGCGCCAGCCTGGACGCTTTTGTGGCCAGCACGCAGGAGGAAATCACGGGCACCGTGAAGCTCTCGCTCTACAAGGGCAACGTGAGCATCAGCAGCCGCAAGAGCGAGTACTCGCTGTTCAACGCGGACATTGCCTCGTTCACCATGAGCGAGAGCTACGACCAGAAGGACGCGGCCGGATTCATCAAGATTCTGGCGCTGCCGGCGCGCGCGCGCGGACTGAACCGGAAGAAGAAAGCCGCCGAGGTGACACGGTGAAGATGTGGTCAGGGCGGTTCCGTCAACCGCTCGATCCCGGCTTTGAGCGCTGGCAAAGGAGTTTTCCCTTTGACCAGCGCTTGCTGCTGGAGGAGATCGCGGCCAGCCAGGCACACGCCGGAGCGTTGAAGGCGGCGGGCATCCTGAGCGAGGACGAGCACGAGAAGCTGCTGCGCGCGCTGGAAGAGTTGAAGAGCACGGGACGGGACTTCCTGAACGATGAGGAAGCCGAGGACGTGCATCACTTTGTGGAGAAGCAATTGCAGCGCACGCTGGGCGAGGTGGCGTTGAAGCTGCACGCCGGGCGCAGCCGCAACGAGCAGATCGCCACCGACCTGCGCTTGTTTGTACGCGCCGCCTGCGACGAGTTGCGCGCTAAGCTGCTGGAGTTGGCGAAGGCATTGAGTGTGCGCGCAAGGCAGGCAGGCGCGGCGGCCATGCCGAGCTACACGCATTTGCAGCGCGCGGAGCCGGTGTTGGTGGCTCACTGGCTGCTGGCTTACGCCGAGATGTTTTTGCGCGACGCCGAAAGATTGCAGGATTGCCGCAAGAGGCTCAACCGCTGTCCGCTGGGCAGCGGCGCGATTGCCGGAGCGACGCTGAAGCTGGATCGCGAGCCGGTGGCACGGGCGTTGGGATTTGAGGCTCCGACGGCGAACAGCATGGACGCCACGAGCGACCGCGACTTTGCCGTGGAGTTTGCGCAGGTGCTGTCCATTTTGGCTGTGCACCTGAGCCGCTGGGCGGAGGAGTTCATTCTGTTCTCCACCCTGGAGTACGGCTTTGTGCGGCTGCCGGAGAGCTATTCGACGGGCTCGAGCGCGATGCCGCAGAAGCAGAATCCCGATGCGCTGGAGTTGATTCGCGGCAAGGCCGGGCGGGTGATTTCTGCGGCGACGCAGTTGCTCATCACGCTGAAGGGGCTGCCGCTGGCCTACAACAAGGACATGCAGGAGACGCAGGAGCCGGTGTTCACGGTGGCCGATACGGCCGCACGGATGCTGGAGGTGGCGACGGGCTTCATGAAGGCCGTGGAGTTCAACCTGCCGCGAATGGAGCAGGCGGCGAGCTCGGGCTACATGAACGCGATGGCCGCGGCGACGTATCTGGCGAACAAGGGCGTGCCCTTCCGGCGGGCTCACGAGTTTGTGGGGCGCGCGGTGCGGTTGGGAATGGAGAAGGGTTGCGAACTGGAGGCGATACCGCTGGGCGAGCTGAGAGAGATCAGCGATGCTTTCGGCGAAGACTTTGCATCCAATGTGACGCTGGAGAAAACGCTGGACTGCCATGACGTTGTGGGCGGCACGGCGCGAGCCCAGGTGGCTGCGGCTCTGGATGCGATGGACGCGCGACTCAAAACTCTTGAGGCGGAAGATGGAAACGCGTAAAGCGGTACTGCCCGACGCCGAGCAGTTGCGCGACCTGATTGCCGACTACAGCGGAGACGGCACGCTGCTGCCACGCTCGCTGGCAGAGATCTGCGAAAACATACGGGACTTTACGGTGGCCGTGGAAGGCGACGAGCTGCTGGGCTGCGGTGCGCTGCATCTATACGGCCCGCACCTGGCGGAGGTGCGCTCGATTGCCGTGCGCACGCCGCACAAGGGGCGCGGCGCGGGGCGCGTGCTGGTGGATGCGCTGCTGGAAGAGGCGGAGTCGCATCATGTGCAGTGCGTGTGTCTGTTCACGCGCATTCCGGAGTTTTTTGCGCACATGGGCTTTGCCGAGGCCAAACGCGAAGAGCTGCCGGACAAAATCTACAAGGACTGCGCGAATTGTCCCAAGCTGCATGAGTGCGACGAGGTGGCGATGTATCGCGGGGAGTTGCCGCACTTTGCCATTTTGCCGCGCCCGGCCAAGCTGCAGTTGCGTTTGCGCCAGCCGCTGGTAAAGTTGGAGACATGACATTGAAAGTGAACGGGCCGGACGAGCCGGTATTTCTTCCCCAGGGATTTGTGTGGTCGGCCGTAAAGGCCGGCATCAAGGCGAGCGGGCGCACGGACGCGGCGCTGGCGGAGGCTCCGCTGGGCGCGAGCGCGGCGGCGGTGTTTACGCGCAATCGCGTGGCGGCCGCTCCGGTTGTGGTGGGGCGTGAGCACCTTGCCAAAAGCAATGGCCGCGTGCGGGCCGTGCTGGTGAATGCCGGCAATGCCAACTGCGCCACCGGCAAGCCGGGTGAAAAGGTTGCAAGCGAAAGCTGCAAGGCCGTGGGCAGGGCACTGACCGCTGCGGCGGAATTTGTGGTGCCGTCTTCGACGGGAATCATCGGCGTGCCGCTGCCATTGGAAAAGCTGGTGGCGGCCGTTCCGGAACTGGTGGCCGCGAAGGCTGCAACCTCCGAGGCGCTGGAAGATTTCTCACGGGCCATCATGACCACCGACACCCGTCGCAAGGCGGCCTCGGTGGAGATCAAGGTGGGCGCGAAGAGCATTCGCGTGGCCGGCGTAGCCAAGGGCAGCGGGATGATTCATCCCGACATGGCGACCATGCTGGTGTACATCTTTACCGACGTGGAGGCCGCGCCGAAATCCTTGCAGGCCGCACTGAAGAAAGCGGTGGCGACCTCGTTCAATGCCATCAGCGTGGATGGCGACACCAGCACCAACGACACAGTGCTGCTGCTGGCGAGCGGCGCGAGTGGTGTGAAGCTGACGGCTGCGGGCGTGAGCAAGAAGTTTGAGGCCGCGCTGCACGCGGTGTGCGCCAGCCTGGCCGAGCAGGTCATCCGCGATGGCGAAGGCGCCGAGCACCTGGTGCGATTGAAGATTGAGCAGGCGAAGTCGGTGGATGAGGCGCGGGTGGTTGCGCGCTCGATTGCCAACTCTCCGCTGGTGAAGACGGCGTGGGCGGGCTGCGATCCGAACTGGGGACGGATTTTGAGTTCGGTGGGCAAGAGCGGCGTGGATGTGGACCCGTCGAAGGTGAACATTTTCATCGGTCCGCAGAGAGTCTGCTGCCGCGGCATGGCGCATGAGTTCGACGCCGTGGCGGCGCATGAATATCTGAAGCAGCCGGAGTATGAGATTCGCGTGCAACTGGGTCGAGGGAAGGCCAAGCTGGAGTTTTTGACCTGCGACCTGACGGTGGAGTACGTGCACATCAACGCGGATTACTCGACGTAGGGGACAGGTTTCAAAGTTTCAAGGTTGCAAGGTTTCAAAGTTAGAGCAACGGCAAGGGCAACCACCCCACCCTCCGCCAACTGCGGGCGGAAGGGTAGGGCACCTGGAGAATCAACTACCCCACACAAGCCAACGGAAGGCTTGTATGGGGCACCCGAGCAAAAGCAATATCAATTCCGATAAGCAACTGGGTTCCAAGGGCTCGCCTGTGGCGGGCCCTTTGTGCGATAAGAGACGTGCGATAAAGACTTGCGATTAAAGTTGTGCGATAAAGGCTCGGATGACACACGGCAAGCTGGTGGAGATGGCCGAGGCGTGGTTGCGGCGTCAGCGCTGCGGCGTGGTGCTGAGCGAGCAGGGCTGCTCGAGCGGCGAGATGCCGGACGCCATTGGATGGAAGCGCAAGAACCATTCCATTGTGGTGGAGTGCAAGATGAGCCGCGCGGACTTTTTGGCCGATCGCGAAAAGCCCTGGCGGAAGAACGGCGAGATTGCTCTGGGATGCGAGCGGTATTATCTGGCTCCCAAGGGAATGTTAAAGGTTGAGGAGTTGCCCGAGGGGTGGGGGTTGCTGGAGGCCTCGGCGCGCACGCTGGTGGTGGTGAAGAAGGGAAGCAAAAAGCTGCGCCATCCGGAAGGCTTTATGAACGAGATGAACCTGCTGCTGGCGAGCCTGGCGCGGGTGGAGGTTCGGATTGAGCCGCAGCGGATTGGCGACTTTTTGAAGTGGAAGAACCGGCTGGCCACCTACAACGGAGGGCGGCTGCCGGAGGGCCTGGTAGCTGCAGAGGACGAGAAAAATCCCCATTTGGTTTGATCGCAGCCGGGTGCGGAGCGGTCAAAATACACGGCGGATGTGTTCCACAGGCCGTGTGCCGTACAATTCTTAGAGTATGTTTGCCAAAGTACAACGCATTCATTTTGTCGGCATCGGCGGCATCGGCATGAGCGGCATTGCCGAGGTGCTGCTGACGCTGGGCTATGGCGTCAGCGGCAGCGATATGAGGCAGTCGGCGGTGACCGAGCGGCTGCAAAAGCTGGGCGCGAAGATTTTCATCGGCCATGCCGCCTCCAATGTTTACGGCAGCGAGGTGGTGGTAACCAGCTCGGCCATTGCCAAGGACAATCCTGAGGTCAGCGAGGCGCGGCGGCTGCACCTGCCGGTGATTCAGCGGGCGGAAATGCTGAGCGAGCTGATGCGGCTGAAGTACGGCATCGCTATTGCCGGCATGCACGGCAAGACGACGACGACCAGCCTGGTGGCCAGCGTGCTTTCCGCCGGAGAGCTGGACCCGACGGTGGTGGTGGGCGGCCGGGTGGACCTGCTGGGTTCCAACGCACGGCTGGGCACGAGCGAGTACCTGGTGGCGGAGGCCGATGAGAGCGACCGCTCGTTCCTGAAGCTGTCTCCGATATTGAGCGTGGTGACCAACATCGACCGCGAGCACATGGACTGCTATCGCGACATGCAGGACGTGGAGAATACCTTCGTCGAGTTCATGGACAAGGTACCGTTTTACGGCGCGGTGATTGCCTGCACGGATAACGAGGCGCTGCGCAACCTGCTGCCGCGGGTGGAGCGGCGGGTGGTGAGCTACGGCACCGGCGAGGAAGCCGACTTTTGCGCTCACGACGTGCGAACGGAGCGCGCGGGCGACGAGCTGCACAACAGCTTTGCCGTGCGCTACCAGGGCAAGGAGCTGGGCCGCTTTGAGCTTTATGTGCCGGGTGCGCACAACGTGCTGAACGCGACGGCGGCGATTGCCGTGGGCATGGGGTTGGAGATTCCCGTGGAGCTGGTGCGCAAGGGGATTGCGCAGTTCCGCGGAGTGGATCGCCGCTTCCAGCTCAAGGGCACGGTGAACGGCATTCGCGTGGTGGACGACTACGGGCATCATCCCACGGAGATTCGCGCCACGCTGCAGGCGGCGCGGCAGTGGCTGGGCACGGAGGGAAAGATTCACGTCATCTTCCAGCCGCACCGTTACACGCGCACCTATCTGCTGATGAATGAGTTTATTAGCGCCTTTCCGGAGGCCGACCGGCTGCTGGTGCTGGACATTTACGCGGCCAGCGAGCAGCCGATTGCGGGCGTGAGCGGGCTGACGCTGGCGCAGAAGATTCAATGCCGGAACGGGCAGGCGGTGGCCTTTGCGGCAGGATTTGATGCCGCCGTGGAAGCGGTTGTGGCCGAGGCGCGGCCTGGCGACATGATACTGACCCTGGGCGCGGGCTCGGTGTCGCAACTGGGACCGAAGATCCTGGAGCGGCTGCGCGCTGCCGTGCCGGGGGAGCCGAAGTAATCACTGGGTGGGGAGGCGGGTAAAGCAGGTATAGTGAGCCACAAGGCGCACTCAGCCCGCTTGGAATTCATGGCACCAAATCAGCCACCCTTCGACGATCCTTTCTACCGCCGTGGCGGCCGTGGTGGCGCTGGCCGCCGCGATGCCGATGAGCGCGATCCCTTTGCGCCGCGCGACGGGTTTTCCCGTGGCGGATTCTCGCGAGACTCACTGAATGATGATGCCCTGCCGCTGGATGCCGGGCTGACGGAAGACGATGGCGAGGAGCCGGAGCAGCAATTCCGAAGGGTGAGCCGCAGGGTTCCGGTGCGCCGAGGCCCGCTGGGCGCAAAGAACGCCGGACGAGTGAAGGTCGCGCTGGTGGTGCTGTTGGTGCTGACGGCCATGGGCGCGGCTGGCTACGAATGCTACCGCTATGCCGTGGAGTCGCCGCGCTTCCGGGTGAGCAGCGAGCGCGACATTGAGTTTCTGGGCGAGGCTCCGAACTCAAAGGCGCAGGTGATGTCCGCAATGAAGGG
>CAINND010000012.1 GCA_903851035.1 uncultured Acidobacteriota bacterium | reverse complement strand
CCGCCTGCGTGGCCGCCTGCCCCACGCACGCCATCTCATTGGCCCACCCGCGGGCGGTGATGAATGAGGCGAATCAGGACTCCGCCCAGCGCTTCCTTGCCGCGCTCCAGGCACAGGACCGCGCCGCCAATGCAGTCAATCGCACCACGGAAGGAACTTCGCTATGAGCCACTCGCCGAAAAGTCTTGTCAGAAGCATTGACCCAGCCACCCAAGAGATGCTCGACCTAACGCAAAAGGCAGGTATTGAGACAATCTGGGACCGATTCGATGCGATGCAACCGCAGTGCGGCTTTGGCGAAACCGGCCTGTGCTGTCGTAACTGCAATATGGGACCGTGCCGCATCAGCCCGTTCGACGATGCCGGACCCAAGCTGGGTGTCTGCGGCGCCACCCGCGACGTGATCGTGGCCCGCTTTCTGGATCGGATGATCGCCGCCGGCACGGCCGCCCACTCCGATCACGGCCGCGACATTGCGCAGACATTCCTGATGGCGGCCAAAGGCGAGGCCACCGACTACAAGATTAAGGATGAGGTCAAGCTGGCGGCGCTGGCCGCCGAATTTGGCATCGCGACCGAGGGCCGCGTCAAGGCGGAGATCGCGCAAGAACTGGGCAAGAAACTGCTGGGACAGTTCGGCCAGCAAGAAGGAGCGCTCGCCTTCACCAGGCGCGCTCCGCTGAAGCGTCAGCAACTGTGGACCACTTTGAAAATCATGCCCCGCGGAGTCGACCGGGAGGTTGTTGAAACCATGCATCGCACCCACATCGGTGTCGATAACGATGCGGTGAATCTGATACTGCAAGGGCTGCGCACCTCGCTCGCCGATGGCTGGGGCGGATCGATGATTGGCACGGAACTCTCTGACGTGATGTTCGGAACCCCCACAATCAAACGCTCGGCCGTGAACCTGGGCGTACTCAAGACCGATGAGGTCAACATTATTGTGCATGGCCATGAGCCGACCCTGTCGGAGATGATTGTGGCCGCCAGCCGCGATCCAGAGATGGTCGCGCTGGCGCAGAAATTCGGCGCCAAGGATATTAATATTGCCGGCCTTTGTTGCACGGGCAATGAAATTCTGATGCGGCAGGGGATTCCGTCGGCTGGCAACTTTATCCAGCAGGAATTGGCTGTTGCCACCGGCGCCGTGGAAGCCATTGTGGTGGACGTGCAATGCATCCTTCCCTCGCTGGTCACCGTGGCCGGCTGTTTCCATACCAAGTTCATCACGACTTCACCCAAGGCCAAGTTCACCGGGGCCACGCACATCGAGTTTGACGAGAAGCGCGCTTACGAGATCGCCAAACAGATCGTGCGCGCGGCGGTTGAGAACTACCGCTTCCGCAAGCCAGGGCAAGTTCATATTCCCAACGTCAAAACCGATTGCATGGTTGGCTTCAGCGTCGAGGCCATCGTTCATGCGCTCGGCGGAAGCCTGACGCCGCTCATCGACGCCATCAAGAAAAACCAGATCCGCGGCATTGCCGCCGTGGTGGGATGCAACAATCCGAGGACCCAGCACGATTATGGGCACACCACCCTCGTCAAGGAACTGGTGAAGCGCGACATTCTGGTGCTCAGCACCGGCTGCAATGCCATTGCCTGCGCCAAGGTCGGCCTGATGTTGCCCGAAGGGGCGGAACTTGCCGGTCAAGGGTTGCGCGCCGTCTGCCAGGCACTCGGGATTCCGCCGGTCCTGCACATGGGATCGTGTGTGGACAACAGCCGGGTGCTGACGGCCTGCGCGGCGATCGCCAATGCGCTGGGGGTGGACATCAGCGAATTGCCCATCGCCGCCGCGGCACCGGAATGGATGAGTGAAAAGGCCGTGGCGATCGGCACGTATGCGGTAGCCAGCGGCATCTTCACGGTGCTGGGCTTGATGCCACCGATCCTTGGTGGACCCGCCGTCACCGACTTGCTGACAAACGGCGCCGAGGGTGTGGTGGGCGGCAAGTTCGCGGTCGAGCCGGACCCATTCAAAGCGGCTGACCTCATTGAGGCGCACATCAACGCGAAGCGAAGGGATCTCGGCCTAGCGGTATAGAGCCGCTTCCCGGTTTCTGTAGGAGTAGGCCATTGCTGCTGAGCGGTTGTTTCTTAAGAATGAGCCGCTCGGCGCTGTGCTCGACCCCTCACGCGAACGAGAGAACTTATCTCAACTGGTGGCGTGAATGAGGGCAGAACCATTCACGATGGGAGCAATGAATGAAGATTGCCGTCGCAGGTAAGGGTGGAGTCGGAAAGACGACGGTGGCGGCGCTTCTGGCCCGTCACTTCGCTGCCAGAGGGCTGGGGGTGATTGCGGTGGACGCCGATCCGTCAGCGTGCCTCGGCGCCGCTGTTGGCCTGCCTTCAGAGCTGCTGCACAAACTTGTACCCATCAGCGAGATGGCCGAGCTGATCAAGGAGCGCACCGGGGGGGAGAAGGGAGCCTATGGCACTTACTTCCGGCTGAACCCGAAGGTCGATGATATCCCCGAGCGTTATAGCGTGGAACACCAAGGAATACGCCTGCTTCACTTGGGCTCGATCGACCAGGGCGGAACCGGGTGCATTTGTCCCGAGAGCGCCCTGGTCAAGGCTCTGGTCACGCATTTATTTCTGCGCAGCAACGACCTGCTCATCGTGGACATGGATGCCGGACTTGAACATCTGGGCAGGGCTACGGCCGGAGCGGTAGACCACCTGCTGATTGTTGTCGAGCCGGGACGCCGCAGCCTCGACACGGCACAACAGATTGCGCGTCTGGCCAGGGACATCGGCATTCGCCAGATGTCGATGATTGCCAATAAAGTGCGCACCGCAGATGATCGTCAGTTCATTGAGCAGAATCGCGGCAACTTGCCGCTGCTCGGTGTACTTCCTTACCTCTCCCAGGTGATCGAGGCGGATCAGGACGGTGCGGCCGTCTGTGACACAGTTCCACAATTGGCGCATGAGATCGCGGAGATTGCCCGCGCGCTCAACGGCAGCAAGGCCACGGAAGGCGAATCTGTTGCGGCTGAGGCGCGCATGCTTCTGAGCTAGCGGCCCGTCATCTGCTCCGGTTTCTCCGGGCGGCATCCAGATGATGGGCGGGAACGCCGGGGAAGAAGCAGTTCACAACTTTGCTCAGTCCCGGCGGCAACACGTCGGGGTTGGGAACGCTCCTCGGGCGTCCAGAACATCGCGTTTGAAGATTCATCCTTAATTATCAAGTGCGGGCAATTTTAGACGCAGGGAGGCAAGAGCGGTGGATGTCGGATTGCTGATACTCGCGCCGCTGGCTGCGCTGATTACCGGCGTTGCTCTCCAGTTGATCTTCTCAGCCGTACTCTCGACGAGCGCCAAGGGCTGGCTGGCGTTTGCCACCGGGCTGGCCGCACTAGCGGGAGTGGCCGCCGCGTGGTGGCGGGTGTACTCGGGGCACGCTCTGGATGTCACTTTTGGGCGCTGGGATGGTCCGATCCAACTGGCTTATCACGTGGATAGCCTCAGCCTGCTCTTCGCTCTCATGTCCGCTGGGATCGGCGCGGCCGTCCTGCTCTACTCCATCGGCTATATGAAGTCGGAGAAGGGCACGACCCGCTTCTACTCGCTGATGCTCCTGTTTATTGCAGGAATGATCAACCTGGTTTATACCGCCGATCTATTTCTCTTGTATTTCAGCTGGGAGTTCATCGGACTTTGCTCATTTTTCCTCGTTGGTTTCTGGTACCGTCAGACGGAGGCGGCCTATGGCGCCCGCAAGGTGCTGACGATGACCCACCTTGCTGGCTATGGCCTGTTCGTCTCAGTGGTGCTGCTGTACCATCGGACGGGCACGACACTGTGGACGGACCCGCGGGTCGGCGCGGCGTTCTCCACGGGCATCTTCGTGCTGGTGCTCACCGCGGTGCTGGCGAAGTCGGTCCAGTTTCCGCTCTATACCTGGATTCCCGACGCCATGGCCGCGCCGACGCCGGTCAGCGCCTTGCTGCATGCGGCCTGTTATGTAAAAGCCGGCGTTTACCTGATCGCCCGTCTGCACACTATCACGCCCTGGCCGGTCTCATGGGGCCTGATGGTCTCCTGGCTGGGAGCGGGTACGCTGCTGATAGGCGTATTTTTCGCGCTGGCGCAGCACGACCTGAAGCGGCTGCTGGCCTTTCATACCGTCAGCCAGATCGGTTACATGATGCTCGGGCTGGGACTTGGCACTCCGCTGGGCATTGCGGCCGGGCTCTTCCACTGCCTGAACCATGGCCTGTTCAAGGGCTGCCTCTTCCTCTGCGCCGGTTCAATACAGCGCAGCACGGGAACGCGCGACATGGATCTGATGGGCGGATTGGGCCGCAAGATGCCGCGCACCATGATGATTTGGCTGGTGGCGGCCGGGGGCATCGCGGGCATTCCGCTGCTGAATGGCTTCGTCAGCAAATGGCTTCTTTACAATGCCGCGCTGCAGGCCCATCAGCCGCTGCTGGCGCTGATTCCCTGGATCGGCAGCATTCTTACCGTATTTTCATTTCTCAAGGCCACCAGCGGCGTCTTCCTGGGCAGCGACGGAGCCACAACCCAAAAGGCACACGAGGTTTCGTGGACCATGCTGGCAGGAGGCGGCGCACTGGCTGCTGGCTGCCTGCTGCTCGGCCTCGCGCCGCAATTAGCCATGACCTACCTCATCAATCCGCTTCTGCCCGCGATGGGGCTTAGTCCGCTGTTGGGAGTAAGCTGGTTCGGCTTTGCAGCTGGAGAAGGCATGTGGTTTGCCACAGGCGGGCTGGCGCTCAGCATCGTCGCGCTGGGCTTCGGCGCGCTGGTCTACTGGCTGCCCATGGGACCCAGCGTCACGGCCGTCGAGGCTGGCGGCGCTCCCAGTGTGTTTACCGGCGGCGAGCGGCTCAGCCCGCAAGGTCATCTGGATGCCAGCGATTTTGCCTACACGATCAAAGAGAGTCTCGCCCCGTTTTACCGCTTCTGCGACGTTGATCGGGCCTGGCTGGCTCTCTGGCACGGCATGAGCCGCCTGGCTTCGCATCTGGCTCGCCTGCTCCACTATGCCGAGGAGTTTCCCGCGAGCTTGCTCACCATCGGGACTGTGATGGTCGCGATCTTCGCCTGGCTCGCATCCAGAACCACAATCGCCGGGCAGGCCACCGACGGCAGCAACCCTGTGCCAACGCTGCTGCCGCTGGTGGCTGCACTCGCAGTCTCGGTGGTGGGGCTTCTGCTTGCATGTGGCGCCTGCCAGGCACAGCGGCGATTTATCCTCCCTCTGGCATTGGCGGGCGCGCTCGCCTGCGGTGGCGTCCTAGCGCAAACTGCTCTCTGGCGCACGCTGCTGCTGGAAGGCGCGGCTGCCATAGCTCTTGTCATACTGTGGTGGGCCAGCGGCCGGCCGGCTGTCCGTCGCGGTTATTTTGCCGCCGTTGCGCTTTCCGCCATCGGGATGGTGGGCGGCACAGTGGCTGCCGCGCACGGTCACGCGCAACTGGCTCGCGCCCTGCTGGTGCCGGGCGCTGCCATCAAATTCGGACTGGTTCCGCTCTGGTTCTGGTTGCCTCTGGTGACCGAGTCGGCGCCGGCCGTCGTTGCCGGGCTCATCGTCGGCGTAGTGGACGTCGCTGCCTTTGCGGAACTGGTTACAATTCGCGGGGCCGAGCCGTGGATCTTCCATCCGGGATTGCCCTGGCTGGCGCTGGGCGTGGGATCGGTGATCGTGGGTGCGCTGCTCGCCCTGGCGGAACGCAACCTGAAACGTTTGCTGGCATTCTCGACCATCGCCGACATGGGCCTGATGGTGGTAGCCCTCACCCTGGGCGGCGCCTACGGACTGCCCGGCGCGGTGCTGGGAGCAACCGTTCATGCCTTGGCCAAGGCCTTGCTCTTTGCCAGTGTGGCCGCACCGGAGGCAGGCGGCGAGTCGTTGACAGATGCGCGCGGACTCGCATCCCGCCATCCGCTGGCCGCGACCGGTTTTGTGGTGGGAGCGCTGGCCGTATGCGGGGTTCCACCGACCCTCGGCTTCGCGGCGCATTGGCGAATTTTCTCGGCGGCGGCCGCTGACAGTCTCCCGATGCTGGCAGCCATGGCCTTGGGTGCCATGCTTATGGTTGCCATCTACGCCCGCGCTATCACTCTGTTCTGGTGGGGCCCGGAGATCTCGCCGCATCCGGCGGCGCCCTCCTACAACCGGTTCATGCTCGGAGCCGCCGTTGTGCTGCTCGCTCTGGCCCTGCTGGTGACCGGATTCTGGCCCCGTCTGCTGGGAGGGGTCGCATGAGCGTACCGGGCAAAGGAATTCTTTTCAGCCTGGTCGAACGGGCTCGCCGGCGCTCAGCTTGGCTGTTTCACTTCAACGCGGGCGCATGCAATGGCTGCGACATCGAGTTGATTACCTGCCTGACGCCCCGCTACGACGTCGAGCAACTGGGCATAAAGCTCGAAGGCAGCCCCCGGCAAGCCGATGTGCTCTGCGTTTCAGGGCCGGTTACACGCGCCACACGGGAGGCACTTGAGACCATTTATGGCCAGATTCCCTTCCCTAAGGTGGTGGTGGCGATCGGTTCCTGCCCCGCCACCTGCAACGTCTTCGCCGGCAGTCCTATGATCGAGGGCCCGCTGGACCGGATCATTCCTGTCGACGTCTATGTTCCTGGGTGTCCGCCACGGCCGCACCAGATCATCGAGGGCATCGCTGAGGCGATCGAGCGGCTGGCGGCATATCGCGCCACACCGGCTGGAGGGGAGCGATGAATGCCTGGCGCGCGCTCTTCGCCCTGATTGTTTTTCCCGGTCTGCTCTATGCCTTGCCCATGGGCTGGTTCATGCTGGGCGCGGGGCGCAAGCTAGTGGCACGCTTCCAGGGGCGGATTGGCCCGCCCATTTCACAACCCTTCTACGATGTTGTCAAATTGCTGGCCAAGCAGCCGGTGGCGCGCGTGGCGGCGGAGAACCGGTTGTTGACCAGCCTGCCGCTGCTCGCCGTCGGCGCCCTGCTCGGGGCGCTGGCCTTGTTGCCGGTGTTCTCCGGCGAAACGGGTTTTGTCGGGGACCTGGTGCTCCTGGTGGGGCTGCTCGAACTGCCGCCGCTCTGCATGATTCTGGCCGGCTACGCTTCGCGCTCTATCTACGGCGAGGTGGGCGCGACGCGTGAGGCAACTCTCAGCATCGCGTCCAATATTCCTTTCCTGGCCGCGCTGGTGGCGATGG
>CAINND010000011.1 GCA_903851035.1 uncultured Acidobacteriota bacterium | reverse complement strand
TGATCAGCGGCGTGGTCAGCCTGCTGCCGTATTTAGGCATCGTGCTGGCCATCCTGCCGCCGGTGGTGGTCAGCATGAGCACGCTGACCGTTGGCACCTTCCTGGCCATCTCCGCCGTCGTGGGCATCAGCCACCTGATCGCCCTCAACATTCTTTATCCCAAGATCATCGGCAGCCGCTTGCAGCTGAACCCGCTGGCCGTGACGCTCTCCCTGCTGTTTTGGGGATGGCTGTGGGGAGCCATGGGTCTCATCCTGGCCGTGCCGCTGACGGCGGCCGTAAAAATCATCTTCGACCACATCGAGAGCATGAAGGCCTTCGGCAACTGGCTGGGCGAGTAAGCCGCAGGCTCAGAGAATTCACTCCCCAAATAACGCAACAGGCGCAACCGTCATGGCTGCGCCTGTTGCGTTATCGGTGGACTGTGCGCGCACTGAGCGCTGTATCGCATTGTGCTACCGCGGGTTACGTCCCTCTACACCTTCAGTTTACCAATTAGTACCCCGGCCGAAATTCAGATTCAATTTAACGGACAAATGGCCAATATCAGGAGTAATATGTGTCCGTTTTATGGCTTGACGATTGTCCGCCTCTTGCTTGGGAGCTTTTTCTTGAGGCGGAAAAATCTTTGTTAGGAGATATGAAATGCGCAAACTGATTTGGGTTCTCCTCGCCCTGACTCTGCTCTCTGCCACCATGTTTGCCCAGAAGGCCGGCATTGAATTTGGCTATTCGTACATCCGCGTAAATCCCGGCGCCCCAGCTGACGCCATCAGCATGAATGGCTTTGAAGCCCAGCCGATCTTCATGCTGAAGCATCACTTCGCCATTGCCGCCGATTTCACCGGCTCGTTCAACAGCAACTACCATGGCGTGGACGTGAAGGACTTTTTCTACGCCGCGGGTCCGGCCTATGTCATTCCGCTGGGCAAGGCGGCCATGGCCAATGTTCACTTCATCGTAGGCGGCAACCACCTGGGCCTCAGCGAGGGCGGCATGTCGGAAACCTATAACGCCTTTGCCATGGCTCCCGGCGGTGCCCCGACTTCAAGATCGCCAAGAAGGTTTACTTCCGCGCGGCCGAGATTGATTACGTGTACACCAAGCACGATCTGGCGCCGGGGCATACGCAGCAGAACAACTTCCGCTACGGTGCGGGCCTGCTCTTCATGTTCTAAAACTTCTGTTTCGCTGCACTGACCCCGCGCCGGCCATCGCTCCACCGACGCGGGGTTTTCTTTTTCCTGCCAGTCCCAGGACATTTCCGCGCTCCGCGCAAATACAAAAAGGCGCAGCCCGCGGGCCACGCCTTCATCATCTTCAGTTGACACTTGCCTCCGGCTAATCCTCGACGCTGGCGACTTCGGGCCAGCGCAGCTTGCTCTTAGTGAGCGCCTTGCGCAGCTCTTCCTCGACATCTTCCTCTTCGTGGGCACGGGCCATGGCCATCTCGCTGATCAGCAGGTAGCGGGCGCGCTCCAGCATCTTCTTCTCGCGGAAGCTGAGCGGCTTTTGCGAGGCCAGGGTCAGCAGGCCTTTCAGCACAATGGCCACATCCAGCAGGCTGCCGGTGCGCATCTTGTCGGAGTTTTCCTTGAAGCGGTTCTTCCAGTCGGTACTGCTTTCGCACTGTCCGTCGCTCAGGTATTCCAATATCTTCTGCGCCTCGCTGTTTTTGACCACGCGGCGCAGGCCGACGGCTTCGGCGTTGTGGAATGGAACCATGACTTTAAGGCTGCTGGCGCGGATGCGGAGGAGGTAAAAACGCTCTACGTTGGCGCCAATGGTGCGGCTGGATATTTGTTCAATGACTCCGACCCCATGGTTTGGGTAAACCACCTTTTCGCCGACGCTGAATAGGGTCATTGTCATGCTTGAACCCGGCGAACCGGGGGGCGGGCTCGAACGCCTGATTATACGGTTCGCAATCAAACAGGGTCAACGTGCAAATGTACTGGCGATGCAGCGTTGCGCGCGGCGCGCTATAATAAGGGTCATTAGCACACCCTACCGCGCGCGGCGACCCCGCGCGCAAAGGTTTTTAGCAATGCCTGAACATGTAAAGAAAAAGCTCCTGGAAGAGATCAGCGTCCTGGAGCACGAGCTGAACCATGAGCTGCCGGCCGAGTTGAAGAAGGCCGTCGCCATGGGCGATTTGAGCGAAAACGCCGAATACCACATGGCCAAGCAGCGTCAGGAATTTGTGCGCGCGCGCCTGGGCATGATGAAAAAGCGCATGGCCGAACTGTCGCTGATGAACCTGGCGAACATTCCCCATGACAAGGCCGCTCTGGGTTCCACCATCATTGTTTTTGACTCGGTCAAGGAAGAAGAGATCAGCTACAAGCTGGTCACCAGCGAAGAGAGCGACGTGACCAAGGGCCTGGTCAGCACCACCTCGCCCATTGGCCGTGCCCTGATGGGCAAAAAGGTGGGCGACGTGACCACGGTCGTCACCCCCGGCGGCAACCGCGAGTTCGAAGTGCTCAAGCTGACCACCATCCACGACGAGGCCGAAGAGGCAAAGGGTTAAGCCATGACCTGGACCAGCGCGGTGGGCAAGTATTGCGGCAAGCTGCTGTACAAGATCGTGGACGGCCTGGCGCTGACCCGCATTTCGCCCAACATGCTCACGTTTATCGGCCTGCTGATTAACGTGGCGGCCGCGCTCTTTTTTGGCTTTGCCAGCGCGGACAACAACCAGCCGCGCCGCTTCTTCTATGCCGGGCTGGTCATCATCGGCGCCGGCATCTTTGACATGGTGGACGGCCGCGTGGCCCGCGCCACCAACCAGGTCACCGTCTTCGGAGCCTTCTTTGACTCGGTCATCGACCGCTACTCCGACGTGGCCATCTTCTTCGGCCTGCTGGTCTATTACGCCCGGGCCAACCGCTTCTTCTATGTAGTGATGGTCGCCTTCGTCATGACCACCTCGGTCATGGTCAGCTACACCCGCGCCCGCGCCGAATCGCTCATCCCCACCTGCAAGGTGGGCTTCATGGAGCGCCCCGAGCGCATTGTGCTGGTCATCATCGGAGCCTTATTCAACCACATGGCTCCCGTGCTGTGGGTGCTGGCCGTGCTCAGCACCATGACGGTGATCCACCGCATCCGCTTTACCTACACGGAGAGCACCGCGCAGGAAGCCGCCGCCAAACTGGCCGCCGCCGGATAATCACGGCTGCGATGCTATCCTGTAACGTCTGTTGCGCCCCTTATCTGAGGTGAGAATGTCCGAACCGATCATCCTTGTCCATGGCGGTGCCTGGGCCATCCCCGATGACGCCTGCCAGGCCCATCAGCAGGGTGTGGAGATGGCCGCCGATGCCGGCTGGCATGCGCTGGCCAAAGGCGCCAGCTCACTGCAGGCGGTGGAAGAGGCCGTGGCCGTGCTGGAGGACAATGACACCTTCGACTCCGGCCGCGGAGCCTTCCTCAATCGCGATGGCCGGGTGCAGCTCGACGCCCTCATCATGGACGGAGCGACGCTGAAAGCCGGTGGCGTGGGCTGCGTCGAGCGCCTGCGCAATCCCGTGCGCGCCGCCCGCGTGGTGCTGGAAAAGAGTCCTCACATTTATTTTGTGGCTGAAGGCGCCGAGCGCTTCGCCTCCGAGCACGGCATCCCGCTCATCGACAACAGCGAGCTGGTTTTGCCGCGCGAGGTGGAGCGCTGGAAGAACGCCGCCGAGCAGCGCTACCTCAGCGTTCCCGCCGAGTTCGCCGGCGGCCTGGCCGAGCTGGAAGCCGACGATCAGTCGCCGCAGTTCGACTCTCATGACACTGTCGGCGCCGTCGCCCTGGACGCGAAGGGCAACATCGCCGCCGCCACCAGCACCGGTGGCACGCTGAATAAGGCTCCCGGGCGCGTGGGCGACAGCAGCCTGATCGGCTGCGGCTGCTACGCCGATAACGAATCGGCCGCGGCCAGCACCACCGGCTGGGGCGAGCCCATGATGAAGCTGGTCTTCGCCAAGTGGGCCGCCGACCGCGTCAGCCCCGATATGCCTCCTGAATTGGTGGCCCCGGCCAGCATCGAATACCTGCACCGCCGCCTGAACGGGCATGGCGGCATCATCCTGCTGGACCGCCGCGGCCGCATCGGCATGGCGCACAACACTCCGCGCATGGCCTGGGCGTGGCGCAACAACGCACAGCACAAGAGCGGCGTGCGCTACCCGGGATAGTGGGCAATATGCGACGCCTCGGTTTCATCATCCTTTTGATTGCAGCGTCACTGACGCTGACGCCATCCGTTGTGGCGCAGATTATTCCGCCCAGCCCCAACCAGCTCTGGATTCCCGCCTACTTTCGCGGACTGACCATGGGCCACGCGCATCGTGACGACGTGCTGCGCGTGATGGGCGCATCCACGGAGGCCAAAAAGAGCGCGGGCGGCGAAGAGCTTATCTACCAGGGCCGCGGCGATCACATGGGCAAACTGACCCTGCGCCTGGACATGACAGGCACGCTCGTTGAGGTGGAGGAGATGCTGCCGAGGGCCATTCCTCGCACCATGCTCTACAAGGAATTCGGCGCGCAGCCACTGACGGCGCACTACTCCGCGGCGGCCTGCGCCGGGGGCGCGCTCTATCGCGACCAGCGTGGCAACCTGGAGCTGACGCTCTACCCCGGGCGCGGCATCTACCTGTGGCCGGATCAGTATGGCTATGACTTTGCCGCCATCCACTGGTCGATGCGGAGGCCAGGATTGCCGCACCCTCCGCCATGCGTTACGCATGGCGCACCGCATGGCGCGGCCAGCAATCCCATCCAGCCGTAGCCGGAAGCAAACGCGGCGTTTACACTGAATAGCGGCACTTCGCCGTGGTGTTTGGCTCAACTCTTGTGGAGGCTCAACATGCGCACTCGTCTTCTACTCTTCTGCCTGCTGCTTACGCTCTCCATCGCCGGATGCACGGCGAAGAAGCCGGCCAGCAAAGAGCAGCGCTATCCCATTGAAGGCCGCGTGGTGGCCCTTACCCCGGCAGAGAAGACCATTACGCTCGACCATAAGGACATCGTCGGCTACATGAAGGGGATGACCATGCCCTTCGCCGTGCACGACCAGTGGGTCTTCAACGTCGTCCACCCGGGCGACACCGTGCACGCCACGCTGGTGGTGACGGATGACGCCGAGTGGCTGGAGAACATTTCGGTCAACCAGTCCACCGCACAGGCCGAGCAGTCGAACACCGCGCCCGACACGGCACCCAAGGTGGGCGACACGGTTCCCGACCTCAAGTTTGTGGATCAGCAGGGGCGCCAGCGCCACCTGAGCGAACTGCGCGGCCAGCCCGTGCTGGTGACGTTTATCTACACCCGCTGCCCGCTGCCGGATTTCTGCATCCGCATGAGCAGCAACTTCGCCAGCGTGGCCAGCCTGATGAAGGCGAGCAACCCGGCGGCCTTTGCACGGCTGCAAATGCTCTCCGTAAGCCTGGACCCGGAGTTTGACACGCCCAAGGTGCTGGCCACCTACGGCCATCGCTACGCGAGTACCGTTGATCCCGAGCTGAAGCACTGGAGCTTTGTGAGTGCGAAGGCCAGCGATCTGCATGACTTTGCCGGATTCTTCGGACTGACCTACGCACCGCAAAATGGCCAGATTGTGCACAACCTGCGCACGGCCATCATCGGCCCCGACGGTAAGCTGGCCGAGTTCTACACGGGCAACCAGTGGAAGCCGGAAGAGGCGGCCGCCAGCCTGGCGAAGCTGCAAAAGTAACCCGGCCAACTATTCACTATCGTCGATGCATATGCAGCGCGAAATAATTCGCGTTGGCGTTGCTGATTTATGAATCCTGCGCAATCCCCGCGCATTCTAACGCCACATGAACATTGCCATGCAGAGACTGGCAAAACGGGCCGCGCACGCGGGGCATGGCAATCGCCTGCGCATTGCCGCACGCCTGCTGCTGCCGTTGCTGCTGCTGGAGGTTGCGCTGTGGGCTCCGCTGCGGGTGGGCATTCTGTTTGGCGTGGCGGCCCTGTGGTATGTGGCATACCAGCTATGGCAGGCGGCTGGCACAGCGCATGAGTTGGGTCTGGGCGTGCGCGGCCTGTTGCAACACTCCTGGATGGTGGGCGTGACCTTGCTTGGCTCAGGCCTCATTTTGGCCACGGCTTACTTTACCGGCACGCTGCATCGCCTGTGGGGATTGCAGAATCCCATGCTGGCAGTGGCCGGTTATGCCGTGTGGGCCTTGGTGCAGGAGTTCATGCTGCAATGCTTTTGCCTGCGCATGCTGCGCGCCATGGTCAGCCGGGTAACGGCCCTGCTGCTTAGCGGAGTCATCTTTGCCGTGGCGCACCTGCCCAACCCTAGCCTCACCCTGGTCACCTTCTTCGCCGGAGTCGGCTTCACGGCGCTCTACGCCCGCAAGAAGAACCTCTACGTCGTGGCGCTCATCCACGCCGTGCTGGGCTTGACCCTGGCGGTCAGCGCCCCCGATGCCTGGTTCCACGGCATGAGCGTGGGCCGCGACTTTGACTTTGCCAAGACTCCTCCTGCCGCCGTGGCAGCCACCATGCCGCGCGTGCGGTAGCCCCTTACTCTTCGGCCAGCAGATCGCCCAGCGAAGGCTTGTGCTTGCCCTTGCGCTGTTCGGCCTTGCTCTTGGCATCGGGAATGGTCTGGCTGCCTTTTGGCGTTCCAACATTGACCCGGGCCATATCCTTTACTGCCTTAACCTTGCTGAAGACCTTCTTTTTCTGTGACATAGACAATCTCAAACTTTCACATAAATTTCTGTTTAATAATTATTGCTAAATAATAATTATTCGTCTATATTCTTTCCATGGGCGAAACGCTGGAGCAAGCCTTTCAAAAGCTATGCCGGGAGAAGAACCTGGCGGTGACGCATCAGCGGCTTGTGATTTACCGCGAGCTGATGAAGATGCACGATCACCCCAATCCCGAGCAGGTCTACGAAAGGGTGCGTCCCGAGCTGCCCTCCATCTCGCTGGCCACCGTGTATAAGACGTTGCACGCCTTTGTGGCCGCGGGTCTTATCTGCCAGGTCAGTCCGCACCACGGTTCCATGCGCATTGAGCCGCAGGGCGAACCGCACTCTCACTTCATCTGCCTTCGCTGCCATGACATCACGGATATCGCCACGGGCGATCCGGACGTTGCGGCGCTGAAGGCCGGTGTTCCCGCAGGCTACCAGGTGGAGCAGGTTTCCACCGAGCTGCGGGGCATCTGCGGGCGCTGCGCAGCGGAGTCTTTTTCCGCCGGGCACGCCTGAACCAAACGCATTTTCACCGAATCAATCACACTTTGTCACCATATCTAAGGAGATTCACATCATGCTGGGTGTAGGAGCCAAGTTCCCCGAATTTTCCCTCGACGCCGTCACGAGCCTGGACAAGGGCAAGGAATTCACCACCATCACCAACAAGAGCTACGAAGGCAAGTGGAAGGTCGTCTTCTTCTGGCCGCTGGACTTCACCTTTGTATGCCCGACCGAGATCGCCGGCTTCGGCAAGCATGACAAGGAGTTCAAGGACCGCGACGCGCAACTGCTGGGCGTCAGCGTGGACAGCAAGTTCACCCACCTGGCGTGGCGCACCCACCATGCCGACCTCAAGACCCTGCCCTTCCCCATGCTGGCCGACTTCAAGCGCGAGCTGAGCACCGGGCTCGGCATCCTCGATCCCAACGTAGGCGCAGCGCAACGCGCCTGCTTCATCGTGGACCCGGAGGGAATCATCCGCTTCGTCTACGTCACCGATCTGAGCGTGGGCCGCGAGCCGAAGGAAGTGCTTCGCGTGCTGGATGCGCTGCAGACCGACGAACTCTGCCCCTGCGGCTGGCAGAAGGGTGAAGAGACGATCCAC
>CAINND010000010.1 GCA_903851035.1 uncultured Acidobacteriota bacterium | reverse complement strand
GAATCGCATCGCAGAGCTTCTGCCCTGGAACATCGCCAGCACCACCCCACACACCGACCAGTCAAAATCGTAAGTGTCCACAAATCGATTCGTGGACACTTAGCTCAGAACAGTCAATACGGTCGAGACCGGATGCTTACGAACATCACCCTCCTCGATCTCGATTGAGGCAGGACACGCACTGGGATTTGTAAACTGCGAGGCTCCATAGTATGTAATGCCGCGACAAAATTGTGCAACAGAAGCGACCGAGCGCAGCCCCCAAGAAGTAACGACCTCCGGGCTGCTGATTACATGCTTTTCTGTACCAGCATATCTAAGGAACACGGAGTACTTCTCTAGGTTGAGACCAGGATCAGCAATAGACATCGGGAACACAAATTCAGCAGTTTGGCCGTTTCGTTCCCGCGCAGACCAGTGCTGACGAGACCAATGTAATACATCATTATTCCCATTGTCCGTCGACACATCTGCTACACTGCTCAGATTCAACTGAACCCTAGGCAACTTAAATTCGGCTACCAGCCTCGAAAGTGCGCCTAAACCGCGCCCCCGCCCTCGCAATATAGGTGCGCCCTCTTGAGCGAGCTTGGACAGGAGCATAATAGCGCGCAGAAAGTTTGTCTTTCCGCTCCCGTTCGGACCAATAAACACTGAGAGATTTGGATGGAGTTCCACCGCTGTCCCTAAACACGACCGATAGTTGAAAATGTTAAAGCGTTTTAGCATTATCTACTCACCAGTTCTGCCAACGAGCAGCATTCAGCGTACTTTTGAAAGTTTTCTAAGTTTAGAATGTAAATAGTCATTAAGCATAGTACTTAGCAATATTCAGCTTAGTTTTCAGAAGATACACACCTGCGCTATCGTCCAATTCTCTCCATTGCCTTCCGTCTGCTCCAACACTGCCAGAATCGTATGTCATAGTACTATTGCTTTCACTCGCGGTATTGCCATCCATAGGCCGATGCCATTGAGCCGGCCTTCGGAGATTTCTCAGGTGGGCATAAATTTGGGCACTATCCAGAATTGCCACAAACAGCAAGGGCGGCCCATTCAGGCCGCCCATCGCGTGCAAGCTGCTACTGCTTAAGAAGTTATGGCGGAGAGGGAGGGATTTGAACCCCCGGTGGAGTTACCCCCACGTCTGATTTCGAGTCAGGTGCATTCAGCCACTCTGCCACCTCTCCGCGGATGCAGAGCGAGCGGACGCTCGCAAACTGAGTGTAGCAAACCTCCGCCGTGGAAGTCACCACCCCGCCGCGCCCATCTGTTGTACAAGGTTGTTACCCGCGCCCCCTACACAACAAAGTACTTCGCCGCCGGATGATGCACCACGATGGCCGATGTGCTCTGCTCCGGCTCCAGCAAATACGTCGAGGTCAGCCGCACGCCGATGTTCTCCTCCGGACGCAGCAAGGCAAACAGCTTCGTCTGGTCCTCCATGTGCGGGCACGCCGGATACCCAAAGCTGTACCTTGAGCCGCGATACTTCTGGTGGAAGAGGTCGCCGATGCGCTTCGCATCCTCACCACCGATTCCCAACTGCTGCCGTATCCGCCTATGCAGATACTCCGCCAGCGCCTCGGCGGTCTCCACCGACAGCCCATGCAGATACAGGTAGCGCGTGTACTCGCCATGCTCGAAGAGCTTCTGCGTCTCATGGCTTGCCTGCCCGCCAATCGTCACCACGCTCAGCGCGATCACATCCGCCACACCCGAACTCACCGGACGGAAGTAATCGCTGATGCTCAGCCTGCGTCCCTCCGCCTGCCGCGGGAAGGTAAAGCGCAGCAGCTCCGGCAGATTCTTTGGCAGCGCGCCGCCCGCCTTCACCACCGCCGCATCCCAGCTTGGACTGTCGGACTTAAAGCTCTCCAGCGTCACGCCCTCCGCCGGAGCGTACAAAATCAAATCGTTGCCGCTCGACTGGCAGGGGAAATACCCGTAAACCACCTGCGGATCGAACCATCCCTCGCGGATCGCGTCCTGCTCCAGCGCGGCCAGAATCGGCTTGTACTTCTCCTCCACCAGCCGCAAGTAGTCTTCTTGCGAGGCCGTCTTCAACTGCCACTGGTTCTTAAACAGCGCCGTCGGGTTGATGTACTCAAACAGCTCCGCCAGCTCGAAGTCCTTTGCCCGCTCCGTCCGCACGCCCCAAAACGGAGGCTGCGGCACATCGGCCACGGCAATTGCATCGCGCGGAACTTGCGGCAGGCTGCTGGCATCCACCGTGGGCTTGGGCTTAGCCTCCTTCACCACGCTGCCCTCGGCAATGGCCGTTGCCCGCTCCGCTCCGCTCAGCTTCTCCATGGCGTGCAGTCCGGCAAATGCGTCCTCTGCATAGAACACAGCCGACGAATACTCCCGCCGCAGGTCATCCTCCACAAACTTTCTCGTCAAGGCCGCTCCGCCGCAAATCACAGGAATCTCCAGCTTGCGCAGCTCAAGGTCCTGGATCACGTACTTCATCTCCAGCGTGGACTTCACCAGCAACCCGCTCAGTCCGATGGCGTCGGCCTTATGCTCCACCGCCGCGTGGATGATCGTCTCCGCCGCCTGCTTGATGCCGAGGTTCACCACCTTGTAGCCGTTGTTGGTTAGGATGATGTCCACCAGGTTCTTGCCAATGTCGTGCACGTCGCCTTTGACGGTGGCCAGCACCATGGTTCCCTTTTGCGAACCCTCCACCTTCTCCATCTTCGGCTCAAGATGCGCCACCGCGGCCTTCATCACGCCCGCCGAATCCAGCACCGAGGGCAACTGCATCTTGCGCGCGCCAAACAGCTCGCCCACCGTGCGCATCGCGTCCAGCAGTATCGTGTTGATGATCTCGAGCGGTGTGTACGTCTTGAGCGCCTCGTCCAGAATCATCTCAATCGTCTGCCGCGCCGCGCCCTCGCCCACTCCCTTTTCGCCCTGGATGATGCAGTACTTCAGCCGATCCTCAATGGCCAGCGATTCCGCGTGCGCCACCGGCTCGGCGTCCTTCTTGCCCTTCATCGCGGCAAAGTGAGACATATAAATCTGCAGCGGATCGCCCGCCGTCCGGTCGCCGTACACCAGCTTCCGCGCCAGCTCAACCTCAACCTCAGGCAGCTTGTACAGCGGGTAAATCTTGGAGTAGTTGACGATGGCCATATCCAGCCCGTGGTCCACCGCCTCCTTCATAAACACCGAGTTCAGCACCCGCCGCGCATAGGCGTTCAGACCGAACGACACGTTGCTCACGCCCAAAATCGTCTTGCACTCCGGCAGCTCGCGCTTGATGCCCTCCACGGCCTTCAGCGTCTCCACGCCCGCCGAGCGGTAATCCTCCTGCCCGGTGGAGATCGGCAGCGTCAGCGCATCAAAGATCAACTCCTGCGGACGCAGTCCATACTTGTTCACCGCCAGGTCGTAGATGCGTTTGGCGATGGCGATCTTCTTCTCCGCCGTCAGCGCCATGCCCTCTTCGTCAATCGTCAGCGCGATCACGGCCGCGCCGTAGCGCTTGGCCATCGGCAAAACTTTGCTGGTGCGCTTCTCGCCATCCTCCAAATTAATGCTGTTGATGATGGCCTTGCCCGGCATCCGCTTTAGCGCCTCTTCCAGCACTTCGACCTCGGTAGTGTCCACCAATATCGGCGCCGGCACGCGCGTGGCAATCTTTTCCAGCACGCTGCTCATGTAGAGCTTTTCGTCCTCGCCCACAATCGCGCAGCACAGGTCAAGCATGTGCGATCCGTCCGCCACCAGCTTCTTCGCCAGCGTAAGGATGCCGTCGTAGTCGCCGCCCCGCACCATGTTGCGGAATGTCTCCAGCCGCGTCGTGGTGTTCATCTCCTCGGCCACAATCAGCGGCTTCGGCTCCAGGTCCAGCGGCACGGTGGTGTACGCGCTGCTGGCTGCCGCCGTCGCCTTTACATCGCGCTTCGCGGGAGTCGCGTTGGCCACGGCATCCACCACGGCCTTCAAGTGCTCCGGAGTCGTGCCGCAGCAGCCGCCCACCACACGCACGCCGTAGTCCTCCACAAAGTGCTTGTGATACGCGCCCAGCTCATCCGGCTTCAGCAGGTACACCGCGCGCCCGCCCACATTCTGCGGCAGCCCCGCGTTGGGCAGCACGCTCACCTCTTTGGTGGAATTCATCGCCAAATACCGCACCGCGTCGTTCATCTCCAGCGGACCGGTGGCGCAGTTCAGCCCAATCATCTCCACGTCGAACACTTCCAGTGCAGTCAAGGCCGCGCCAATCTCCGTGCCCAGCAGCATGGTGCCCGTCGCTTCCAGCGTCACCTGCACCTGCACCGGAACCCGCCGCCCCAGCTTCTTCATCGCGTCAAAGCAGGCGGCCACCGCGCACTTGGCTTGCAATATGTCCTGGCAGGTCTCCACCAGCAGCACGTCCACGCCGCCTTCCAGCAAGGCCTCCACCTGCTCGGCGTAGCTGGCCAGCATCGCGTCCCATGTAATGTGCCCCAGCGAGGGCAGCTTGGTCGTCGGCCCAATCGAGCCCGCAATAAACCGCTTGCGCGTCGCCGTGCTGAACTCATCGGCCACCCGCCGCGCCAGCTTGCAGGCCGCCAGGTTCAGCTCGCGAACCTTGTCTTGCAGCCCGTACTCGGCCAGCACGATGTTCGTGTTGCCAAACGTGTTGGTCTCCACCACATCGCAGCCCACGCGGAAAAAGTCCGCGTGAATGTCGGCAATCACGTCGGGACGCGACAGCACCAGCAGCTCGTTGCAGCCTTCCTTGCCCCAGTAATCGTCCACCGTCAGGTTGCGGAACTGAATGTTCGTGCCCATCGCGCCGTCATAGACGACGACGCGTTCGCGTACGGCCTGGAGAAAATCACTCATCAGCAGGAAACCCTCTCACTTCTGGAAAATACTAGGATATCTGAATTCTTGCTCCTGTTTCTGATCTGTCATCCTGAGCGAAGCGCAGCGGAGTCGAAGGACCCCTATACCATCTGTTACGTCTGCCGGGTGGCCCATTCAAGCCTTCTGTTGGCTTGAGTGGGGTAGTTGCCGGGTGCCCTACCCTTCCGCCTCTTTTGGCGGAGGG
>CAINND010000009.1 GCA_903851035.1 uncultured Acidobacteriota bacterium | reverse complement strand
CCGCGGCTCCTGGACATCTTCCTTGCCTGGTCCGCGTACGCACTTACTAAAAGCACTCTGCTGGCCAAACCAACGCGATGACTGTAAACCACACAAAGCAAACGTATTAACCAACACGTGAAAGTACCTGCATAAAATCACCACACCGCTGTTAGTTGCACAACGCAACAGTGTTTTACGGTTACACGGCTCGGCATAGCTCTCGCACCCACACATAATCAACGACTTACACAGACGTTGCGAAATCATGCAGAGAATCACAACACT
The DNA here is from genome assembly GCA_903851035.1 of uncultured Acidobacteriota bacterium. Taxonomy (GTDB): domain Bacteria; phylum Acidobacteriota; class Terriglobia; order Terriglobales; family Acidobacteriaceae; genus TOLSYN. The sequence goes on along the minus strand of CAINND010000009.1, from coordinate 86,823 downwards.
GTTGCAACTCACAACAGGACAAGGAATGTTTTCCACAGGAGGGCGAGCTATTCATCGATTCTAGTCATTTATAAGCGTCGAATTGAGGGCCACAGTCAATAAACTGTTGCGGAAGATCGAAGCTGACCACGAACGCTCCACAGGAGGATGCCGAAGTGAGCGCACTTAATCCTTACGCAAAGTACCTGGATGGACATAAACCTGAGACGATTCTTGCCGCCACTGCCCACGAACTCGCTGCCCTGCTTGCGGCGATAGGAGACGAAAAGGCTGCCATGGCGCCCGCGCCCGGCAAGTGGAGCCCCGCGGAAGTCATCTGCCATCTGGCTGATTGCGAGATTGTGTTTGCCTTCCGTCTTCGCCAGACGCTGGCCGAGGATGGCCCGACGATCCAGCCCTTCGATCAGGACCGGTGGGCGGCCACCTATGTGGGGGTTCCGGCGGCGTTGGCATTGGAGGCCTTCCGGGCTCTGCGCGAATGGAATCTGCGGCTCATCACCACAGCGCCGCCCCAGGCGGCCCAGCGCACCATGACCCATCCGGAGCGCGGCACGATGACCTTCCTGACCGTGGTGGAGACCATGGCCGGGCACGATCTGAATCATTTGGAGCAGTTGCGCCGAATCGCCGCAGCCTAGGCCACCTAACTTAACCCAAAGTCCGTTGACAGCCCCTGCACCCGGGGGGATACTTTGGCCATCTTCCGGGGCACGATTTCGAGCTTGATGAGCAAGTTCGATTTCTAACAGTGAGGCCTACTATGTTCCGTTCCATTCGATTCGTCCTTGCACTGCTGCTTTGCTGTGCGGCGGCAACGTGTGTTTTTGCGCAGGGTGACTACAACCAGGGTTCTCGGGAAGAGAATTCCTACCGTTTTGCCATCCTTGCCGCCGACCCGGCCATTCGCGCCGAGATGCTCGAACGTTTTGTGCAGAACAATCCCTCCAGTTACCACATGGAGGGCGCACTGGAAGCGCTGTGCAACACCTATCAGTCATTGCATGAGGCGCAGCGGATGAAATACACCGCGCAACGCCTGCTGGGAGTGAACCCCAACAATCTGACCGGGCTGGCCATCATGGCCTACAGCGTCCACGCCGAGGCTGCCGCCGCGGCTCCATATGCCGGCGCGCAGTTGCAGGAAGCTGGACAGTATGGCGCGCGCTGCCTGCAGGCCCTGTGGTCGGCTCCCAAGCCGGTGGACAGCACAGACGAGCAGTGGAACACCAACCGGAGCAAGTACCAGATCGTCTGCCAGACGGCTGTAACGGACGCGCAGAGCAACCCCGCGCAATCCGGCAATCCGCAGCAGCCGGGATATTTGCAGCCGGCCTACCAGCAGCAATACGGCAACCAGAACAACTACTATCAGCAACAGGCTGCACAACAGGCTGCGGCTCAGCAGGCCGCGCAGCAGGCCGCGGCGCAACAAGCCGCCCAGCAGGCCGCGCAACAGGAAGCGGAACAAAAGGCGGCAGAGCAGGAGGCCGCTAAGCAGGCCGCCGAGGAAGAAGCCGCGCGCCAGGCTGCAATCACAAGTTGCCAGGCACAGTGTGAGGGCCAGCACACGGCCTGTACCCAGGCGCAGAGCAACCAGGTGGGCAACGCCGTCGCTTCGGGAATTATTGGAGCGCTCTTCCACAGCCGCATCGACGTGGCAACCTCTGCCGTGGCTGCCGCCAGCACCGCCGCCAGCAGCGCATGCAACGATGCGCAGGCAAGCTGCAACGCGGCGTGCATTGGGCCGCAGTAGCAGTAGCGCGAAAACAAGCGCGCGTCGGCGTAAAGCAGATCCTGAATTTTGCGGCTAGTCCTTTATGGTCTTGCGCTCTGTGAGCCAACTCCGGACGCGGAGTGCAATTTCGTCCCGAACCTTGTGGAATATGGCGATTTTTTCTTCGGGCCTACCTGTGGCTTCGGCTGGATCCTGCAATGGCCAATGCAGTCGGAGCGCCGGCCCCGGGAAGATGGGGCAGTTCTTTGCCGCGTTATCGCAGACGGTGATGATCACCGGAAAGTGCTGGCCGAGGTATTCCGTCACATTCTTGGAACGCTGCTGAGAGATGTCCACGCCAGCCTCGCGCATCACCTCAACGGCCAAGGGGTTGACCGTGGATGGCGCGGTGCCGGCGCTGTGCGCCTCGTAGCTATCTCCGCCGAAGGCGCGCAGAAAGCCCTCTGCCATCTGGCTTCGGCAGGAGTTGCCGGTGCAAAGGATCAGAACCTTGGTCTTCATCATTCACCTCCGATTGGGGATGCGCAGCATGGTTGCACCTGGAGTGGCGGAGCCAGCGGAAAATACTTGCGCTGGAAGTAGAAGGCCACGTTGACCAGGGCAATCATCACGGGGACCTCCACCAAGGGGCCGATGACGGCGGCAAAGGCCGCGCCGGAGTTGATGCCGAATACGGCGACGGCAACGGCAATGGCGAGCTCGAAGTTGTTGGAAGCCGCAGTGAAGGCCAGGGTCGCGGTTTTGGCGTAGCTGGCACCCAGCCGCTTGCCCATGTAAAACGAGATGACAAACATCACAACGAAATAGATGAGAAGCGGAATGGCGATGCGCAGCGCGTCCATGGGAAGGCGCACGATGTAGGCGCCCTTGAGCGAGAACATGACGACGATGGTGAAGAGCAAGGCAATCAACGTCAGCGGGCTGATGCGCGGCAGAAACTGGTGCTCGTACCACGCGCTGCCTTTGCTGCGTAGCAAAACCACGCGGGTGAGGAAGCCGGCAATGCAGGGGATGCCCAGGTAGATGAAGACGCTCTTGGCGATCTCCGCGATGGAGACATGCACGGCCATGCCACGCAGACCAAGCAGGGGCGGCAGCACGGTGATGAACACCCAGGCGTAGAGCGAGTAGAAGATCACCTGGAAGATGGAATTGAATGCGACCAGCCCGGCGGCGTACTGCGTGTCGCCCTTGGCCAACTCGTTCCACACAATCACCATGGCAATGCAGCGGGCCAGGCCGATCATGATGAGGCCGGCCATGTATTCCGGGTAGCCGTGCAGAAAGACAACAGCAAGTATGAACATCAGAATGGGGCCGATCACCCAATTCTGTACGAGCGACAGCGCAAGCACGCGCTTATCGCGAAAGACTTCGTGCAGCTCCTCATAGCGTACCCGGGTGAAGGGTGGATACATCATCAGGATGAGTCCCACGGCGAGCGGAACCGATGTAGTGCCGACGCTGAAGCGGTTCAGCATTGGGACGATGCCGGGAAACACCCATCCGGCGCCAACGCCCAGCAGCATGGCGGCAAAGATCCATCCGGTAAGGTAGTGGTCGAGAAAACCGAGGCGGCTGTTGCTCACCGGCGGCTTACTTTCTTTATGCGCGTGGCGCGCTTGGCAGGCGAGGGGCAGCAGATGGCGGTGGGCCGGGGCGCGCCCTGAAGGTTGACGAAGGCCTTCGTCGAGCAACAGGCGCGAGTCAATTGGGCGCGTTCGCGGCGCATGGCTACGTCAGAGGCGAGCCAGAGCAGCGTGTCGGTAAGCAATTGGGCGGCTAAAGGATTTACCATCGGCGCGATGCGATAGTGCATCCACTTGCCCTCGCGGCGCGCGCTGACCAGCCCGCAGCGGCGTAAGTAGGCGAGATGGCGGGAGATGACCGGCTGCGAGAGGCCGAGAATCTCGACAAAGTAGCAGACGCAGACCTCCTGATCGGCCATCAGGTTCAGCAGGCGCAGGCGGGTGCGGTCCGCAAGACCCTGGAAGAGCTGTTCGATGGGAATTACCTTTTGGGTAGCCATGCGGAGAGGCTATCACATATGGATAGGCATATGTGATATTTTATGATGAATTACCCGAAAGAAATACAGAAAGCGCTAGTCAACATCATCAGCGCTTTCTGCCGGCTGATGGCCGTTCATCATTACTTGCCGTAATCTTTGGCCGTCACCTGCTCCATCCAGTCCACAACTTTGCCGTTCTGCTGCTCCTGGATGGCGATGTGCGTCATGCCCGTGGTGGCCGTGGCGCCGTGCCAGTGTTTTTCTCCGGGAGAGAACCACACCACGTCCCCCGCGTGAATCTCCTCCACCGGCGCTCCCTCGCGCTGCACCCAGCCGCAGCCGGCGGTTACGATGAGCGTTTGCCCGAGGGGATGCGTATGCCATGCTGTGCGCGCGCCCGGCTCAAAGGTCACGCTGGCGCCCTGCACCAGCGCAGGCTCCGGAGCGTGAAAGAGCGGATCAATCCGCACCGCGCCGGTGAACCAATCCGCCGGGCCTTTGATGGAAGACTGTGTGCCAACTCTGGTGATCTGCATGAAGAAATTCCTTTCGCTGACGGCCGGTGGCCGCCATCCAATGCTTTGCGCCTGCGCGAGTATTTGATTAATCGTCGGTTCCCTTAGGTGCAGGTGACGTACTGTTTACGATGCTACCTTGCCGCGTTGCTGCTGGCGCCAGCGCGCCGGAGGAATCCCCTCCCAGGTGCGGAAGGCGCGCACAAAGCTGTTCGAGTCCTCGTAGCCCAGCAGATAGGCAGCCTCGTTCAACTCCAGCACGGAGTTGTTCAGGTAATGCCGTGCCAACTGGCGGCGAGCCTTTTCCAGCACGCGCTGAAAGCTGGAGCCTGACTCCTGCAAACGCCGCTGCAAGGTGCGTGAGCTGATGCGCATGGCCCGCGCCACATCTTCGATGATGGGGCGGCGTCCGGTGAGCTGCTGCTGAATCTCTCGGCAGACCGTCTCCGAGAAATCCTCACCGCCCTGCTGCTGGCGCAGCTCCTCCTCCAGTTGAGGAGCCAGCATGGCCAGCAGTTCGGCGTTGCGCGTGACGAACTTCCGCTCGGCATCTTCCTCGCGGAAGATGATGGCGTTGCGCGCAGAACCGAACTCCACCGGACAATTGAAGTGACGCTCGATCACCCTGCCATAGCTGCGCTGCTGCATGTACTCCAGCCGGAGCGGCGACAGGCGGGTTCCGGTGCCGTGGCGGGCGATGGTCTGCAGCCAGGCAAAGCAACAGTCAATCAGCGCTCGTGGTTCTGCGCCGCTGCTCAGCGTCCAACGGAACTGGATGCTCCACTCGCCCGCCTCGCGTTCTTCCAGAATCTCCTCCGGGCAGGTCAGGCGCTTGTAGCGCGCAATCTGCCGCACGGCCGCGCCCAGGTTCTCCGTGCTGAGAGCGGCCAGGGCGCTGGGCGTAAAGTTCTCGGTCTTCGTCTCCATGCCCAGCGCCAGGCCAATGGCGGGATCGCTGCTGACTTCACCGACGGCATGCCACAGGGCAAAGAGTTCGTTGGTGGTGACCAGCGGCCGCGGCTCATCGAACAAACCCGGCGGCAGCCCGGCGCGGCGCAGCACATACGCCGCCGGGGCGCCATTCTCATCCAGCTTGAGCCGCATTTGTCCGTTGAGGCGGAAGTGTTTGTTCATCGTGTTACTCAGCCTTCAGCGACGCCATGTCGATGCTGAAGCGGTACTTCACATCCTGCTTCAGCATGCGCTCGTAGGCCTCGTTCACCTTCTGCATGGGGATGACCTCAACGTCTGAGGTGATGTTGTGCTGGCCGCAGAAGTCGAGCATCTCCTGCGTCTCCTTAATGCCGCCAATGGGCGAGCCCGACAGGCTGCGGCGCCCCATGATCAGGCTGAAGGCCGAGACCGGCAGTGGCTTTTCCGGCGCGCCCACCAGGGTGATGTTGCCATCGCGGCGCAGCAGGTTGATGTAGGCGCCGATGTCGTGATCGGCGGCCACCGCGTCCAGAATGAAGTCGAAGCTGCCGTAGTGCTTCGCCATCTCGTTCGCGTTTTTCGAGAGGACAACCTCATCGGCACCCAGACGCAGCGCGTCGGCTTTCTTGTTTTCCGACGTAGTAAAGACGACGGTGTGCGCGCCGAGGGCGTGGGCAAACTTGACGCCCATGTGTCCCAGGCCGCCCAGGCCGACCACCCCTACCTTCTTGCCCATGGTCACTCCCCAGTGGCGCATGGGCGAGTAGGTGGTGATGCCGGCGCAGAGCAGCGGTGCGGCCGCGGCCAGGCTGAGGTTGGCGGGCACACGCAGCACAAAGCGCTGGTCCACCACAATGCTGTCGGAGTAGCCGCCATAGGTGACCTTGCCGGTGTGCTTGTCCGGCATGTTGTAGGTAAAGACCGGGGCGTGGCAGAACTGCTCCAGCCCGGCCTTGCACTCCGGACAGGTGCCGTCGGAATCCACCAGGCAGCCCACGCCGACGACGTCGCCGGGCTTGAAGCCGCTGACGGCCGCGCCGACCTTGACGACGCGGCCGACAATCTCATGGCCGGGCACGCAGGGATAAACCGTGGGCATGACGCTATGCCATTCGTCGCGCGCGGTATGCAGGTCGCTGTGGCAGATGCCGCAGAAGAGAATCTCAATCTGTACGTCGGTCTGGGTGGGATCGCGCCGCGCGATCGTGGTATGGGCTAGCGGCGATGTTGCACTGGCAGCGGAGTAGGCTTTTGCGTTGTACATGAGCCTACTTTAGCCCTTCCGCTCCCTTCCTGATATGCAATTCGCGCCATTCTATATGCAGAGTGCGCCAAGGGGCGGCCTGTGGCGCAAGGTGGTATGGCTGCCCCCGGGGCTGGAGAGGAGCCAACCCGGGGCAGCCACGTCGGACTTCAACCAGCTAGATTTTGGCCATGATCTGGCGCGCGGCGCGGATCATCGCCGCCTTCAGCGCGGCGTCCATATGCTTTTGCACGGAGAGCACCACCATCTTCTGATGGTAAAAGACGGTCAGCACGTTGGTTCCGTTGGGGCGGATGTCGAGCAGGTTCTGGTCTCCCAGGCCGGAGATGGATTCGGTGGTATCGCCTTTCCCCACGCCCATCTTGACCCTTACGAAGTCGGCTCCGGAGGCGGCGGTTGCGGGTGAAATGGTGATGGTGACCACCGCGCCCACACTGGGATTGACGTACATGCACATTGTTCCTACATCCATGGGCGGCTGCAGTGCGCTGCCGTAAAGAGCAACGGCATCCTGCTGCGTGAACAACTGGCAGGTTTTGATGGCCTGGGCGGCACTGGAGGCGGTTGCGGCCACAACAAGGGCAAGCAGAGCTGCGGCATAAAAAGCCGCGCGGGAAGTGCGCATTCGAAAGTGCCTCCAAAGTTGAATCGTGGGTGCGAAAAGTTCTTAGGACTATACCACCAGGGCGGGAGGGTGGAGTGAGAATCCCACTCAAGCCAACAGAGGGCTTGAAAGGACTACGCGACCAAAGCTACTTCCTGTACACCGCTCCATCCTTCATCACAAAGCGCACGCGGGTCAGGGCCGCGATGTCTACCAGCGGGTTACCTGCGACGGCGATTACGTCTGCCAGATAGCCGGGGCGGAGCTGGCCGATCTGTCCCTCCCAGCCGAGAAGCCGCGCGCCGTTGATGAGGCCCGCGCGAAGGACATCGGCCGGGCTCATGCCGTATTCGGCCATCATGACGTACTCGCGGGCCTGCGTGCCGTGCGGGAAGGGGCCGACGTCTGAGCCGACGGCCATGGGCACCCCGGCGGCCAACTGCTTTTTGAATTCCGTGGCGTGCAGGGCCTGCATGGCGCGGCGGCGCTCGGCCTGTTGCGGAGTGTCGGCGTGGGCGGCAAAGTATTCCGTGATGGCGAAGGTTGGCACGGCGTAGATATGGCGCTCGCGCATCAGGTGCATGGTTTGCGGGCTGAGCTGGTCGGCGTGATCCACGCTGGCCACGCCGGCCTGTGCGGCGTAGAGCGCGCCGGGCTCTCCGGTGGCGTGCACGGCGACGCGGGTGCCCATGCGCGCGGCCTCCGCGACGGCCACTTCGAGCTCCGCGCGGGTGTACTGGAAGGGCGTGAGCAGCAGTCCGTTCTCCATGCGGTCGGGGCCGGTCTGGTAGAGCTTGAAGAAGTCCGCACCCTGTTTGCGCTGCTGGCGCATGACCTTGACGATCTCATCGGCGGAGTCGGCGTAGGTGGCGTTGCCGGGCACGCGGGCCTCGGGGTTGAAGTGAATGGCATCTTCATGCCCGCCGGTGATGTCGATGGCGTTGCCGCTGACGCGCAGGCGCGGGCCGGGGATGAGGCCTGCATCGATGGCATTGCGGATGGCCGTATCGGCCGAGCCGGCGCCCTCGGTGCCCATGTCGCGCTCGGCGGTAAAGCCGGCGAGTAGATCGTCGCGGGCGGCGATGGCGGCAAGGATGGTGCGCGCGGGCACGCTCTCCTCGACGGTTTGCAGGTCCTCGGCGCCGGGGTGGAGAAAGAGATGCACGTGCGCGTCAATCAGCCCAGGCATCAGCGTGAGGTCGCCGAGATCGAGCACGGTGGCCGTGGCGGGATGCGCGACCGTGGAGCCGACTTCTGCAATGCGGTTGCCGCGGACAAGGACTTCGCCGGGAGAGACGAGCACACCTTTTTCGACGTCCAGCAGATGCGCGGCGCGGAGGATGGTGACGGTGGGCGCGGCGTTTACAGACGACGATGCAGCTGGCGGCGCGCTCTGCGCGTGGGCGTTGACGGTGAATGCGATAAGCAAAACGGAAGCGGCGGCGGTAAGGCGATTCATGCGCCGAATGGTAGCACGCGCGTCAGCGTTTATGTGGGCCCTTCCACTCCAGGTAAGAGCCGGCGCAGGCCAGCAGCGCCAGCACGACGAAGGGCAGGTCGGCAAGGATGGCGACGATGTGGTATCCGCGGGTAAAGTGCCACACGGCAATGCCACCCATGACAAACGCCAGCAGCAGGATGAAGACAACGCGCAGCAGCGGGTGCAGGGCAAGAAAACCGCCGACCTTTTCTTTTTCCTTTTCAACAATCGACATCAGACTCTCCCATGATTCAGCCCCGTCCCCGGAACTGAATGATTTTGCGGCGGTCGCGTTTGTCGGGGCGCGTGGGAGGAAGCTTTTCCCACTCGGCCATGGCGCGGCGCTGGGCGGCCACTTGCTGGCGTCGCTCAATGCTTTCCGCACTTTCTTTATACAAAGCCTGCGCGATGGGAGCCGGGCCACGCTCATCGCTGAGGCTAAGGATTTCCACGTCGAAATCGCCACCATCGTTGGAGACGCGCAACAGGTTGCCGACGCGCAGCTCTCGCGAGGGCTTGATGGGCTGCCCGGCAAGCTGCACGCGGCCGAGTTCGCAGGCGCGCGCGGCCAGAGTGCGCGTCTTATAAAAGCGCGCCGCCCACAGCCACTTGTCCGCACGAACGCTGAGCATGGATTGATTGTAATGCGTGGCGTGAGGTTGCGGAGGTTGCGAAGGTGTCGGAGGTAAGAGCAAGAGCAACCCTGTTGACGCGGAGTGTGCTGCTTCCCACGTCTGGCCAACGGCAGGCCAGACATGGGGCACCAGTCTTTTCTACGTGCGAGAAATTTGGGTACTGGTTATAGGACTCCGGGGCTACCGGCCCACATAGGCCTTGCTCTTACGGTAGGGGTCCTTCGACTCCGCTGCGCTTCGCTCAGGATGACACGGAAGAGCAAGAGCAAAGGCAAATGCAACGGCAATAGCAAAAGAAACGCCCCACGCTGGTCGTTGGCGCAGGGCGTTGGAAAAGCAGGATGAGTTGAGCGCTAACCTTTCGTCTTCTGCACGGCAGTCTTCTGTTCGGCGATCCACTGGTTGATGCGGGCGTCGAGCATATCTAACGGCAGCGCGCCGCCATCGAGAATCTTGTCGTGGAAGGCTTTGATGTCGAAGCGCGGGCCGAGCTCTTTTTCCGCGCGGCGGCGGAGCTCGCGAATCTTAAGCTGGCCGAGTTTGTAGCTGAGCGCCTGTGCGGGCCAGGCGATGTAGCGGTCGGTTTCGGATTGGATGGTCGGCTCGTCCACGGCGCCACTCTGGCGCATGTACTCCACCACCTGATCGCGCGTCCAACCCTTGGCGTGGATGCCGGTATCGACCACCAGGCGCACGGCGCGGAAGAGTTCGCTGGCCAGGCGGCCGTAATCGCTCACCGGGTCCTGGTAGAAGCCGACCTCCTTGCCGAGCTCTTCGGCGTAGAGCGCCCAGCCCTCGCTGTAGGCGCTGAAGAAGAGTCCTCGCTGGCGGAAGCGCGGCAGTCCGCTGAGCTTTTGCGCGATGCTGAGCTGGAGGTGATGGCCGGGTACGCCCTCGTGATAGGCGATGGCCTCGTCGTCCACCAGGGTGCGCTCCTCAAAGTGGCTGGTGGCCACCACGACGCGCCCCGGACGGCTGCCATCGGGGGTGCCGGTGACGTAGTGGGTGGCGGCGGCGGACTGGAACTCCGGAATGGCCTCCACCGTAACGGGCGCGCCGGGCAGGCGGCCAAAGAGCTGCGGCAGCTTCGGCTCCATTTGCGCGATGTAGCGGCGGAAGTCGTCGAGAATCTGCTCGGAGCTGGTGGGCTTGTACTTGGCGTTGTTCTTCAGGGCCGCGCGGAAGGCAGCGAGATCCGGGTAGCCGAGCTTGGTGGCGATGGCCGTCATCTCCGTCTGGATGCGGGCAACCTCGCGCAGGCCGAGCTGGTGAATCTCCTCGGGCTCCATGTGCGTGGTGGTGCGGCCATAGATGTTGTTGCGGTAGCGGCGTTGGCCATCCGGCAGGCTGGTGATGGCCAGCGTGGTGCGTCCGTGGGGAGCGTATTCGTCGCGCAGGAAGGCCGCGAACTGCTTGTAGGCGGGCAGAACCTCATCATTGACGGCGGCGGTAATCTGGCGGGTCAGGCGCTGCTGGTCTTCTGGGCTGATGCTGGCGGGATACTTCTTCGTCGGGCGCAGGAAGGGATCGGCCTTGATGATGCCCTCGCACTGGCCGGGAAGTTTTTCCAGCAGGAAGCGCACGGGCATCAGGTTTTGCCGCATGCCTTCACGCAGCACTCCGGTGGCCTGCCAGAGCACGCGGGGAATCTGGTGCAGACGGGCAATGTAATCCTCGTAGTGCTTGACGCTATCGAGCGGCACGGAGTTCGGCAGGTCGGCCAGTCCGGTGTGGACGCCGTTCTGCTGGTTGATCGGCATCAGGTATTCGTGGAGCTCGTAATCTTCCAGACGCATGCGCAGCACGCGCAGCAGCAGATCATGGCTGACGGCGTCCTGATCGGCAAAGCCATCGGTGGGGATGGCCTTCAAGCGGTGGATGTAATCAACATCGCTCTGGTGATGGCGCTCGACGGCCTCCAGCGAGTAGTCGGAGAGGCGGTCGTTGTAACGGTAGTCACCGGCGGAGGTGGCGCGCTCGGGAAATTCGCGCAGCGCGTTTTCGAAATACTCCTCGAAGAGGGCATTCTGAAGGGCGACGCGATCGGCCACGGATTGGACGGCTTTTGCATTGGGCTGGGCGAAAAGCGGCAGCGCGGCCAGCAAAAAGAGGGAGCAGAGGATGCAGCGGAGGGTAATCTTCATCTGTGCAGGGTAGCAAAAAACCCGCAAAGTGAACGTAAAGTTGTGCTTAACCCTTGCCCGGGCGGGGCTTTACCGGCGGGCAAAAAGCTGACAGCAGGGATGGCCGCGGGCGTTCCACACTATGATTTCCGCTGTTAGAATGCTTGCACTTATGGACGCGTGAACTTTCCGCGTCTGCAATTCGTATCAACCAGCATGGCACTCGGCGCCGCACCCTCAATGCTGACCATGCTGACGGCTGTTCCTGGCCGCACGGTGGAGGCACGGGTGGAAGAGGCGCAGGTTGTCGCACTACTGGTACGTCGTTGCGCACAGGGCGATGCCGTGGCCTGGGAAGAGATTGTGCAGCGCTTCCACCGGCGGGTTTACAACCTCTGCTACCGCTTTGCTGGTTCGGCCGAAGACGCCGAGGACCTGACCCAGGAAGTCTTCCTGAAGGTTTACCGCACGGTTACCACCTTTGACGGCGAGAAAGCCAGCTTTGGCACCTGGCTGACCACGGTGACGCGCAACCTGCTGGTGGATCACTTCCGGCGGAGACGCAACGACCGGATTACGGATTCCATGGACGCCACTCTGGGTGGCGAGGACGATGGCCCCACGCTGGCCGATAGGCTGGCCAGTGGCGACGGCAACGATCCCCACCGCCAGGCCGTAAGCCGCCAGCGCAGCCAGATGGTGCAAAAAGCATTGCAACAGGTCAGCCCCGATCTGCGCGAGGCGGTCATCCTGCGCGACCTGCAGGATTTGGACTATCGCGAGATCGCACAGGTATTGAAAGTTCCGGAAGGAACGGTAAAAAGCAGGATCAATCGCGGCCGGGCGGAACTGGCACGGCTGTTACAACGTAGTTATCCCCAGGCCCTGTAATTTGGCGCCGGGGGCTGGGCCCTCGGCAATGGGCAAGACAGGTGAAGATCGATGACTGGCGAATATCAATCCGGAATGCAGTGCGCGGAGTTCGACCTGCTGTTGACGGAGGCCCTGGACGGCCTTCTGCAGGGCGAACGGCGCGAGCGCTTTGAGGCCCATCAGGCCGGGTGCCCGGCCTGCCGCACGCTCTTTGAGGACGCGCGCAGCGGGCTGGCCCTGCTGAGCGAAGTGGAGGACGTGGAGCCGCCGCGGCAGTTGATGCATAACATCCTGGCCATGACCAGCCAGGCCGCGCCGGCCGCTGAGGCCGTGAGCCTGCGGATGCCCTTGTGGATGCGCCTGCGCCAGTCGGTGCGCACCTTTGTGGCCCCGGTGCTGACGCCGCGCTTTGCCATGTCACTGGGCATGGCCTTCTTCAGCATCACGCTGGTGTTGAACATGGCGCAGATCCGCATCCGCGACCTGACGCCGCACAACCTGAGCCACACCTTCTACACCAGCCAGAACAAGGTGATGAAGTACTACGAAAACATGCGCCTGGTGTACGAGATCGAATCGCGGGTACGCGAACTGAAAAACTCCAGCGACGACGGCGACAACCAGGAGAAGCAGCAGAAGAACAATCAAACGCGCGAGCAGAACGAGAACAGCCAGCCGGAAAGACGCAACCAGAAGCACGAGGTGCTGGGCGGACAGACGCAATGGCTGGCGCTGCGGGGTGGGAGCGATGGGCTCCTGATGGCAGCGGCCGCGCAAAGGAGTGAACTATGAACTGCGCACAACATACCGATCAGCCGGCAGTGGCTTACTGCCGGAGCTGCGGCAAGGCTCTGTGTGAGAGCTGCGAGCGCGACGTTGCAGGCACGGTGTTCTGTGAGCCCTGTCTGGCAGAGCGCGTCCACGGCACCACGGCGGCGGCAGGCGCAGCGGTTCCTCCGGCGGGCTTCGCTCCGGTGGCAGCGCCGGAAGAGGCAAGCCCCGGACTGGCGCTCTTCCTCGGCTTTATCCCCGGCGTGGGAGCGTTTTATAACGGGCAGGTGATAAAGGGCTTTGTCCACGTCATCGTACTCAGCACGCTGATCTGGCTGGCCGATCACGGTCTGGGCGCCTTTGCCGGGCTGATGATCATGGCCTGGTTCTTCTACATGGTGTATGACTCCTACACGACGGCCAAGGCGCGGCGCTTCGGCATGCCGCTGCCCGATCCATTGGGGTTGAACTACATCCTGGAAGGGCGCGACGGCACCTTACGCCAGCGCGTGGAGCAGGCCGGCGAACGTCTGGGCCAGCGCGTGGAATACGTAGCCGGGCAGGCCGGGCATCACTGGAAGAAGGCCGGCGGAGCGGCTCCGAATGGTTTCGCGCCCGGCGCGGCGAGCAACTTTACGGCCGCGCCCAGCGCGACGCCCGGTGCGACTGCCGATGGCGCACCCGGCAGCACGACGAATGGCGCGCCCAATGGTGACTCCGTTGGGGCAACGCACGAAGAGGTGAAGGGCGCGGTGCGCGATGCCGTAAAAGCGGCGGCCAATGCAGCCACCGCTGCGGCCAACGCTGCCGCCGATGCGGTGCGCAACTCGCAGGCCAACGCCAACTATCACCAGGGCGGAGCCTTCTACAACGGACCGCAGGGGACGTACTATGCTCCGCCGCCGGTGCCGCCACCGCCGCCGCGCGCGGCCAGCCCGGCGGGAGCGATTGTGCTGATTGGGCTGGGTGGAATCTTTCTGCTGGCCAACCTGGGCTGGTTCAGCATTCGCTGGGTCTCGCACTTCTGGCCCGCAATCTTAATCGCGCTGGGCGTGTGGCTGGTGGTCAAGCGGCAGCGGGAAGCACGATAAGGAGGAGATGACGATGCGCTATTACCAACCGAACCCTGCCTGTGGATGCGCGCGGTGCAGCACGCGAGGACTGATGGGTCCGGCCGTGCTGATTACCCTGGGCCTGCTCTTCCTGGCGGCGAACTACTCCGACTGGGGCTTTGAGCGTACCTGGCCCGTCATCCTGATCGTCATCGGCCTGATCAAGGTGGTGCGCTACCTGATTGGCGACAGCGGGCACGTCAACCCCGGGCAGTATGTTCCCTACGGCACGCCCTACGGACAGTATCCGCCGCCGTACGCCGGATATCAGCCGCCGGTTGCGGCTCCAGTGGCGCCGCCTGCGCCGGAGGCTCCCAAGCCCGAGAATGGCAGCGCCGGCAGTGAGGTGAACCATGGCTAGTCCTGGTGGATATTACATTCCCCCACCGCGGCCGCGCTCAATCGTCGGCCCGGTGATTCTGATCGGCATCGGGGTGATCTTCCTGATGCGAAACTTTGGCTACTCGCTGGGCTTTTTGCAGGACTTTGTACGCTACTGGCCGCTGCTGCTGGTGCTCATCGGCCTGGTGCGCCTCTCCGAGTGGATGTATGCTCGCACCACGGGACATCCCGCGCCCTGCATGGGCGGCGGCTCGGTCTTCCTGCTGGTGCTGCTCATCATCGTCGGCAGCAGCTTTAGCGCCATGAACCGCGCGCCGAACTTCTTCCACATTGGCCCGAACGGCGACGGGCTGGATGCCGGCGACGAGTGGATGCGCCTGTTCGGCAACGAGTACACCTTTGACGGCGAGCTGACCCAGCCGCTGCCGGCGGGCAACGCCGTGCACGTACGCTGCGACCGCGGCAGCGTGACGGTGAATACCTGGGATCAGCCGCAGGTGCGGCTCAGCTATCACAAGCGGGTGTTTACCAGCAGCCAGCGCGAGGCCGAGAGCGTGGACAAGGCCACCATGCCGAAGCTGCTGGCGCAGGGCAACAACATTGAAGTGCAGAGTTACACGGAGAGCAACGGCAAGAAGGGCGTGGCTCTGGACATGGTGCTGTACGTTCCGGCCAAGGCCGACGTGGACATCAGCAGCACGCATGGCAACGTGAGCGTGACGCAGCGCACGGGCGACGTTCACGTGGTGGCGCAGCATGGCGACCTGCTGCTGGACCAGGTGACGGGCAACGCCACGGTCACCGTGCGCCACGGCGCTCTGCACGCCAGCAACGTGACGGGCAACCTGACGGCCGACGGACGGCTGGAGGACCTGGTGCTGGATTCCATTGGCGGCTCGGCTGTGGTGACGGCAGACATCTTTGGCGATACGCATTTGTCACATTTGGCCAAGGGTGTTGTGGTGCGCACCAGCCGGACGGAGTTACAGGTGGCCAAGATGGACGGCGACCTGACGATGGACTCCGGCGACTTGCACGCGGAAAACCTGCAGGGGCCGGTATCGCTGACCACCAAGGGCAAGGACATCAACATGCGCGACATCCACGGCGATCTGCGCATCAACGATGACCATGGCGATATCAGCGTGGAAAGCGGTTCTTCGGCGGCGCTGGGCAACCTGGAATTGACCACGCACCACGGCGACGTGCATCTGCGGCTGCCCTCCAAGGCGGGCTTCAGCTATAGCCTGAGTACGCGCCATGGCAGCATCCACAATGATTTCGGCAGCGCCGGCACGGGCAGCGGCAACTCGGCGGCGGTGAGCGGCACGGTGGGCAAGGGCAGCGTGCGGGTCAACGTCATCAGCGACACGGGCGACATCCAGCTGAGCAAGACCGAGGAGTCGATGGCACCGCCAGCGCCACCCGAGGTGAAAGTTCCGAAACCACCTTCACCTCCATCACCCGGCAAGCCCGGTAAAAAGAAGGTGGGCGACGTTGAGGTGATGTAACCGGCAATTGCCGAAAGAAACAAAAAAGCGGAGGGCCGAGGCCTTCCGCTTTTTTCATGTACATCCGGCTCGGGCAGTGAAAATTGTTGCCATAAGAGCCGGAACCGATCTGTTGGAAAATCTGAAAAAGCGCTCTGCTTTTACACCTTTAAAAAGCAGTTACCCGAAGTTGATGGGGTGCTTGCCCAGCCAGTGCGAGTCGCGCATGGTTCCCATTTCGCGCAGCGCTCCGCGGGCGATGCCGCCGGAGAGCTCGCGGGTCTCCCATGCGACGCCTGCGGCGAAGCCGACCACGGCGCCGACGGCGCTCATGGCGGCCACAATGGCAATGTTCTTACGGCGGCGCTGCGCCAACAGAGCGGCGGCGGCGGCCACACCCGCTCCCAGCACGCTGGGAGCCCAACTGGCGCGCGCCGAACGGCCCAGCACGTCACCCACCGACTGCCCGGCCAAAGCCGTGCCAGCGCCTGTGCGAGCACCATGCAGGCCTGAGCCCGCCAAGTCGCGCCCGTACTCCACTTCCGATTTCAACCACTCGCCGATCTTCATTCCAACCACTCCCATATGCATCCAGGTAAAATTGCGATCCATCGCGAAAAACCCGCCCTGCGGCCCGACCTTGCGGCCGGGAAGCACAGACCGGATTTTCCGGCTATGAAGTTTGATAGTAACTCCGCTTTGCGCAAAGCGAAAGTGACGTTGGGCACCGCAGGGCTACTTTTTTCACCCCGTGCGGGCCATACCGGAGCCGGCCGGAATGTGGAAGCGTGGGAATGCAAAAAAGCCCCGGCGCATGAGCACCGGGGCCGTTGCTGCCGGATTGTGATTACGGCGTCTGCTTGACCAGCTTGCCCTGGTACTGGCGCGCTGGATCGGCGGGCATCAGGTACATGGTCGTGGAATCAACACTGTACAGCACCATTGGCACGCCGGCGACGGTGCCCGTGTTGCGCCCGTTCGACTGCATGCTGTAGGTGCCGGTCTCGGCGATGTCGGTGTTGTAGTAGCCCGGCGTCTGTGAGTCCATGGTGCCCGTGAGGTTGCCGCTGCCGTCGGCCAGGTAGTTGGCCGTGATCTCCACGTTGCCGGGGTAAGCGATGTTGTAGCCGCTCAGGTCCTCGGCATAGTTGCCGCTGATGTTGGCGTTGGTAAGGCCGGTGGTCTGGGCGCGCAGCGTGCCCGTCTCCAGCAGAGTGCTGGTGCCGTTGGAGGCTAGCAGCACGGACTGCGTGGGCGACACCTGCCAGCCGATGAGGTTGGCAGCAAGGCCCGTGGTCGTGGCCGTCCAGCGCCCGGTGGCCGCCGCCACGTAGGTTCCCGTAACGGTGACAGATGGGTTCAGCGTGAAATTGACGTTGTTATCCTCGACGCCGCTGGTGATGTTGCCTGCGCCATCCAGGGTAAAGCGTCCGGTCTCCGTGGTGGGACCGGCGCTGGCCACGCCGCCGACGGAGTACACCTGGCTGCCGGTAAAGCCTGCGGTGGAGCCGCTGACGCCGGTCTGCAGATCGGCATAGCCGTGCAGCCAGAAGTTGGCGTCGGTACTGGCCAGTTGCAGGTGTCCGGTGGAGGTGACCCAGTACACAAAGTTGTGCGTGCCCGCCGAATTGGTCAGGCTGAGGGTGCCGCGGCCACTGGAATCCGGCGCCGTGATGCTGCCCGTGGTGCTGAGCAGCGTGCTCACGTTGCCGTCGTCGTTCTGGTCAATCAGGCCGCTGATGGTGGTGCCGCTGATGTTGAGCAGGCCGACGGCTCCAAAGGGATACAGGCTGGCGTCTTCACCATCCAGGCGCACCACATAGCTGCCCGTGGGCGCGGAAATGGAGCTCTGCGCCAGGATGCGGCCGGTGTCATCCGCCGAAGGCGAATACTGGAAGAAGCTGGCCGCGCCGCTGGACTGCATGATAAAGCGATAGGTGATAGTGGAGTTGTCGGCAAGCGTCAACTGCATCTGCCCGCGGCCATCCTGGCCGACCGTGTAGCTGCCGGTGAAGGCTTCCTTTTGCACCTGGGTACCGCTATCGGTGTACAGGTCGCGGTAGCCGCTGGTGATGTTGCCGGCGCCATCGGCGGTGAAAGATCCCACCACGTCAAACAGATAGTAGGAGTTGCCGATAACGTTTACGCCGGTGGTGGCAAGTGTGTATCGGCCTGACAGACTGGGCATGCCAAAGCCTGCGTTGTTGCCGCCGGTGGGACCGGAAGGCGGGGGTGCGTAATGCCAGTCGTTACCGCATCCGGCCAGCAAGGCGAGCATGGTGATTGCAAGGACGGTCAGAAGTGTTTTTCGCATGGCTTGTTCTCCACCCATTTGGGGACAAAAACTTCAACTTGAACTCTAACCCAACCGCGGGGGGAAAGTTGTGCTACAAATAGGCGCATGAGCAGCGATCTTGTACAGTTCCCGCCCCCGCCCCCGACGCGGCAGATCTACCTGATTGGCTTCCGGCTGGATCCCGGCGCCGAACACCCGCAATTTTATACGCTGATGGGCGATGAAGGCGAAAGCGAAAGGCCCATCACCCGGGAGGGCCGGATACTGTTCTTCCGCCACCCGAAAGACGCCCGAAAGGCCCTGGGCCAGAGCGACAACGGCTTTGCCGACCTGACGAAGGTTCCGCATGAGATGGAGATGCTGTGCGACGTGAGCAGCGCCCTGTATGTGGCTAACGCCGAGGAGAGCGACGCGGAAGGCGTTCTGTTTGAGCTGATTGCCGTCTTCGACGACCTGCTGCGGGCGATCCGCATGAACGTGCCGGAAGAGCACGCCGGGTTGCTGGGAGCGGTGGCGCAGCGGCTGGCGCAGAATCCGGAGTTTGTCAGCGTGCTGGAGTCTCGCAAGGCCGGGCGCGACAAGCTGGAAGACGCGCTGATGTGGTGCGTGGGCGCGGTGGCGGTGAAATCCAGCTTTGTGGAATAGGCGAGGGCGGCGGAAAAGAGAATCCAAAATAATAAAGGCGCCCGCTTCCCACGTCTGGCCAAATACAGGCCAGACATGGGGCACCGAACTTTTCTAGCTATTTGAAACGTGGGCCACAAGGCACGTGTTTCACAAACCAACGAGATGAGGGAGCGACAAATGCCAACGATCAAAACCCTCCAAAAGAAAAACTCCGGGCACAGAACCCGGACCGGACAAATCTGTTGCAACACGACGTTCAAGTGTGAGAGCGAAGGCATCGGATGCGGAGACCGCTGCTTTTGTGTGAAATGCGAAGCCGAAGTTGTAATCATCGGCGATAGGGTGCTGGGGTCAGAACAGATCACCTCTCAATAGGCTGTTGGTCCACCTCTAGCCTCAAATTGAGTGAATAGTGAGATGGGCAACAAGTGGAAACGTTGATGCGGATGCTGTCTATTTCTTGATGAAGCCGCAGACATTCTTCACGGCACCCGCCAAGCCACTAGTCTCGGTGGAGAACACGCGGTCACCATTCTTGAATATTGTGAATTTGTAAGGCTTACGCCCCGGCCCAGCTCCGGTATTCCACGCCTCTAACTGGTAGTCTGCTCTCTGGGCGTCATCCGTGAGAATGACTGCGGGGCAGTAGTGGTCTAACTCTTTGCCCACTTCAGAAGTGGATACATTTGAACGTGGAGTAAGGCTGATGTGGGTCTGCATCGATTGAGCCGAGGCGATAGTACCTAGCCCCAGCAGCAGTACGGCTGCTAATGAGATTCTGTGCTTCATGTTGTCCCCTGCTTTATTGGTAGTGGTCTTTCCGTTCATTGGCTGCTGGCCCACCTCTAGCCTTCAATTATCACTCTGAAGGTGTCCCATATCTGGCCTATATTTGGCCAGACGCGGGCACCAGTATTTATTCTACTTATGCGTAACGTGGGCCACTTGCCGATAGGTTAAGTTGTAAAATCACCATGCGGAAAATGGGGGAAGGTCACAACCCTCAAGTCCAGTACCACAAGGTCTAAACAATGCAACGTACAATTCTCGCACTCCTGCTCATCTATTCGCTGTCATTGTCTGCCGTAGCGAAGGGCAGGAAAGATGTCCCACTTGCCCCTCTTCCCACACAAGTAATAACGGCAAAGAAGGTTTTCATCCTGAAAGGTGTCGGCGCGACAGCACACACCGTAGAGGGCGGCTATGATCTGGCCTTCGATGCTTTCTATTCTCAGATGAAAACGTGGGGACGATACGAACTGACCGATAGAGCCGAAAATGCAGACCTAGTCATGGAGGTCACGTACGGCGTGACCGATCACGGCTCAAGAGTCTTTGCTACAACAAACAGCTATACGAACCAGACGACCATTTTCAGTGGCCAAGCTTTCAGTGGGCAACTTACCCTCGTGGTCTATGAGGCTCAGACTAGGGCCGAGCTATGGTCTACCAGCGTTAAACCTGGAGTGGCCCGATCAAAATCGAATCAAGAAAAAGAAATGATCATCGCTGGACAGAAACTGGCGACTAATTTGGCCCGTCGTATGCCAGTCGAAACCAAATAAAAGGGGGACTGGGCTGGTGGCCCACCTCTAGCATTCAATTATCACTCTGAGGGTGTCCATGTCTGACCAAACGCGGGCCAGACATGGGGCACCATATCTTTTAGTTATTTGTAAGGTGGGCCACCCGCCCAGTATTGACCCCCGGGGCTACGCTATGGCTCTGCGCGCTTGCGTGTGGGGCATGCGGCGGCGCAAAGGGAAAAGAGTCTTCTTGAAAGTGGGTTCGCGCGCATCCACCAATTGCGCCCGCAGCACCGGCAGTGTGCCACCCAGAACACCAGACAGGCTCAAGAGAGAGACGCTCCCGCAGACACGACAGATGTCATGTTTGCTTTCGCTGATAACTTCGCAATCGGCACAGAGCACGGCATTTTGCAATCCAATTACATTAAATTCCGGCTTGTTTGGCTGGCTTTTGTCCACCGTGCTCATGGAATGAGTCTCCGTTCCTGCTAACACGATTAAGAATGCAGGATTTACCGCGAAGACGCTGAGCCAAATTGACCAGAGCCGTGGAATTGCACGGCAGAAGCGTTCCTGCGAACGCAATATTCGCAGGGCATCAGACGTTGTGGAGATTCAGATCATTCAAAGAAATATCCATGTCACGGCTACAGCCTTGTGACGGCGATTTCCGGCTGGTGGCGCGGGGCGCGCGGTGGCGATTGCAGGTGGTCGCGCGTCAGGTTCTCCTTGAGGATTTCGAAGGCCGTCTCCGGGGTGTTGACGAACTGGAAGAGGTTGAGGTCCTTGGGCGAGATGGTGCCATATTCGGCCAGCGCCTCCAGGTTGACCACCTTGCGCCAATACTCCTCGCCGTAGAGCAGGACGGTCATCTTCTTCGCCATTTTTTCGGTCTGCGCCAGGGTCATGATCTCGAACATCTCATCCATCGTTCCAAAGCCGCCGGGAAAGACCACCAGCGCCTTGGCCAGGTAGGCGAACCAGAGCTTGCGCATGAAGAAGTAGTGGAACTCGAAGTTGAGCTCCGGCGTGATGTAAGGGTTGGGCACCTGCTCAAAGGGCAGCGCGATGTTGAGGCCGATGGTTTTGCCGCCAGCCTCGTAGGCGCCGCGGTTGGCCGCCTCCATAATGCCCGGGCCACCGCCGGTGGTGACAACGAAGCGGTGGCGCTTGCCCTGCAAGGTGCGCGACCAACTGGTGAGCAGGTGAGAGAGCTTTCGAGCATCCTCGTAGTAATGCGCCATCTCCACGCCAACCATGGCTCGGTGCTGTTGCAGCCCGAGTTCGGCGTCAGGCGTGGCCGCGTCGGCCTGCTCCAGCACATCACGCTCGATCAACTCGACGCTGTGCTCGGCGGTATCCAGGCTGCGGATGCGGGCCGAGCCGAAGAAGACGACGGTGTCCTGAATTTTTGCGCGGCGGAAGCGGGCAAGGGGTTCAGCGTATTCGGAGAGGATGCGCAGGGGGCGGCCATCGGGGCCGTTGAGGAAGAAGTCGTTTTCATAGGCCAGCGGCGCGCGGCGCGATACAGGCTTGATAGGTTCCGTCATGGTTGCCCCTTACCGGAAATTGATTGGCTTGCAACCTTTAGTGCAGGTCGCGGTAATGCAGGGCGTCGGAGAAACCCATCCAGACGTCCACCAGACCGATGCCGCTAATGGCTCCGCGGACAAAGCTGCTGGCCAGCACCAGGCGCACCATGGGCCAGTGCATCAGCAGCGGATTCTGCGTCCACAGGCGCGTCCAGGGCAGCACCATCACCAGCAGGCCGGCCCAGATGGCCACCGCCACCTCCACCACCAGCAATAGACGCTGCGCCCACACCGGAGGATGCGCGGGAGGCCGGGCGCCGTAAGGGCCAGTCACAATCGGAGGCGGAATCTGGTGCAGCGGTTCGACGGCCATCGCGGATACAAAAAGGTCCCTGAAAGGTATGGTGCTGTTGCAGTTACGGGTAGCCAGGGCGAACCCTGCTCCCGCATGCAGCCCTTCGATTCTACGCTGAAGCCGGCCCGGGCAGAACCCGGCGGCGGGGGAAATGGTGGAAAAAGCACAGGCTCAGGCCCGGACGGAAACGGCTATACCGGAACGGAGGCGCGCAGCTCGCGGATGCGGCCAGCCACGTCGCGGTAGTCGATGTTGGTGCCGTAAACCTCCATGAAGCGTTCGAGGGCCTCGCGCTTGCGTCCGGCAGATTCGTAGGCGCTGGCCAGCTCGTAGGTAACGGCAACGCGCGACTCCTCGTTGGGAGCGATTTCCAATGCACGCTGATACCAGTTAATGGCCGCCTCCGGCACACCCTTCTCCACAAAGCAGGTGGCCAGCCAGATGTAAGCCTGCTGAGCCCGCACCGAACCCAGGCGACGGGCATCCAGGCGGCAGACCTTCTGGAATTCGCCGATGGCCTCGTCGAGCAGTCCCATTTCGCGGAAGGCGATGCCGAGATTAAAGTGCGACTCGGGATCTTCGCCGCCGGTTTCGGAGGTGTCCTCCAACTCGCGCTCGAAATCCTGTAGCAGGTTGCCGAAGACGTTGGGCTCCACGGGCGGCATGGGCGACGGCGCAGGGGCTGCCGCGGGCTGTGCCGCATAGGGAGCGGGATAACCCGGCGCTGGCGGATATGGCGGCGGCGGATAGCCGGGATACGCCTGTGGCGGCGCAGGCGGATAACCCTGCGGCGCGGCATAGGCGGGCGGCTGTGCATACGCCGGAGGAGCTGGAGGAGCGTAGTTGGGCTGCTGCGGCTGGCTCCAGGCGGCGGGCGGCTGTGCCGCTGCCGGTGGAACGGCTGCCGGAGGAGCCATGCGCGGCGGCATTGGCGAAACCGGCGAGCGCGGGGCGGGCGTAAAGCCATCCCCCAGTTCGGCATCGAGCTCTGCGGCTAAAGAGTTAAGCGTGGGCGCAACGGCCGGGCGCGGTGGCGGCGGCATGGGCGGCGTGGAAAGAGTTGGTGAACCAACCTCAATGACCTCCACAGGCTGATAGGCGGGCTGGGCCGGGAGCGGCGTCGCCGACTTAGGACCGGCAACCGCCTCCTGCAGACGGGCGCGCAGCACGGGCAGTTCGGGATGGTTGGGCGCAACGGCGGCAATGCGCGCCACCAGCGACTCGGCCTCGGAGATAATCTTGCGGTCCAGGCAAAAGCGCGCCTCTACCAGCATGTCATTGACGTTGACGCCGGGCGGGACTTCGGCGGCGGGCTCCGGCTTCGGCTCGTCGACCTGCCAGACGCTCTCCCACTCACCGCTGAGGTCAATCTCCTCGGCCGTACCCTGGGCCGCGGCCTCGGGCTTCATCTCAAACTCGCTGGCGGTAAACTCGCCGCTCTTGGCCTCCCACGTGGTGGTTTGCCCGGCGCCGGCCATCTCGCAATAGAAGCTGGCAGCCTCGCTTTCACCCATCAGCTCCAGCACGCGGTGCATGGTGGCATAACAGCGGGTGGCCAGGGATTTTTGTCCCACCTGGGTGTAGAAGACGGCCAGCGCGCGGTTCAGGCGGAGGTCGTCCGGCGCCACCTGCAGCGCGGCTTCCAGGGCGGTTACGCCCTTGGTCTTGCTGGAAAAGCTCTCGCAGAGTTCGGACTCGGTGAGCGCGGCCTGGATGTGTTCTTCGACCTCGGGAGGGTAGTTCTGCGTTGGCAGGTCCGGCCCCTCGGCCAGCACATAGTCGGCCAGGGTGCGGGGCTCCTCGGCCGCGGCCGGCGCTGCGGCAGGCGGTGGTGCGCCGCCGCCGGGGCCCATGAGGGCGCACACCTGGCGATAGCCCTGCACGTGCGCGTTGTTGTCCGGCTCCAGCTCGATCAGTTCCTTGTAGGCGTCGCGGGCGCGCTCCAACTGATTGGCCTGCACGGCGGCATGCGCCATCAGCTCCAGAACCTCGGCGATCATGGAGGTTTCGCCGGCGCGGCGCAGCAGGGTGTAGATGGTCTGCAAGGCATCGGGGTTGTTGCGCACGCGGGAGACGGCGCCTTCCAGATGGGCGACGACTTCATCATGGTTGGCACGCAGAGCGGGATCAAAGAACTCGCTGTAGAGTTCCAGAACGCGGAGCGTCTCGTTATCCTTATAAAAACGGTCGGCCAGGCGGATGATGCCCGTGGCATCCTGATGCACGCTGAGCAGCTTGCGCGCCAGCATCGCGGACTCCTCCAGGTTGCCCTGGTGGAGTTGGGCATCGAGCAGGGTGCGCAGAGCGTCGGGACGGCTGTCCAGGTCGGGCAGCGCCTCGTAAAATTCGATGGCCTTGGGGTAGTCACCCAGCTCGTAGGTGACCTGGGCGCGCAGTTCCAGTGCGTGCGTGTTGTTGCGGTCCACCAGGAGGAGGCGTTCGAGAATCTTCTGCGCCGGGTCAAAGGCGTGGCGCTCGACCAGCGTGGTGGCCGTTTGCAGCAGCATCTGGCGGGCCTGCTCGGGCTCGCCGCCCTGGCTCATCAGGTCGGCTGCGCGAGTGATGACCTGCACGTTTTCAGGATCGAAGAGGACCAGTTGCTTGAGCAGGCGCAACGTCTGGGCGTTCTGTCCCTTGCGGGCGTAGCCGTCGGCGGCCTGCAGCAGGGCGGAGCGTGCGTCGGTGACCATGCCCTGCTTGCGATAGAGTTCGGCGAGTTTTTCAATGCATGGCAGCCCGGCGGAGTCGAGCTTGGTAATCTTCTTATAGACGGCGATGGCCTTGAGCACGAAACCGTCGGCGGCGTAGGCCTCGCCCACGGTCTTGAAGCGCTCAATCGCCTTTTCGTTCTGGCCCATGCGGGCGTAAACGTCGCCCACGGTGTTGAGGATGGCCAGGTCGCGCGGCTCTTCCTTCAGTATCTTTTCGTACTCGGCAATGGCATTCGGCAGCTTGTTCTGCTGCAGATATTTTTCAGCGGCGGCGCGCGACTTTTCCTTGCTGTAACCGAGTCCGAACATGATGTGTGCTCCCCTGATTGGGCAGTGCGCCCGGCTTGCGGCACACTCCACCGCGCGGCCGGCGCGGCTGAGGAGCCCTCCATTTGGCTTAACGGTACCACACGGCAGCCCGTGCGGGAACCGTCAGCGGGGTGCCAAGAAGGATGCCTCTGCACGGCAGTACAGCACCTGCACAGCACCGCTTTGACGCCAGAGTGCGGCGTGTTAACGTAAGGCAATCCCACGATGAACAGCCCCTGGCAAAGCGCGGCCAACGCCCTCAATCGCAAGTGGTTGACGCTGACCGCGCTGGTGGCCGCCGCCGTCGGCATCCACGGATACCACTACGGCATTGAAGACGAAGCCATCTACCTGCCGGCCATCAAGGCGCACCTCGACCCATCACTTTACCCGCACGACCGCATCTTCTTTGAGCCGCAGACGAAGCCCATGCTGTTTGACGACCTGGTAGCCGCGCTGGCCCGCGTATTTCATGCGCCGGTGGATGCGACGGTATTTGTGCTGTACCTGCTGAGTCTGTTGCTGCTGCTGGCCGCCCTGTGGACGCTGGCCACCAGGCTATTGCCGGGAGCTCGCGCGCGGCTGGGCGGCGTTGCACTGGTGACCGTTCTGCTGACCCTGCCCGTGGCAGGAACCTGCATCTTTTTGGCCGACCAGCATCTGCATCCGCGCACACCGGCCACGGCGCTGATCCTGTGGGCGGTGGCCATCGTAGTGCCCTGCGCGGAGGGGCGAGCCATTGGCCTGCGTCGATCCGTGGGAGCCTTCGCGCTGATTGCGCTGGCGGCCACCATGCATCCGCAGATGGCTTTTTACGGCGCGATCTTCATCATTACACTGCTGCTGCCCTCGGTAAGGCTTGGCGCCGTGCTGGGAGCCGTGGGCTGCCTGGCCTTGCTGGCCGTCGCCATGTTCATCGCGCCAGGAAGCGCCGAGTGGATGGAGGCCAGCCGCTCCCGCGAGCAGCACTACCTGCTGCGCTGGCACTGGTACGAATGGCTGGGAGCGGTGGCTCCGATCTTGTTGCTGATGGGCATGGCGCGGCTGGCACGCGTGCGCGGATTGTTTACGGCCTCGGCGGTGGCGGCGCGCACGGCGTTGTTTGCCGGCGTTGGCTTTGCCGCGGGGTTGCTGATTACGATTCCAGTGAGCATGGAGCGGCTGACGCCTTACCAGCCGCTGCGCACCCTGCACCTGACTTACATTGTGATGATCCTGCTGGCCGGTGGCATGGCCGCCGAGTTTGCGCTGAAGGATCGGCCGTGGCGCTGGGCCGTGCTTTTTCTTCCGCTGGCCGGTGCAATGAGCTACGCGCAGTTTGATACCTTTGCCGGTTCGCGGCACATCGAATTGCCGGACGGACGCGCGTCCAACGATTGGGTGGAGGCCTTCCTGTGGGTAAAGGCCCATACGCCCGTGGATGCCTACTTTGTGCTGGATCCGCATTACATGAGCACGCACGGCGAGGACTATCACGGCTTCCGGGCGCTGGCCGAGCGCAGTCAAATGGCAGACTGGGATAAGGACCCCGGGGTGGCATTGCTCTTTCCCGTGCTGGCCGGGCGCTGGCACCGCGAGGTGCATGCACTGGATGGCTTCAACCGCTTTACCCGCGCGGATTTTGTGCTGCTGCACCGCGAGTTTGGCGTGGGCTGGACGGTGGTCCCACGCGCCGAGCCTCCGCCGGGGATTGATCTCGCCTTGTGCCCGTGGCAAAACCACACGGTCATGGTGTGCCGGTTGGAGTAACGTAATAAAGTTGTCTGTTTTGCCGTCATCCTGATTTGGCGGATTTCAAGAGCTGCCGGGAACCTTCCCCCTGCCGGTTGCGTATGAATTGAAGTGGCCGCCGTTGCGGCCCCGTGGGAGTCTCATGCTCGGCTTTGCCATCAAGGAACCCGCCCTGATTGCCCTGGAGACGATGCGCACGCACAAGCTGCGCTCGTTCCTGATGCTGCTGGGCGTCATTCTTTCGGTCTCCACTTTAATTTTGGTGGTGGCGCTGATAAACGGCACGAATGCCTACATTGCCGAGCGCGTGGCCAACATGGGCAACGGCGTCTTCATCATCGGCCGCTACGGCATCATCAACACCGAGGAAGACTGGGTGAAGGCCGTGCGTCACAACCGCCAGTTCACCTATGACGACTACACGGCGCTGCATGACGGGCTGAAGCTGCCGAAAAACGTCGGCCTGCAATGCACCCAGCGCGACATTCTGCGCCACGGCGGACAATCGGCCGAGGACGTGAGCGTGCGCGGCGTGACGGCCAACATCGGCGAGATGGATACCGAGGAGGTCGAGCGCGGCCGCTACATCAGCGACAACGACAACGAGCACCGCAGCTTTACGGCCATGCTGGGCTCCGACGTGGTGAAAAAACTCTTTCCGTCCAGCGATCCCATTGGCCGCACCATCACCATCAAGGGCCAGGATTTTGAAGTGGTGGGTGTGGCCAAGCCCATTGGCAGCGTGATGGGTCAGCCGCAGGACAACTTTGTGTACATACCGGTGCAGACCTGGTTCAAGCTGTTCGGCTCGCACACAGACAGCTTCCACATCAACATTCAGGCGCAGGCTCCGGAGATGCTGGAGCAGACCAAGGAAGAGGCACGGGCCATGATGCGCGCCCGGCGCCATGTGGCGCCCAACCAGGAAGACACCTTTGGACTGTTTGGCGCCGACAACCTGATGGACCTGTGGAAGAGCATGACCGGCACGCTGGCCGGGGCGATGGTGGGCTTTGTCAGCATCTTCCTGGTCATCGGCGGCGTGGTCATCATGAACGTGATGCTGGCCTCGGTGACGGAGCGCACGCGCGAGATCGGCATACGGAAATCGCTGGGCGCGCGCACCTCGGACATTCTAAGCCAATTCCTGGTGGAGGCCTGCGTGATGAGCGCCATGGGCGGCATCATCGGCATCGCCATCGCCTGGGGACTGGCCATCATTCTGGATAAGACAACGCCGATGCCGATGAGCGTGCCGCTTTCCGCAGTGATTACCGCCGTGGGCGTGAGCACGGCCGTGGGATTGTTCTTTGGCGTGTATCCGGCGCGTAAGGCCGCCCGGCTGAATCCCATTGAAGCCCTGCGGGCAGATTCCTAAAAGGAGGAGACGACGATGGCAAACAAAAGACAGAGCTTCTCCTTCTGGGAAAGCGCGCGCATGGCCTGGGAGACGCTGCTGGCCAACAAAGTCCGCTCGGCCCTGACAGTACTCGGCGTCTTCATCGCCGTGGTGGTGCTGGTGATGGTCTTCAGCATCATGTACGGCGTGGACAAGGACCTGCGCGCACAGCTTGAGCAGTTCGGCACCGACACGCTGCTGATCTTCAAATTCGAGCCCGGCATCCACATTGGGCGCCTGCCGCAGGAGTGGCGGCTGCGCAAGCCACTTAAGTACGAAGACGCCGAGGCCATTCGCGACGACGCTCCCTCGGTGAGGGACGTATGCGTCGAACTCGATAGCTGGCATCCCGAGGGCACGAAAGAGGTGTTTACACCGGTGGCGCGCTACAAGGGAAAAGAGGTGACGGCCGTGAACTTTGAAGGCGTCACCCCCAGCTACCAGAACGTGCAGAACGCCACGGTGGAGCAGGGCCGCTTCTTCAGCGAGGCGGAGAACGAACACAAACTCGACGTCGTCGTCATTGGACACGACCTGGCCGATACGCTGTTTCCCGCGCACGACTCGCTGGACAAGGAGATTCAGCTCAACGGCATGAGCTTCCGAATTGTGGGCGTGATGGCCAAGAGCAAAGGCGTGTTTTTGCGCGACAGTAACAGCGACAAGCAGTTCTTTGTGCCCTACCTTACCTACCGCAAGCACCGTCCGCAGGACCGCGAAAACTTTTTGACCGCGCGCGCCCTGCCCGGCAAAAAAGCAGCGGCACAGGATGAGATCACAGGCATCCTGCGGCGCCGGCGCGGCGACGGCTTCAACAAGCCGGACAGCTTCGGCATCAGCTCGGGTGAGGCCATCAGCAACCAGTTCCGCAGCATCATTGGCAGCATCGCGCTGCTGACCATCGCCGTGGCCTCGGTGGGAATGCTGGTGGGCGGCGTCGGCGTGATGAACATCATGCTGATGAGTGTGACCGAGCGCACCCACGAGATTGGAGTCCGCAAGGCCATCGGCGCGCGCAGCAAGGACGTGGTGCGGCAATTCCTTGTAGAGGCGATGGTGCTGACCGGCTCGGCCGGAGTGGCCGCCGTGTTGTTTTGTCTGGGACTGATTGCGCTGCTGAACATTGTGCTGCCAAGTTGGCCGATGGCCGTGCCGGGATGGGTGATTCCCGTCAGCGTGGCGGCGGCAATGAGCGTGGGATTGTTCTTCGGAATTTATCCGGCAGCAAAGGCCGCCAAGCTCGACCCGGTGGAGGCGCTGCGCTACGAGTAAGAGTTCGTCCCCCGTCTGGCCAAAGTCGGGCCAGAGATGGGGCACCGGCCGGCGTGTCAGCTATACGGGGCTCTTGGACTTTCTCTGCTTTGAAACAAGGAGGCTGCACACGGCTACATACGAGGAGAGCACGAGAATAAGGATTCCCTCAACTGCCGGTGCATTCCATCTGAAATTTGCTATAAGTGGACTCTTAAATTCACACCAATAAAAAATTTTGCGATAGGGACCAGGGGCCGTGAAATAGAGATAGAGCGGCAGACAGGCCAGAGAAGCCAAAATGGCAATTACGGCCGTAGCTCTCGGGAAGAAAAACACTAGAAACAACGTCAGAAAGAACAGGAGAGCGCCAAGATCATAAAGATGTAACAGTGGGCCCGTGAGCCATCCGCCACCGAACTCTGTGCCTTCCAGTGGTGCAACAATGTGTTCGTAATTCCACGCAAATACGGCGCACAATAGACACGTTGCAACTTGCGCCAGCTTGTGTCCCATGTATTTATGCATTTGATTCAACCCTACACCTTGCCTCAATCAAACATCCTAAAGATGAAAGCTCTCAGAAGCGCTACTGCACCAGGTGGAGTCCGCTGCGCGGTGGGCGGCGGCGGTCGTTCATCTCATTCAGCATCTCGGTGATGACCTCCGGCGGGAAGAGATCGGCGAGGGCGGGAAAGATGACCGTCTCCTCCAGGTGGAGGTGCGCGCCAAAGACCTGCTCCATGGCGCGGGTGACGTGATCGAGGTTGGGAGCCAGTTGCGCCAGGCGGTTGGGCGTGCGGTCGAGCGTGGCGCACAGGGCGAGCAGTTCGGCGGTCAGTTCGTTGATGGCGCGATGCTGCTCGACCATGGTTTCCGCCGCCTCCAGCACCAGGCTGCCTTCGGGCTGCGAGGCGCAGATGCGCGGGTAAAGTGTTTCGTTTTCATCACCTTCATGCATGGGCAGGGCCAGGCTGAAGTAGCGGAAGATGGCGGCGGCGGCATCGGCCACTTCCGCTTCGGAGACGCCGCGGGCGCTGGCCAGGGTGCGTCCCAGTTGAATGTAGTGCCGGATGCGCGCGTGGCAGCCCAGCAGCAGCTCCTGCGGGCTGTTGGCCGCAGGTTCGCCGCTGCCCGGGTTCAGGTCAATCCGGCTGAAGCGCATGGCAACACTGTGGCCCGGAGGGCGGAAAAAAGTCGAGGACAATCATCACAATCGTGCTGCGGAGGCCGTCACTACAATTTTATTTCCTTGTATATCAATGAGATGCAAATAAATTACAAATTTGTTTTCTCGTATTGTGGAAAAAACGATGGTAGACTGTTTCCGCTTTATGATTTGGATGGACGCAAGTGGTAGATGCGCCCTGAGAGCGAACAACAAGGCGCTGCTCCGGAATACGAATCTGCAGACGAACTCCCTCCGATTCACTCAGCTCGATTTCAATTCGCGAAGGAACATGTAACATCATGGAACAAGGAATCGTTAAGTGGTTCAATGACGCCAAGGGATTTGGTTTTATCAGCCGCCAGAATGGCGAAGACGTCTTCGTTCATTTCTCGGCCATTCAGTCTTCGGGCTTCCGCAGCCTGAAGGAGGGCCAGGCTGTACAGTTCAATGTCGTCAAGGGACCCAAGGGCTGGCAGGCGGAGAACGTTCAACCTGTGTAGTTTAGCGCCGTTGATTTCTGGAACGGGAGAGGGCAGCCAAATGGCTGCCCTTTTTATGTGGCAGGTACCAGGGGGTGACCATTAGTACTATTGCGCCCTGTCCTGATTCTTGCGTACGATGATTCTGTTTTGCCGGGGACATGCAGAACATGTCCGCGCAGCGCCTCCCTGGCGGGGAGTTGACGCCGTGGCCGGCAGGCTGGAGTGACCATTGAAGAAGACGCTTATGAAGCAGTTCTCGGATGTGAACCGGGAACTATGGCTGGTGCTTTCGCTATTCGTTGTGGCGGCGTTGTGCAACTTTTTGATTGCCAACCGCGGGATACTGCTGAGCTTCTACACCTTCCCCACGCTGTTTTCCGCCTACTACTATGGCCGCCGCCACGCCACGTTGACCGCGCTGGCCAGCGTGCTGATGGTGGTGCTGCTTACCTTCCTGGATCCCAGCCTGTTCGACCACAGCGCCCAGACGCTGGGCAGCCACCAGAAGTGGTTCGACATCAGCGTATGGGGCGGCTCGTTGATGATTACGGCCTTTGCCATGGGCGCGCTGTACGACCGCAACCTGGCCAAGGTGCGCGAACTGCGGGAGACCTATCACGGTGTGCTGATGATTCTGCGCCACTTCATCAGCAAAGACAGCTACACGCAGAACCATTCCTATCGCGTCTCCATTTATGCCGCGCGCATTGCGCATGAGATGGGCTTTGACGACGAGCGCATTGAGGACGTGAGGGCCGCCGCCCTGCTGCACGACATCGGCAAACTGGACATCAGCCGCGAAGTGCTCTACAAGGCCGCCCGGTTGAACTCCACCGAGACCGAGGAGATGCGCTCGCACGTGACCCGCGGCATCAACATGCTGGAGCCGGTGGGCGGCAGTCTGCGCCGCGTGCTGCCCATCATTCTTTCTCACCATGACCGCTTTGACGGCAGCGGCTACACGGAACGCGCCGGCGAAGACATTCCGCTCGAAGCCCGCATCCTGAGCGTGGCCGACGCCTACGACGCCATCACCAGCGACCGCCCCTACCGCAAGGGCAGCACGACCTTTGAGGCACGTGAGATCATTGAACGCGGCGCCGGCAAGGAGTTCGACCCCAAGGTGGTAGCAGCCTTCCTGAGCGCCTTCCGCAAACAGCAGATGGAGATTCCCGACGTGGTTGTGTAAGCCCGCGCGGTATAACGATGCTCCACAAAGGCCCGCTCAACGGCGGGCCTTTCCTTGTGCAGTTCATGGGATAAACCGTGGCGCGGGGGAGTACAAATGTTGTGGGCGAATCGCGTACACTAGGGCAGCGGAGAGGTGGCCGAGTGGTTGATGGCTCCGGTCTTGAAAACCGGCGTGGGGGAAACCCCACCGGGGGTTCGAATCCCTCCCTCTCCGCCAGCAAGTCTTTCGATTAACGCAGCGCACAGGCAAGAAGATCACTCGCCAAGTGCGTCTAGTGGTCAACCCCGACGATTACGCTGGATGCCTTCACGATGGCCACGACTTCGTCGCCGGCCTTGAGCCCCAACTCCTTGACGCTCGCCTTGGTAATCACCGCCACAAGACTGGTTCCGTGGCTCAGCTTCAGGGTGACTTCCGAGTTCACCGCGCCATCCTGAACGGTGTCGACCTTGCCTGCCAGTACATTCCTCGCACTCAGCTTGCCCTGTAAACCCTTGGCCAGTATTACGGAGCTGGCCTTGATGATTGCGTAGGCGCTCTTGCCTTCTTGCAGGCCGAGCGAGTCCACGCTTGCATTGGTGACAATCGCAGCGATGGTTTCTCCACCCTGCAATGTCAGATCGACTTCGGCATTGACGGCTCCCCTTGTGACTTTTGTGACGACGCCAGCGAGCGCATTCCGGGCGCTGATTTTCATGGGTGTACTCCTTCGGGCCAGTGGTGCCAAGCCAGTTTATTTATTGTCCCACAGGCCGGGCATTGCACAACCGCCAATCCATATGCGGATTTATTACGCTGGCAATAGCAGTGGAAGGACTGTATAGCAGCCGGCTACTGGCGATTGCGAAAGATACCGATCAGCTTTTGCGCCACGGTGCCGGAGTAGAGGTCTCCGCTCTCAATATCTTCACGGAGCGAATTCAGTTGCTCCTTGATTCGGGGATCGTTCCAGAACTCCATCATCAGGTCGTTTTCGATGGTATGTGTCAGCCACTGCACGCGCTGGCGGCGGCGCTTGGCCTCAAAGCTGCCGTTTTTCTTCGCCTGCGCCGCAAAGCTCTTGACCGTCTCCCAGACCTCCATGATTCCCACGCCGGTGAGCGACGAGCAGGTCAGCACCGGAGGAATCCATCCATCTGCGCGAGCCGGAAACATGTGCAGGGCGGTGGCGTATTCCTGGCGGGCGGAAAGCGCACGCTGCAGATTATCACCCTCGGCCTTGTTGATGACCATCATGTCGGCCATCTCGATGATGCCGCGCTTGATGCCCTGCAACTCGTCGCCAGCGCCGGCAATCATCAGCAGCAGGAAGAAGTCGATCATGCCGTGCACCAGCGTCTCGCTCTGGCCCACGCCAACGGTTTCCACAAAGATGGTGCGGAAGCCGGCGGCCTCACAGAGAATCATCGTCTCACGGGTGCGGCGGGCCACACCGCCCAGAGAGCCGCGCGAAGGCGAGGGCCGGATGAATGCATTCTCGCAGGCAGAGAGCTTTTCCATGCGCGTCTTATCGCCCAGAATGCTGCCGCCGGAAACGCCACTGCTGGGATCGACGGCCAGCACCGCCAGCTTCATGCCATCCTGCGCGAGCCGGGTTCCCAGGGCTTCCAGAAACGTGCTTTTGCCCGCGCCCGGCACACCCGTAATGCCGATGCGAAGCGAGTTGCCGGCCTTAGGCAGGCAGGCCTGGATGATCTTCTGCGCCAGTTCGTTATCCTGCGCCCGGGTGCTTTCGATCAGCGTAATCGCCTTGGCGAGAATCATCCGGTCGCCCTGGAAGATTCCCTGTACGTACTCGTTGAAAGAGAGGCGCCGCCGCAACGCAGCCGCCTTGGCGGGCTTCACCGAAGGTGGCTGCGTTACGCCGGGGGTCACCGACAGATAGGATTTTTGATCCTCGTCCAAACCTACTTCGCCTCACTCTTCACTGCTTCGCTTGCATCCATCAGAGCCTTGAGCATTTGCTGGGCGCAGACGGGGATGACCGTGCCAGGGCCGAAGATGCCGACGGCTCCGGCCTGGTAGAGGAAGTCGTAGTCCTGCGGCGGAATGACGCCGCCGACGAAGACCATGATGTCCTCGCGTCCCAAACGCTTTAGCTCCGCGATGACGGCGGGCACCAGTGTCTTGTGTCCGGCGGCCAGGCTGCTGACGCCGAGGAAGTGCACGTCGTTTTCCACGGCGGCGCGCGCGGCCTCGGCCGGAGTCTGGAAGAGCGGGCCTATGTCCACGTCGAAGCCGATGTCGGCAAAGCCGGTGGAAACCACCTTGGCGCCGCGGTCGTGTCCATCCTGCCCCATCTTGACGACCATGACGCGCGGGCGGCGGCCTTCGAGTTTGGTGAACTCTTCCACCATCTGGCGGGCCTTCTGGAACTCGGCATCGTTCTGGCTCTCGGCGGAGTAAACGCCGGAGATGGAACGCACCACGGCCTGATAGCGTCCGTACACTTTTTCCAAAGCGTCCGAAATTTCGCCCAGCGAGGCACGCTTGCGTGCGGCGTCCACGGCCAGAGCCAGCAGGTTGCCCTCGCCGCTTTCGGCACACTTGGTGAGCGCCGCCAGGGCTTGCGTGACCTCGGCGCTGTTGCGCTCGGCACGGAGCTTTTTCAGGCGCGCGATCTGCGACTCCCGCACCGCCGTGTTATCGATGTTGAGCACGTCGAGCGGAGCCTCGTGATCGAGCTTGTAGGCGTTAATGCCGACGATGGTTTCCACGCCGGAGTCGATGCGCGCCTGCTTGCGCGCCGCTGCTTCTTCAATGCGCATCTTGGGCACGCCGGTCTCAATGGCCTTGGTCATGCCGCCGAGAGCTTCCACTTCTTGAATCAGGCTCCAGGCGCGGTCGGCGAGGCTCTTGGTCAGGTACTCGACGTAGTAGGAGCCGGCCCAGGGATCGACCACGCGGCAGATGTCGGTCTCCTGCTGCAGGTAGATCTGGGTGTTGCGCGCGATGCGGGCGGAAAAATCCGTAGGCAGCGCAATGGCCTCGTCGAGGGCGTTAGTGTGCAGCGACTGGGTGTGACCCAGGGCTGCAGCCATGGCCTCGATACAAGTGCGGGTGACGTTGTTGAAGGGATCCTGCGCGGTCAGGCTCCAGCCGGAGGTCTGCGAGTGCGTGCGCAGGGCCAGCGACTTCAGGCTCTTCGGGTTGAACTGCTTGACCAGCTTGGCCCACAGCAGGCGTCCGGCGCGCAGCTTGGCAATCTCCATGAAGTGGTTCATGCCGATATCCCAGAAGAAGCTGATGCGCGGCGCGAAGTCGTCCACGCTCAGGCCTTCCTTGACGCCGGTGCGCAGGTACTCGACGCCATCGGCCAGGGTGTAGGCCAGCTCGATGTCTGCCGTGGCTCCGGCCTCCTGAATGTGATAGCCGCTGACGCTGATGCAGTTGAACTTCGGCATGTTCTCCGAGCAGAAGCGGAAGATGTCGCCGATGATGCGCATGCTGGGCGTGGGCGGATAGATGTAAGTGTTGCGCACCATGAACTCTTTCAGAATGTCATTCTGAATGGTGCCGTTCAGCTTTTGTGGAGGAACACCCTGCTCCTCGGCGGCGACGATGTAGAAGGCGAGGATGGGCAGCACGGCGCCATTCATCGTCATGGAAACCGACATCTGGTCGAGCGGAATCTGGTCGAAAAGCACCTTCATGTCCAGAATGGAATCGATGGCCACACCCGCCTTGCCCACGTCGCCGGTGACGCGCTCGTGGTCGGAGTCGTAGCCGCGATGCGTCGCCAGGTCGAAGGCCACGGAGAGGCCCTTCTGCCCGGCGGCCAGGTTGCGGCGGTAAAAGGCGTTCGACTCCTCGGCCGTGGAGAAGCCTGCATACTGGCGCACCGTCCACGGGCGCTGGCTGTACATGGTGGAGTACGGCCCGCGCAGGTAGGGAGGAATGCCGGCAGCGTAGTTCAGGTGCTCGTAGCCAGAGAGCGCCGAGCGGTTCAGGTAGGAGGGAACCTCGATGTGCTCGGGGGTCATCCAACTTTCGGCGGCATGCGCCGTAGTGGGTGCCGAGGTGGTGTTTAACGCGGAGCGATAATCTACTTTAGAAAAGTCTGGACGTTTCATTACTGGTTCACCTCCGCATGGGAGAAGCCCAACCGCTGTTGCCAGTGGGCGATAAACTCCAGGGCGTTGCTGCGCACATGGATGAAGTCCGCAACGCCCGCCGCCTTCAGTTCGTCAGTGGAGGCCGGGCTGCCGGCGACAATCACCGGAACCTTGCCGCCCAGCTTCTCAATCAGCGGCCGCGCCAGCGGCAGGTACTCGTCGTCGGAGCTGCAGAGGACGACTACATCGGCCTTGGAATCGGCGATAATCTTCGCTGCTGCATCGGCGGTGGCATCGCTCGACTTGGTGATGATCTCGAAGCCTCCGCAGGCGATGAAGTTCAGGCTGAAGCCGACGCGCGCCTTGCGCATCTTCAGGTCGCCGAACTCCAGCAGCAAAAAGCGCGGAGCGGGCTTGCCGCTGGCGGCGTGGCGCTCAGTGGCCAGCCGCAAGCGCTCATAGCCTTCAGCACCGCGATAAGGGACGAGCGGCGTCACGGAGAGCACCACTTTGCCGGTCGCGGACTTTACCGCAACTGTCTCAGGGGTCGCCAGCTGCGCGAGCGCTTGCTCCTTGCCGTTGGGGAACTGGTTGGTGCCGAGGATGGCGCGGCTGCGCAGGGCGATGCCCTTATCCTTTTTGGCGCGTGAGGCGTTGACCTCGCTCTGCACGAAGCCCGATTCGATGGCCTTCAGGTATCCGCCCTGCTCTTCGATCTTCTGGAAGAAGCTCCAGGCATCGCGGGCCAGCGCATCGGTCAGTGACTCCAGGTAGTAAGAGCCGGCGCCGGGATCGACGACGCGATCGAAGTACGACTCCTTCTTGAGCACGATCTGGGTATTGCGTGCCAGGTGGCGGCTGAACTCATCGGAGGGCCGCGAGGCCGCGTCGAAGGGCAGCACCTCAATGACATCGGCTCCGCCCAGGGCCGCCGACATCGTCTTGGTGGTACCGCGCAGCAGGTTGATGTGCTGGTCGTAAACCGTGGTGTCCCAACGCGCGGTGGTGGCCACGATGAAGGCCTTGGCGCTGTTCTTGCTGGCGGGGGCAAACTGCTCTACCACCTGTGCCCACAGCAAGCGCAGCGCGCGCAGCTTTGCAACCTCAAAAAAGTAGTTGGTGCCCGTAGCCAGGTCGAAGTACATTGCCTGCGCCGCGGCATCCACGTTCACGCCGCGCGCGGTGAGTGCCGCAAGATACTCGGCTCCGGCGGCGATGGCCGCGCCCAGCTCTTCCACCGCCGTGCCTCCGGCTTCGGGAATCTGCCAGCCGCGCAAGCCCACGCAGCGGAATCCCGGCGTCTTGCTTGCAGATTTTACGGCCTCGGCCACGGCGGAGAAAATCTCATCGCCGCTCTTGTCGGAGCTGCCGGTCAGCAGCAGATCGTCAAGCGGATCGTAGTCAACAATGATGGCGCTGGCCTTTACCTTGCCCGCCGCAACGGCTTCCAGCAGCAGAGGCAGCACGGCGCCGGCAAGGTCTGCGGCTTTGAAGCTGACCGGAGCGGTGATCTCCGCCAGCAGGGTGGCAACGTCGGCCGCCGACTGTGGCAGCGGCCCGGCAGCGCGGTTGCCAGTGCGCGTGATGTGGAAGCTGACGGCATCGGCGCCGCGCGCCAGAGCATCCCTGGCTTGTGTGTTGGCCTCCGCAAGAGAGGTGGCGTCAATGCCCTGGCAGACAGCCCATTGGTTGTTGGCGCGGCTGCCGCGCAGGTAAGGAAATTCGCCCGGAGGCGGGTTGAGCTGTGAAGCGAGGTTGTCCAGGTTCTCCTCGCGATAATAGGGACGAACCACAATCTTCTCGTCGCTCTGCCAAAGCAGCTTCTTGTCGTAGTCCGCACCCTTGAGGTCGGATTGTATGACCTTCTCCCACTGCTCGGTCGAGACTGCAGGAAAGTCGTCGAGAATCGTAAATTTGGAATCTTTAGTCATGACGTATCCCGATACAAGTTGGCCAGCCTGTAAGTGGCGCCAACGTCGATGAAGTAACGTTTGAAATACCAAAGCCAGAAATCTCTGGCATGAATGCCTTGCCGCCGCGGCCACGATGATTCCGTGGGCCTTATGATTACCAATAAAAGGTGGAACAAATACTGCACCAATATGATAGTCGACCCGGCAGGGATGCACCATTGGCAATTAGAAAAGGCCGATGTGCGTGGAGCTACGCACACCGGCCTCTTTTTCTTTCCGGGGGACGGAAAGAGTTACTTCAGGCTATAAATCGCAACCGACATGGGCGCCGCCTGCACCGTGAGCTTATCCGGCGTCACGGTGACGGGACCTGCGTCCAGCATGGGTGCGGCCGAAGCAATGTCTGCAAGCGG
The DNA here is from genome assembly GCA_903851035.1 of uncultured Acidobacteriota bacterium. Classification (GTDB taxonomy): domain Bacteria; phylum Acidobacteriota; class Terriglobia; order Terriglobales; family Acidobacteriaceae; genus TOLSYN. The sequence goes on along the minus strand of CAINND010000009.1, from coordinate 47,969 downwards.
CGTGTCAACCTTGCTCACATCAATGGTTTGCGCCTTTTCCGCGGCATTCAATACCACCAGCAGGCGGTCAGAACCGTGGCTGCGCAGATAGGCAAAGGATGTATCGCTGTAGGCGAGGGTGGTCATCCGGCCATCCTGCAGGGCGCGATGCTGGCGGTGCAGCCGGTTGAGCTGCTGCACGTGGGCAAAGACCTCCTGCTCGGTGGCCGTTCGGCCACCCTGGGTGAAGGCGCTGCGCGCGTCCTGGGGCCAGCCGCCGGGAAAGTCGTGCCGGTTCTCCGGGTCGTCGCCGCCGGTCATGGCAATCTCATCGCCGTAGTAGATGCCGGGGATGCCGCGCAGCGTGAGCAGCAGGCTGAAGGCCGCCTTCAACCGGGCAACGGTCGCGCCTTTTTCGCTCATTAACCGCGGCTGGTCGTGATTGCCAAAGAAGGTGTACAGCCCCTCTGGATGCAGGTAGAGATAGTCGTGCTGGAAGATGTTGACCAGCTTGCCGACCGGCTCATTGTGCGCCAGCACGGCACGTAGCCCGCCGTAGAGCGGAAAGTCGAAGACCGTGTTTGTGCCGGAATCCACGCCGCGAACCTTACGCCCGCCTTCAAAGTAGCTGGTTACCACCGGGCTTAGGTCAAAGCACTCGCCCACCGAGGTGGCGCGGGGATAAACCTGGCGCAGTGTGCGGTGCCAGCGTCCCCAGAACTCGCGCGAGGAGTACGGGAAGGTGTCCAGGCGATAGGCGTCGAAGTGTGCCGACTCCATCCACCAGATGGCGTTATCCGCCAGGTACTCCTCCAGCAGCGGATCGTCGGGATTCAGGTCAGGCAACTTGCCGGCAAACCAGCCTTCGATGACCGGACGGCGCTCGCGTGGCGTGGAGTGGACGTCCACCAGCGGCCAGAAATCGTACTTCGGTTCCAGATGATTGGCGCGGGTGCCGTGCAGCCAGGTGGGCGTTGGCGGATCGTCGGCCCAGCGATGGTCGGGGCCAATGTGGTTGGCAACGTAGTCGCTGACCACCTTGATGCCGCGCGCGTGGGCGGCAGTGACGAAGCGCTGCAACTCGCCCAGGGTGCCTAAGTGCTCATCCACGGCGTAAAAGTCAGTCACGTGATAGCCGTGATAGTCGCTGGCGTTGCTGGAGTTCTTCCACCAGGGCGTGAGCCACACGGCGGTCACGCCCAGCTCCTGCAAATAATCGAGATGCTGCTCAATGCCCTTCAGGTCTCCGCCGTGGTAGCCCTTGGGGGCCGTGCGGTCGTGCTTCACCGTGGCCTGCGGAGGGTCATCATTCGTGGGGTCGCCGTTGGCGAAGCGGTCCGGCATGATGAGGTAGAGGATGTCGTCGGTGTGCAGGCCGTTGCCGGTCTCAGCCACTTTGACGCGTTTTTCCAGCGGCCAGTCTACCTTGATCGCGCCTTTGGCGGAGCGCACGTTGAACTGCGCGCGCCCGGCTGCCGCCGTCTTGTCGATATGCACGCGGGCGAAGAGGTAGTGGCCATCGGCGCTGGCCTGCACGCGCTGCACGGTCATGCCGGGATAGTGCGTGGCGATCTGGGCCGCGCCCAGGTTTTCGCCCGTCAAAAGCAGCAGCGGATCATGCGGCAGCCCCACCCACCAGTTAGGCGGCTCCACCTTGGTGATGACCGGCGGCTGGGCCCAAGCCGCGGAGAGCAGTGACAGTAGAATTACAAGCGAAAAAATGGCGTACTGCCTGGTACGAGAGGGCTTCATGGTGACGCCGTGCCTCGGGGAATAGTGATGAGTGCGCTAAAAAATGGGGGACAGGCGAACCTGTCCCCCGGGTTGTCCTCAGGGTTAGAACGATATGCGAAGCATCAGCTCCAGTTCACGCTGCTTCTCACTGAGCGGAGTATTCAACTGACCGAAGCTCGACCCGCTGCTCACTTCGCCATTCGGCGTAGCGAACTGCGGAGTGTTGAGTACGTTAAACAGGTTGGCCCGGATCTCCGTCTTGACCTTGTACACCATGAAGGACTTGAAGATGGAGGTGTCCCACATGCGGGTCGGCGGCCCATAGAAGTAGTTGCGGGCCAGGTTGCCGGGTGTGAGGGCAGGCGCCGCGGTGAATGTGCCTGCCGGGCAGGTGATCCAGTAATCGCCCTTGCGTCCCAGGCTGCAACCGCCGTTGTAATCCGGCTGCAAGCCGTTCAGGGTGATATTCCACGGTGTGCCGCGGGCCAGTGTGACAATGTTGTTCCACTGCCAACCGCCAACGACGTAATCAAGGGCCTTGGGGATGTTGTTGAGGTACTGGCGGCCCTTGCCGAAGGGCAGCTCGTACATCATGGATCCACCCAGCACCTGACGCTGGTCCGTGTTGCTGTTGCCGTAGCTGTACTTCAGGACGGGATCACCACCGGAGCCAATCCAGATCGGGTTGGCGCCGTTGCTGAGCGCACCGCTGACGTTATCCAACGTATGCGACCAGGTGTAGGAAACGTTGTACTGCAGGCCGTGATGCATCTTGCTCTTCAAATTAGCCTGCAGGCCGTTGTACTTGCCGCCGCCCACCATGGCGTACTCGTTGATGGCGCCAACGTTGTTGAACCAATGCGAGCCCGAGTAGATCTGGGCGCCATTGGCGTTGAAGCTGGTGGCGAGGTGCGACATCAGAGCGCCGACGTAGGCAAGGCTGAACGAAGTGTTCTTGCCCAGTGCGTGCTCAACCTGCACATTCCACTGCTGCACGTTGGAATTCGGCGAGTTGGGCCGGTAGTAAATCACGTTGGCACCGGCCAACTGCGTCGGATCGAAGGTAATCTGGCCCACCGGCAGAGCGCCGTTTGCCACCGAGCTGTTCGGGTTATTGGAACCGTAAGGCGCCATGCCGCTCAGCGTTGCGCGATAGCCGGTACTGCAATTCGGATAATTCGGGCAGGCATAGTAGGTCTGGCTGCCGTTGAAATCCGGGTTGTTGGAGAGCTGCGTGCCCACGCCACCACGTTCCTGCCAGTAGTAGACGCCGTAGCCGCCGCGTACCACCATCTTGCCGTCGCCCTTCACGTCATAGGCAAAGCCCAAGCGCGGAGAGAAGTTCATCAACGGGGTGCTGACCAGCGAACGGCTGTAACCGGGCGTGCCGGCCACAATCAAGGTGCCGCTGAGGGGGTCAAAATTCGACTGCTTGTTGTTGGCTTCGTACGGCCATGTGAAGACGTCGTAACGGATGCCGTAGTTGATGGTCAGCTTGCGGTTGACGCGCCAGTCATCCTGGGCAAAGCCGCTGGCTTCCCAGTTCTTGGTGTTGTAATAGCCATTGAAAACGCCGATCTGATAGGCCGCCATGAAGCCGCCCACAAGCTCGGAGATTTCGTTGCCGGTAAAGGTGCCGAAGCCGGCGTACTGGCCGGGGAAGCCGGAGTACTGCGGCAGGTTGTTGTCGTCAATCCAGAAGTAGCCCTTGGCCACGTTGGCCTGGGTGAAGTCGCTGTTCTTCTTGATGAGGCTGGCGCCGAACTTCATGGTGTGATTCTTGCGCGTCCAGTTCAGTGTATCGGCAAACTGGTTGTACTTCTGAGTAACCACGTACGGACCGTAATCGCCGACGTACTCGAGTTCACCCTTCCAGCCGCCGATCAGCGCCATGCCGCCCAGCAGCGGGCTGGTGTTGGCGTTGGGGATGCCGAGATTGGCCGCCTCGGGGACACCGAAGCCGGGCTGCTGATAGCCGTAGTACGGACGGTTGTATCCGTAACGGAACTCGTTAACCATGTTGTTGTTCAGGATGTGGGTATAGCCCACGGCCAAATGACGCGGATGCTGCGGGTTCATGCCGGAGCCGAAGCCCGAGGGCAGATCGTGGCCGCTATCGCGGAGTCGGTCAGTGGTTTGCAGCAGGTCCTGCTCGGCAGTGTAGCGGGCAAAGAAGGTGTCCTTCTTCGTCGCCACAAAGTCCAAACGGGCTTCGTACTGATCCAGCGTCTTAATGTCTTCCCGGTTGGGCAGGAAGTTGTTGTTCAACAGCGCCGGGTTGGCACCAGCGATGTTGGGATTCGGGAAGGCCTTCAGGTAGTTGATGCCGACCGAGTTCTGGCCGGCCGTGGGGATGATGTTGATCTGGCTGCCGGGGACGTGGTTCACGGCATCCCAACCGAAGGGCAGGCAGTTGGCCGGGTTGAAGATGTAGCCCATGCCGGCATTGAAGGCTGTCGGGTTTGTGGCCATGGCGGCCGCGCAGCCGGGCAGGCCGGAGTACGGCAGCGAGGTGGCGATCGTGGAACCGCCAGTCAGCAACTCGGTGAAGTTACCATCACGCATCAGCGCGGTGGGAACGTGGGTCGGACCATCCGGATGCGGGCTCTTCTGGCGCCAGCCGTAGTAGTCCAACGCGCCGAAGACTTTGTTCTTCCAGATCGGGCCGCTCAGGATGCCGCCGAACTGGTTGCGGGCAAAGGGGCCGGGGTCAGGGTTGCCCCAGGGCTTGGCGTTGCCACCGCCGCGACGGAACCAGTCGCCCAGGAAATGAACCTGGTTGGCACCACTGATGGTGCTGACATCGATCACCGAGGGCGCTCCATACATGGCTGGCGCCGTGCTGGTGGTCACCTTGAATTCGGAGATGGATTCCGTCACTGGAAAGATGACGACGGTGTTGACGAAGTACTCCTGGTTACTGACGCCGTCCATGACATTGGACGTAGCTTGCGGGCGGAGGCCATTGACGCTTAGCGCGCCGCCGCCGCTCTCATTGTGACGCCAGGTCTCGGACTGACTGGAGCTGCCAGAGGCCTCATCGCCAGGTGCGCCGCGGGTCACGCCCGGTGTCAGCGTGGCCAGCGAGATGAAGTTATTGCCGTTGATCGCCAGATCCAAGATCTGCCGGGGCTGGATGACTTCGCCGAGGGTTGAGGTGGAGGTTTCCACGATCGGCACTTCATCGGTCACGTTGATGGTTTCCGTGGCGGCGCCGAGCGGCAGCTTGAAGTTGATGCGCTGCACCTGGGCGATGTCCAGGCTGATCTTGGCGGTTTCGCTCTTGAAGGCTTCCTTCTTGGCCTCGACCCGGTAATTGCCCGGCTTAAGAGCTGTGACAACGAAATTGCCGTCTGCCTGGCTCTGGGTGGTGATCTTCTGGTTGGTGCCCAGGTTGGTGACGGTGACGGTTGCGCCCGGAATTGCGGCGCCCGAAGGATCGCTCACGGTGCCGACCACGCGGGCCGAATCCGATTGCGCCAGGGCGGCAATGCCGGTTACCAGCAGCACGAGCGCTACCAGCAAACAAATTTTGGCGAACTGCTTCATAGTTCCTCCATGAATCAAGTCCAAAAACGAGTGTTACAGAAAGCGATCGAGGAGAATGTGTACCGGAACTTGAATAGTCTTATCCTTTTACCGTCCTAACATCGTTCCAGCTTCGGGAAGCACCTCGACCCTGAACAAAGAACCTTTTGACTCCCTTCCAGAAAGACCTTTCGAATCCCCCTGGCTGGGCTTGCCATCCGTTTGGCGCCTGCATGGGACACCGTGTCCGGAGGACAAAAAACACTACTGGATATGACAAAACCACTGCGGAGTCTTATCCCGCGGAGGGAAAGAAACAAGTTTCGGCGGGTTTGTCACAGTAACCTGGCAGAGCTCTTTTTTATCAATGCTTTGCAAAAAATGTTTCATCTTCGTTACATCCGTGACATGATACCTGTCGTGCTCAGTCGAGAGGCAGTACTGGAACAGGTCGAGCGCTTGGCGAGGAGTGAGGTACTTCACAACTCCGAGTCGTTGTGTAAGCTGCTGCGTTACCTGGCCGAGCAGTCCCTGGAACACCCCGGCGCCACCATCAAGGAGTACCAGATTGCCACCGAGGTCTTTCACCGCTCGGAGGACTTCGACCCCCAGCTCGACTCGGTGATTCGCGTGCAGGCCGGGCGCCTGCGCACTAAGCTCGCCTCCTACTACGCAGGCGATGGCACGGAAGACCGCATCGTGGTAGAGCTGCCTAAGGGCAACTACACCCTGCACTTCCATGAGAATCCCCGCCGCGCCAAGGCGGAGGCTGCCGGGGAAGGCAACGGCAACGGTCACAACCACGAACGCACGCCACAGGGGGCCAATGTAGATGCCGGGCTCCGGCTGGCCCGCTATGCCGTGCCTGTGCTCAGCGTGCTGCTGGCACTGGCCCTTGCCACCCTGGGCATGTTGCTGTGGAGAGGATCGGCGCCCACTGCGCAACCCGCTGCGGCCGCAGACAAGGTTCCACCATCCATCCAGCTCTTCTGGGGATCTTTTCTGGCGCCGGCCAATGAGCCCTGGGTGGTATTCAGCAATGCGACCTTTGTTGGCCGTCCGGAGACCGGCCTGCGCTACTCGAGCGCGTCCACGCCGACGGATGCCGCCTCCGGCAAGGTCTTTGATCACTACACGGGCGTGGGCGAGGTGTTGGCCGTACATGAGCTGGACGAGGTCTTCTCCCGCCTGCACGCCACGCTACGGGTCAAACGCGGAAGCCTGTTTTCACTCGACGACCTGAAGCAGAACAACCTGATCTTCCTGGGCTCGCCGGCGGAGAATCTGACGCTGCGCGATATTCCCAGCACCAGCCACTTCGTCTTTCAGCGCGTGGCGGTTGGCCCGCGCAAGGGCGACCTGGCCATTGCCACCATCAATCCGCAACAGGGTGAGCCCTTGCAGTCGCTGGCCAGCCCCGCCGACCAAGCCCTGGCGGAGGACTATGCGGTGATTGGCTACAAGCGCGGGATGGAAAGCTCAAGACTAGTGTTGATTATCGCCGGCACCACTACCTTTGGCACCCAGGGCGCGGTGGAGTTCCTATGCCACAAGGAGACGCTGGAGGAGTTGTTGGGTAAGCTCAACGCGAAGAAAGTGGAAGAGCTGAAGCCCTTTGAGGCCCTGCTGCGCGTCAAGATATCGCGCGGCGTCCCGGTGGAAACCACACTCATCGCGCTGCATCCCGACCAGTAAAACAGGGCGCTCGCGGCGCCCCGTCTCAGTCATACATTCAAGCAGAAAAACCTAAGCCTTCGCCTGGCTGCGCACGCGCTGCATCATGGCTGCGGCCAGCAGCAGGAAGAAGCCTCCGGCGACGACCGCTGCCATGCGGTTGTTGTGCATCAGATGGCTCATCACCGGACCAAAGCACAGCGAGGCGACGATCTCCGGCAGCACGATGAAGAAGTTGAAGATGCCCATGTACACGCCGGTGCGCTCCTGCGGCAGGCTGGCGGAAAGCACCGCATATGGCATGGACAAAATGCTGGCCCAGGCCACGCCCACGCCCGTCATGGAGAGAAAGAGCATCGCGGGCTGGTGGATGAAAGCCACGGAGATCAATCCGGCGGCGCCCACCGCAAGGCAAAGGCTGTGCGTGTTGCGTCGGCCCAGCACGCGCGCCAGCGTGGGCAGCGCAAAAGAAAAAGCAAAGCAGACGGCGGAGTACATGCCAAAGCACAGCCCGGCCCACTCCACGCCGCGGGTGAATTGTGGTGAGCTTTGATCCACGGCGCCAAAGACGTTGTGCGCCACCGCCACGGGAAAATACAGCCACATGCAGAACAGACCCAGCCACGTGGGCAACTGCACCAGCGCGAGATCCCGCATCACGGGCGGCATCTGCCGCATGGCCGTGGTGATCTCCGCCAGCGAGTTGGCGATGCGCTCAAAGTACCCGGTGCGGGCGGCCTCGGCCTTCTGGCGGCGGAAGGCCTCCATATCCTCGGGCGGATACTCCGGGGTGGTGAAGATCGTCCACAGCACGGCCGAGAGAAACGCTGCGGCGCCGATGTAGAAAGACAGGCGCACGGTGAGCGGAATGGCGTGCGCGCCGGTGGACTCCGTGCGCAGGTGAAAGTAGTTTGTCAGCAGCCAGGGCAGCAGGTTGGCCAGCACCGCGCCCAGGCCGATGAGCAGGCTCTGCATGGCGAAGCCGCTGGTGCGCTGCTCGTCCGGCAGCATGTCGGCGACGAATGCGCGGAAGGGCTCCATGCTGATGTTGATGGAAGCGTCGAGCACCCACAGCAGCCCGGCGGCCATCCACAGGGCACCGGATTGCGGCATCAGGATGAGCGCGATCGAGCTGAGGATGGCTCCGGCCAAAAAGTACGGACGGCGGCGTCCCAGGCGTCCCCAGGTGTGGTCGCTGGCATGGCCGATAAGCGGCTGCACCAGCAGTCCGGTGAGCGGCGCGGCCAGCCAGAGGATGGGAATCTGATCGGCCTTGGCGCCCAGGTACTCGTAGATGGCGCTCATGTTGGCCATCTGCAGATTCCAGCCAATCTGGATGCCGAAGAAGCCGAAGCTCATGTTGAAGATCTGCCAGACGTTGCGGCGCGGTCGGTTCATCAGTCGTTCCCTGCCTTGGCGGAGGAGCGCAACGGCCCGGCTCCGCGTGGAAATCAAATCCTGCTCACCGCTGATACAGCCGCACCAGCGCAGCCAGGCGTTCGATCATCTCCGGCTGCAGTTGCTCTTGCTGGTAGCGCCAGCGCCAATTGCCGCCCATGCGTCCCGGCAGGTTCATGCGCGCCTCGCCGCCCAGCCCCAGCACATCCTGCATGGGGATGAGCGTCGTATCGGCCACGCTAGCCAGCAGGGTGCGGATCATCGCCCAGTTCAGCGGCTCGCCATGCAGGCCAAGATAGCCGCTGGCCAGCTCATACTCCTCGCGCAACTCCTTCTCGCTGCGTGTGCTGTCGCCAATGCCACTGGTCCACCAGCCGATGGCCGTGTCGTTGTCGTGTCCGCCGGTGTAGGCCACCAGGTGGCGCTCGTAGTTGTGCGGGCGGAACGATGGCGCCTGCGGATCGGTGCCGAAGGCGAATTGCAGGATGGCCATGCCGGGCAGTCCGAAGCGGGTGCGGATGGCCTCGACCTCCGGCGTGATGTTGCCGAGGTTTTCGGCGACGATGGGCAGCTCGCCCAACTCGCGCACCAGCGTGTCAAACAGCTCCACGCCGGGAGCCTTGATCCAGACGCCGTTGGCCGCTGTCTTCTCGCTGGCGGAAATTTCGTAGTAGGCCTCAAAGCCGCGGAAGTGATCGACCCTCACCATGTCATACATGGCCAGCACGCCCCGCATGCGGGCAATCCACCAGCGGAAACCATCCTGCTGCAGCTTTGGCCAGCGATAGGTGGGATTGCCCCAGAGCTGTCCGGTGGCGCTGAAGTAATCCGGCGGCACGCCGCTGACGCGCGTCGGGTTGCCGGCCTCGTCCAGCCAAAAGTACTCGCGCGCCGTCCACACGTCGGCGCTATCGTGCGCCACGTAGATGGGCACGTCGCCCATTACGCGAATGCCGCGGCGGGTACACTCCGCGCGCAGGGTGCTCCACTGGCGGAAGAATTCGAACTGCCAGAAGGTGTGCTCGGCAATGCCCTTGGCAAGATGCTTGCGCCAGCGCTCCAGGGCCTTCGGCTCGCGAGCGGCCAAGTCGGGCTCCCAGCGATTCCAGGCCACGCCGCCGTGCGCATCTTTGGCGGCCATGAAGAGCGCAAAGTCGTCAAGCCACGCGGCGTGCTGCGTGCGGAAGGTGTCGTACTCAACCTGACGCGGACCAGCGGGCGCGGCTGCAAGGGCGGCGAAAAAGCGCTGCGCGGCCAGCCGCAGTTTGCCCATGCGCCAGGCAATCACCGGGCCGTAATCCACTGTGCGCGCCGGGAACGCGGGCAGGTCGGCAAGGTCAGATTGGCTGAGCAGACCCTGCTCGACCAGGCGATCCAGGCTGATGAGTAGCGGGTTGCCGGCAAAGGCCGAGAAGCACTGATAGGGCGAGTCGCCGTAGCCGGTGGGATTCAGCGGCAGCACCTGCCATATCTTCTGGCCAGCCGCGCTGAGAAAGTCGAGAAATGCGAAGGCCTCCGGCCCCAGGTCGCCGCAGCCGTAAGGGCCGGGCAACGAGGTGGGATGAAGCAGCACTCCGCAGCTACGCGCAAATCGCATCGGTTAAGAACACTAAACGCAAAGATGGATGGGTGCAAGCATAGGGCTCACACCACTTTGCACACACTGCCCCAAAGGCTTGCATGGCAGGATACCTGACGTGGGCTACTCGACCTCCGCCACCACGGCACCATAGGCGGAGAGCTTTACCTGCGCGCCACTCACCGTGGCTGCGGTGGCGGCCAGCCCACGCAATCCGCGCGGTGCTACATCGGCCAGCGACACCGACTGCTCCTCGCCGCTCATGTTCAGCAGCACCACCACTGTCTTGCCCATGGCCGTGCGAGAAAAGGCCAGTAGATTCTTGTCGCTCACCGGCAGCGTGCGGTAGTCGCCTTCGCTCAGGGCCGGCACAGTGCGTCGCAGCGCAATCAGGCGGCGATACCAGTTCAGCACCGATGCGGGATCGGCCGATTCCGCAGCCACGTTGCGCGTCTTGTAATCGGCGCCCACGGGCAACCATGTTGCAGCACCCGTGTTGAATCCGGCATTCACCGTGGCGTCCCACTGCATGGGAGTGCGCTCGCCATCGCGGCCTTTGTCCTTTGGCCAGGCCAACCGGCCGATGATGTCCTTCACATCCTCACGCCGCGTGGGATCGTTGTTGCGCATGCCGAGTTCCTCACCCATGTACATGATGGGCGTGCCGCGCAGCGTGAGGTAGAGCGCGGCCAGCAGCCGCCCCACCTGATCTTTGTCCGCGCCCGCGGGAGTGTAGCGGTCCACCTGGCGCACGATGTCGTGATTGCTGAGCACGAAGACCGGCCATCCCCCGGCATCGTTCGTCTCCACGGCTTCAATGCGCTCGCGGAATTTCTCCGCGTCGAGCTTATTGATGGTGGTGAAGTTGAAGTACATGGGCATTTGCAGCTCGTCGTTGTGCGGGCCGTAGTACTCAGCCAACTCCTTTGTGGTGCTCGTCCAGGTCTCGCCAATCAGCACGCGTCCGGGATATTCATCCACCACCTTGCGCATGCGCTGCAAGGCTGCGTGCACCTCGGGAATGCTGTGATCGTAGATGTGATCCTGCTTAGGACCGCCGTAGGAGTCGGTGCCCTCCAGTATGGGATTGTCCTTGAGCTTCGGGTCTTCGTAGAGCACGTCCACGGCATCCAGCCGGAAGCCGTAGACCCCGCGCTTGAACCACCAGCGCATGGTGTTGAACATTTCGCGCTCGACTTTCGGGTTGCGCCAATTCAGGTCGGGCTGCTCAGGGTAGAAGAAGTGATAGTAATACTGCCCAGTGGTCGCATCCAGCTTCCAACTGGGCCCGCCGAAGAGGCTGCGCCAGTTGTTGGGCGGCTCATTCGCCGCGCGGCCATCGCGCCAGATGTAGAAATCGCGGTAGCGGTTCGTGCGCGAGCTGCGCGACTCCTTGAACCACTTGTGCTGGTCGCTGCTGTGGTTGACCACAAAATCGAGAACGATCTTGATGTTGCGCTTCCTGGCCTCGCTGACCAGGCGGTCGAAGTCCTTGAGCGTTCCGTACTGCGGATCAACGTTGCGATAGTCGCTGACGTCGTAGCCGAAGTCCACCTGCGGCGAGGGAAACATGGGAGTCAGCCAGACGGCATCCACGCCGAGTTGTTGCAGGTAGTCCAGGTGCGCGGTGATGCCGTTCAGGTCGCCCGTGCCGTCGTTGTTGCTGTCGGCAAAGCTGCGCGGATACAGCTCGTAGATAACCGAGTGCTTCCACCAGTCATCGGCGGCGGCGTAACGGTTGGCAGGCATGGCCGCAGTGGTGGAACTCTGCGCGGCCGCAGGCGTGGGCAGTGACGCAATAAGCGCGGCCAGCAGCAGGACGCAGTGAGCGGCGCTGCGAAGAGTCTTCCGAATCCAGGTAAACGATTGTCCAGCGAGTGACAAGGCGTAGCTCCCAATAGTGGCCGCTGCCCGGGTTGTGCGCGATGATTACACAATTTTGAGTTGCGTAATCCGGGTGGCGCGGCATCGTGGCACATTCTACTCTCGAGCTTGCCAACGGGCTAGTTTGCACCGTTGGCAGATGGCCAAAGTGCGTAATCGCTGGACCCGATTACGGACATTGCGAAGGCGAACTGGCGCGTTGCAATTGCCGCGCAGTGTTACTCTGTTGCCGGAGCGGCAAGATTGAGCGAGACACCGGAATTGGATTGGACGGCGGGCGCCATGGCGGAAGGCCTGGCCGCTTATCGCGATGGCAGGTTCTTCCTGGCCCATGAATTCTGGGAGGAGCACTGGCGCCTGTGCCGGCCTCCGGAAAAGACCTTTGTGCAGGCGCTGATTCAACTGGCCTGCGCCATGCATCACCATCAGCGCGGCAACCAGCGCGGCGCGGCCTCGCAACTGAATCACGCGCTGGTCAAGCTACAGGGCTTTCCCGCCGCGTATGGCGGCCTCAACGTGGCCGCCCTGCGTGACGAGATGGCCGGCTGGATTGTGGCGCTGGCCGGAGATGCCGCGATGGCCATGCCGGATGTACCCGCGCTGCGGCTGCTTGGTAATTAACTCAACCCTCGCCCCCTCTTCGTTTCTCCGCTTGGAGCCCGGCGCGTGGCTCATCTACACTGTGGGCATGCGTAGTCTTCTCGGCTTGTTTTTTATAGCCCTCCTGGCATGGATGGCATGGGCGCTGCTCGTGCCCGTGGCTCCGGCATCGGAGCAGGTGCTGCTCTTTCCCGCCGGGTCAAGCTCGGCCGCCATCTCCGCCTCACTCGAAGAACACGGCGTCATCCGCAGCCGCTGGGCCTTTGAACTTATTCATTACCTTCAGCCCAGCCGCCGCCTCAAGGCCGGCGAGTACAGCTTTGCGCACCCGGCCAGCACGCTGCAGGTCTTCCACCGCATTGTTCGCGGAGACGTGCTGCTGCATACCGTTGTCGTGCCCGAGGGGTACAACCTATACGAAATCGCCGCCGCCATTGAGGCTGCGGGCCTGGGCCGCCACGAGGATTTTCTCAAGGCCGCCACGCACGATGTCTCACTCATCCACGCCATCGATCCCGGCGCGCGCACGCTGGAGGGCTATCTCTTTCCGGACACCTACCAGTTCAGCCGCAGCATGAGCATGCACGACATCTGCTCGGCCATGGTGCGCCGCTTTCAGCATGAGGCCAACGCGCTGGGCCTGCACACTGACGTGCATCGCGTGGTCACCCTGGCCTCCATCGTGGAAAAAGAAACCGCGGCCCCGGACGAGCGCGCGCTCATTGCCGGCGTGTACACCAACCGTCTGCGCAAGAACATGGCGCTGGGGGCCGACCCCACCGTGGTTTACGCTGCGCTGGTACGCGGCACCTATCGCGGCACCATCTATCAAAGCGATCTGCAATCAGATTCGCCCTACAACACCTATCGCGTCGCCGGGCTTCCGCCGGGGCCGATCGCCAATCCCGGCGCGGCCTCGCTTAAGGCCGCCATGCACCCGGCGCCGACCGACGCGCTCTTCTTCGTCGCCATCGGAGACGGCAGCGGACGCCATCGCTTCAGCGCCACATTCGATCAGCACGAGCGCAACGTGGTGGCCTACCGGCGCTCCAAGGCTCGCTGATGCAACTGCCCCCGGCGCTGCGACTGGCCGTGGAGCGCGAGTTGAGCGCGCATCCGTTGGCCGCCCTGCGCGTGGCCGCCGAGGGCCTCAGCCTGGGCTATCGCGGACCGCGCAAGGGTCAGCATCCGCCTGCGATGAGCAGTGCCGTCGAGCGTGCCGCCTACCTGGCCGTGCGCATGCCCGCCACATACGCCGCCGTCCATCGCGCGCTGCGCTGGGCCGCCGAAGGTACTGGCTTCGCGCCCCAAACGGCGCTCGATCTTGGCAGCGGCCCCGGAACCGCCTTGTGGGCCGCCTGTGAACTCTTCCCAACGCTAGCCACTGTGGCGGCCGTGGAGCGTGATGCCGAGTTGGCCCATCTTGCCCGCCGAATGACCTCTGATGCACCTCTCGCCGCGCTGCGCGAAGCCCGCTGGCATGTCACCAATCTCAACGCCGCGCTGCCTGCGGGGCAGTGCGATTTGGTGCTCTGCTCTTATGCGCTCAACGAGCTGGATTCGGCCGAGCGCGTCGATGTGATCGCAAAGGCCTGGGCGCGCACCAGCCAACTCCTCGTGCTCATTGAGCCCGGCACCATGGCGGGCTTCGCCAACATACTTGCGGCGCGCACGCAGTTGCTCGCCGCCGGATCGCGAATCGTGGCGCCCTGCCCCAGCCAACAATCCTGCCCCATGGCCGCAAACGACTGGTGCCACTTCGCTGCCCGCGTCGAACGCACGGCCGAGCATCGCCGCCTGAAGCAGGCAGAGCTGAGCTACGAGGACGAAAAGTTCAGCTATCTGGCCGTTGCGAGAGAAAATATTTTAACCGCGGATTCAGCAACTGGCGCCAACGCCGCGCGCATCGTCCGCCATCCGCAACTGCACGGCGGCTACGCGCAGCTCACTCTATGCTCAGAAGGCAAGATTGCGCAGGCGACCGTGACGCGCTCACACAAAGATGATTGGCGGCGGCTCAAACGGCTGGGTTGGGGAGATCGCTGGTAAGGGTTTGCCTACGTGGCACTATTCGCCCAGGAAGCGATAGCCCACGCCGCGCACGGTTACCAGCAGCTTGGGCGTTCCCGGCGCGTCTTCAATGTAGCGGCGCAGGCGCACGATGAAGTTGTCGATGGCGCGCGTGTCGGTGTCTTCGTGCAGCCCCCACACCTCTTCCAATATCTGCTTGCGGCTTACGTTGCGGTTGGGATGCTCTAGGAAGTAGCGCAGCAGGCTGGCTTCCATCAGCGTAAGTTGCGCGCTGCCCGCCGGGGAGGTCAACTCAAGGGTGCTGAAATCCAGCGTGCGGCCGTGGAAGTGGAAGACCTCCGGCCCGGGCGGCGTGGCCGCCACCTTTTGACGCTGTGCCCAGCCGGTGCGGCGCAGCAGTCCGTTTACGCGCGCCAGCAGGATGGCCAAATCGAATGGCTTGGGCAGGTAATCGTCGGCGCCGCTGGCAAAGCCCTTCAACACATCCTCGGGTCGCGCGCGCGCGGTCAACATCAGGATGGGCGTGAAGTTCTGCGCCTCGCGCAGCTTGGCCGCCACTTCAAAACCATTCAGCCCGGGCAGCATCACGTCCAGCACCAGGGCATCAAAACTCTCGCCGGCTTTCAGCAGACGCTCCAGCGACAGTTCGCCGCTCTCCACGGCCACGGCCTCGTGGCCTTCGGCTTCAAGATTAAACAGCAACCCCTGGGCAAGATGAATTTCGTCTTCGACGATGAGAATGCGCGGCATGGCGTTCACGATGGTAACGCACCAACGGCATTCGGCGCGAATAAAGGCGCGGAGTTATGAACTCCGCGCCCGATGTGATGCGACAAATGTGATTCGACTAATGTGTGCTAGGCCTTGGCCGCGCGCGCCAGGGCGGCCATGTGCTCCGCCGCTTCCTTGCCCGTGCGGATGCAGTCCGGCACTCCGATGCCCTTGTAGAAGTTGCCGGCGATGGAGAGATTCTGCATGCGCTTCAAGGTCTCGCCAATGCGCTCGATGCGCTCCAGGTGGCCGGGCGTGTACTGCGCCATGGCGCGATCCCAGCGATAGACCTTCACAAACCAGGGCTCGGCCGTGATGCCCGTAATCTGCTTCAACTCCTTGCGCACCTGGGCCGTCACTTCCTCATCCGTCAGCTTCAGCACGGCCTGGTCGCCGGCTCCGCCCAGGAAGCAGCGCACCAGCGCCTTGTCGTCTGGCGCGCGGAAGGGAAATTTCGTGTGGACAAAGGTCGTCGCCAGCATGCGAGTGCCTTCGCTGCGCGGAATCAGAAAACCGAAGCCCGGCTGGCACATCTTCAGATCGTCGCGTTTGTAGCCCAGGGTACAGGTGATGCTGCTGCTGTACTCCACGCGTCCCAGGTCGTCACTCAATTGCGCGTCGGTGGACTTCAGCATCAGGCTGGCCACGCGCGCCGGAGTGGCGAAGATGACGGCGTCGTACTGCTCTACGCCGGCCGCGGTCGTCAGCTCCCAGCCGCCGTCCTTCTGGTGCAGGCTTTCAATGTTGGTGTTCAGCTTGATCCACGCGGGAGTCAGCCGCGCCACGATGGCGTCAATCATCTGCTGCATGCCGCCCTTCAGCGAACTGAACAGCGGCTTCGGCTTGTACCCTTTGGCTTTCTGGATGGCGGCCATCTTTTTGCGTCCGGCCAGCATGGCCCGGCACAGCGAGCCGTAGTTCTCTTCCATCTCCACGAACTTGGGCAGCACGGCGCGCACGCTCAGCGATGCGGCATCGCCGCCATAGACGCCGCTCAACAGCGGGTCGGCCAAACGGTCCACCACTTCGCTGCCAAAGTGGCGCTCCACCATCTGCGCCACCGTTTCGTCCTTGTGTACCGGGCGCGGCGGATGCAGCAGCTCGCCCAGCATTTTGAACTTCGTTCCCCAGCTAAAGAGCCGCGTCAACGCCGTGGGTATCAGCTTGGTGGGCACCATGAACATCAATCCATCCGGCATGGGAACCAGACGGCCTTTGACCAGAATGTAGGTAACGCGCTGACTGTCATTGCTGCCGATCAGGTCGTCGGCAATGCCCAGTTCGGCGCAGAGCTGATTGGCCCAGGGCTTTTCGGTCAAAAACGAATCCGGGCCGCCTTCGACGACGCAGTCGCCGATCTGATCGCTGAACATGACGCCGCCCAGCCGACCCTCGCTCTCAAAGAGCGTGTATTCCACGGGCGCGCCCTTGGCGCGTTCCTGCTCCAGGTAATAGGCGGCGCTCAATCCGCTGATGCCGCCGCCGATGATGGCAATACGCATGAAAAACTCCTATGGTGTAGCAAAACCACGGCCTCCTCAGTGGAGGCCGTTTGTATAAAAATCCATGCCCCTGCTAAGGGCGGGCCGCCAGCCTCTGGCGCACCAAGGCAGCCACGGCGTGCGCAAACAACGCGGAGTCGTTCAGTGACTCCGGCCGGCGGAGCGCAATGCCGCGCTCGGCGGCGTAATCTTTGAAAGCGATATCCACGTCGTACAACACTTCCACGTGGTCGCAGACAAATCCAATGGGCTGCAGGAAGAGATGCTTCTTTCCGGCAGCGGCCAGCTCGTCAATCACGCTCTCCACGGTCGGCCCCAGCCACTCACCGCCGCTCATGCCCTGGCTCTGGAAGGCGAATCGCCAGTTGCCCTCAATCTCCGGCACCGCGGCGGCCACCAGCTCGGCGGTCTCGCGCGTCTGGCGCTCGTAGTTGTCGCCGGCCTCGATGGTGCGTACCGGCACGCTGTGCGCGGTAAACAGCACGGGAATCTTCTCGCCCGCTTCGGCTGAAGCCTTCGTCCAGCCATCGCGCAGCCGCTCGGCAAAGGCCACAATCAGCAGCGGCTCGCTGTGCCACTCGGGAACAAAGTCCACGGTAAACGGAGCCTTGCCCGTCTCTCCCACCACGGCGCGGCGGTACAGCCCAACGCTGGTGCGGGAGTTATGCGGCGCCAGGCAAACGGCCACCGCGTGCGTCACGCCGTCTTCGGCCATCTGCAAAACCGTTTTGTGAATGTAGGGCTTCCAGTTGCGCATGCCGACGTACACCGGCAGTCCCAGCTCCTGCCGCACCAGCTCTGCCTGACGCATGGTGAGCTCGGTCAGCGGTGAGCGGCCGATCAGCGAGTAGCGATGCTGAATCTCGGCCACCACCGCAGGAGGCAGCGGCCGTCCGCTGGTCACGTTGGCCAAATACGCCGGAATCTCCTCGATCGTGTCGGGAGTTCCATGGGCAAGCAGCAGGACGGCGGGCTTCGTCATCGTTTAACGGCCAGTGGCGCGCTGTGCGGCCGAGTACTCCTGCACAAACTTCGCCAGGTTCTTCACGTTCTCCACCGGAGTCAGCGGCAGAATGCCATGCCCCAGGTTGAAGATGTGTCCGGGGCGCGCGGCGGCCTGGTCGAGGATGCTCTTGGCGCGCAGTTTAACTTCTTCCCAGTTGCCGAAGAGGGTGACGGGATCGAGGTTGCCCTGCGTTGGGCGATGGTTGAGCAGCTTCCAGCCCTCCGCAAACGGTACGCGCCAATCTAGGCCAATCACGTCGGCCGAGGTCTCGGTCATCGAGGGCAGCAAGGTGGTGCTGTCGGTGCCAAAGTAAATCACCGGCACGCCCGTCTGCTTGATGGCTGCAATCAGTTCACTGGTGCGCGGCAGCACGTACTTGCGATAGTCCTCCACGCTCAGGCAGCCCACCCAGCTATCAAATACCTGGATGACGTCGGCGCCGGCCTTGACCTGGTCGGCCACATAGGCGGCGAGGATGACGTTCAACTTCGCCAGCAGTTCGTCGAACACCTGCGGCTGGTTGTACATCAACGTCTTTACCTCGACGTAGTTGCGCGAGCCGCCGCCTTCGATCATGTAGCTGGCCAGCGTAAAGGGCGCGCCGCAAAAGCCGATGATGGGCAGCTTGTCTCCCCAGTGCTTGGCGCAGTGGGCAATGCCTTCGCTCACGTACATCAGGTCGGGAGCGCCGTCGGTGGTCAGGGCGGCCACATCGGCAGCCGTGCGGACGGGCTTTTCAATCACCGGGCCTTCGCCGGCGGCGAAGTGGAAGGGCAGGCCCATCACCTCCAGCGGCAGCAGCAGGTCGGCAAAGATGATGGCGGTATCCACTTGCAGGATTTCAGCGGCCTCAATGGTCACCTGCGCGGCCAGTTCGGGCTTCTTGCAGATTTCCACGAGGGAATGGTGCTTGCGGATCGCACGGTACTCGGCCATATAGCGGCCAGCCTGGCGCATAAACCACACAGGCGTCGAGTCCGTAGGAAGGCCTTTACAGGCGCGGACGAATTTTGAATTGGGTGCGGACATATCTACCTAAAGTTTATCAGAGCGTGAAATTCCGGGCTTGTGAGGAAAGTCACTAGCGGGTGGATGGGATGCGGGTGGCGTCCGCATTGGAACGCCACCCAGCATGGAATACATAACCCTTGCAGAATCAGTATCGCTGCGCGTTTAGTGCCGGAAGTGCCGGACCCCGGTCACAACCATGGCCAGGTTCAGCCGGTCGGCGGCGTCAATCACTTCCTGGTCGCGCACCGAGCCGCCGGGCTGGATGATGGCCGTGGCTCCGGCCTGGGCTATCACCTCGACGCCATCCGGGAAGGGGAAGAACGCGTCGCTGGCGGCAACCGTTCCGGCCAGCGGCAGCACGGCCTTGGCGGCGCCAATCCGCGCGGAATCCACACGGCTCATCTGTCCCGCGCCCACGCCCACGCTCTGCCCGTCGCGCGCGTACAAAATGGCGTTGCTCTTCACGTGCTTGCAGACCTTCCACGCAAACAGCATGGCGCGCATCTCTTCCGCCGTGGGCTGTCGCTTGCTGACCACCTTCAGGTCGGCTTCGCTCAGCGGATGCTCGTCGTTATCCTGCATCAGCACGCCGCCGCTCACGTTCTTCAGCACCCAGCGCTGCTTGAGGGCGGCAATTTCCACCAGCCGCAGATTTTTCTTCTTGGCAAACAGCTCGCGCGCCTCGCGGGTAAAGCCCGGAGCCGCAATGGCCTCCACAAAGAGCTTGGCCATCTCCTCGGCCGCCTCGCCATCCACCACCACGTTCACGCCAATCACGCCGCCAAAGGCCGAGACCGGATCGCACTCCAGCGCCCGCGTGTAGGCCTCGCGCAGGTTCGCGCCGGTGGCCGTGCCGCAGGGATTGGTGTGCTTGATGATGGCGCAAACCGGCCCGTCGAACTCCTGCGCCAGGTCCCACGCCGCCTGCAGATCCACAATGTTGTTGTAGCTCAGCTCCTTGCCCTGGAGCTGGCGTCCGTTGGCCACGCCCAGCCCGGTGCCGTCGCTGTACAGCGCCGCCTGCTGGTGCGGATTCTCGCCGTAGCGCAGGTCCATGGCCTTGCGGAAGTGCAGCCGCAAAGTCTCCGGGAAGCCCTCGGGCTTGCCCAGTTGCGAAATGTCGAAGTGGTTCTTCTCGTCAATGGAGATTTCCGCCAGCGCGTTGGCGATTGCCGTGTCGTAGGCGCTGGTGGTGGCAAAGGCCTTCTGTGCCAGCTGCCACTTGGTCTTCAGGCTCAGCTCGCCGCCCGAGGCTTCCATCTCCGCGGCCAGCGCGTCGTAGTCCGCCACCTGGGTGACGATGGCTACATCCTGAAAATTCTTGGCCGCCGAGCGCACCATTGAAGGGCCGCCGATGTCGATGTTCTCGATGATCTCCTCAAAGTGTGCGCCGGGCTTGGTGGCCGTCTTCTCAAAGGCGTAGAGGTTGACCACCAGCATGTCCACCGGCTGGATGCCATGCTCTTTGACGGCCGCGACGTGCGCGGGGTTCGAGCGCACGTGCAGGATTCCGCCATGCACCTTGGGATGCAGGGTCTTCACCCTTCCGTCGAGCATCTCCGGAAAGCCCGTCAGGTCACTGATATCGCGCACGGTCAGTCCGGCCTCGCGCAGGGCGCGGGCGGTGCCGCCGGTGGAAATCAGTTCCACGCCCAGCTTGGCCAGGCGGCGGGCAAAATCCACCAGCCCGCTCTTGTCGGTAACGCTCAAAATGGCACGTTGAATTTTCGCCATGATCTTCCTCGCAAACCTCAGCCCGCCGGGCAAACCGGGGGCGGAAATGAGTGCAGCGGCCACCGTGGGCCGCCGGTGATTCCGGGGAGCCGCCGAGGCGGCCAGAGTGCTCTTCCTGCGGGACTAGAAATCTTTCCGGGCGCGCGCCTTCAACTGCACCTGGCCATCCCGCACCATCACAGTGTACTCGACCGCCTGGCACTTGTAGTGATCGCGGATCTGGTGGGACTTCTTCTGCACAAAGGCGGCAAAGGAATCAAAGGCTCCCAGCGGCTGGCCCACGGTCTCACGGGCGCGCACCACGGCCTCGTAAAGAGCCACTACCTCGATAGCGTCGTTGGTGAACAGTACAAAGCTCTCCGGCTCCAGCTCGGCGGCCGCGGGCTTTTTCTCGTCCACATGGCCAAAGCCGCCCACGCCGAGCAGGGTGTCCTGCGGTCGGCGATAGCCCTCGTCCTTGATGCGCAACTTGCGCCGCCACAGATCGCTGAAGACGGCGTAGCGCTGCGCCAGTCCGTTGAGTTTGAAGCGCTGGGAGAAGCTGAGACGGCCGTTCTCCGTGTGCCGCTTGATCAGCGTCTGCACCCGGCTCTCGGTATCCACGGGAGGCTTTTTGGAGCCGCCGGCAAAGTAGATGTCGTACTCAATCTTAAGACGCCGGAAGGAGTCTTCTAACAACGCGAGTTCTTCGTCAATGGTCACGGATGCATGAACTCTGCGGCACACCTGCCGAAGCGGTGACGGCCGTCGCCCGATTTCATCGGACTATAGCACATGGCTACCCACGCGCCACGGCCCGCTCGCACGAGACGGGCCGGCAGGCGCGCGGGTGTGCCTTAACGGGCGACGGCGGGTACGGCCATCTTCTTCACCATGGCCAGCACCAGCTTGCGATCACTGTCATTCAGGTTGGAGGAGTAGCGGCGAATCTGCGAAAGGAATCGCACCTCGTCCTCGTTGAGCTGGGGAAGGTTCTTGCCGTTGCCACCGTCGGCGGGCGCTTCGGCAAAAAAGTGACTGAGCGGCACATCGAGCGAGCCGGCGATCTTCGCTAACGTATCCAGCGAGGGCACGGTGTGGCCGTTCTCGACCCGGGAGAGATAGCAGCGCAGCAGGCCGGTGCGCTTCTCAATGTCTCCCTGGGACATTCCCTTCTGCATTCGGAAGTTGCGGATGGTTTCACCAATGTTCATTTTTTTAGCTTTTCTCTCGCGCGCGAACGCGTGAACTGCCGAATTTGGGGGGAGAACTGCATGGTAACCAATTTGCCAACTATGGCGCAAGCAAAATTCTTAATAAAGTTACCCTCTCAAGGATTGAAAAGAGGCCGAAAGTACAGCGCCCTGCTGCCAACTGGACATGTCTGAATGGGCATTGTCTGGATGGGCTTGCCGGAGAGTGCGCTGTATAGTCCAGTAATTGCTAAGTGCTTGGCCAGCAACCAAATACGTCTTCCACCGCCTGGCGGCGATAGTCAAAGATGCTCTCCACCTCTTGCCGCACAAGCAACCCGTGCACCAACCGGCCCAGCGCGCCAAAGGGCAAACGGTAACGCACTTCGTCGTTCATCAGTGTGCCGCCGGGGATGGCCTGGAAGCGATGCTCATGGTGCCACAGCGAGTAGGGGCCGCGCAGTTGTAGGTCCACAAAGCGATACGGCGGCTCCCACATTTCAATACGCGTCGTCCACCAGATGGGAAAGATCCTCCAGTGCAGCGTGTAGCGGATGAGGGTTCCTTCTTTGATTGGGCTGGGCTGCACGCTGCGGATGCGGAAGTTGAGCCACGGCGGCGTAATCCGCTCCAGGTTTTCGGCCCGCGAGAAAAACTCAAATACCTCATCGAGTGGCCGCGGGATGCGCTGCTCGGCGCGAAGGATAAAAGGCTCGGCCATGACGCTTAGCGGACACGCACCGCCGAATACAGCCGCTCCGCCAGCCCGATGATGCACAGGCCCACCATGACGTGGATCACCTGAATCATGCGCAGGGTGTGGAAGGTGAGCGGCAGTTGCATAAAGCCAACCACCGGCAGCAGCAGGCTTAGCACCAGGCCAATGGCTCCCGGCACTACCGCCTTTTTCACCAGCGCCATCACCGCAAGTACGAAGACCAGCAGCGCAATCAGCATGCCGAGGCCGATGTGCGCCCCCAGCAGTGTTTCGCGCCCGGCCCACAGCATGGCACCCAGCACAATTGAGATCAGGCCGCACACACGAACCAACATGATGAGAGCTTTCATCCGGAGCACCTCGTAGAGCAGAGAAGAACTGAGATTTATCGTAACGCTCTTTTTAGATGTGCCCGAAGCAAATTCGACTCGAGAGAAAAGGAGAGTTGGATCGCCGCGCCCATGCGCTACACTCGGCTATGCGCTTTCAGTGCCAGCCCGGCTGCATTCGCTGCTGTGAGCAGCCCGGTCACATCTACCTCAGCCCGGCGGACATCGCGCGCATCAGTGGCCACCTCATACTCACCCAGGCGGAGTTCCGGCGCCAATACGTCTGTGGCGTAAAGGGACGCGAACGCCTACGCAAGCCGCGCGCCAAACAATGCCCATTTCTGCTAAGTGATGGATGCGGCATACATACGGTCAAGCCCCTGCAGTGCAAGGCCTTCCCCTTCTGGCCGGAGATTCTCGACAAGGCCAGCGAGCGCCGCGATGCCGCTGCCTACTGCCCCGGGCTGGGTAAAGGCCCCCTGGTCAACATCCGCGTGGCTCGCCGCGTTGCCAACCAGGTGCTGCGCGAGTACCCCGAGGTCTATCAGCCGGACGCTGAATAATCTCTCTCGCAAAAAAGTAGCCCCGCCGCTGACTGAATCTCTCCAGTCAGTGGCAGGGCAATTCTTCGTCCGGCGTAAGCGATAAACAACTTACGGCTTAGGCAGGGTCGCCAGGTCAATCACAAAGCGGTACTTCACGTCGCTCTTCAGCATGCGCTCGTAGGCTTCGTTAATCTTGCTGATGGGGATCAGTTCGATATCGCTGACGATGTTGTGCTCGGCGCAGTAATCCAGCATCTCCTGCGTCTCGCGGATGCCGCCGATGAGCGATCCGGCCAGGCTGCGGCGGCCAAAAATGAGTCCGCGCGCGGGCAGTTCGGCGGGCTTATCCGGCAGGCCGACCAGGGTCATGGTGGCGTTGCGGCGCAGCAGGTTCAGATAGGTCAGGTAGTCGTGCGGTGCGCTCACCGTATCCAGAATGAAGTCGAAGCTGCCGGCGTGCTTCTTCATATGCGCCGGGTCGTTGGAGAAGACCACGTCATCGGCGCCCAGGCGGCGGGCATCGGCTTCCTTGTTCTTGCTGGTGGTGAACTGCACAACGTGTGCGCCAAAGCTGTGGGCCAGCTTCAGTGCCATGTGGCCCAGGCCTCCCAGGCCGACCACGCCCACCTTCATCCCCTTGCCCACCTTCCAGTGGCGCAGCGGCGAGTAGGTGGTGATGCCGGCGCAGAGCAGCGGTGCGGTGGCTGCCAGGTCGAGCTTGGGCGAGATGCGCAGCGCAAAGGCCTCGGTGACGACGATCTTGTCCGAGTAGCCACCCTGCGTGGTGACGCCGCCTTCGCTGGAGTTGTAGGTAAAGTTGGCGCCCTTCTGGCAGAACTGCTCTTCGCCATCCGCGCAAGCCACGCACTTGCCGCAGGAGTTGACCATGCAGCCCACTCCGGCCAGGTCGCCTTCCTTGAAGTGCTTTACCGCCGAGCCCACCTTGACCACCGTGCCCACAATTTCGTGGCCGGGCACCATGGGGAAGACCGAACCGCCCCACTCGTCGCGCGCCTGGTGAATGTCGCTGTGGCACACACCGCAGTATTGAATCTGTATGACAATGTCGTTCGCGCCGGGATCGCGGCGCTCAAATGTATAGGGCGCCAGCGGCGCCTTGGCCTTGGGGGCGGCATAGCCCCAGGATTGAATCATGACTGTTCCTCCAAATGGCGGCTTCGGCGATAATAGTGCGCTCCACCGCTCTACCCTATTGGATACCGCTGAGGTGCCTGAGGATACAAGTACTCCGCGAGTATCGATTCCCGGGCGGGCGGAAAGCGGGCGCGGAAGGGTGCTTTTCGGATGCAAAATTCCGCCATGCAGTCTAGGATCAACGGTTACCGGATTTGCCATCATTCTGTTCGTTTCGGAGGAATCTAGTGCTCGTCGCAATTGTGAAGGAAGCGCGGGCGGACGAAACCCGCGTGGCGCTGACACCTGATGCCGTAAAAGCGCTGACAGCAAAGGGTGTTAACGTGTCCGTGGAAACTGGTGCCGGAGTTCACTCCGGGGCCAGCGACCAGGATTATCAGGCCGCCGGAGCCACCATCAGCACCAACCGTGGCGAGTTGCTGGCAACGGCCGACGTGCTGCCCGTGGTCAACGTGCCGCCCACCCAGGATCAGGAAAAACTCAAGAACGGGGCCGTGGTCATCGGCTTTCTGCGTCCGCTGGATGAACCCTCGGCGCTCGATGTGGCCGTAGCCCGCGGCGCAACTCTCTTCTCCATGGAGCTGGTGCCACGCATCACGCGCGCGCAGTCCATGGACGCGTTGTCCTCCATGGCGACCGTGGCCGGCTACAAGGCCGTCATTATGGCCGCCGACCACCTGCCCAAACTCTTTCCCCTGCTGATGACCGCCGCCGGCACCATTCCGCCCGCGAGGGTTTTGGTGCTGGGTGCCGGCGTCGCCGGATTGCAGGCCATTGCCACCGCCCGCCGCCTGGGCGCCGTGGTGGAAGCCTACGACGTGCGCGCCGCCGCCGGTGAGCAGGTCAAATCCCTGGGCGCCAAATTTATTGAGGTGGACCTGGGTGGCCTGCAAACGGAAGACAAGGGTGGTTACGCCAAGGAGCTATCGCCCGAGGCGCTCGAACTGGGTCGCCAGGCCATTGCCAAGGCTGCCAAGTCCGCCGACGTGGTGATTACCACCGCGCAGGTGCCCGGCCGCCGCGCTCCGCTGATGATAGCCAAGGCCGCAGTGGAAGACATGCGCCCCGGCTCCATCATCTTCGACCTGGCCGCGCCCGCCGGTAGCAACTGCGAGCTGACCAAGCCCGGCGAGACCATCGTGCACAACGGCGTCACCATCTTTGGCCCGGCCAACATCGTGGCAAAAATGCCGGTGCACGCCAGCATGCTTTACTCGCGCAACGTGAACAACCTTCTGCAACTGATCGTCAAAAAAGGCGAAGTGGTGGTAGACCGCGCCGATGAGATCATTGCCGGCTCCTGCGTCGCCCACGGCGGCCAGTTGGTGAACGAACGCGTGGCTGCGGCCCGCAAGGCCCAGGCCTAACCGCCGGATTGGAGAGAAATCGTGAATCCACTGCTCTTCTTTGCACTTGAAGGCGCTCAGCCCGCCGCGGCCGAGGCCATGGATCCCATGGTGCTGATCGCCGCTCTATACGTCTTTGCCCTGGCGGCCTTCCTCGGCTACCAGGTCATCAGCCGCGTTCCACCGCTGCTGCACACCCCTTTGATGAGTGCCACCAACGCCATCAGCGGCATCAGTCTGGTGGGCTCGCTGGTCATCGCCGGAGCCTATGAGTTCAACAGCCACAAGTTGCTGGCCGGCGGCATGGATGCTCATGCCAGCTGGGCCACGCTGATGGGCTTTGTCGCCGTCTTTACCGCCACCGTGAACGTCGTCAGCGGCTTCGGTCTTACCGACCGCATGCTGCGGATGTTCCGCAAGGACATCAAGAAGAAGGAGGCAGCCAAGTAATGGACACCCAGGCGATCCAGCACGTTGTGCAGTCTCCCAATTACATTCTTGAGTTCACTTACCTCATCGCTTCCATCCTCTTCATCTGGGGCCTCAAGAGCCTGAGCCATCCCGACACCGCGCGCCAGGGCATGCACCTGGCCGAGGCCGGCATGGCTGCCGCCATCCTGGGCACGCTCTTCCACCATGACATTCACTTCTTCGGATGGATCATCGCCGGACTCATCCTCGGCTCACTGGTGGGCGCGGCCTTCGCCATCTGGGTTCCCATGACGGCCATGCCACAGCGAACTGCCTTAAGCCACGCCTTTGGCGCGGTGGCCGCGGCGCTGGTCGGCATTGCCGAATTCACCATGCACGCCGGGACGATGAGCATGTTCACCCGCTCCGCTCTCGGGCTGGAGGTCATGCTCGGCACCCTGACCACCACCGGCTCGCTGATTGCCTGCGGCAAATTGCAGGGCTTCATCCGCGGAACACCGGTGCAGTTCAAAGGACAGCAGTTCCTTAATCTGCTGATCTTCGTCGGCATGATCGGCTGCTTCGGTCATGTGCTGTATGACCCGCTCGCCACGGGATACTTCTACGGCATGGTTGCCCTGGGATTCCTCTTCGGCGTCATGCTGGTCATCCCCATCGGTTCGGCGGATATGCCGGTGGTCATGAGCTTGTTGAACAGCTACGCCGGATTGTCTTCGGCTGCGACCGGCTTTGTGCTGGGCAACAACATCCTGATCATCGCCGGCACCCTCGATGGCTTCAGCGGCTTCATCCTCTCCATCCTGATGTGCAAGGCCATGAACCGCTCCATCACCAACGTGCTCTTCGGCGGCTTCGGTTCGGTGCAGCATGAGGCCGGCCCCGGCGCGCAGGGCGAGATGCGTGAGATCTCGCTGGAAGACGCGGCGGTTCGTCTGGCCTACGCCGGCAAGGTCGTCTTCGTCCCCGGCTACGGATTGGCCACCGCGCAGGCGCAACACGCCGTGCGCGACCTGGCCAACGCACTCGAAGCGCGAGGCGTCACCGTCAAGTACGGCATTCACCCCGTGGCCGGACGCATGCCTGGACACATGAACGTGCTGCTGGCCGAGGCCAACGTCCCCTACGGCGACCTCTACGAGATGGAGACGATTAACCCCGAGCTGGACTCCACCGACGTGGCCGTTGTGGTGGGCGCCAACGACGTGGTCAACCCGGACGCGCGCGACAACCCGAACAGCCCCATCGCCGGAATGCCCATCATCGAGGTGGACAAGGCGAAGACGGTCATCGTGCTGAAACGCGGACAGGGCAGAGGCTTCTCGGGTCTGGAGAATCCCCTGTTCTTCAAGCAGAACACCAGCATGCTGTACGGCGACGCCAAGAACACGCTCTCGCAGCTCGCGCAGGAAGTAAAGAACGTGTAACTGGTCATTGGCTCAGAAACAAGAAGCCCCCGGAGCGATCCGGGGGCTTTCTGATTGGCGAGTATGCACGCCCTATCCCACCCGCACCGCCAGCATGGACATTGACCCGCCGTCGAAGCCTTCCACCGGATAGCTGATGGCCTCGCCCGTTTGCCGCGCGCCCAGCACGTACAGCAGCGGCAGGTAATGATCCGGTGTGGGGATGGCCAGCATCGCGTTGCGCCCCATCTGCTGGTAATGAACCAGCAGGTGCTCCTTGTCCGTATCCATCAACGCGCGCGCCTCGTGCTCAAAGTGCAGAGCCCAGTCGGCGGGCGCGGCGTGCTCGTCATTCCAGGAGTACTCCCGCAAATTGTGGACGAGGTTGCCGCTGCCCACAATCAGCACGCCTTCATCGCGCAGCGGAGCCAGCCGCTGTCCCAGTTCGTAGTGGAAGGCCGCCGGCTGCGTGGCATCTAAACTCAGTTGAACCACAGGAACATCCGCCTTGGGATACACATGGCGCAGCGGTGCCCAGGTGCCGTGGTCCAGACCCCAATGCTCGTCGAGTTCCACCGGCACGGGCTGCAAAAGCTGCTGCACCCGCCGCGCCAGCTCCGGCGAACCCGGCGCTTCATACTGCACGGCAAACAGCTCCGCCGGAAAGCCGCCAAAGTCATGAATGGTGCGCGGCGCTTCCATGGCCGTGACCGCCGTGCTCCGCACAAACCAGTGCGCGGAGACGCACAGGATGGCCTTCGGACGCGGCAGATCGAGGCCAATCTTGCGCCAGCGCTCGGCATAAGGATTGGCCGTGATGGCATACATGGGATTGCCGTGGCCAACAAAGAGTGCGGGCATGCGGGATGACAAAGCGGCCTCCGCACGGCGAGGTTTTCGCAGCGTGCAAAGCTAATCATCCGCTTGTTTGACTCTCAATTACAAACGCCCTAAAGTCGAAAGCATCGGCAATGCAAACATATTCGTCATTGCAGCCCGTTCTTCGCGGCCCGCAAGGCGTCTGTGTGCAGCCGAGGACTCTATCGCTCTTTTTCAATCTACGTTCGCGCGCCCCGGAGTGGTTTTCCGCGGGCATGGGAAGCGGGTGCAAAACCCGCGCTGCCGCGCAACTGTAAGCCGGATGGAAGTTTGTCCCGCCGCTTGGCCACTGTGCATATTGCATGGGAAGGCCCTCGGCTGATTAGCGTCACCGGCAAGCCAGGAGACCGGCGCGAACATCTTGCTTACCCCTTTCGCGTGTAAAGGAGGCTGTATGCGCGTATCGCGCTGCGTTATTTCTTTTCTTTTTGCTCTACTTCTCGCTCAAACCGCACTGGCCCAGGGCTTAAAGGTTAACGATCTAAAGATCAGGGTCACCGATCCCGCCGCAACCGCCGTCATTGGCGCGAACGTCACCGTCTATGCCGAGCACGGACGTGTACTTGCCAACTCCACTACCGATGCCCAGGGCATCGCCCTGCTCTCGCATCTGCCTGCGAAAACTTCACTGCATGTCGAAGTTCTCGCCCCGGGCTTTGCTCCCTACTCCGCAACCATCACCGACACCCATGAGCTCGTGGCCCGCCTGCAGGTTGCCACCGCCAGTGAGACCGTCGTCGTTCTGGCCACGCCCTCGCCCATCGAAGCCGGACTGACTGGAATGAACGTCAGCACGCTCAACGCCGCCGAGTTGCAGGCCCAGCTGCCCATCGCCGCCTCCGACGCCATCCGCTTTTTGCCCGGCGTCATCCTTGGCGATAGCGGCAATCGCGGCGGTCAAACATCGCTCTTCGTGCGCGGCGGAGACAGCGATTACAACAAGGTCTTCGTGGATGGCGTGCCGGTCAGCGATCCCGGCGGCTACTTCGACTTCGGCACCCTGCCGCTCGCCGGCGCCGGACGCATTGAGCTGCTGCGCGGCGGGGAAAGCGTGCTCTACGGAGCCGACGCCATGAGCAGCGTCGTGCAGATTTCTAGCGAAGCCGGACACACCCGCACTCCCGAGCTGCGCTTTGGCGCCGATGGCGGCAACTTCGGGCTGGCCCACGGTTACGGCTCGGTCAGCGGCGTGCTGCGCAAGTTCGATTACAACCTCTTTGCCGACCAGCTCCACGGCAACGGCCAGGGTGCGAATGACTTTTACGAGAATGCATCGCAGGGCGTGAACCTCGGTGTGCAGATCACAACCAATGAGTCCCTACGCCTGCGCCTGCGCCACAATGACTCGCGCTCCGGCGTTCCGGGCGAGCAGTTTCCTGATCTCGGCATTCCTGCCTCCACCGACGCCTATGCTCACCAGGACAACCTGCTGGCCTCGCTGGCCTGGTCGCTGGTGGCACCTGCCAACTGGCAGCACAATCTGACCATCTATAACTACAACCACCAGCGTCACGACACCGATCCCTGCCTCGATCCCAACGAACTCTACTACCCTTACTGCGCCTACAACTCTTATTCCGACATCAACCGCTTCGGCCTGCGCTACAACGCCGAGGTACTGGAGCAGCGCCGTGCCCGCACCAGTTTCGGCTATGAGTTCGAGGATGAGAACGGTTTTATCGGAGACACGGTCTATGCCAGCGTCAACCACGGTTTGCGCCTGAACCACGCCCTCTATGCCGAGCAGTTCGTCGAGTGGGGCCGCCTGACGGCCATCGCCGGCGCGCGCTATGTGCACAATGACAGCTTCGGCGACCGTGTGATTCCGCGTACCTCGCTCACTTATCTCGTCCATCGCGGGCAGGGCCTGTGGGGCAACACGCGCCTCAAAGGCAGCTTCAGCGAGGCCATCAAGGAGCCCAGCCTCGAACAGTCTTTCGGCTTCACCGGCTATGGCATCTATCCCAACCCCAACCTTAAGCCGGAGCAGGCGCATACCTTCGACGCCGGATTTGAGCAGAAGCTGGGCCGCCAGTGGGAGGCCGTCGCCACCTACTTCCATAGCATCTACAGCGACCAGATCACCAGCAACGGCAGCTACTCGCAGTACATCAACCTGAACAAGACGCTCGCGCATGGAGCCGAACTCGACATGAGCGGCCGCGTGGCCAGCCATCTGCGCGTGCAGGGTTCGTACTTCTACACCTCCACGCAGATTCTGGTCTCGCCGCTTGGTTACTATCCCAACGCCCCGGGCGATCCGCTGCTGCTGCGCCCCAAGCACGCTGGGACGTTGCTGCTCAGCTATCAGCGCAAGCGCTTTGGAGGCACGTTGGGCGGCAGCTTCCTGGGCCGCCGTCCGGACTCCGACTTCCTCGGCCTCGGCCTGACCCACGCTCCCGGCTACGCGCGTGTGGACGCCGGCGGATGGTACCAGCTGGAGCGCCGCGTGCAGCTTTACGCCAACGCGGAGAACCTGCTCAACCGTCACTACCAGGAGGTCTTGGGCTACCCGGCGCTCACCGCCAGCTTCCGCGCCGGCATCCGCTTCCAGCTCGGCGGAGATTAACCGCTGGTCGGCGATGTAACGCAAAGAGGTCGTACACTGGAGAGGTAAAAAGGGACGCTCCGGGCATTGGGAGACAGGCTCCCACCCGGGGCGGCCCTTTTAATTCGCATACATCGCAGCCATTCTTTTATTGATTTAACTTTTATTGATTTAACTTCGCCGGAGAACGTCATGGAATTCTTACAGCTCTTGCACCAGCGCCACTCGGTGCGCCGCTACCAGCCCCAGCCCGTGCCGCAGGAACTCGTCTCGCAGATATTGGAGGCCATTCGCACCGTGCCGACGGCGGGCAACTTCCAGGCCTACCAGGTGTACGTGGTGCGCGGGCCGGAGCGCATGCAGCAGTTGGCAGCCGCAACCTTCGACCACGGCTGGGTGGCACAGGCTCCGCTGGCTCTCGTCATCTGCACCGACGCCGCGCGCTGCCAGTACGATGGCCCCGAGCACTGGGCCTTGCAGGATGCCAGCATCGCCACCACCATCGCGCACATGGCCGCCGCCTCGCTCGGTCTCGGCTCTTGCTGGGTGGGAGCCTTTGTGCCTCAGAAGCTCGCCGAGGTCATTCACGCTGCCGAAGGTTACATACCGCTGGCTCTGCTCACGATTGGCTATGCTGATGAGCAGCCCCAGTCCATGCCGCGCCGCGACGTGGCAGAGTTTGTCCACGAAGTGGAGTGAAGACTTACGGCAAATTTTATTGGTTGAACGTAAGAATAAAGAACTACGCGCGGGTGCGCATCTCCGTCTTGTAAACCTGCAAGCGCTGGCGAATCTCCTGCAACTTGCTGACCTGCTCCTCGCCCAGCGGACGCTCGCAGCCCAACTGCTTGACCACCAGTGCGATCTTGGCAAAGTGCTCCACGGTCTCCATGTTCATGTAGGCCTGGGTCAGGTCGGCGCCGTAGGTCACCACGCCGTGGTTGGCCATCAGCACGGCATCATGCTCGGGAATGTAGGGCTCCAGGGCCTCGCTCAATTCGCTGGTGCCCGGCGTGGCGTAGTGCGCCAGCGGCACGCGCCCCAGGCTCAGCAGCACCTCGCTGATTAGTGCCTGGTCCAGCGCCAGCCCGCAGGCGGCAAAGCCGGTGGCCGTGGGCGGATGCGCATGCACAATGGCGTTTACGTCCGGACGCATGCGATAGATCGTCATGTGCATGCCGATTTCGCTGGTCACGTCGCGGAAGCCGCTGACCTTGCGCCCGTGCATATCCACCACCAGCAGGTCCTCGGTGGTCATCATGCCCTTGCTGATGCAGGTCGGCGTAATCAGCACGAGGGCTTCGTTCAGGCGCACGCTGATGTTGCCGTCGGTGGCGGCAATCAAGCCGTGATCGTGCAACATTTTGCCGAAGCGAAGAATTTCCAGCCGGGACTCGTGCTCGCTCATCCTAGTGCCGTTCCGTAACCGTTTTTGCCTGCTTCCCGAATAGTACCGTAGCCTTTCGCCGCCCGCCACAATTTCTGTGTAATGTTGCTGTCAATCGTGGATGAATCTCCGGCGGAGTCCCACTTGTGTGCCAATTTCCGCGCTTTTAGCGGCCATGCCCGCCCCTGGGTAAGCTCCGCCAGCAGGCTTATGTCTTAAATCCCCGCCTAATATTCCCGCCTTTTATAATGAGAGACGTGCTCGTCTCCGACTTCGACTTTCCACTGCCGCCTGAGCTGATTGCGCAGCATCCTGCGGCGGAGCGTGCCGCCTCGCGTTTGCTGCATCTGCGGTGCAACTCGGCGGAAAATTCATTGGCAGACCTCGGCTTCCGCGATTTCCCCGGCCTGCTGCGCCCCACCGACCTGCTGGTCTTCAACGACACCAGGGTTCTTCCGGCACGCCTCTTTGGACGCCGCAGCGGACAGCACGCGCAGCCGCTCAGCCCCGCCAATCCGGCCTCCAAAGACTTCCTGCAAGGCCGCGTCGAAGTGCTGCTCACCCGCCGCCTGCCCGGCGCGGAGGAGACATGGCAGGCCCTCGTCCGCCCGGGACGCAAGATCATGCCCGGCGAGCGGCTCTACTTCTTTGAGGGCGAGGCTCATGAGGCGCTGTTAGAGGCCGAGGTCCTCTCCCGAGGCGAGTTTGGCGAGCGCACCCTGCGCTTCCTGCCCGTCCCGGACTTCCACGCGCGCCTGGAGCGCCTGGGACACATCCCCTTGCCGCCCTACATTGACCGTCCCGATACGGCGGAGGACCGCCAGCGCTACCAGACGGTCTTTGCCCGCGATCCCGGCTCGGTAGCCGCTCCCACCGCAGGGTTGCACTTTACGCCGGAAGTTTTGGCCGCCATAGACGCCCGCGGCATCGAGCGCGCCACGGTCACTCTGCACGTCGGCCTGGGAACCTTCGCGCCCATCCGCACCAATGTCGTCGAGGAGCACCAGATCCACACCGAGAGCTACTCCATCCCCCCGGAGACCGTCGAAAAAATCCAGCTCGCCAAGCGCGAGGGCCGCCGCGTGGTCGCCATCGGCACCACCACCGTGCGGACGCTGGAGTACGCCGCTGGCGGCGGTGGCTGGCAGAACAGACCAACAGAAAACGCCGAGGGTGCCCCATTCAAGCCCTCTGTTGGCTTGAGTGGGGATTTTGACCTCCAACCCCAGGGTGAGGCCAACATCTTCATCTACCCCGGCTACCGCTTCCGAGTGGTGGACGCCATGCTCACCAATTTCCACCTACCCAAGAGCACCCTTCTGATGCTGGTCTCGGCCTTTACCGGGCGCGAGCATACGCTCGCCGCCTACCAGCACGCCGTCCGCAAGCGCTACCGCTTCTTCAGCTACGGCGACTGCATGTTTATCGAGTAGAAAACGGTTGCGAAGTTAGGCGGGCACTTGGGCTGCTATCGTCAGCTATTCGTCGAGTTCATCCAGATAGCAGGTAAAGAACGGCTTTTCGCGAAGTGGCGGTGGTGAATCCTTGAACAATTCTATGGAGAATTTCTGCAAGCCGTGTGACGGTGAATACACCATCCCGCTGTGAATCGTAGCAATATCTGTATATGAGTATCCGTTTGGCAAATCGAAGAACTCGGCGCTGAATTCCGTGCCATACGAGTGCATTGTCCCGTCATGCATCTCCACGACGAATGCAGTCCAACTCATGATGGTCTCGCCGTGGATAGTCTTCAGAATTGCCAATGGCCAAGCAAATGGGGAGGACTCGACACTTTTCAAGTCGTAGTGGGCGATGCGAGAGTCGCCTGTCACGAAGCTGCTAATAACGGTCCTTTTTTGTGAAGGCCGCCATCGCAATTGCTTCATGCGGCGAAGATACAATTCAATCAGCTTTTTCTTACTCTGGAATACCACGCAGGGAAGGTACGTGCCGTCTAGTAAGTAAGCAGCGCACCTATACCGATTGCCATAAATCGGATCGGCAAGAGGTTCAATGGAAGACCTGACGAACTTAGCCACCTCAACGGCTTTTACGCTCATTCTGCTCTCCCCTTACAATGCAATCATATTTGCGCACACCGTCATTGTCGATTTCTGCCGTAACATCCCCAGCACCCACCGTACCACCCCCCAATCAATCGCATCCCCCCCGCCCGCTGGTGCTACCGCTTCTTCAGCTACGGCGACTGCATGTTCATTGAGTAGGAAACGGTTGCGAGGCTAGGTGGATACGGAGCCTGTTTGAGGCGTCAATTACATGGCGCTGCTCCGAGTCGCGGTGTCTAATAAAAGCAATGAAAATTCAACGCAGAATAATTTATGCCATCTTGATTGCCTTGGCAGCGCTTCCTGTCGCGTGTATTCAAAAGGTGAGTGCGTGCGGCTCAGACGCGCCGCTCATGGCGGCGAAAGGGTGCGGTCAGTTCATTCTTGGAAAAACCAAGCGTTCACAACTTCTACCGAATCGGGTGACAGAAGAGCAGTTCAGTAAATCGGGATTGTTCTTTGAGTTTGATAATCATGACAGACTTAGCGCAATTGTTGTGACTTCTCCAGCTTTTGCGGAGCAAAGCGGCATTAGGGTTGGTGACCTTGAAACGACTGTCGTAGCAAAGCACGGCAAAGGGAGAGTCGAAGATATGAAGCTAATGAAGGGCGATATGGTCTTCGGATCAATCGGAGATCGGATATTAGCCTACCCCGGGGTCGAGTTTGTCATCTTGCACGATAAGGTATGGGCAATCCGCGTGATGCGTGACTGATTCTTTTCGCAGACTAGGTGTTTAACATACGTTCACCCCTTCTCCCGCCCCCAATCAATCGCATCCCAACCCCCGCCCGCTGGTGCTAGCATTAGCCCTGTGCCTGCCAAGAAAAAACCCGCCGCCGCCGAGAACGCCTCCGCCTCTGACTCCCGCCCGGTGCAACTGCCTCCCGTGGGCCATGGCCGCGTCTTCCTGATCGACGCCTATTCCTTCGTCTTCCGCGCCTACCACGCCATGAGCCGCCAGCGCCCCATGAGCACTCGCACGGGATTGCCCACGGCGGCCATCTTCGTCTTCGTGCACATGCTCAACAAGCTGCGCAAGGACTTCCACCCCGAATACATCGCCGCCATCTTCGACGTCGGTCCCAGCTTCCGCGAGGAAAAGGGACAGGCCATGCCCGCCCTGAAAAAGGTGGACCGCGAGACCGGAGAGGTGACGCACGTGGAGTACGCGGGCTACAAGGCCAATCGCGCCGAGATGCCCGAAGACCTCCGCCAGCAGATGCCTTACATCTTCCGCGCCCTGGAGGCCTATCGCATCCCCGTCATCGGCCTGGAAGGCTTCGAGGCCGACGACCTGATTGGCACCCTGGCGGTGAAGGCCGCCGACGCCGGATACGCCGCCTGGGTGGTCAGCAGTGACAAGGACATGCTGCAACTGGTCAACGACCACGTCTGCGTGCTCAATCCGCCCAAGGACAACCTCATCTGCGACGCGGCCAAGGTGGAAGAGCTGGTGGGCGTGCGTCCCGACCAGATTGTGGACCTGATGGCCCTGCGCGGAGACGCCGTGGATAACGTCCCCGGCGCGCCCGGCATTGGAGACAAAGGCTCGGTAGAGTTGATTCAGCAATTCGGAACCCTCGACGCGCTGCTGGGACGCGCCGATGAGGTGCAGAAGAAAAGCTATCGCGAATCTTTGCAGGAAAACCGCGAGCGCATCCTGCTGAGCCGCGAGCTCGTCCAGATTCACACCACCGCGCCCGTCGCCTTCGATCCCGAGGCCATGCGCGCCCGCGAGCCCGATGCGACCGCAGCCCGCGAACTCTTCGGCGAGTTGGAGTTCAACACCCTGCAGCGCGAGTTCACCGAGGCCGGTGAGCCCATGGGCGAGAATTCCTATCAGCCGCTGACGGCTGAGGCGCTGGCTGAGTTACGCAAGGCACCGCTCGTCGCCATCGCCGTCGCCGCGCCAGAAGCTGCCGCCGTAGCTAAAGGTGACGACGCCGCTGATGAGCAAGAAGAAGACGCCGAGCCCGCGCAGATGACATTGTCATCCTCCGCGACTGCACCTGCTGAAGCAGTATCGTCGCAAGGATCGCCCGCGAGCTCCGCCGCCGACATCGCTCTCTCTGCCGAGGCCGCCACCGGCTACACGGCCTCGCTCAGCGGCCCGCTCGCCGATGGCCTTCGCGCGTTGCTCGCCGCCGCAACGCCGCCCAAGGCCGTGCACGATGTGAAGTCCGCGGCCTACGCCCTGACCGCCAGTGGCATCAATCTCGAGGGCGTGCAGCACGACACCATGCTCTACGCCTATCTGCTCGACCCCACCACGAACGCGCAAAAGCTTGCCGACGTCGCGCTGCGCAGGCTAAGTCTGAAGCTGGCAGGTGGCCTCGCCGAAGCCACCGACGTTACGCTGCGTCTGGCCGTCGAGTTGCAAAAGGAAGTCGAAGCCGACACCGAACTCGCGCGCCTCTACAGCGAGATTGATCTCCCGCTGGCCACGGTGCTGCGCCAGATGGAGGAGACCGGCGTGGAGCTCGACGCCCATGTGCTGGCCGAGATGAGCACACGCCTCGCCACCGATGTTCATCGCATCGAGGCCGACATTCACCGCCTGGCCGGCACGGAGTTCAACGTCAACTCGCCCAAGCAGCTTGGCGACGTGCTGTTCAACAAGCTGGCCCTGCCGCGCCCCACTCGCGGAGCCAAGGGCAAGGCCACCAGCACCGCGCAGGATGTGCTCGAAGGCCTGACCGATCACGAGATCGTGCGGTTGGTCTTGGAGTTCCGCCAGCTCAGCAAACTTAAATCTACATATATCGATTCATTGCCGCTGCTCGCACGCGAGGGCCGCCTGCATACCAGCTTCAACCAGGCGGCAACGGCCACGGGCCGCCTCAGCTCCACCAATCCGAATCTGCAGAACATCCCCATCCGCACCGAGCTCGGCCGTGAGATTCGCGCCGCATTCGTTGCCGCTCCGGGCAAGGTGCTGGTCGGCGCCGACTACTCGCAAATAGAGCTTCGCCTGCTGGCGCACTATTCGCAGGACCCGCTCTTGCTTGAGGCCTATCGCACCGGCAAGGACATTCACACCCTCACCGCCGCCGAGGTCTTCGGCGTGCCGCCCATGCTGATTGACGCCGAGCATCGCCGCCGCGCCAAGGCCGTCAACTTCGGCATCGTCTACGGACTCTCGCCCTTCGGACTGGCGCAGCAGCTTGGCATCGAGCAGAAGGAAGCCAAGCGCTTCATTGACGCTTACTTCGCGCGCTACTCCGGCGTGCGCACCTTCATCGATCGCACGCTCGAACAGGCGCGCCGCGATGGCTACGTGCGCAACCTCTTCGGACGCAAGCGCCCCATCCCTGATCTCGACAGCAAGAATCCCAACCTGCGCGGATTCGCCGAGCGCACCGCCGTCAACACGCCCTTGCAGGGCACAGCCTCTGACCTCATCAAGATCGCCATGCTGAAACTGAACGCCGAACTGCGCGCGCGCAAACTGGAAGCCCGCATGACCCTCCAGGTGCACGATGAACTCTTACTGGAAGCACCTGTGGCCGAGGCCGACGAGGTGAAAGCCCTGGTCAAGCAGTGCATGGAGGGCGCCTGCCAACTCAGCGTCCCCATGGAGGTCGAAGCCTTCTCAGGCCCCAACTGGCGGGACATGGAGTAGCGCGGCATTACGCGCAAGAGCGGGCGCCAATCTCCTGGCTGCCCGTTTTCTTTTTTCTAGAAGTACCACCTCACCCCCAACTGCACCTCGCGCTCGCGATAAATCGTGTTGGCCGCGGCGGTCGGTGTGTCAAAGTTGGAGTCGTACTCCAGCGTGCTCTTGTACACCGTGTAGTAGGTGTGGCTGCGGCTGGTGATGTTCTGGTGGTTGAAGAGGTTGAAGGCTTCGGCCAGCAGCTCAACATGCTGATGCTCGTTGATGCGGATGCGGCGCAGCAGGCGCAGGTCCACGTTGTAAAAGTCTCCCATGCGGAAGCTGTTGCGTTGCAAAAACGGCAGCCGCTGATTGCCTCCCGTGCCCATGTAGCCCAGGCATCCCGCGCAGGTGCTCACCGGAGGATTGCCGCTGACGTACTCGCTGAAAGGCCTTCCCGTAGCCACCTGCACAATCGGCGAGATCGTCCAGTGGTTCAGCGCCGTGTGCATCGCGCCATGCCGGTGGCGCAACGGCCTGGGAGACCAGTGCAAACTGGCGTTCAGCCGCTGCCGCACATCGAACGTCGAGTTGCCGTAGTCCGGTCTGGTCACCGTGTGCGCCACCCCGTCGTAGTAGTAGGTGAACGGCGCTGGGCTCAGCGTGTTGTTGTAAGTCGTAAAGGTCGTCGAGCTCTGGTTGTTGTCCAACGCGTGCGACCACGTGTAGTTCACGCGGAAGCCCAGCCCCGCGCTGGACACCTTGTGCAGTTGCACCACGAATGCGTTGTAGCTGGCATTCACGTTGCTGCGTATCTCCGTGATGGTCTGAAACGCCGGGTTCAGCCGCGACTTGTACACCGGAACGATCAGCTTGTGTCCGTAGTAAGGCCCCTGCGCTCCGGTGTAGTAGTCGGCGTCAAAGGTGTACTGCACATTTACACGGCTCGCCGGATCAAGGTTCGTGTCAATAAAGTTGGGCAATTCGCGGGCCAGGCTCAGCAGGTAGCTGGCGGAAAGTACCGTGTTGTGCGCCACCTGCCGCTCCACAATCAGGTCGGCCTGCTGAATCGAAGGCTCGCGCATGTTGCGTGCAAACTCCACTACGTTGCCGCCCAGGGTAGTGTTGTAGGGATCGCCCGCCACAAGATTCGGAAAGATGGGACCCACCAGCCCGCAGTAAGTGGTGACGGTGTAGCAGAACTGGTAGGTGCGCTGCGCCGTTGCTGCTCCCGTGTTGGTCAGCGCGGAGCTGATCGTCGAATTGTTGATGCGCGCGTAGAAGATTCCGTAGCCGCCACGCACCGCCGTCTTTCCCGTTCCCCACGGGTCCCAGGCAAATCCAAAGCGCGGTCCAAAGTTGCCGTAAAACGCCGGGAGGCTCTGCGTTGCCGGCAGCAGCACATTGGGAGCCTGCGGCGCGGGCATCGCCTCGTGCTCCCAGCGCAGACCATAGCTCAGCACCAGCCGCCGCGCTACGCGCCACTCATCCTGCACAAACAACGCCGTGTCCACGGTGTGGAAGCTCCACGCCGCCGGGCCAAAGCCCTGGTCAAAGCTGGAGTAGCCTCGGAAGAGCGTTCCCGTCTGGTTCTGCCATTGGTACAGATCGGCGAAGAAGTCATCGCGATAGCCATAGCTGAAGGCACCGTTTGCGGCATACAGGTTGTTCATCCGGTCGCGCACAATGTTCAGGTCACCACCGAACTTAAAAAGGTGGCGATGGTGCATCCAGCTCACGGTCTCCGCCACCTCATTGCGCAACTCGTCCGGCAGCGCGCGGCGCGGCATGGTGGCCGGCGTGCCAAAGCTGAAGCCGCTGCTGTCACTGAGCACATCCACCTGCGGAGCCAGGCCGTTGGCTCCCACGGGCTCGCCCGGCGCGGGTTTTTGCGGCGTCTGGTACTCGAAGTCGCGGCTCAGGCTGTAGCGCAACTGGCTGGTCAGGTGACTGTTCAGGATGCTGGTCAGCCGCGCCGTCAGCATGTCCACCTGCACGCCGCTGTAGCCAAAGCTGGCCACGCCGCGCTCCACAACCGGCTCGGTCTGCACGCCGGCCGGCGAGCCCCAGCTCACGTGGTTATATGTCACGGCCACGGCATGGCGCGGACGCAGCTTGTAATCCACCCGCCCGAAGTAGATCTGGTGATCGGCCCTGCGCGGCACCTGCCCCAGCAAATAATCCAGATACTGAATGCCCGCGTTAAAAGCGGCAATCGCCTGCGAGTCCGTGCTGTACAGCGGCATCACGTTGCGCGTCAGCGTGTACAGTTCGTCGTAGGTGCACACCTGCACCAGCGCGCGGTTGGCCACGCTCATGCCGTTGTAGTGCGAGCGAATGACGCAGGGCAGCGCAAACAGCCGCGATGGATTCCCCGCCGCGGCCACGCCCGGATAATCTCTCCTCTGCACGTCGGCGGAGGCGTAGTAGAACAGCTTGTCCTTCGGAATGGAGCTGGTCACAATCGGCCCGCTCACGGCTCCGCCCAACTGCTGACGGCGGTCCAGCGGCTTCACGTGCTCGGTCGTCCACGCGCCATTCACCTGCACCGGAACCACGGTAAATGCATTGGTCGCGCCCAGCGCATTGTCGCGGTCGTAATAAAAAATATGGCCGTGGAAGCGCTCTCCACCGCTGCGCGTCACCGCGTTGACCACCGCTCCGGCGGCACGTCCGTACTCGGCGCCAAAGTTCG
This sequence comes from uncultured Acidobacteriota bacterium, assembly GCA_903851035.1. Lineage (GTDB taxonomy): Bacteria > Acidobacteriota > Terriglobia > Terriglobales > Acidobacteriaceae > TOLSYN. The sequence goes on along the minus strand of CAINND010000009.1, from coordinate 7,261 downwards.
CGGTGTTTACCTGGAACTCACGCACCGAAGCCTGGCTGATGACGTAGCTGATGCGGGTGCGTCCGCGCTCTTCGCTAAAGAAGGCCTGGTTGTTGTCCGCGCCGTCCACCATGCTGTTATTCAGCAGGCCGCTGATGCCGCGAAAGCTGATCAGTCCGAAGTCGCCATCCAGGTTCGCACCCGGCGTCAGCAGCACAAAGTTCGACCAGCGCCGTCCGTTGATCGGCAGGTGGTCGAGCGTCGCCGTGGTCAGGTTGCTGGAAAAATCCGGCGTAGCGGTGTTCACCGCCGGAGCCTGTTCGCGCACCTCCACCGTCTCCTTGTGTCCGGCCACGTTGAGCGCAACCGCAACCTCGGTACGGCGTCCCACCTCCACCGTGGCGCGTTCCAGCAGCCATTCGGCAAAGCCCGTGGCCGTAACCCGCAGGCGATAGCCGCCGGGCTTCAGGTCCAGGAAGCGGTAAGCGCCGTCCTCCCCGGACTGCACCTCCACGCGCTCGCCGGTCTCGTGGTTCACGGCTGTTATGCGCGCAGCGGCCACGGCTGCGCCATGCGCGTCGCGAACCACTCCGCCTAATGCACCGCTCAGGCTGGTCTGCGCCCACAGGGGCGCGGTAAGGACGGTAAATAAACACAGGTATTGCAGGATGGGGCGGCAACGGCTGGGCACTGCGAGCCTCCGGGCGCAAGACGCGCCTGAACTGCGCACTACACAACACATCCGTCCAAAGGGGATTGGCTTTCGGGGGAGCCCAATGTGGAATGCCACGATTACAGCATGATTTTCGCAGGCTGTCAGCAGAGGAAATTCCGTCATGTACGGCCCTGCCACGGCCACCCGCGCCGCGTGATAGCCTGATGCTTGCGCCACTCCCGCCGCTGGCCGCCAAAGCCGCCCGGGAGGCGCCTTACACATGGGCCGCATCCACGTTCTCAGCGAACACGTCGCCAACAAAATCGCCGCCGGAGAGGTGGTGGAGCGCCCTGCCTCGGTGGTCAAGGAGCTGCTCGAAAACTCGCTCGACGCCCATGCCACCCGCATCCGCGTGGACGTCGAAGCCGGCGGACGCAAGCTCATCCAGGTCACCGACGATGGCTGCGGCATGGTGCGCGACGACGCCCTGCTGGCCTTTGAGCGCCACGCCACCAGCAAGCTCAAGAATGACGACGATCTGCTGACCATCTCCACCCTCGGCTTCCGCGGAGAGGCCTTGCCCAGTATCGCCGCCGTGGCCCGCGTGCGCCTGGAGACGCGCGATGCCAACGAAGCCGCAGGCACCATCGTAGAGATCGCCGGAGGCCGCATCCTCACCGTGGAAGAGGCCGGACTTCCCGCCGGAACCTCCATCGCCATTCGCGATCTTTTCTTCAATACTCCGGCGCGCCGCAAGTTTCTCAAGGCGGAATCCACCGAGCTCTCGCACATCGCCAGCTTGGTCACGCACTACGCGCTGGCCCACCCGGAGATGCACTGGGAGCTGCACTCGTCCACCAACGCCATCATCGTCGCCCCGCCGGTCGCCACCCACTCCGAGCGCATCTACCAGGTATTCGGCAAAGAGACGCTCGACGAGCTTCTTCCCGTCGCCGCCCAGCTTCCACTCGACCGCGCCGGCCTGCCCGAGCCTCCGCCCTGGCGCCGCGACGCCGACTACCAGCCGCCCACGCCCGGCGACCTGCGCCTGCACGGCTTTGTCAGCAAGCCGGAGGTGCAAAAGCTCAACCGCAACTCCATCTACATCTTCGTCAACGGCCGCCTCATCCGGGATAAAGTCATCGTGCACGCCATCCTGGAGGCCTATCGCAACATCCTGCCGCCCACGCTTTACCCCGTGGTGCTGCTCTTTTTGGAGATGCCCGCCACCGAGGTGGACGTCAACGTCCATCCCTCCAAGACCGAAGTTCGCTTCCGCCAGCAAAGCCATGTGCATGACTTCGTACGCGACTCGCTGCGTGCCGCGCTGATGGCCGCCCGCCCTGCGCCCTCGTTTGCCGGGGAGATCGCCGCTGCGCCCAGCGCCCGCCCGGGACTGACTCCGGCCCTGCCCGGCTCTGCTGAACTGGCCGAATCGAACGATGACGCCTTTGCCGCCCTGGGTGCGCAACCCGCAGCCGATGCGAGTACATCAGCCGACGCCTTCGCTCTCCACGGCCAGCCCTTGCCGCCGCGTAATGAGTCGCTGCCCTTCGATAGCGCTTTCAGTGTGGAAGGAAATGCCGCCCTGGGCGCCGCCCGCCTGCCACAGCAGGGTTTCACCGCCCCGCCGGAGGCCATTCCCGAAGCCGGCTCCTGCGCCCTGCCGCTCGAAGATGGCGACGAGGCCATGGACCTCTCCATGCTCTGCACGCTCAAGCCCCTCGGCCAGATTCGCGAGAGCTTTATCCTCGCCGTCAATCCGCAGGGCCTGTGGATCATCGACCAGCACGTCGCCCACGAGCGCGTCTTGTTCGAAAAGATTCTCGATGAGCGCAGCCGTCATAAAGTCGAAGGCCAGCGCTTGCTCATGCCCATCCTCGTGGATCTGAAGCCGGCGCAACTTGCCATCTTCACTGAGATTGCCGAGGAACTCACGCGCAACGGCTTTGAGGTGGAGCCCTTCGGCGTCCGCACCGTGGCCATCCAGTCCGCTCCCGCCGGGGTCCGCGCCGGAGAGGTAGCCCAGATGCTGAACGAACTGCTGGAGCAGCTTGAGCACGAGCAGCAGGCCATCAATCTGGAGAAGATTCGCGGCCGCATTGCGGCCAGTATCGCCTGCCATGCGGCCATCAAGGTCAATATGCCCCTCGACCAGCCAAAAATGGAGTGGTTATTGGCCGAATTGGCCAAAACCCGCCATCCCATGACCTGTCCTCATGGCCGTCCGGTCGTACTGCGGTATTCTGTTAAAGACATCCAAAAGGCCTTTAAGCGGATCTGACCGCTGTGGGCCCCGGGCACCCGGCAGCATCCCGGCAAATTTCAGCAGTAGGTGGCAATGACAGAGCAGGAACTTCACGAGCGTCGCAACGCCAAGTGGCACACCGATGGCCAGCCCATCCGGACCGGGGACGATGCCCGCGAATTTATTGAGAGTGTAGGCTTCTGCCTGATGTATCCCCTGCGCCCGCCGGTGCTGGTGCCTACGTTTATTGGCGCATGGGCCGGCAGCCACGACAATCTTCCCACCTGGCAACACGCCTTTGCCGACCCCCGCGCCAAGGACGCCACCGAGGTCATGGTGCGTACCCTGCGCCAGAAGCACGCCTTTGAGGCGCCGCTCTTCGGCGAAACCGACATGCTGGTCTCCGCCTCGGTCTTCCCCTACTTCTACGGCCTCGTCGGCGATCGCAATCCCCGCGCCGCCATCAAGACCGGCACGCGCTCGGAGTACTCTCCGCTGGCCGCTCACGTCTTCCAGGTCATCCAAAAGGATGGCCCCATCACCAAGAGCCACATGGCTGAACTGCTGGGCGGCAGCCTGAGCGAGGCGGCCATTGACCGCGCCCTCGTCGAGCTTTCGCTCAAACTGCGCATCACCCGCGTGGATTACCGCGCCGACCAGGGTGCCTTCTGGGATGTGATGCTGCGCTGGTGCCCCGATGCCGTGCGCGAAGGCATGAACCTCTCCATCGCCGAGGCTCTTACCGCGCTGGTCAGCAAATACCTTGAGTGCGTGGTGGCCGCCGAGCAAACCGAGGTCGAGGAGTTCTTCAGCAACTTCATCGGCCGCGGACGCGTGCGCGAGGCCGTCAACGCCCTGCTCGCCGCCCGCGAGTTCCAGTTCACCCACATCGGCAGCAAGACGATGCTGCAAGTTCCACCGCCGCGACCCACACAGGCCGCACCGCGCAAACTCGTGCGCCCCGGCCAGCCAATCGCCCGCCGTCCGCGAGGCCTGCGCCCCACGGCTGCCAAGCCCGTTGCTACGCCCGTAGCCAAAAACGTAACCCCATCGGATTCCGCCGCACTGCCTGTCGCGCCCGAGGCCCCCAAGTCCGAATGAGCATTGCGCGCAAGATCGTCATCGCCATTGACGGCCCGGCCGGAGCCGGCAAAAGCACCATCGCCAATCACCTGGCCCGCCACCTCGGCTACGTCAATCTGGAAAGCGGCGCCATGTACCGCGCGCTGGCCCTCAAGGCCATCGAGCACAACGTCTCGCCGGAGGACCCCGCGGCCCTGATGTCCCTGGCCGCCACCACGACCATTACGCTCGAGCCCACCGAGGCCGGCAACCGCGTCCTGCTCGATGGCCGAGACGTCAGCCAGCGCATCCGCGAGCGCGACGTCACCGACGCCGCCAGCCGCGTCAGCCAGCACCCGCCCGTACGCGCGTGGATGGTGGAGCGCCAGCGCGCCCTCGGCCTTCAAGGCGGAGTCATCATGGAAGGCCGCGACATCGGCACCGTCGTCTTTCCCAACGCCGAGGTCAAAATCTTTCTCGACGCCGACTCAGCGGTTCGCGAAGGCCGCCGCGTCACCCAGGCCAACGCGCAGGACGATCCCGCCCGGGCCGAAAAGCTCCGCCAGGACCTGCGCGAGCGCGACCACCGCGACACCACGCGCACAGCGGCTCCCTTGCGCCCCGCCCCAGACGCCATCCACATAGACAGCAGCACCCTCAACATCGACCAGGTCATCGCCCGCGCCGAACAGATAGTGGCGGAAAAGCTGAAGTACCTCGGCCTGTAAGGTCGTAACTGCGGTCATTGCCTTCCACCGTGCACCTCAAGCACTTGTTCCGTGAAGTTGAACCTGGGCCATTACCAATCTGGACTCACAAAATAGCCAAGCAAACGTGCAATCGATGCAAAAGTCGAACGTTTAAATGTAAACTGTTGCGCATGAGACTCAAGCGCGTAAGTGTTAAGCGTCTATTCGGATTATTTGACCATACGGTGCCGATGGATCTATCTGAGCGGGTGACAATCGTTCATAGTCCAAACGGCTTCGGAAAGACTACCCTCCTGCAAATGATCCAGAGTTTCTTCGCAGGTGATTATTTTGCACTTCGGAAAATTGTGTTCAGAGATTTTGAGCTTGAGTTTGACTCAGGAAAGACACTTTCGATTGTACGCGTGGACACAGAGCAGCAAGTTAAGAATCAGTTTGGCCCGGCATTAGACATCTCACTTCGCCATGGGGCTAAACAAGAATCACGAACAACGCTTTCGGCACCATCACCGGAAGCCATGGGCATTTCGCCTATGATGGTTGAGCGGTTCATACCTTTCTTAACCCGTCTAGGCCCGACGGCTTGGCGTGATCAGAGGACCGGCTCGATAGTCACGTTTGAACAGTTACTGCGATCAAAGGACTTCCCTTTACCAATACCACCGGAAAAACTGAGTTCTGTTCTGGAGCCAGATTGGCTTAGGGATTTACGGTTGTCGATTCCCGTCAGGTTTATAGAAAGCCAACGATTACTGAGGGTTCCCAAAAGCATTGAGGCTCGCAAGGAAGATGAGGCTGTTCGTCCAGCGGTGTCCGTGTACTCGCGGGAGCTCGCGACACTCATAAAAGAAAAACTGGCAGAATATGCGACACTCTCACAATTACTCGACCGAGCCTTTCCAAGAAAGCTTGTGGAACGTGCACATAACAAACAAGCTAAGAAGAACTCTGTCGAGGCATTGACTAAGAGACTTCAGCTACTCGAAGACCGCAGGACGAGCTTAACTGAGGCTGGACTTCTTGATAGGGATGATGAGAATTTTGATTTGGCAAGTTACTTAGGTGATCAAACTCTCATTGAGAGTGTTTTACCTGTATACGCAGACGATGCAGAACAAAAACTCAATGTATTTACCGATATCGCCGGAAAGATAGAATTACTTACGGGTATTGTAAATGCCCATTTTCAATACAAAGTGATGTCGATTGATAAAGAGAAAGGATTCCAATTCTCCACTAAATATCCCGGCGAAGAACATAGACCGCGCCCCCTTTCTCCATCTCACCTTTCGAGTGGTGAGCAGCATATGCTCGTTCTGCTTTATGAACTTCTTTTTACGGTTAAACCCAACTCGCTGATTTTAATAGATGAGCCTGAGATCTCACTTCACGTAGCGTGGCAGTTAGAGTTTCTGAACGATATACAGAGAATTACTGGACTTAGTGGCATTGACATTCTCATTGCGACACACGCTCCGGGTATCATAAACGACAGGTTAGACGTAACGGTTAATCTCAAGGCTCCCGGGGAGAGAAGGTGAGTACGCCACCATTCACACCACAGATTACCGCGAATCTCGTTGTACAGGCACGGCAAGTTAACCAAGGCAAGTCAGCACTATTGATTGAGGGTGTGAAAGATGCACGACTTTATCGAAAGGTGGTCGATGGCTCGAAGTGTCAAATTGTCGCAGCTGGTTCTAGGCTGGGGGCGGAGCAGGCATTAGCAATCCTGGAGGCTAGAAAAGAGCCCGGAGTCCTGGCAATAGTTGATGCCGATTTAGATCACCTTCTAGGCAAGAAATCAGCTAGTCCGAACCTAATTCTTACGCCTACCAGAGATATCGAGGGAATAATCCTGTCTGCGAATCGGCTCAGCGCGGTCTTTGCAGAGTTTGACCTTGAGCATGATGCATTCGGGGATTCTCCAGAAATTGCAGTTGTCACAGCGATGGCCCCTCTGGGATTCTTGAGATTTGCTGTTGAACAAAAGAAATGGAGTGTTGCATTAGCAAAGCTGGATTTCACTGTTTTTGTAGATTTGGTGAAGTTCAGTTGCGACATCGATGCTCTATGTACACACTTTGCGGATTTAACTCTGACTCCCGCGATAACAGGGGCTATGTACAGACAGGAATATGACAGTTTAGTGGCCAGAGGATTTGATCCTCTGTTAGTTTCAAGAGGGCATGACGTAACTACCGTCATAGCCATGGCGATTCGATCGCGGGTCGGAAAGAAGAGAAAGTATGGCGCAGAGATCAATGGGAACTTGATTGAAAGCTACCTCAGAACTGCCTACCCTATATATGCATTTCGCAATACTGATCTTTGCCGTAAAATTTTAGAATGGGAAAGTAATAATCCATCCTACATTGTCTTGATGGCGGGTGACCCAGCCAACGCCTCCCACCAGAAACAACCCTGAGGGTGGGGCGGTTTCATTTGGGGGCTAGCCCACCCTTTCCAATTCAACTCGCCGGGGGATGCCCCACCCTTGTTGCGGCTTCTTGAGACAGGGTGGGCGCTTGGACCAGCCAATCCCCCCAACGGAAGCAACCCTGAGGGTGCCCCATCCTAGCCGTAGTTGCTAGGGTGGGGCTTTTG
>CAINND010000008.1 GCA_903851035.1 uncultured Acidobacteriota bacterium | reverse complement strand
CGCCTGCTTCACCATGCTGATGGACTGCCGCAGCTCTTCCATGCGGATGATGTAGCGCGCAAACACGTCGCCTTCGGTGGCCACCGGAACCTTGAACTCCAACTGCTCGTATCCGCCGTACGGCATGTCGCGCCGCAGATCCCAATCTACGCCGCTGCCGCGCGCCGTCGGGCCGGTCAGCATCAGGTCGGTGGCGTCCTGCGTGGTAATCTTCGCCACGCCCTTGGTGCGGCCCGTCCAGATGGGGTTGTCCGTCAGCAGGTCGCTGTACTGCTCGATGCGGGCAGGGAAGTAGCCGGCAAAGTTCTTAAGATAGTCGAGAAAGCCCAGAGGCAGATCCATGCTGACGCCGCCCACCCGGAAGTAGGAGGTCATCATGCGCTGCCCGGCCACCATCTCGAACATCTTCAGGATCTCCTCGCGCTCGCGGAAGCAGTAGAGGAAGACCGTCATGGCGCCTATGTCCATGGCGTGCGTGCCCAGCCACACCAGGTGAGAGCAGATGCGGGTCAACTCGTTCAGCATCAGCCGAATCCACATCGCCCGCGGCGGAACTTCCAGCCCCAGCAGCTTCTCCACGGCAAGCACATAGGTGAAGTTGTTGGTCATGGGGCACAGGTAGTCAATGCGGTCGGTCAGCGGTACAACCTGCTGGTAGAACTTCGCTTCGCAGGTCTTCTCGATGCCGGTGTGCAGAAAGCCGATGTCGGGCCGGATGCGGACGATGGTCTCGCCGTCAATTTCCAGCAGCAGGCGCAGCACGCCGTGCGTGGAAGGGTGCTGCGGGCCCATGTTGAGGACCATCGTGCGGTCGCCGCCACTGGTGGTCTCCACTACGGGCGCGGAACGAAACTGGTCGATGTGCGCCATTAGCGGTAGCCCTCCACCGGGTAATCCTTGCGCAGGGGATGACCTTCCCACTCGTCGGGCATCAGGATGCGGCGCAGGTCGGGGTGATTCTGGAAGCGAATGCCCATCAGGTCGAAGATTTCGCGTTCAAAGGGAGAGGCGCCAATCCACAGCGGTGTAACCGATTCGACGTAAGGATCCTGCCCGCTGATGGGCACCTTTACCCGGATGCGCTCACGGCGGCTATAGGAGAGCAGGGAGTAGATGACTTCAAAGCGCGGCTCCGCAGGATACAGGTCAACGCTGGTCACATCTGCCAGGGCATTGAACTGGGCCTCGTCGCGCAGCAGCCTCAGGGCCTCTACGATCTGTACCTGGTCCACGATAAGGGTCAGCTCATTGCGGTCGAATTTGGCTCCCAGCAGAGCTCCCGGCAGCCGTGCCAGCAGGCAGGCAACGGCCACGCGCTCCTTCAGCAGCTCCACGTCAGTGATGGCAGGTTCCAGTGGCATGGGTTCTTAAAGCGCCTCGTCGCGCGAAGGTTTATTCCAGTCCAGCACGCCCTTTTTCCACACATAGACGTAACCGACCAGGATGATCAGGACGTAGGTCATCATCTCCCAGAAGCCGAACATCTTTAGCCTTTTCAGTAAGATAGCCCATGGATAGAGGAAGACCGCTTCCACGTCGAAGAGGATAAACAGCATGCCGACCAGGTAGAACTTGACGCTGAAGCGCTGCCTCACGTCGCCTACCGGCTCCATGCCGCACTCGTAAGGCGACATCTTGCTTTTGTTCGCCTTGTGCTGGCCGATGAAATAGGAAAGGGTCACGATGGCGGCCGCCAGGACGGTGGCCAGCGTGAAATGGATCAGCAGCGGCAAATACCGGGCAAAGTAGTTGTCTGTCATTCTGTTAGGTTACGGAATCCACCACCACATTGGATGAACTGGCAAGTATAGATAGTGCGATTTAGCAGTGTCAAGGAAACTCCCGGAACGGTTACGAATGGCAGAATTCAGACGTAAATGCGTTTATCAGGCAGTGCCAGAAAGGGTACTCGAAAACCAAAGTAATGTTGTTATTCTGTCCTTAGGACATGACAATGCAAGGCAAGTAAATTCATTGGCTTGGCCAGCCGGACGTGTGCTTTGGTCACGTCCGTTTAGCCCTGCCCGGAAAGTTTAACGCGGTTCATGATCTTCGGCTTCAATACCGACATCCGCGTGGACGAGACTGTGTATCACGTCCAAACGGAGGCGCGCCAGCAGGAGCGGCGGCTGGAGTCGCAGGTATTTGTCAGCGGCCGATGCATTGGCAAACGCAGTTCCGCAATGCCGGATGGCGCCGCCGACGATCACATCCAGGAGATGGCGCGCTCGCAGCACCGCTGGGTGGTAGAGGCCGTTCGCGAAGGCTTTATCGACGATGTGCTCAACCAGGAAGTTGGCGAGGTACTGGTCGTGCACTTCCTGGGCGCCGAGCGCATCTCCTTGAGCGACATTGTGTTGCAGTTCCGCGTGCTGATTGGCGGCTATGTGGCCGGCAACGTATATGTGGACGGCCAATGGCGCACCGATGCCGAATCCGGCCAATTAAAAGGTGCCTACACCAATGACGCCGGCGTGGCCCACATGCGTCTGCCTGCCGTTGCCGGCAACATTGACATGGAGATTCGCGCGCAGATGGAAGGGCGCGCCACTACCCGCCGCTTCCTTGTAAAATCCGCAACTACCTGATTTCTCCGGCGCGTACAATCATGGCCATGAAGAGGCTTCTGCTACTGGCGACCGTACTGGGCGGCACATTGCTGCTGGCTGCGCCGCTGATGGCGCAAACCACCGGCGAACTCGATGGGCCCATGACGGAAGACCCGCGCTATCAACAGAAAAAGCCTGAGACGCTGAAGCCCCCGGCCAACAGCGCCGCGCCGCGCACTTCGAACGAAAGCAGCAGCGAGCAGACGAAGATCGATCTATCGCCGCCACTGGAGGATGCGACTGCGGCGGGCAATAAGGCTCGCGCCAGCGAAGATGTGGGTGAAATGCATCCCTATAATCCTCTGCGCGCCATGAAAGATGTTGAGGTGGGCAACTACTACTACAATCGCGGCAACTACAAGGCGGCCATCCTGCGTTATCGCGATGCGCTGGAGTTCAAGCCGCGCGACGCCGTGGCCATCTTCCATCTGGCCGTCGCGCTGGAAAAGATCAAGGAATATCCCGAGGCGATGGAGCTCTACCAGCAGTACCTGTCCATTCTGAAGGACGGCCCCAGTGCCAACGATGCGCGCAAGGCCGTGGAGCGGTTGAAGACGGAGGCCGCCGCGAAGGCCGCAAAGCAGAATCCGCCGGGCGGTGAAACCAGGCAGGGAACAGCGTCACCGACCGCAATTCCGCCCAAAGAAGACAAAGCCACGGAGGTTAAGCCGCACTGATGGACGCCCTTTTACAAAAACTGCATGACCGGATTGAGGACTCCACCGAAAGCCTTTTTGGCGATGCCTGGATGATTGCGCAGGAGGGCCGCTGGAACTGCTCGCAAATCGTGGAACACCTGGGGCGAAGCTATGGCACAACGGCCAAGCTGCTGGAAAATGCTCTCGACTGCGGTCAGCGGCCAGCGATGGAGAAACCCACCTGGAGGCAGAAGTTGGGCCAGCTACTGATTTGCCATGTTGGCTATTTCCCCGGCGGCTACAAGGCTCCGGAGATTGTGCAACCGACAGGGTTGATGGGCCATGCCGCGCGCGATCGGGCGTTGAGCAGCCTGGAGCGCATGGCCGCCGCCATTGATGCCGCCGAACTGACCTGGGGCCCGGGGCCGATTGCGCCACACTTTCTGTTGGGAGCGATGACGGCCGAGGAGTGGCGGCTCTTCCACTATTGCCACGGACGCCACCACCTGCGCCAGCTGCACACGCGGGCGGCGTACGCTTTGAAAAAAGTTAAGAAAGGCTAGTAGTCGTAGGGGTGGGGAACCCCGGCGTGGCGCGCATCCTCCTGCGCGTCGCTTAACTGCTGCTCAAGGGTCTTGATCAGGTCCTGCTGGGTGGCAATCCTCTCGATGAATTCACGCTGCTGCGCCTCGTATTCATTGAGAGTGGGAACCATGCCCGCCGTGTTGTGGTAGGCCTGCGTATTGGCCACCTGGTCGGATTGAATCCTTGTCAGTTGCAGCCGAGCTACGTTTAATTCATCGCGCAGCTTCTTGATGCGGTTGATGTAGTGGTCGTTGACTTCCTTTGTGCGCTCGACGATGTCCTTCTCGCGCTGTGCCTTCTGCTTTTCGGCCTTGCTGGATTCGGTTTCCTCGGCGTTGGCCGCGCTCTCAGTGCCAGCGTTCTCCGCGGCATCGGCCTTGGAGCGCTTCTTGTCGGATTTCTTGCCGGCTGCGTTGTCGGCTGATTCGGAGGGCTTGGCGGCATCGGCGGTTGTCGCATCTGCCGTCTTGGCCTCACTGGTGGCGGCTTCGCCGGGCTTGGCGTCAGCGGCTTTTGCGTCGGTGGATGCGGGCTGCGCAACGGCTTCCGTGGATTCACTTTCGCCGGAAGCGGCTTTGCCCTTTACGATTGGGGCTTCAGGAGATTCAACGTCGTCGTTAGTGTAAACGCGGGTCGAGGTAGTGTTTTGCCGCTCGGCGCGCTGCTGGCGGGCTACATCACCCAGCGACTGTGCCTGCGCCGCCGTTGGCGCGGCAATTGCCAACAGGGAGAGCGCCAATAGAAAAAGCGCCCAATTGGAGATGGCTGGCAGGACACGCCTCATCGAGATACCCGCCTCGTAACCGGGTCACGGGTATTGTAGCGCTTTGCAGCCGCTACTAAACAGGCAGGTAGCCGTCTGGTCAACCCAAAGGTGTTAGGCCGCTAATAGCCCAGCAGGCGCAGGTAGCCCCGCACCAGCCCTGCTCCGTAGAACCATGCCACCAGCGACATGGTGCACAGGAATACGCCGAAGGGAATTTCCAGGGCGCGCATGGCCGTCTGCGCCGCCTGCCAGCTTCGGGCTCCGGCCTTTGCGCCAAGACGTGGGCGATAACGCTGCAGGCGCTTTTGGTAAATGCTGAAAAGCACCGCGCCGCCAAAGAATCCGCCGGCAATGGCCGAAGTGCAGAGCACGAAGAGCGTCAGCACCGGGCCCAAGAAGGCGCCGACCATGGCCATCAGCTTGAGGTCGCCAAAGCCCATGCCGTCGGTCTTGCGCACGGCACGATAGATCTCGGCGATGGCATAGAGCACTCCGGCGCCAACCGCCGCACCCATCAGCGCATTCAGCAGCGAGCGCAGAAAGAGCTGCACCTCCAGCTGCATGGGCGAGGGAGCGCCGTGGAAGGCGATGGGCCACAGCGCGGCTGCCGGCCCGGGTACCAGTGAAAAGACGCTGAGCAGGATGCCGGCGGCAAGGCCCGGATAGGTCATGGCGTCGGGCAGCAGGTGGGTTTCCGCGTCTGTAAAGGTCAGCCCCAGCAGCAGGAAGCAGAGCACGCAGCCCTTGATGGCGTCCACCGGCAGGGCGGAGCGCAGAAAGCAGAGCAGGAAGAGCATGGCGCAGGTGAATTCCACTACGGCGTAGCGCGGCGTGATGGGCACCTTGCAGTGGCGGCAGCGGCCACCCAGCAGCAGCCAGCTGATAACGGGTATGTTGTCCTGGGCGGAGATCATGCGGTGGCACTCCGGGCACGCCGAGCGCGGGCGCACCACGCTGAGGCCCCGCGGCAGACGGTAAATGCACACGTTCAGGAAGCTGCCGAAGATCAGCCCGAAGCAGAAATATGCCGCTCCCACAAGCCAGACAGGGTACACGCTCATCTCTCGTCCTACAGGAATAGTAGAGATTATATCCGCTGTCGCCACGGTGGGAGAGTGACTAGCTGGGTAAGTTCGTCTGACAGCGCTCTTCATCTGCCGGCCCCTGCCGGTTTACACTCATCAGGACGCCATGAACGAAGCCGATCCCAACCGTCCGTATATCCAGTTCGAGCACGTCCACAAGGCCTTTGGCGAAAAGGTCATTCTGGACGATGTGAGCTTTGACGTGCAGCCCGGTGAGACGGTTGCCATCCTGGGACGCAGCGGCGTGGGCAAATCCGTCAGCCTGCATCTCATCATGGGCTTTCTCAAGCCGAACAGCGGCCGCATCTGGGTGGCGCAGGAAGACGTTACGGATTATGACGAAGCTGAGATGGAGCGCATCCGCAAAAAGGTCACCATGGTCTTCCAGAACGGCGCGCTCTTTGATTCGCTGAGTGTGGGTGAGAACGTTGCCTTCCCCCTGCGAGACCGCCGCGACCTGAGCGAGGCGCAGATTTATCAGATTGTGGATGGGCTGTTGGAGATGGTGAACGTGGGCCAGTACCGCGACCAATTGCCCAGCGATCTTTCCACGGGAATGAAGCGCTCGGTGGCCATTGCGCGCGCCCTGGCAGCGCAGCCACAGGCAATCCTCTACGACGAGCCCACCACGCAGGTGGATCCCCTGACGGCGCATCTGCTCGGCGACCTGATCAAGAAGCTCAAGTATCAGCTCAAGCTCACCAGCATCGTGGTGACGCACGACATGCACCTGGCAGCCAAGGTGGCCGACCGCATCCTGTTTCTGCACGAGGCGCGCGTAGCCTTTTTCGGCACGCCGCAGCAGATGGTGCTCAGCGATGTGGAGATTGTGCGCGACTTCCTCACCCTGGACTCACTCGACCTGGATTACTGGCGCGAGGGGAATAAGGGCGTTTAGTTTCGTACTGAAGTTCCCACCTGCGTAACGCCTACTCTCGAATCAGCGACTCCCGCTTCGTATCCCGCATAAAGACGTACACCAGCAGAGAGACCGCGATGCAGCCGGTCAGGTAGGTGTAGAACCAGCTCTCGTGTCCCAGCTTCTTGAACCACAGCGCGATGGGCTCCGCCGTGCCGCCAAAGATGGAGACCGTCAGCGCGTAGGGCAGGCCTACTCCGGTGGCGCGCACCGCTGCCGGAAAGAGCTCGGCCTTGACCACGGCGTTGATGGACGTATAGGCGGAGACGATGAGCCAGGCGGTGGCAATCAGCAGGAAGGCCGTCATGGCGCTGTGCGTGGCGCGCAGGGCCGTCAGCAGGGGAATGGTGAAGAGCGTGCCGCAGACGCCGAAGGCAATCAGCAGCCACTTGCGGCCAATGCGGTCGCTGATGGCTCCATAGATGGGTTGCAGCAGCATGGCGAAGATCAGCGAACTGGCTGTGACCGTCGTCGTCTGGCTGTCGGTCAGGTGCACGCTGAGCTTGAGAAACTTCTGCATGTAGGTGGTGTAGGTGTAGAAGGCCGCCGTGCCGCCCATGGTCAGTCCAATGACCAACGTGACCTCTTTTGGATAGCGCATCAGCTCGCGCAGGCTGTTTTTGCTGTGCGCGGCCTTGTGCTTTGAGACCTCAAGGTAGGAGTCGGTCTCCACCAGGCTGCGGCGCATGACGGCCGCCACAATCGCCAGCAGTCCGCCGATGGCGAAGGGGATGCGCCAGCCCCAGGCACGCAGTTGCAGCGGAGTCAGCAGCCAGCCTTGCAGAACCAGCAACACCACAATGGCGCAGAGCTGGCCGCCGATGAGCGTGACGTACTGGAAGCTGGAGTAGAAACCGCGATTTTTCGCGTCGGCAACTTCGCTAAGGTAGGTGGCGCTGGTGCCGTATTCGCCGCCCAGGCTTAGGCCCTGCAGGATGCGCGCAGCGGCCAGGATGACGGCGGCCCACACGCCGATGGTGGAAAATGTCGGCGTGACGGCGATGACCAGCGAGCCCACGCACATCAGCGCCACGCTCACGGTCAGCGAGACGCGGCGGCCGTGGCGATCCGCCATGTGGCCAAAGATCCATCCGCCCAGGGGACGCGCCAGAAAGCCCGCGGCAAAAAGCACGGCGGCATTCAACTGCTGCGCCAGCTCGTCGCCTTCCGGAAAGAATGATTTTGCAAAGTACAGCGCAAAGGCCGCATAGGCGTAGAAGTCGTAGTATTCGACCAGGTTGCCAATGCTGCCGATGAAGATTGCCTTCAGGCGGCGGCGCATGCCGGGTATCCCACTGGGGAAGCTCGTGTTTTTCTGCGAAGAAGACGTTGCGTCGCTCTGTGAGGTCATCGCTGTACTCTCCGTCGTGTTCGATTGAAGACCTTAAATACTAAAAGCCCTTGGCTACCAGCTCCGCCGATGAACCTACCGGAGAGAGATGTCCGGCACGGCTACCTAGCATCCACTTCTCCAGATACTTGGCCACAATGTCGGCTTCCAGGTTAATGGGGTCGCCGGGCTTCAATGTGCCCAGATTTGTGCGCTCAACAGTGTGTGGAATGATGGCCACCGAGCAGCGCAGGCCTTCCAGCTTGGCTACCGTCAGGCTGATGCCCTCAATGGCGATGCTGCCCTTATAGACCAGATACTTTTCCATTTCCACTGGAATCTGAATGTGCAGCCAGTAACCGTCTCCGCCGGCGATGGGCTCAAAGGCCTCAAGCCGGCCCACACCATCCACATGCCCCTGCACGATGTGTCCGCCCAGGCGTCCGTGCGCGGCCAGCGGCAGCTCCAGGTTCACCCGCGCGCCGGGCGTGATGCGCGAGAACGATGTGCGCACCCAGGTCTCCGGGGCAAGATCGGCACAAAAAGATGTTGGCGTAATGTCCAGCGCCGTTAGGCAGACGCCGCTGACGGCGCAACTGTCGCCGGTCTTCAGCTCTTTGGTGACCGAGGCGGCCTCAATGTGGATGCGACGGTTTTCTCCCTGCTGATCAATGCGGGCGATGCGTCCGACTTCTTCGATGATTCCGGTAAACATGATGAACCTCTCAGCTCAGCCCTGCGGGCCAAGCACTCGGTAAGGATCGCGCAGATAAGCCTCTACGCTGAAGTCTTCTCCATGGCGCTCGATGTGCAAATGCGAGGGATGCAGAGCGTCGCCGGCCGTCAGGCCGCTCATGCCATCCAGCCAGGGAACGGCACCCACGGGGCCAAATATCCGCGGAGTGAAAAACAGTGTCAGCTTATCCACCAGCCGCGAACGAAGGAAAGCCCAGTTGACCACCGCGCCGCCTTCCACCAGCAAACTGGTGATGCCCTCCGCGCCCAGCAGCGAGACCACGCGATAAAGGTCCGGGCGCCCCTCATGCGGAGAGAGCGCCGGGCCGGGTTCGGCGGCTTCAATCTCCACCTGCACCACGCGCACGCCGCGCTCTTCCAGTGCGCGCCGCTTGTTTTCCTCGGCAAAGCTGCAAAAGACGATGACGTCTTCCTGCGCGGTCTCCACCACGCGTGAAGTCAAGGGCAGGCGCAGGCGCGAGTCCAGAATGACGCGCATCAGCCTTCGGCGGCGCTCACGTCCGCTGCGGTCGGTCAACAGAGGATCGTCGGCGATGACCGTGCCCACTCCAACCAGGATGGCATCGCTCTCATGACGCATCCGGTGCACGCGTCGGCGGCTCTCCTCGCCCGTAATGTAGCTGGCCGTGGAAGCACCCGATGAAGCCGCGCCGGATGAAGCAGGCTGTCCTGTGGAAGGACCGGCGATTTTGCCGTCCAACGACATGGCGGCCTTCAGGGTGACAAAGGGCAGCCCGGTCCGGATGAACTGCGCAAAACTCTCGTTCAGCGCGCGCGCTACGTGCTGCATCAGCCCGACTTCCACCTCGATGCCGGCCTCGCGCAGTTTGGCCAGGCCGCGCCCAGCCACTAACGGGTTGGGATCTTCCATGGCGCAGACGACGCGGCCGATACCGGCAGCAATCAGTGCATCCGCGCAGGGGCCGGTGCGGCCGGTGTGCGAGCAGGGTTCAAGATTGATGTAGAGAGTATTGCCGCGGGCTTTGTCGCCGGCCTCTTCCAGGGCGATGATCTCGGCGTGCTTGCGGTGTTCGTACAGATGCGTGCCGCTGCCCACAATGCGCCCGCGCTCGTCCACAATGAGCGCACCGACCAGCGGGTTGGGCGAGGCCAGTCCCCGGCCTTGTGCCGCCAGTTCCAGCGCCTGTTTCAGAAACAGCTCGTCGGCAGAGAGGGCCATGGCGTTAGGCAAACAGCGAGGCGACAAAGTCGTCCGCGTGGAAGGGAATCAGGTCTATCTGTTTTTCTCCCACGCCAACATAGCGCACGGGGAGGTTGAGCTCACGAGAGATGGCGACCACAACGCCGCCCTTGGCCGTGCCGTCCAGCTTGGTAAGCACAATGCCGGTGACACCGGCGGCCTCGGTAAAGACGCGCGCCTGCTGCAATCCGTTCTGCCCGGTAGTGGCGTCCATGATGAGCAGCGTTTCGTGCGGCGCGCCGGGGATGATGCGTTGCGCCGTGCGGTACATCTTCTCCAGCTCAGCCATCAGGTGAGCCTTGTTGTGCAGTCGTCCGGCGGTGTCCACAATCACGTAGTCCGTGTGGCGGTTCTTGGCCGCCTGCAACGCGTCATAAAGCACGGCCGAAGGGTCGCCGCCGGGCTTGGTCTTGATGACTTCGACGCCGGTGCGCTCGCCCCAGATTTCAAGTTGTTCGATGGCCGCCGCGCGGAAGGTATCCGCCGCTGCCAGCAGAACCGTTTTGCCCTGCGCGCGCAGCAGGTGCGCCAGCTTGCCGATGGTGGTCGTCTTGCCCACGCCATTCACGCCGACAACAAGGATGACCTCAGGGGCCTCGGCCACAACCTTGGGCTTGGCTTCTTCAGCGCGCAGCAGGATGGCCTTCAACTCCTCCTGCAACACGCGCTTCAACTCCGCGCCATCACCAATCAGTTTGCGGTCCACCTTTTCGCGTAGCGCGGCTAGCACTTCATTTGTTGTGGTGGAGCCCAGATCGGCGGAGAGCAGCGTCGCCTCCAGCTCTTCCAGCGTGGAGCGGTCAATCTGCTTACGCAGGCCGACGGCCTCTTCCAGGCGCTCGTTCAGGTTTTCACGCGTGCGCGTGACTGCCTGCTTCATGCGCTCAAACAGGGACAGCTTTTTCTCTTCGGGTTCGCCGCTACCGCCAAACAGGGAACGAATCATCGCAATTTCATTATAACGGGCGCATTCCAGTGCGAGCATCGTGCTCGCACGCGTTACGCCTTTGCGAGCGCTCCTTCGCGGGTCGTTCCTTCGCGGGTCAGTGGCCGGTTCATCAGGTCGCGGATGGCGTCGGCCGGCTTCAATCCGTGATGCAGAATCTGATCCATCTGCGACGTAATCGGCATCTCCACCTGGTGCTTGCGAGCCAGGCCCAGGGCTGCGGCCGTGGTCATTACGCCTTCGGCCACCATGCCGTGCATGCCGGCGATCACCTCGTCCAGTTGGCGTCCGCGGCCAAGCTCCACGCCCACGCTGCGGTTGCGGCTCAGTCCTCCGGTGCAGGTCAGCACCAGGTCGCCAAGGCCGGCCAGTCCCGCCATCGTCTCCTGCTTACCTCCGCAGGCGAGGGTCAACCGCGTCATTTCTGCCAGCCCGCGGGTGATGAGCGCGGCGGCCGTGTTGTGTCCAAAGCCCAGGCCTTCCACCACTCCGGCGGCAATGGCGATGACGTTCTTCACGCTGCCGCCAAGCTCCAGTCCAATCACATCGTCGTTGCGATAAACGCGGAAGGTCTGATCGCTGAATGCCTCCTGCACAAACTGCGCCAGCGCCGCATCCTTGCTGGCCACGCTGATCGTCGTGGGGAAGCCCTGCGCCACTTCGCGGGCAAAGCTCGGGCCGCTCAGTGCGCACAGCCGCGGCGTAAACGCACCCTCGCCCGTGCCCAACACTTCGGTGATGACCTCGGTCATGCGCAGCAGGGAATCATTCTCGATGCCCTTGGTGGCGCTCACCAGCAGAGTCTCCGGCTTCAGCAGGGGCTTCATCTGGGTATAGACGCGGCGTGCGTGGTGCGAAGGCATCACGCTCAACACAATTTCCGCGCCGCTGATGGCTTCGGCCAGATCGCGTGTGGCCACAATGCCCGCTGGCATGGGACAGCCCTTGAGAAACGGTTCGTTGACGTGCGCCGTGTTGATGGAATCCACTACTTCTTTTTCGTAGGCCCACAGGCGGACAGAGTGTTCCGCCTGGCGCCCCAGCGCAATGGAAAGCGCTGTGCCCCAGGCGCCCGCGCCGATGACTGCAATCTTTGCCATAAATTCCTAAGCCTTTCTCACGCCAAAGCGGCTTTCCGTGCCGCCCAGCAGGCGTCCTATGTTTTCATGATGACGCACGATGACCAGCACGGCGACCGCGGTGGCCAGTGCCATGCCCCAGGGACCAAAGAGTGCCCCTTCGCGCAGCCACAAAATGATTGGGAACGTGGCGGCGGCCACAATTGAGCCCAGGCTGACGTAGCGCGTCACGGCGAAGATGATGGCGAAGAAGGCCACGGAGATCAGTACCGCCAGCGGCGCCAGCGCCAGAAAAACTCCCAGCCCGGTCGCCACTCCCTTGCCGCCCTTAAAGCGCAACCAAATGGTGAACATGTGTCCCAGCACGGCCAACAGGGCGACGGCGGCGGCCAGCACATGAAGTTGGCGGTCGTCGGCCACAGGCATTCCAGGCAGGTGCAGCACCAGCCACACCGGCAGCCAGCCCTTGAAGGTGTCCAGCACAAGAGTCAGGATGCCAAGTCCCTTGCCGCCGCTGCGTGCAACGTTGGTGGCGCCAATGTTGCCGCTGCCTGTGGCGCGCACGTCCACGCCCGTCGTCAGGCGAACCAGTATGTACCCGAAGGGAATTGAACCCATCAGGTAAGCACCTACGGCAATTCCGGCTAGAAGAATCCAGTTACTGTCAGCGTTCATCCTGCGTCCGATCCTGCTCCGTCATCGTGCAATCCAAAGCCCGCAAGCCTGGTGTACGCGGCGCCCGCCGGAGACAGTCTGCTTTCGTATAAGAAGAACCTGCGCGCCGTCATTGTACCGAACTCAGGCGGTGCCTCGGCGGTGACGAGCCGTGAAAGCTGTGCAAATGCCTCTGGCGCACGCTCGCCGCGTACCGGTTTCGGGCGTCCAGAGCCGTTGCGCGCCAGCGTCAGATGGGCACGAAAATCCAGTTCGGCGGCAAAGCCCAGGGGCTCGAATGCCTGCCGAACCCATCGTGCTAGGCCCGCCAACTCCGCACACTCGCCATCCACATGACCGATGCCTGCCCAGAATACTCGCGGTGCGCGCGCGTTGGGGAAGAATCCCACGCCGCGCACATCAAACGTAAACGACGGATAGCGAATCCCGTCCAGCGCCGACTGAATCTCCGGCAAACGCGAGTCTGCCACCTCGCCTAAAAACTTAAGCGTGACGTGATAATTGCCCGGGGCAACAAAGCGCACGCCCGGCGCGCGGGCCTTCATCGCGCGTGCGTAATCATCCAACCGCTGGCGAATGGAATCATCGATATCAATGGCTACGAATAAGCGCATAACGTTTATCCCAGGGCCACCACGATGGCGCCGGCGGCTATCAGCAGGCCACCCACGATTTTGCCGGCCGACATCCGCTCGCCCAACAGGAGTGCACTGAAGACGATCACCAGCGGTACGCTCAGCTTGTCAATCGGCGCGACCTTGCTGACCTCGCCAATTTTGAGAGCGTGAAAGTAGCAGAGCCAGCTCAGTCCTGTGGCCGTGCCGGAGAGCACGAGGAAGAGCCAGTTGCGCGGCGTCAACGCCGACATGCCGGAAAACTCCCGCGTGACGGCCACCATCAGCCAGGCGAAGACGATGACCACCGTCGTGCGGATCGCCGTGGCCAGGTTCGACGGAATTCCGCTGACGCCGAGCTTGGCCAGCAGAGCCGTGGCCGCGGCAAAAAATGCGGAGAGCAACGCCCAGGTCAACCAGTTTCCCATGGCTCAGTTCACCTCTACTGTGACTTCAAATAGAGCCCCTCGTGATGAGGGGCTCTTGAAATGGAACAATGATGCTGAGTTACTGGTTGGGCTGTGTCTCGCACGCGGACAGCGAGCAGATATACAGCCAGTTGCCGTCTGCAGAAACGGCGAAGCCGGAGGGCATCTTGGCCGAGGTCGATATGAGCGTCGTCACTGCCCCGTTCGTGGGATTTACTCTTGCGAACGTGGTGTTTGACGCGTTGGTCGTCGACGTCTGTGGGTGAACGAATGCCACGATGAAATTTCCATGGACGTCGTCACTTACAATCTGGACTGGAATTCCGTCGCCCGTGAGCGTCGCAGGACTTGAACTTACCTGCATCGTTGTAGTGTTCACAAACTCGACGACCGCATCGGGGGTTGAGAGAATGGCAACGGTCGCTGCGGCGGGTCCTGCTTCGGCATAGGCGACCTGCCATCCGCCGGCATCTGGATTGGACGCCTGTACGGTATTGATCGGCATGATGCCGGTCAGTGGTACAGAACTTCCAGAAGATGAACTTGAGAGGCTTACCTTCCAAAGCGCTGGAGAATTGCCGCGGCAGAGAACAAAGGCATCGGTTTCGGTGCCTACGATCCCTACTGCGAGCGACGAAGGTTGGTTGCAGGGGTTGACAGCAGCCGGCGACTGAACGCCGTTTGCAATGGGATACTGGAAAAAATTATTACTTCCAGGCTGAGTGAGGGCCCCGTACCCATTTTTTGCGACTGTTCCGAGAGGTAAGCCAGAGCCACTTGGCGTTGCGATCCCGCCAACGTTGGCGCCGCTAAGGTTAAAGAAGTTTTGACCAACGACAATAAGGTTCGTGGCGTTGTCGTAAGAGATTCCCATAGGGGGGATTACCCAAATCGTCGGAAGCTGGATGTCTCCGCTTCCGACTGCCGTGAGCGTTGCGTCGCTTGCCGTGAAATTGC
Organism: uncultured Acidobacteriota bacterium; assembly: GCA_903851035.1. Classification (GTDB taxonomy): domain Bacteria; phylum Acidobacteriota; class Terriglobia; order Terriglobales; family Acidobacteriaceae; genus TOLSYN. The sequence goes on along the minus strand of CAINND010000008.1, from coordinate 1,119 downwards.
GGACGTAGTATCCGGTCGCGGTTCTGGTCTGGTCGAGCTGATAAAGCTCTCCCGTTGCCGAAACCGCCAGCGTATTTTGTGCCGCAAGAAACGCGGTCGCCACCGTGCTCGAGCATGATGTTCCACCCGCTCTGCAAATCTTGAAGGTGTACCATCCGGGAGCGTACTGATTGAAGAAGACGTTCACAACCGCTTGGGTTGCGTTGTTCCTCGACCATGAGACGGCGTTGCCGTTGACCGGCCCTCCAAAAGAGAGCGTGTCGGTGGTCGTCGTGTCCGCGGTGGTGAGCGTGAACTGCGCGTAGCAGTTCGTTCCCACTCCCTCGCAATAGACGTACGGCTTGTCTACCGCAACGATCACCGGCGGCGCTTGCGTTACCGTAAGCGGAGCGGTGATCGGTGCCGGGGTGTTGTAGTCCGCGGTATCGGTTGGCGTGAACTGCGCCGTGATGGTGTAGCTGCCGACGGTTGACAGTACGCTCGAGGACGTCACTGCAACAGCGGTGCCGCCGGAGATTGTCGCCGTGTAGGCGAAGGTTCCGGAAGTGGCGCTCATCGCATTGAGCACGGAGCTCAGATCTTGCTCGTTGGTCACCGAGGTTGCCGGCGTCCACGTGATGGACGGCGTCGCCTTGTTGACGGTGAGCGTGACATTGGCCGAAGCGTTGTTGTAGTCCGCGGTGTCGTTGGGCGTGAAGGCTGTCGAAAGTGTCTGTGATCCTGCCGTGAGCACGGTGCCCGCGGTAGGGTTGTAGACAAAGCTACCCGCGACCGAAGCGGTCGCGTTGAGCTGAGTCGAGCTGAGTGCCGTGCCATACGTGATGGCCGCCGGCGTTGCCCAGGTAATAGTTGGGGTCGTCTTGACGACCGTGGTTCCGTTGTTCGTGCCGCCGCAGCCGGTCGCCAGTGCGATCAGCAGCGCTGCGGCTCCGGTGAGAAACATTCTGCCGATGCGCATAAGAACTCCTTGGGTCAACAGCCTTATTAGGTCTCTTTCGTAGCAGACATATTAAGTTGTTAACCAGAACGGGTTGGTTTCCGACTTCCCATAATACCTCTGCTGCGTGGAGAATTTGTAAGTGTGTGTGTTGCGCCTCAGCGCAACTTGCGGCGCAGCAT
>CAINND010000007.1 GCA_903851035.1 uncultured Acidobacteriota bacterium | reverse complement strand
TGCCGAGGTCACGCCGGAGTTGACCTGGCTCATGCTCGCCCGCATCGCCGCAACCGCATCCTGGGTACCCTGCTGGATGGTGCGCACGGTCTGGTCAATCTCCTTCGTCGCAGCCGAGGTGCGCTCGGCCAGCCGGCGAACTTCGCCGGCAACCACGGCAAATCCCCGGCCATGCTCCCCGGCGCGGGCGGCCTCAATGGACGCGTTGAGCGCCAGCAGATTGGTCTGGTCGGCAATATCGTCAATGACGCTGATGATCTTGCCGATGGCAACGCTCGACTCGCCCAGAAGCTCGATTCGGCCTGAGGTCTGGCGGTTGCTCTCCTCCAGCTTCTGGATTGTCTCCACCGTTGTCTGCACGGTGCGCCCGCCCTCATGCGCCTGCTCTTCCGATCGGCGCGCGTCCGCGGCTGCACTCTGCGTCGTCTGGCTGATCTCCAGCACAGCGGTCGAAATCTCGCTCATGGTGGCGGTAATGCGCTGGGCCTGTTCCTGCTGCTGGGTAGACTGCACGGCGGTTTCGTTGGCAGCCGCGGCCAGCTCCGCAGCCGATTCGCCCAGGGTTCGCGCATTCACCGCCACCTGCCGGATGATGGCCTCAATCCGTTCGATGAAGACGTTGAACCAGCGCCCAACCTCGTCGATCTCGTTGTGGCCCTCCACCGCGAGTCGGGAAGTCAGATCTCCTTCCCCCTCGGCGATATCCTGCATCCTGTTGGCCAGCACATGCAGCGGAGCGACCACTTTGTACTGGACAATCCACCAGGCAAAGCCGCAGGCAACCATCGCCAGCACCACCAGCACGAGGCCGGTAATCCGGGTGCGCACTGAGTAGGAGTCCACCGTATCCAACTGCGACTGGAACTCTGCGGCAATTGCCTTGTCCAGCGCCTCCATGGTCTCAGAGAGCGCCTTGTTCTCCTTGCCCAGCCCGGCAACCTTGCCCATGGCTTCATCGCTGCCGCCGCTCGCGCTCAGAATTGCGCCGTATGCGCTCTGCTCGCGACCGCGCAAATCAGAAAAGCTTGCAGCAATCCGCGCCGCGTCTGCGCTCAAATGGGGTTGGACGGCCAGCAGAGACTGCACCTGCTCCAGCGCCTCACCCACCTCCTGCGCGTCCTTGCCGCCGTTGGCCAGCGCGCCATTGTCCTGCAGCACCACCGCATCGCCGTAGTGCTTCTTCATCCGCTCAAAGGCAGCTTCTGCCTCCTGCATGCGCAGCGCGGCGGGAAACAGCGAAGCCGAAATCTCCGACATGCGCTTGTGAGTTGCCGAGGCTGAAAGCTGCACCATCCCGAGTACCAGCAGGTAACCGCCAGCCAACCCGGCAAGCAGGCGCAGAATCCTTGTCTTGATCGTCGTTCCACGAAACATAGGTCACCGCACCGTCAGGATTTTTACGCCGTCATGGGGACTGGATTTGCCGATGTAGCCGATTGCGCCCGGGGTATGGGCAACAAAGTCCACCACGGCTGCATCGGTATCAACAGACTTGGGCATATTCGCCTGGCCCGAAAATACCAGGCTGCGCCAGCTCGCCTTGAAGGCGGAATCCGGCTTGCCCACAAATGCGGTAAGAAACTCATCGTGCACCGCGCCGCCCTTCAGCAGTACGGGAACCACGTGCGAGCCATCTTTGAAGGTGCTGGCCGCGCCGGTAAATGCGTCCCGCAGATCGGCCTTCGAAACTTCGGTTGATTTGACGCTGTTGTTGGCAATCACAACCACCTGGGCCTGGGCGCAGTGCGCGCCAACAGCCGCCAGCGCAAGCATCAGGAACAAAAACAATTTCTTTCTCATCGCAATTCTCCTCGCGACCATTCCTGGCGCAGCTGCTCAGAAGTTCACTCCGACCTTGACGATGGTGAGCGTCGTATCAGTCTTCAGGCCGGCAGGGTTGTCAATCTGGCTGTAGCCATACAAGGTGCCGCCCACAATGTGCTCCTCCGCCTTGGCATAGAAGAATCCTGAGAAGTCGTAGCGGCCCGAGAAGGTGTAGTCGCGCTGGAACCGGCCCGGCCCCGAATGCGACCAGTGGTGGTCAATGCCGTAGCTGTAATAGCCGCCGACTGTGAGTTTTTCGGCCGGCTTGTAGCTTGCCATTCCATAGAACGAACGGA
>CAINND010000006.1 GCA_903851035.1 uncultured Acidobacteriota bacterium | reverse complement strand
GCTGCGCGCGCTGCGGCGCAGACGCTGGAACTGCCGCTGTACCGTTACCTGGGCGGGTCGAATGCGAGCATTCTGCCGACGCCGATGATGAACGTGCTGAATGGCGGCGCACATGCCGACTCCAGCGTGGACTTCCAGGAGTTCATGGTGATGCCGGTGGGTGCGGAGCGCTTCAGTGATGCGCTGCGCTGGGGTACGGAGACCTTCCACGCACTGAAGAGTGTGCTGAAGAAGAAGGGCTACTCGACCGCAGTGGGCGACGAGGGCGGTTTTGCTCCTTCGCTGCGCGCGAACGTGGAAGCGGTGGAAGTGATTCTGGAAGCGATTGAGCTGGCGGGCTACAAGCCGGGCATCGATATCGCGATTGCTCTGGATCCTGCTTCGAGCGAGTTTTACGACAAGGACAAGGGCAAGTACATCTTCAAGAAGAGCGACAAGCGTGAGCTGACGAGCGAAGAGATGGTTGCTTTCTGGGATAACTGGTCGCGTCAGTATCCGATCGTTTCGATTGAAGACGGCTTGGCTGAGGATGACTGGGATGGCTGGAAGCTGCTGACGGAGAAGGCGGGCTCGCGGATTCAGCTGGTGGGCGATGATCTTTTCGTGACGAACGTGAAGCGGTTGCAGCGCGGAATCGAAGAGGGCGTTGCCAACTCGATTCTGATCAAGCTGAACCAGATTGGCACCGTGACGGAGACCTTTGAAGCGATTGAGCTGGGCCGCCGTTATGGGTACACGTCGATCATCTCGCACCGTTCGGGCGAGACGGAAGACACCTTCATTGCCGACCTGGCGGTTGCGACTGGCGCAGGCCAGATCAAGACGGGTTCGGCTTCGCGTACGGACCGTATTGCGAAGTACAACCAGTTGCTGCGCATTGAAGAGGAACTGGGCCAGGGAGCAGCCTTCCTGGGTCTTGAAAGCCTGAACTACAACGACTAGTTGAAACGCTGCGGGCTCCGGAAACGGAGCCCGTTCTGCCTTTGGGCAGATTTGCGGTGCGCTTCGAACCAATGCAGCAATTCTCGATTTTTTGGAAGGTATGCCTGTGTCTCGTTTTCGCCATCCTGTAGTGCTTACGATTCTTGACGGTTGGGGATACAGCCCCAAGGTAGACAACAATGCGATTGCGCTGGCGCGCAAGCCGACGTATGACAAGCTGCTGGCGGAGTTTCCGAATACGCTGATTCGGGCGAGCGAGCACTTTGTGGGCTTGCCGGACGGGCAGATGGGCAACAGCGAAGTGGGCCATTTGAATATTGGCGCCGGCCGCGTGGTGCAGATGGACATTACGCGCATCGATCTGCTGATTGCCAACGATGAGTTTACGAATTTCCCGGCAGTGGCAGGGGCGATGAAGAAGGCGCGGGAAGGCGGACACGCGCTGCATCTGCTGGGCCTGCTGTCGGACGGTGGTGTGCACTCGCACCAGGAGCACCTGTATGCGCTGCTGCGTGCGGCGAAGGTGCATGGGGTGGAGAAGGTGTTTGTCCATGCGTTTATGGATGGGCGCGACACGTTGCCGACCTCTGGAGCGGGCTACATTGCGAAGCTGAAGCAGAAGATGGCTGAGTATGGCGTGGGCAAGCTGGCGAGCGTGAGCGGCCGCTACTGGGCGATGGACCGGGACCGCAAGTGGGACCGGGAGCGAAAGGCATTTGACGCGATGGTTGCGGGCAAGGCTGAGGGCGGCGCGACGAGCAACCCGGTTGCCAAGATGCAGGAGCGGTACAACAACGGGGTGACGGACGAGTTCACGATTCCGTTTGTGGTGACCGATGAAGAGGGCAAGCCGAATGGCGTGATTCG
>CAINND010000005.1 GCA_903851035.1 uncultured Acidobacteriota bacterium | reverse complement strand
CCACAGCGTGACGTAAATCGTGTTGCCTGTCGTCGGCAGAGTCAGCGTCATGCTGGTGCCGCTGGCCACGCCTGCGTTGCCCAGGTCGTTGCCACCGGTTGTCGAACCAATCCACAGATAGTACGGACCGCTCGAGCCGTTCGTGTTCCAAGTGAACGTCGTCGAAGCCGCGGTCAGCGTGCTGCCGTTCGTCGGAGTGGCCATGGTGGCAGGCGAAGCCGTGTTGTTAGTGACAACCACCGCGGACGAGGTCGAAGGAGCGTCGTTGGCTGCGTCACCGTTGAAGTAGGCGATGATGTTGTTGGCTCCGGAGGGCAGGCTTGCATTCGAACCCAGCAGCGCAAAGGTAGCCGTGCCCGTGCAGACCATGTTCGGAGCGGTTCCCGTGCAGCTGCCCAGTGCGACCGGGCTGGTTGCCAGCAGCGTGCCGCTGGTGCTGCCGATGTAGAAGCTCACCGTGCCGGACGGAACGCCGCCACGCTGCGTGGCCGTAACCGTGGCCGTCAGGGTGGAGCTGTCAGTCGGATTGGTCAGCGTCGCCAGGCTAGCCGTCAGCCCGGTCGTCGTGGTGAAGGTGGAGGAAACGGTATTCCAATTGTTTACCAGGTTGGCCACGTTCGCCGAGCCAAGACCGGTGCCAAGGTCATATCCCTGGGCCGTCTGGTAAGCAAGCGGGGTCGTGTGGCTGACCGTACCGGAGATACCGTAAGTGTTGGTGCCCGTGCGATAGCAATCTGTTGCGCTGCTGTACTTGCAACCAACGATGATATCGCTGGGTACGGTAGTGGAGGTCAACCCGCCATTGGCGGTACCGCAGGAAGTGGTGCCACCACTCACGCACGGTGTGTCATTGGCGATGTCATTGAAGATGCAGGAACTACCCGGCAAAGTTCCAGACGAAGCCGAGCAGTTGGCGATCGTCGGGCTGATGGTGCTGGTTGTGCAGTACTGCTTTGCTGCCAGGTTGTAGAGCGTGTAGTTAGCCTGGCCCTGGCGTCCGTACTTCTGATTGACCAGTGCCATGATGCCGTTAATGGCAGGACCAACAAACGAGGTGCCGCCGGCCGCCTGGTAGTAAGAATCCTGCGCATTGGTATATGTGCAGGGATAACCCGCGTCGGACTGGCAGTAGGTTACGGCGTGTCCCCACCAACCAGAGGATGCAAAGAAGGAGAGATCCGGCTGGTTGCGATAGGTGGCCGAAACGCTCGTCTTGCCAATGCCATACACGCTCTGCCACGTGGGAATAGTGTTGTAAATACTGATACCGCCGCCACCGCCGGCCGGGTGTAGATAGGCCGTATAACCATGACCGCCTGCGTAACCGCACATGGCCACCGGTGTGTAGGTGGTGCCGAAGGCGGTCCAGGTGGTAGCTTGAGCGTATACAGCCCAAAGGTTCGTGCAGTAGCCGCTGTTCCACGTCATTTCCGGGATGTAGGACAGCGCGGAAGCATAGGTCGAGCCGTTTGTCGTGCCCCAGTACGTCGTCGGAGCGGCGCCCTTCACCAGGTATACGTCTTCGAAGTCAGTGCCGCCAGCCGAGATGTTGTAGGCCGTGCTCGACATCGAATTGGCGCTGGAGTTGTGCGTGGCGTAGCTGGCGCCCTGGTCGCAACCGGCAGAGCCGGCGTCACCAGAGGAGACAATCGCCGTGATGCCTTCCGCCGCCATCTGTTGCCAGACGCCGTTGTAGAAGGTTTGTCCCGTGGTGCCCGCGCTGGCTTCGCAAATGCCATAGCTCAAGCTGGCGGACGTGACAGTGGTGTACAGGTGGTTGGCAATGTACGTCGCTGCAATGTCGGTGCCGAAGTTGCCCACGCCGCTGCCCGTAGCGCAAGACACGTAGTCAATAATCGCGTTGGGAGCAACCGCGCCGGACCATTCCACATCCAACAGTGCTTCGCCTTCTTCACTGGTGCTGGTCGGGCTGGCAGCGGCCGTGCAGGCCGGGCTTGCGCCAGCATTGCCGTTCATGTAGTTGACGCCGCCCTGCGTTGCGTTCGCACCGCCGGTGGTCGGGTAAGCCGACAGACCGAAGGCAGCGCGGAACGTCTGGACGTCAGGGTTGCCATAGCCAGCCGTAGTGCCGTTCTTCAGGCCGGTCTCTTCAATTACAGCAATCGTCACGCCCGCGCCGGTGGTGCCGGCAGAGTAAAGCGGGTTGGCACCGTAAATGGTGAACCAGTCCTGCGGGGTCACATCGTAGCTATAGTAGCCGCTGTAGTTAAAGGTGAATTCCGGAGCCGACTTGTCGCCAATGATCTTTTCCCAAGCGCCGGTCTTGGCGTTCTTGTGCTTTACGCTCTGCCCAGTCATGTTCGGCTTCGGAGCCCAGTCATGCAACTGGCGGAAGCCGGCCACAATCGGAGCCAGCGCGGCAGGAATGGTCGGATCTTTCAGAACCGCCATGTGATTTTCGCCATTCACGTTCACGTGATGGTACTCGGCGTTGAAGGCCTGCTTCATCTGGCCAACCGTGCCGGAGAAGATTACGGCCGTGCGGCCTGCGGTGGCTTCTTCCACGGTGAAGCCCTTCGACTGTAGCCAGTTGGTCAGCACGGCCATGTCGGAATCCGACGGGCCGAAGCGCTTGCCAAACTCTTCTGCCGTTAGCCACTGGTGATACATGGGAGATTTCGGGTTGTGCAGCTCGTCCACCACTGCGGCGGCGGCAACTTCCTGTTCAGGAGTGCGCTGGAGCAACAAGATCATGTGTTGGGCTGGAGTGCTGTCAGACACCACGCCCCTGTCAAACTGCGCCTGGGCCAGAGGATGCACATGACCCTGCAGAGTTACTACATTCGATTCGTTGATCGTCGATGCTTGGACACGATTCGCCGGCAGCGGCGCCAGCGCATTCAAACTCTGCGCGGCCACTGGCAGGCTCATTACCAAGCCAATTGTTAGAACAACGGCGATGACCCAGAGGGCCTTCCCGAAACGGAAACCTTGTATGTAGCTCACCTCAAACTGAAAAGTTGCACTTCTCACAGGCTTTGGCTAGCAATTCGACACTTGTTTCGCCAGTCACTTCCAACTGGCTAATGTGGAGGGTTGATGAATTATTACTTTGGTACAGGTTACAGTCAAGAAAAGGATTACACCTTTGGGAATTTCCCTTTATGGGTGGATTATATGCACTAAATTCAGTGCAATTTAAAGCAAAATGCCGCATCCCGGTACAGCGATTCGCCCCCCTGCCCGATAAACTTGGTCCAGATCCCCTAACTGTGGGAATTCTCGCCTTGTTGACTCCAATCAAAACCCCTTGCTGCATCCACCAATGGCGCTGAAGGTACTCATTTGCCACTGTTTGCGATTTGACGAACAACCGGAGGCCAGTTGCCATCAGCCTGCAAGTTCCTGCTACCATACCGATACGAAACGCCATCTTTCCCTACTTGGATTCCAATGGGCACTCGCCGTTCACAGAAATCCCGCTCCTCGGTCGCCGTGCGCGGCAAAATAGAGTCGCACTCCGTACAGCGCCCCAGTTCCCTGCTCGACCCCCGCTGGCTCTGCTTCCTGGCCATTGTCATTGCGGCCGCCGTGTATTACCGCACTGCGGGCTTCCCTTTTGTCTATGACGATCATGGCCAGATTGTCTCCAACCTGCGGGTGCAGTCCTGGCACAATTTGCCCAAGTACTTCACGCAGCATCTGTGGAGCCAGATGGGCGAGGAGTTGCCCAACAACTACTACCGTCCGCTCTTTCTCGTCTGGTTTCTGCTGAATCACACCCTCTTCGGACTGCAGCCCGCGGGATGGCACATCAGCGCTGTGCTGGTGCATGTGGCCGTTACCTGGGTGGTGTACCTGTTTGCCGTGCGCGAGTTGAAGGACCGCTGGAGCGCCGGCATCGCCGCACTCATCTTCGCCGTGCATCCCACCCATGTGGAGGACGTTGCCTGGATCTCCGGCATCGACGAGCCGCTCTTCGCGCTCTTCGCCCTGTTGACCATCTATTTTTACTTGCGCTGGCGTGAGGGCGGTGGAGCACTGGCGTTGTCAGCGTCACTGATCTCCTTTGTCACATCGCTGCTGTTTAAGGAAACCGCCGTCATCCTGCCCGCCCTGGTTCTGTTTTACGAGTGGCGCCGCACGGCTCCGCTCGCATCGGAAGTGACTTCACCAGGGGACGCACCGCAGAAATTCACATCGCGTCTTTGGCGCGCGGGACTCTTCACGCTGCCCTTCGTCGCCCTCGACGTGGTCTATCTTGCAGTCCGCATGCGCGCCCTGCGTGGACTTGCCCCCAACATCGGCAATCACGCGACGACACTCAGCGTGGCGCTCTCTTATCCCTCGGCCATTTTCTTCTACCTGCATAAATTGCTGTGGCCCTCGTCGCTGAGCGTTTTTTATTCCTTTGAATTCGTTACCCATCCCGGCTGGCGGAACTTTGTACTGCCGCTCGTGGTCATTCTTGCCACTGGTGCAGGCTTGTATTGGCTTTCGCGGCACGCAATCGGAATTGGCCCGGCCTGCGCCTGGCTGCTGATTCCCATGCTTCCTCCGTTGCTGGCCCTGGCGCGCTTTGACGTGCGCGACTTGGTGCACGACCGTTATCTCTACCTGCCCACTTTCGGCTTTGCCATGATCGTGGCCGCTCTCATCCGCCAGATAAAGATTCCTGCCTGGCGCGTTGCCAGGATTCCGGCAATACAACTCGTGGTGGTGGCTGTGTGCGTGGGGGCGCTCTCGGTGGCCACCGTGCAGCAGTCCAGCACGTGGGAAAGCGACCAGGTGCTCTACCAGCGTGGCGTGGATATCAGTCCCAACAATCCTTTGGCACTCGATCAGCTAGGTCGTCTGTACTCGCAGCAGCATGACTATGAGCACGCCCGCGAGTACTTCCGCCGAGCCTTGGCCGCCGACCCCGACGACTACCGCACGCTGATGTCCTATGGCGTGACGATGGCTTATCTGGATGACTACGATGCGGCCATTCCTCCGCTGCTCCACGCCACCCAACTTCACCCCACTGCCGGAATGCCCTATTTCTTCCTGGGGCTGTCGCAGTACGGCAAAAAGATGCTGCCGGAGGCGGAAGCCAGCTTTCGTAAATCCATTGAACTGGTGCCGGGCAAGTCTCGGCAGCACTTCGCCCTGGGACAAATTTACGAGGACGAAGGGCGCCTGGGCGATGCCCGCAAAGAATACATAGCCGAAATTCGCATTGACCCCAAGTCGCAGGACGCGCAGGAGAGGCTGCGGGAGATTGATGCGCGCATGATGCGCGGTGGCGGAGCGGAGAAACCGTAAGCAACCTAACACGTAAATGCAGAACGGCTCCGCAGCTGCGGAGCCGTTCTTATTGGCCTCGCACCTGTTACATCACTCGCGGCACGGGAATCCCCAGCACATCCATCGCTTTCATCAGCTCGCGGCGCACTACGGCGGCCGTGGACAGCAGCAGTGCCTTCTTCGCCGCATCTTCTTCCGTCAGGATGTGATGATGGTGATAAAAGTTGTTGAACTGCTGCGCCAGTTGGAAAGCGTGTTTCGTCAGCCCCGCCGGCTCCGTACTGGCGATGCACTGCTCGATCACCTTACTGGTCTGCCCAGCGGCCAGCCATAGCTCCCAAAGATCGTTGTCGTTGTCGAGCGCCGCGGGAGCGATCGTCGCCGCCAGCGCAGCCTCCGGCTCCAGCCCCGCCTTGCGGAAGATGTTCGAAGCCCGCACCACGGCGTACTGCACATAGGGTCCGGTCTCGCCCTCAAAGCTCAGCGCCTCGCGGAAGTCAAAGGCGATCACGCTCTGCTTGGTGAACTTCAACATGAAGTAACGCAAAGCTCCGACGGCAATCTGCGTGGCAATTTCGCGACGGTCCTCAACCTCAAGCTCCGGATGCCGCGTGTCCACCTCGCTCTGCGCGGCGTCAATCAACTTGTCCAGCAGGTCGTCGGCCTTCACGCCAAAGCCTTTGCGCCCGCTCACCTCAATGTAGCTGCGCTTCTGGTCCTCTTCGCTGACCGCGTAACCCAACTCCATCGCGCACCGCGGAGTCAGCGCCACCATCTCATAACTGAAGTGCGTGTATCGCGCGGCCGCGTCGGCGTTGCCCATCAGTAGGATGGCCTGCTTGACCGTCTCCTGCGGCTCGCTCTGGCGCGCGTCAATCACGTTGTAGATGGCATCCACGCCGCCAAAGTGCGGCGCACCGGGTTCGGCGTCCTTCGGATCGCAACTGATCCACACATGGCGCCCATCGGCGTACTCGCTGAACTTGCGATAGCCAAAGTCCAGCCCCAGCAGGCCGAACTTCCACAGGTGATAGGCGATGTCCTTGCCGACGTAGCCCACGGTGCCATTCGAGCGCACAATGACCTTGGCGTCTTCATCCGGGCCAGCGGCTTCATCGGCTTCACTCGCTGCGCCGTCAGCGCCAACCGGTGCATCCTTCACTTTTCCGGGACGCGTCATCACCCAGCAGCCTTTGTTCTTGCCGTTCTCCTCGTAGTACAAAACGCCCGCCGCCTTCAGTAGCTCAAAGGCCTTGGCCCAAAAGTGCAGATGCAGGATGTCGCTTTCCTGCGGCAGAAAGTCGTATTCAATGCCCAGCCGCTGCATGGTTTCAAGGTGCCGGTGCAGCACGGCCATCGATATCTTCTGCGCCAGCGTCGCCGTCTGGTTGCCGCCCGTCTCCAACGCGTGCAGCGTCGCGCGCCGTGCCTCCAGATGCGTCTTGTCCGCCTCGTACCACTGTGAAACCCGTGCGTACAGGTCCCAGCAGTAGTAGTCAAAGCGCGGCTCTGCAATCAGCGCATCAATCTCCTGCTCGCTGACCTTCGCCATCTGCTCAAAGCCCACCACCACGTCCGCCACCTGCACGCCGGTGTTGTCAATGTAGTTCTGCACATCCACCTTGAAGTTGGCCGCCCTCAGCAGCCGCACCAGCGTGTCACCCAGAATCGAGTTGCGCAGATGCCCGATGTGTGCCGCCTTGTTGGGATTAATTGACGTGTGCTCGACGAGAACCTTGCCTCTGGCGCCTGCGGCCGGCAGCACAGCGTTACCTGTCGCCGCAGCATTTCCCAATGTCCCCGCCACCACTCCCGCCGCAGCCGTTCGGTCCAGCCGCGCGTTGATGTATCCCGCGCCCGCCACTTCGAAGCTGGCAAAGCCCTCCGGCAGCGGCATCTCATCCACAATCTCCTGGGCAATCTTCAGCGGAGCCTTGCGCAGCCCGCGCGCCAGCTTCAGTGCCACGGGCAGCGCGAACTCGCCCAGTTCGATCTTCGGCGGCTGCTCAATGACGATTTCCGGCAGAGTGATTTCGGGATACTTGCGCGTCAAAAACTCGCGCACATGGGTCATCAGGCGGTTTTGCAGTTGCAGATACACAGTGTTTCCTTACGCTCCCGCCCGTCAGTCGGCGGTCGCTCATGATGAGTGCTCAAACTACGATTGTACGGGATTCGCTGCCTTTGCCGGAACCCGCAGGCCTGCGCAGCTCATTGCAAAGGCCATTCGTTTGACCCCCTCCCCCGCCGCTCCTATATAGTTAAATCTTGGGCATTTGCCCTTCGGGAACCGCCATGCGCATTGCCTATCTTGACTGCTTCTCCGGGCTCAGCGGAGACATGTTTCTCGGCGCCGCCGTTGGTGCGGGTGTGCCCATTGAGAAACTGCAGCAGGTGGCGCGTGCGCTCAACCTCGGCGCCGACCTCACCTGCAGCACGGTGCAGCGCGCCGGATTGGCCTCCACCAAGGTTGAGGTCGTCATCCACGGCCGTCCCGACCGGCCTGCCGATGCCCCAGCCTCTGTCGCCGCGCATCATCATCCGCACGATGATGCCCACGCCCACGCGCACTCACACGCCGGAGCTCACGCCCACACGCACCGTGGGCTCCCCGAGATTCGCCAGCTACTCTCCGCGGCGCCGCTCAGCCATTTCGTCCGCGACTTCGCGCTAAAGGCCTTTACCCTTCTGGCCGAGGCCGAGGGCAAAATTCACGGCCAGCCGCCGGAGTCGATTCACTTTCACGAGGTCGGCAGTGAAGATGCCATCGTGGATATCGTCTGTGCCGGTGTGGCCGTTGAGCACCTTGCCGTCTCGCGCTGGTATGCCTCCGCCCTCAACGTGGGCAGCGGCACCGTGCAGTGCGCCCATGGAGTGCTGCCTGTCCCCGCTCCCGCTACGGCAGAGCTGCTGCGCGGACTGCCCATCTACTCCGCTGGCCCCGCCAAGGAGCTGCTGACCCCTACCGGCGCGGCCATCCTGCGTGCGCTGGAAGTGCAATTTGCGCCACTGCCGCACATCACGCTCAACGTTACCGGCTACGGCGCCGGAGCGCGCGAATTCACCGGCCAGGCCAACGTAGTGCGCCTGGTGCTGGGCGAGTTGACCGATCCCATGGCCGCGCCCCTGCCGTCTTTCAGTACGGAAGCGGGCGTCAGCGAGAGCGTTCTTGTCCTTGAAGCCAATCTTGACGACATCAATCCCCAGGTTGTTCCGCATGTGATGGAACTGCTTCTGGCCGCCGGTGCGCTTGATACCTCTGTCGCACCCATCCAGATGAAGAAGGGGCGTCCCGGCCTGGTGCTGACCGTGCTTGCTCCGCCCGCACTGGCGGAGGCGCTAAGCCGCATCCTGCTGACGGAGACAACCACCCTCGGTGTGCGCATGCGCACCGAGCAGCGCCGCATTCTGGAGCGCCGCCACGAGATCGTGCAATCGCCCTGGGGACCGATTCGCGTTAAACTCGGATTTCTGGAGGGGACGCTGGCCAACTGCGCGCCGGAGTTCGAAGACTGCCGCGCAATCGCCGAGCGTACGGGCGAGCCCCTGAAGAGCGTCCTGCAACAGGCCATAGCATTGTTCTGGGCCGGCCGCGAGCGCCGCGGCGGAGCGCCTGAGTGACTGAGAAATTATCCATGAGCCAGAAGCCCGAAAAGTTCTACATCACCACGCCGATCTACTACGTCAACGCGCGCCCGCACATTGGCCACACCTACACCACTGTGGTCTGCGACGCCCTGGCGCGCCGCCATCGCATGCTCGGCCACGACACGTACTTCCTCACCGGCACCGACGAGCACGGCCAGAAAATTGAACGCTCGGCGGCCGCGGCGGGTAAAACGCCCCAGCAGTTTACCGACGAGGTCAGCGGCGAATTTCGCGGTCTGTGGGACCGCATGGGCATCACCTACGATCAGTTCATCCGCACCACCAGCCCCAAGCACCAGCGCGGCGTGCAGGCCATGTTCCTGCTGCTGCAGGAGCGCGGATACATCTACAAGGGTTCCTACACGGGCCAATATTGCGTCAGCGACGAAGCCTACGTGGACGACACGACGCCCGGCGCCATCTGCCCGCTCTGCGGACGCGTAACGGAAACCGTGCACGAGGAGAACTATTTCTTCAAGCTCTCCGCCATGGCCGAGCCCCTGCTCAAACTTTACGAGGAGCGCCCCGATCTCATCCATCCCGAATCACGTCGCAACGAGGTCATCAGCTTTGTGCGCGGCGGACTCAAGGATCTAAGTATCTCGCGCACTACCTTCCAGTGGGGCATCCCCGTGCCCAACGATCCCGCGCACGTCATCTACGTCTGGCTGGACGCCTTGTGCAACTACGCCACCGCCGTCGGCTACGGCTCGCCCGATGCCGCCGACCAGGCCGAGTACAAGCGCTGGTGGCCGGCCTCTGTGCACATGATCGGCAAGGAGATCGTCCGCTTCCACTGCGTCTACTGGCCGGCGTTTCT
>CAINND010000004.1 GCA_903851035.1 uncultured Acidobacteriota bacterium | reverse complement strand
CCGGTGCGATGCCGTCAATCAGGTCGGCGTCCGGCTTTTCAATGCGCTCCAGGAACTGACGCGCGTAGGCGGAAAGCGATTCCACGTAGCGGCGCTGCCCCTCGGCGTAGATGGTGTCAAAGGCCAGCGAGCTTTTGCCGCTGCCGCTGACGCCGGTCACCACCGTCAGGCAGTTGTGCGGCACCTCGAAGTCAACGTTCTTCAGGTTGTGGACGCGCGCACCGCGCACGATGATGGATTCACTGGACATGGCTGACCTGCGGCGTTTGCCCGCGGGAGTCCTTACAGCAGGCTCCCGCCTCGCCGCCGAATCTTCACATTATAAGTCATGGGAGCGGGACGCGAATGCCCCATACGAGAATTGGCGAAACGTGAGAAAATCTCTGCCATCGCACTTGGGTAGATGCGGCACGGGAGCCTTCAGCGCCGTATTTTAATCATAATCACTTCGCCAGGTGGCGCCAGCGCCCAAAGGAGAACCTTGTCCAAGTCCACGCACCCCACTACGCCGCAGGTGATGACCTTCGGCTGGCAGCGCGACGGCTGCTTTGGCTGCGGCCCGGCCAATCCTCGCGGACTGCACCTGCTGTTCGCCCTCGGCCCGGACGGCCGCAGCTACCGCTCGGAGTTTACCCTGGAAAAGCACTATGCCGGACCTCCCGGCCACGCCCACGGAGGGATTATCGCCACCATTCTGGACGAGAGCATGGGCAAGGCCATGAAGCTGCGCGGCAAGGTCGCCCTGACCCGCCGCATGACCGTGGATTACCTGAAGCCCGTGCCGCTGGATAAGCCTCTGGTGGCCGAGGGGCGCGTGGTGCGCGTCAAAGGCCGCGCCCTGTACAACCGCGCGGAGATTCGCGACGCCCACGGTAAGGTGCTGGCCCGCAGCAAAGGCGTCTTCCTGTCCATTGA
Organism: uncultured Acidobacteriota bacterium; assembly: GCA_903851035.1. Lineage (GTDB taxonomy): Bacteria > Acidobacteriota > Terriglobia > Terriglobales > Acidobacteriaceae > TOLSYN. The sequence goes on along the minus strand of CAINND010000004.1, from coordinate 2,362 downwards.
TCCGGAGAAGATGTTTGCCCGAGAACTGGCGGTGGAGTTGGAGGAGGGGATGGCGATTCCGCCGGTCAACACTAAGGCCGGCAAGCGCGAGAAGTAAACTAAGGGCTTTCGCTCCGCGTCCACTCCAGCATTTTGCGCAGGGCCGCCCCGCGATGGCTGACCGCGGCCTTTTCTTCTGCCGTAAGCTCTGCAAAACTCTTGCCCAGGGCTGGGAAGTAAAAGAGTGGGTCGTAGCCGAATCCGCCGCCGCCCCTCGCCTCGTGCAGGATCACGCCTTTGGCCTCGCCGCGAAAGCTGGCCACCTCGCGGCCATCGACGGCCAAGCTCAAGACGCAGACGAAGCGCCCGGTGCGCTCGGCATCGGCTACGTCAGCCAGTTTGCACAGCAGCAGGGCATTGTTGGCTGCGTCGACATCTTCTCCTGCCGTAACTGTCTCCGCCTCCATCGCCGCATAGCGCGCGGAATACACGCCCGGAGCGCCGCCCAGCGCGTCCACCGCCAAGCCGGAATCATCGGCCAGCACCAGTTCGCCGGGTGCGTAACGGCTGTAAAGCTCGCTCTTTTTGCGGGCATTGGCTTCGAAGGTCGCGCCGTCTTCCACGGCCTCCGGCAATGACTTGAAGTGCGCCAGTGCGGCTATGTCCACGCCATACACGGCGGCGGCCGCGGCAAAGTCCCTCAGCTTGCCCGCATTGGAGGTGGCAATCACAATTCGCATGGCATTACTGTATTGAACTCTGCTGCCGCAGGGAAGCCCCAGCCGTGCCAATTCCGCAGGCTCCCCGGTGGCTCATCGGTTACCTTTGGTGCGCAATATCACTTCCGCCCGGAGCCGCTTCGCCGTATCATCTTTCTCAGCCTGACAGCCGCATTTGCTCCATCTCCGCGCCATAACAGGCGCCTGGTTTGGGCTTGTGCTCGCGCCGTCCGGGATAACGTATTGCCGTCACGCTGGAGGCTCACTTGTCACTGCGCCGCTTATTTTTGCTCACCCTGGGACTTATGCTTTGCGCTCTCCTTTCTTCCTCTGCATTGGCGCAGGCAGTATTTGATCGGCCTGCCGGAGAGCCCGGCCTCCAGGTCTTTGGCGGTTATTCGTTCTACCATCCCGGTGGAGACATCAAAAACACACCCATTCCGAATCTGCCCACCGGTGTTGCCGGGCAGGTGATTTATCCCACATCGACCTTTTCCAGCATTCTGTTGGACTTTGATTATCAGCATGGAAGCGGCATCTCTGGTTACAGCTTCGCCGCAGGATTCCGGCTTCATCGCCGCATCTGGAACATCACACCTTTTGCCGAGGTGCTGATTGGCGGCCAGCATCTGTCTCTCAATGGCTATGCCGCGCAGACCGCGCCTTCCTATCAGTTCGGCGCCGGGGTTGAGTACAAGGTCAACCCGCGCCTCACCATTCGCCCTATTGAAGTCGTCGGCCTTACTACCTTTTACAACCTCTCGGCCTACCAGACCAGCAGCTACAACTATTTGAATGGCTATCGCGCGCAGGGCGGAGTGGTGTACAGCTTCCTGATGCCGCAGCCCCCGCCCGCGGGTGCTGCCTGCTCGGTTTCGCCGGAGGAAGTGGATGCCGGCACACCCGTTAAACTCTCCGTGGTGGTCAAGGGCTTTCTGCCCAAGCGCAGCCTCAGCTACAGCTACACCAGCACGGCCGGCACCGTCAGCGGAGACCAGAACGGCGCTACCGTGGATACCACCGGCGCGCCTTCCGGCAATCAGAGCGTCGCGGCGGTTATCAAGGATAACGGCCGCGGCAAGCGCCAGATGTCTGCCACCTGCAAGGCCGACTTCAGCATCAAGGAGCAGCATCCCCCCTCGCTCACCATCAGTGCCGATCCCGGTACCCTGCACCCCGGCGAAGCTTCCACCATTACGGCAAATGGCAGCAGTGCTGACGGCCGCCCGCTTACCTACGAGTGCAGCGCCAGTGCAGGCAAGCTGACCGGCACAGCCGATAAATACACCCTGGACACCGCCGGCGTTGCGCCCTCTTCCATCGCCATCACCTGCAACGTTACCGACGATCGCAAGCTCACGGCCAAGGCCAGCGCCGTCATCCAGGTAAGTGATAAGGAAAGCCCGCAGGAGGTTGCCAAGGCCACGTCCTCCCATTTCGGCGCCGTCGAGTTCCGCCATGACGCCAAGCGCCCCACGCGTGTCGACAACGAGGCCAAGGGCGAGCTCGACCGCTTTGCTGACGCTCTTACCGCCACCGCCGATGCCAAGGGCGTGCTCGTCGGCTCGGCCTCGCCCGCGGAGGAGAATGACGCCAAGCGCCGCACCGCCATGGCCGCCCAGCGCGCCATCAACAGCAAGGACTACCTGACCCGCGAAGATCGG
>CAINND010000003.1 GCA_903851035.1 uncultured Acidobacteriota bacterium | reverse complement strand
GGCCTGGCAACAAGCTGCGCATCATCATCCGCACGGCTCGGCCGGGCATCATCATCGGCCGCAAGGGCGCCGAGATCGACAAGCTGAAGGCTGACCTGCAGAAGCAGACCGGCCGCGAAGTCTTCGTCGACATTCTCGAAGTCCACAAGCCGGAGCTGGACGCTCAGCTGGTGAGCGAGGCCATTGCGCTGCAGTTGGAAAAGCGCGTCGGCTTCCGCCGCGCCATGCGCAAGAGCGTGGACTCGGCCCTGCGCTTCGGCTGCAAGGGCATCAAGGTTCGCGTGTCGGGCCGCCTGAACGGTAACGAGATCGCTCGCTCGGAGTGGTATCTGCAGGGGCGTTTGCCGCTGCACACCCTGCGCGCCGATATCGATTACGGCTTCAGCGAGGCGCACACGACCTACGGCAAGATCGGCGTCAAGACCTGGGTTTACAAGGGTGAAATTCTGCCCACCAAGCGTCGCGAGCCGCAGGTGGCAAAGGCCCTGTAAGGGTTTTGGTGGCAAGCAAGCTGGCGGTTCTCTCCCGAAGCCGGTTCCGGGAGAGGGCGCGGTAAGGCCGGCAGGCGCGTCCGCAGGGCGGACGGCCGGAATTTTGGACCTGGCAACTGGAAACTGCTTATGTTGATGCCGAAGAAAGTAAAGTACCGCAAGCAGCAGCGCGGCCGCATGTGTGGCAAGGCCTGGCGCGGCAGTGAACTGTCGTTTGGCGACTACGGCCTGAAGGTCATGGAGCCGGGCTGGATCACCGACCGCCAGATTGAGGCGGCCCGTGTGGCCATGACGCGTTTCATCAAGCGCGGCGGCAAGATCTGGATCCGTGTGTTCCCCGACAAGCCGGTGACGAAGAAGCCTGCCGAAACCCGTATGGGTAAGGGCAAGGGCGCTCCGGATCACTGGGTGGCCGTGGTGCGCCCGGGCAAGCTGCTGTTTGAGATGGAGGGCGTGAGCGTCGCCGATGCGCAGGAAGCAATGCGTTTGGCTTCGCACAAACTGCCGCTCATCACCAAGTTCGTCAAGCGCGACGTGCTGGCCCACTAAACGGGACGGCGCCAGCAAGGACGAGAACCTAATACTTATTCCGACGCCGGGGGACGAACCTCCGGGGGTGAAGAAGATAAAGAAGAGAGCATATGAATTCGGAAAAGATTCGTAACCTGACCGATGCCGAGTTGAAGCACCAGAAGACGGAGCTCAGCGAGGAACTGTTCAAGCTCAAGTTCCAGCTCAAAATGGGGCAGACCGAGAGCCTGAAGAAGATGCGCGGATTGAAGAAGGATATCGCCCGCGTACAGACCATCCAGCGCGAGAAGCAACTGGCTTCGGCCAAGGGCGGAACGGAGAAGAAGTAGCCATGGCAGAAGAAACGAAGACAGCGAAGACTCCGGGACAGCGCAAGGTAGTGGTGGGCGAAGTGGTTTCCACCAAAATGGCGAAGACGATTGTGGTGGAAGTGAACCGCCAGAAGGCGCATCCGCTGTATCGCCGCGTGGTGAGCCGCTCCAAGAAGTTCTACGCGCATGACGAAGAGCAGACGGCGCGCACTGGTGATTACGTGCGCATCGAGGAGACGCGCCCGCTTTCGAAGCTGAAGCGCTGGAAGCTGAAGGACATCGTGAAGCGCTCGGCATTGGCCGCTGCGACGGCTGCCAGCGAGGCAGCAACACCAGGGAAGGCCGTCTAGCCAGTCGCTCGGACGACGGAAGGAGATTGCATCATGGCAGTATTTATGAGGTCCATCCTCGAGGTGGCCGACAATAGCGGAGCCCGCAAGCTGCAGATGATCCTGCCCGTGGGCGGATCGACCGGAGCGCGCGCTCGCATTGGCGACGTGGTGACGGCCGCAGTGAAGGAAGCCAGCCCCGACGGCACCGTCAAGAAGGGCACCGTGGTCAAGTGCGTGATCGTTCGCACCCGCAAGGAGACCCGGCGCCGCGACGGCAGCTACATCCGCTTCGATTCGAATGCGGCCGTGCTGATCAACGCCGACGGCGAGCCGGTGGGTACCCGCGTCTTTGGACCGGTGGCCCGCGAGCTGCGCGAGAAGAGGTTTTTGAAGATCGTTTCCCTGGCCCCGGAAGTCATCTAGTCCCGCGGGCGGCGCAGCGGCCGTCCATCGGGAGCTCTTCTGAAAACGGAGGGCGGCCCCAAGAACGCTGAACATGGTTTTGAGAGGGAAGACATGGCTACCGTAGATATCCGCCGGAACGATACCGTGAAGGTGATTGCCGGCCGCGACAAGGGCAAGGAAGGCCGCGTGCTGGGTGTGAATCCGACCAAGGGCCGCGTGCTGATTGAGCATGTTGGCATGGTCAAGAAGAACGTGCGCCCCAATCCGCAGAAGCAGATCAAGGGCGGCATCGCCGAGCAGGAAGCGCCCATCGCGATCAGCAACGTGCTGCTGGTGTGCTCCACCTGCGGCCCGGTGCGCCTGCGCCACGAACTGCGCGGCACCAAGAAGGTCCGTGTTTGCGCCAAGTGCGGCAACACCCTGGACAAAGACAAGTAACCACCCGAAGCAGGCCCACGGGCCGCTTCAATTGAGCACCTCACGCAACGGTATTGAACCCGGGACCGTGAGAGAAAGAGAAGAAGAGCAATGGCAGCCAAGGAAACAAAAGACGCAAAGGCCAAGCCGCAGGCGAAGAAAGCCAAGGAAGTAGCGGCGGAGCCCCTCGAGCCCGGCCAGAAGCCGGCTCGCCCCAAGCTGAACAATTCGGCTTCGGCGCGACTGCGCCACAAGTACCTGCAGGAACTGCGCCCCGCGCTGCAGAAGGAGCTCGGCCTGGACAACGTGATGGCCGTTCCCCGTCTGGAGAAGGTGGTCATCAACATGGGCGTGGGCGAAGCCACGCAGAACGCTAAGGTGCTGGACCCGGCGGTTGCCGAACTGGCGCAGATCACCGGCCAGAAGCCGGTTGTGACCAAGGCGAAGAAGAGCATCGCGGCCTTCAAGGTTCGCGAGGGCCAGCCGATCGGCTGCATGGTCACCCTGCGCGGCGACCGCATGTACGAATTTCTGGACCGCCTGATGAACGTGGCGCTGCCCCGCGTGCGCGACTTCCGCGGCGTGCCGACGCGTTCGTTCGACGGCCGCGGCAACTACACGCTCGGCCTGAAGGACCAGTTGATCTTCCCGGAGATCGACTACTCCAAGGTGGAGCACCAGAAGGGCATGAACATCACGATTGTGACCACGGCCACCAGCGACGAGCATGCTCGCGCGCTGCTGAAGTCCATGGGCATGCCGTTCCGCCTGCCGGGCGCGAACTAAAGAATCTTCTTCGGCCGTCGCCTACGGGCGCCGCGCCGGAGGGTGAGTGGCACCATGCGCCTTCGGGCGCGACCCGTAGTAACGGATGCCCCAAAAGGGCGTGAGAGTAAAGGAAACGATGGCGAGAACATCCAGCATCGCAAAGGACAACAAGAAGCCCAAGTTCTCTTCCCGTCAGCACAACCGCTGCAAGCTGTGCGGCCGTCCGCGCGCGTTCCTGCGCAAGTTCGGTCTGTGCCGCCTCTGCTTCCGCGGATTGGCGTTGCGGGGTGAGATTCCCGGGGTTTCGAAGTCGTCCTGGTAGCGGGCACGAAACCTGACCAGCGGGGGTGAACCCCGCGCAGGCTGGCACGTGGCTCCACAAGGGGCCGTTCCGCGAAAGCGGGAATCAAAACGTCGCCGCAGGTTCTTTCCACTGCCGCCACCGTGTGCAAACACGATGGCAGCCGGCCAAGGCCGGTGCAGTATTGCGCAAGGCCAGCACGCGCAAGAAAGAGAACGGGCGCACGAAATCAGGAGATGGAACCATGAGCTTTACCGATCCGGTGGCAGATTTTCTGACCCGAATCCGCAACGGCATCAAGGCCCGCCACCAGAAGGTGGACGCGCCGGCCAGCAAGTTGAAGCTGGAGATTGCCCGCGTGCTGAAGGAAGAGGGCTACATCGCCAACTACAAGGCGACCGAGGAAGACGGCAAGAAGATCGTGCGCGTGTACATCAAGTACAACGCCGAAAATCAGGCGGCAATCACGAACATCCAGCGCATTTCGCGCCCGGGCTGCCGCGTATACGTCAACCGCAATGAGATCCCCCGCGTGCTGGGCGGACTCGGCATCACGATTCTGACCACTCCGAAGGGCGTCCGCAGCGGCAAGCAGGCGCGCAAGGAAGGCGTGGGCGGCGAGTTGATCTGCCAGGTTTACTAATGGATTGCAGGGGCGCACGGAGTCGGGTACGCGGCAAGCTTGCCGCTCCGGCCACGGACGCTCGGCGCAGACGAGGCCGGTAACGCCGGTCCGGAAGCCCGCCGCGGGATGAGCCCGCAGTGGTGCAGGAGAGAAAGATGTCAAGAATTGGAAAGAAGCCGATTGCGCTGCCCAAGGGCGTGAGCTACGCCGTGGAAGGCAACACCGTTACGGTCAAGGGACCCAAGGGAACCGTCAGCAACCATCTGCCCGCCGGCGTTGAGCTGGTGACCGAAGATGGCCAGTTGATCGTAAAGCGCGAGAGCGACAGCAAGGCCGCCGTGCATGGACTGGCGCGCGCCCTGCTGAACAATGCCGTCACCGGCGTAACCACCGGCTGGACGCGCGAGCTGGAGATCGTGGGCATCGGCTACAAGGCCGAAATGAAGACCAAGGGCATCGTTGTTTTCTCCCTCGGCTTCTCGCATCCCATCGAGTATCCGCTGCCGACCGGCGTGGAGATGGCGATTGACCCCAAGCAGACCAAGCTCACGCTGAGCGGCATTGACCGCCAGAAGCTGGGCCAGGTTGCCGCCGAAATGCGCGCCCTGCGTCCACCCGACCCGTACAAGCAGAAGGGCGTGCGTTACGTGGGCGAGCGCCTGAAGAAGAAGGTCGGCAAGACGGGCGCGAAGTAAATTTTCCGGGAGCGGGTGCCGCATAGGCGCCCGCGCTCAACGGGCAGAGTAATCTGCCGCAACTGCGAGGCATGGCGGTGAGCTGCAAAGCAGGCCGCCACGCAGAGGCCCTTCGGACGAGAATCCGTGGGGCGTCCGCACAACCCCGGCGAAGCCAATTCGCTGGGACAAACCGGTCCCCGGCATAGAACCCGGGACGCAGGCCGGAGCGAAGGACAACGAGAACGATGCTGACAAAGAATTCGAAGAACGCGACACGCGGGAAGGTGCACACGAGGATCCGCAAAAAGCTGGCCGGTACCGGCGAGCGTCCGCGGCTGAACGTGTACCGTTCGGTGAACCACATCTACGTGCAACTGATTGACGACGCCACGCACACCACGCTGGTATCGGCCAGTTCGCTGGAGCAGGGCAAGGACGGCAAGAAGCATATCGCCGGCGGCAACATTGCCAGCGCCAAGCAGGTAGGCAAACTGATTGCCGAGCGTGCCAAGGAAAAGGGAATCGTAGCGGTGGTGTTTGACCGCGGCGGCTACCTGTACCACGGACGCGTGAAGGCCGTGGCCGATGCAGCACGCGAAGGCGGCCTGAAGTTCTAGTTTCCGCGCCAGCCGCAAGGCAGGCACGGAGCGAGACCAAGTGGGAGCGGGCGAGGCGCAAGCCGCTAGTCCGCATGAGTTCGGAGGCCGCCCCGGGCGGTCATCCAGGAGAGTTACAAGACATGGCAATCGTCAAGAAAAAGCTTGATGCCGGCAATTACAACCTGAAAGACCAGGTGGTCAGCATCAACCGCGTGACCAAGGTGGTCAAGGGCGGCAAGAACATGTCGTTTGCGGCGCTGGTGGTAATCGGCGACCCGGCGACTGGCGTGGTCGGCTACGGCAGCGGCAAGGCCAAGGAAGTTCCGCAGGCCATTCGCAAGGGCATTGAGTCGGCGAAGAAGAACCTGATCAAGGTGAATCTGACGCATACTTCGATTCCGCACATCTCGCTGGGCCGTTACGGCTCCGGCCAGGTGCTGCTGAAGCCCGCCCCGGAAGGCACGGGCGTGATCGCCGGCGGCGCAGTGCGCGCGGTGATGACCTCCGTGGGCATCCAGAACGTGCTGACCAAATCAATTGGCACGACGAACCCGCACAACGTCATCAAGGCCACGTTCGACGCGCTGAAGAAGCTGCGCGACCGTGCCGAAGTGGCGGCCAACCGCGGCAAGTCGGTGGAGGAGCTCTAAGAGATGGCACGCGTTCGCAACAAGACTCCCAGGGTGCAGGCCGCGGCCGGCACCAAAATGAAGCTGCAGTGGGTAATCAGCCAGAACCAGACACCGGCCAAACAGCGGCTGGTGATCAAGGGACTGGGCTTCACCCACCTGAACCAGGTCATCGAGCGCGAGGACACGCTGTCCATTCGCGGCATGGTGGCCAAGGTTCCCCACCTGGTCAAGATCCTGGACAAGTAGTACCAGGCAAGAGGCGACCAGCAAACCGAGTCGTCCGGCTGTGAGGCCGGACGGCGCCAGGAAACAGCCCGCACGCCGCGGGCGGCGCTCCGCCGGCAGGATAAGGCCGAGCCGCCAGGCCGTGAACACCACGGCCGCAGAGCATGAGTGGCGCCATGCAAGGGAACGAGATCATGAATCTATCGTCACTTCGCAAGCCGGCCAAGGCCAACGAGAAGCGCAAGCGCGTGGGTCGCGGCATGGGCTCCGGCATGGGTAAAACGTCGACGCGCGGCCACAAGGGCCAGCGCTCGCGTTCGGGCTCGCGCAGCATGCGCGGCTTTGAAGGCGGCCAGATGCCGCTGCATCGCCGCCTGCCCAAGCGCGGCTTCGTCAACATCTTCAAGAAGGAATTCCAGGTGGTGAACCTGTCGCGTCTGGCGGAGCTGGGCGTGGCCGAGGTGAACCCCACGGTTCTGTTTGAGCTGGGCGTGATCACCAAGAAGACCGGGCTGGTCAAGGTGCTGGGCGTGGGCGAGCTGAGCTCGGCCATCACCGTGCACGCGCACAAGTTCAGCGAGACCGCGCAGCAGAAGATCACCGCCGCCGGCGGCACTGCGACCCTCATCGAGGTAAAGCAGCCGGCCCCGATCAAGCGCGGTAAGAAGTAGCAATCCAGGGCCCGTCTGCAGCGAACAGACGGGCTGGCCGGGTCTCCCTGGTGGAGGCCGCGGCCCGAACAGCATAGGTTAACGAGGCCCTTACCCATGTTCGAGAAGCTGGCGAACATCTTCAAGATTCCCGACCTGCGCCGTCGCGTGCTGTTCACGCTCGGCCTGCTGGCGGTGTACCGCATTGGCGGCCACCTGCCCACGCCCGGTGTGGATGCGGCTGCCCTGGCGCGGCTGTTTGCCAACGCCGGGGGCGGACTGCTCGGCTTTGTGGATCTGTTCAGCGGCGGCAACCTGCGCCGTCTGACGATCTTTGCCCTGGGCATCATGCCCTACATCACTGCCTCCATCATTCTGCAACTGCTGACCGTGGTGTACGAGCCACTGGCCCGCCTGCAGAAGGAAGGCGACCTCGGCCGCAAAAAGATCACGCAGTGGACGCGTTACCTGACCGTCATTCTTGCGACCATGCAGTCGTTCGGCATTGCCATGACCTTGCAGCGCGGCGTGGGCGGCGAGCAACTGGTGCGCAACCCCGGCGTGGCATTCATCCTGATGACCATGCTGACGCTGACCACCGGCACCACGTTCATCATGTGGCTGGGCGAGCAGATCACTGAGCGCGGCATCGGCAACGGCATGAGCCTGATCATCTTCACCGGCATCGTCGTGGGCCTGCCCCGCGCGGCCGTTGAACTCTGGCAGAAGGCCTCCAGCGGTGGCGCCATGGGCCCCATCGGCATTGTGGTGCTGTTGGCGGTGATGGTGGGCGTAGTTGCCTTCATCGTCTTCGTCGAGCGCAGTGAGCGCCGCATTCCGGTGCAGTATGCCAAGCGCGTCGTGGGCCGCAAGGTCTTGGGCGGGCAGAGCACGCACCTGCCGCTGCGCGTCAACTCCGGCGGCGTGATGCCGGTCATCTTCGCCAGTTCGGTGCTGACCCTGCCACAGACGGTGGGCTACGCGCTGCAGAACAACAAGTACTTCGGACCGTTCTTCTCCGGGCTGAGCAAGGCCCTGGGCTGGGGCGAGCCGCTGCATACGTTCCTGTACGCGGTGGGCATCCTGTTCTTCGCCTACTTCTATGTGTCCATCGTCTTCAATCCCAAGGACGTCAGCGACAACATGCAGAAGTACGGCGGCTTTATTCCGGGCATTCGCCCCGGCGTGCGGACCAGCAACTACATCAACGACGTACTGACCCGCATCACGCTGGTCGGCGCGCTCTACCTGATCATCATCTCGCTGATTCCTGAGTGGATGATCGCCGGCATTCACCTGAACAACCTGCCGGTGTGGATGGGCGGCGCGCTGTTTGACCGCCTGCCGAACTGGATCCTGCACGGCTTGAACGTCAACTTCTACTTTGGCGGCACGTCGCTGCTGATCGTGGTGGGCGTGGCCATGGATACGGTCAACCAGATCGAGTCGCAGCTGATCATGCGTCACTATGAGGGCTTTACGCCAAAAAGTGGTCGCATCAAAGGCCGCCGGGCGTGGTAAAGTGTTGGGCCTCAAGCAAGACATTTTGTTTGGAGGTCAACCGATGGAGACGAATTCCATCCCGGCGTTGTTTGTAAAGAAGCAATCTTCCCTGGTCGGTCCGGTCATCCTTTTGGGTGCTCCGGGCGCCGGGAAGGGGACCCAGGCGAAGCGGATATCCGAATATTTCGGTATCCCGCAGATCTCCACCGGCGACATCCTGCGCGAGAACATCCGCGAGGGCACGGAGCTGGGCAAGACGGCGAAGCTGCTGATGGATCGCGGCGAGCTGGTTCCGGATGAGCTGGTGTGCCAGATGGTGGCAAGCCGGTTGCGCCTGCCGGATTGCGCCAACGGCTTCATTCTGGACGGGTTTCCTCGTACGGTGGCCCAGGCGGAGTGGCTGGACGGGCATTTGGCCGGGCAGCATTTCTTTGAAAGCACGAAGGGGCGTTTAGGCGCCGTTGTGATCCAGCTGGTAGTGGAGTATAATCAGCTTTTGCAACGGCTTACCGGGCGCCGGACCTGTCCCACCTGCGGGCGGATTTACAACGTTTACACCACTCAGCGACCAAAGACCGAGGGCGTCTGCGATGTGGACGGCTCGGAATTGGTGACGCGCAAGGACGACCGCGAGGACGTCATTGCCGAGCGCCTGAAGAATTACGAGGCGCAGACTCTGCCCCTGGTGACCTACTACGGCGGGCATAAGCAGTTGAGTGACATCAACGGCATGGACGATCTGGATTCGATCACCGCCGCGGTGTTCAAGGCAATCGAAGATGGCAATCGTATGTAAGAGCGCCGGCGAGATTGAGAAGATGCGGCGTAGTGGCCGCATCCTTCGCCAGGTGCTGGATGTGGTAACGGCGGCGGTGGCTCCCGGGGTCAGCACGATGGACCTGGAGCACGCGGCGGAAAAGAAGATCCGGGAGTTGGGGGCCAAGCCCGCGTTCAAGGGGTATTACGACTATCCCTGCGTGCTCTGCACCTCAATCAACCAGGAAGTGGTGCACGGTATCCCCTCGGCCAAGCGCAAGCTGAATGAGGGCGACATCGTCAGCGTGGATTGCGGCGTGGTGCTGGAAGGTTACTACAGCGACTCCGCGGTGACGGTGCCCGTGGGCACAATCAGCGAAGAGACGCAGAAGTTACTGGACGTTACCCGCGAATCCCTCGTCCGGGGCATTGCCGCGGCGCAGCCCGGCAACCGGTTGGGCGACATTGGCGCCGCCGTGCAGGAGTATGTGGAAGCCGCCGGCTTTAGCGTGGTGCGCGAGTTTGTGGGGCACGGCATCGGAACCAAGCTGCACGAGGATCCGCAGGTGCCGAACTACGGGCAGCGCGAACAGGGCATCAAGCTGCGCGAGGGCATGGTGCTGGCCATCGAGCCGATGGTCAACCTGGGCGGTCCTGCGGTGCGCGTGCTGGAAGACAAGTGGACGGCCGTGACCGAGGACGGCAGGGCCAGCGCTCATTTTGAGCATTGTGTGGCCGTGACAAAAGATGGCCCGGTGATTTTGACGGTTTAACCCCCACAGGCGGCCTGGCCGCGGCGGGGAATTTGCGATTTTAGCGATTGAGGTTGGATGAGCAAGGAAGACGCGATTGAAGTGATGGCAGTGGTGATTGAACCCCTGCCCAATGCGATGTTCCGGGTCAAGCTGGAAAATGACCACGAGGTGCTGGCGCACGTCAGCGGCAAGATGCGCAAGAACTTCATCCGAATTTTGCCGGGCGACCGCGTGGCCGTGGAGCTATCACCCTACGACCTGAATCGCGGACGGATTGTGTACCGCTACAAGTAGCGGTACGAACAGGATCGCGCAACCCGCAAGGGGTCCCATTGGACCCTGCGGGCATTTGCGTGTTTGCAGGGCGGGGCCGGAAACAACGGTTCCGGCAGGAATCGTCGTAAGGGCGCGGTGCGGCCCGAGGGACGGGAATCAAGCCTGGAGCGGCGCCTGATGGGCGTGGCCGAGGGCCTTAGGAAGTGGGAAATGAAGGTTCGTGCATCGGTAAAGAAGATTTGTGACAAGTGCAAGGTCATCCACCGCCATGGCGTGGTTCGGGTGATTTGCGAGAACTCGAAACACAAGCAGCGCCAGGGCTAATTCGGTCCGGGCGGAGCGAAACCGGAAAGTAAAGCAGCAGGAGTAGGACACACACATGGCACGTATTGCTGGCGTCGATCTGCCGCGCAACAAGCAGGCTCGGATCGCGCTTACTTACATTTACGGCATCGGACAGCCACGGGCGATCAAGATTCTTGCATCGGCCGAGGTTGAACCGCTGAAGAAGATCCAGGACCTGAGCGAAGAGGAAGTGAACCGCATTCGTCAAGTGATCGAGAACGAAGGCCAGGTTGAAGGCGACCTGCGCAAGGAAATCTCGCTCTACATCAAGCGGCTCATCGAAATCGGCTCTTATCGCGGCAACCGTCACCGCCGCAGCCTGCCCGTTCGCGGACAGCGCACGCACACCAATGCACGCACTCGCAAGGGTCCGCGCAAGGGCACGGTGGCCGGCAAGAAGAAGGCTACGAAGTAGCTTTCTTCGCGGTATAAGGTCGCGTCTTTCCACCTTCCGCTTCCGTCGGCAGGATTGGAGAGCGCCTACTGGTAAACCCAGAACAGGAATAGAGAACGGATTATGGCAAAAGCAGCTGGAGCCGGCGCAAACGCGGCGGACAAGAAGGGTAAGTCGAAGAAGTTCAAGAAGAAGGAACGCAAACACATTCCGCACGGGATTGTGGTCATCTCCGCGTCCTTCAATAACACGATTGTGACCATCAGTGACCCGCAGGGCAACGTGATCAGCTGGAAGACCAGCGGATCGCTCGGCTTCAAGGGTTCGCGCAAGGGCACTCCGTTTGCCGCGCAGCAGGCGGCAATGAACGCGGCCACCACGGCGCGCGATCACGGTTTGCGCAGCGTTGATGTTCGCGTCAGCGGCCCCGGTTCGGGTCGTGAATCCGCCATCCGCGCATTGGCCGCGGCAGGCATCGAAGTGCGCAGCATCAAGGACATCACGCCGGTTCCGCACAACGGCTGCCGTCCGCCCAAAAAGCGCCGCGTATAAGTAGCGGCGCCTGCAAGAAACGCCGCGCCGCGTTTGATTGGCGCCATTCGCCGCCCCAAGCGTGGCGGCTTTCCGGAGAGGTTCAAGGCCTCATCCGGCCGACAAAGATTCGAGCGGGACAGAAGGGATTCCAACTCCCGTAAACCGCTCACAGACCGAAGGAGAGTTAAGTTGGCTCGCTATAAAGATGCAGTGTGCCGCCTTTGCCGCCGCGAGGGAACCAAGCTGTTCCTCAAGGGCGCAAAGTGCTTTATGGAAAAGTGCCCGGTTGAGAAGCGCAACTTCGCGCCCGGCCAGCACGGCAAGGACCGCAAGGCGAAGATTGTGGGCTACGGCCTGCAGCTGCGCGAAAAACAGAAGGCCAAGCGCATGTACTTCGCGCAGGAAGGCCAGTTCCGCAACTACTTCGAGAAGGCCGCCCGCGCCAAGGGCGTCACCGGCGAAATTCTGTTGCAGCAACTGGAGCGCCGTCTGGATTCCGTGGTGTTCCGCCTTGGTTTCGCCGTTGCCCGCCGTCAGGCCCGCCAGTTGGTGCGCCACGGTCACATCGCTGTGAACGGCCGCAAGGTCAACATCCCCAGCTATCAGGTCAGCGTGGGCGAGGAAATCGCGATCCGCGAAAACAGCCGCAAGCTGGTGATCCTGGAGCAGGCGAAGGAATTCGCCAGCGGCCAGAGCTCGCCGACGTGGCTGGAAATCGACCGCAATGCCTACAAGGGCAAAGTGCTGTCGCTGCCGCGCCGTGAGGACATCAACCTGCCGGTCAACGAGCAGCTGATCGTCGAACTCTACAGCAAGTAAGCAGCGGAGCTCGTGCGAGGGCCGGCGTCTGCGGAAGGTTTCCGCGGCGCCGGGCAAACAGTTTCCGCGGCAGGCCATGGGGGCCGTGCCGCATCATCCCAATTCGGACCAGACCCGCCTGCCCATCATGCGTGCGGCAGTGCCAAACGGTGCGAAGAACGAGGAGAAGACAATGCTCTGGAAAGGTTTTCAAAAGCCGAAGCGCCTGGCGATGGATTCTGAGTCGCTGACGGACAAGTACGGTCACTTTTGGGCGCAGCCGTTCGAGCGCGGATTCGGTACCACCATCGGCAATGCGCTGCGGCGCGTGCTGCTGTCCTCCATTGAGGGCGCGGCCATCACCGCAGTCAAGATCGAAGGCGTGCTGCACGAGTTCCAGTCGATTCCCGGCGTGGTAGAGGACGCAACCGACATCATCCTCAACCTCAAGCAGATTCCCTTCAAGCTGGCGGGCGACGCGCCCAAGATGCTGTATCTGGGCGCCGACCAGCCCGGCGTCATCACCAGCGGCATGATTGAAGCCGATGGCGACGTCGAAGTGCTGGACAAGGACGTTTACATTTGCACAGTCAGCGAAGGCGGCCGCATTGACATGGAGATGCGCCTGAAGAAGGGGCGCGGCTATGTTTCTGCCGACAAGAACTTCGACGAGGATCTGGGCCTGGGATTCATTCCCATTGACTCCGTGCACTCGCCGGTTCGCAAGGTGAATTACTCGGTGGAAGCGGCCCGTCTGGGTCAGATCACCGACTACGACAAGCTGGCCCTGGAAGTGTGGACCAACGGCAGCGTGACCCCGCCCGATGCACTGGGCCTGGCCGCCAAACTGCTCAAGGACCACATGAACATCTTCATCAACTTTGAAGAGGAAGTGGAAGCCGTGGGCGCCACTGCCGACAGCAAGCCGGAGATTCGCAACGAGAACCTGAACCGCTCGGTGGAAGAGCTGGAGTTGAGCGTGCGCAGCTACAACTGCCTGAAGAACGCCAACATTCAGACCATCGGCGAGCTGGTTTGCAAGACGGAAGCCGAGATGCTGAAGACCAAGAACTTCGGCCGCAAGTCACTCAACGAGATCAAGGAAATTCTGGCCTCGATGGGATTGGGACTGGGCATGAAGATCGACGAGCACGGCAACGCGGTTGCGACCAGCCAGACCACGCTGGGCAGCAGCCTGCCGCCCTCGTTCGGTGGGCCGGAAGGCACTCCGGGCTTCTAGTCAGGAAATCTGCTGCCGGGCGCGCAGGCGCCTGGCGGCAACTCTCCCCGGCAAGGCCGCGGAGATCAGTTCAGCCGGCAAGCTGCGGCCCCGGCAAGATCAAGGATTAAGTCATGCGTCATCGTGTAGCAGGTTGGAAACTGGGCCGGAACACCTCCCACCGGCGCGCTTTGCTGCGGAATCTCGTCACCTCCCTCATCATCGAGGAGCGTATCGAGACCACCGTCACCAAGGCGAAGGCCATGAAACCGCACGTCGAGAAGATGATCACGCTCGGCAAGAAGGGCGGCGTCGCCAACAAGCGTCTGGCCGCCTCGTACCTAATGACTCCGGAGGCGGTGGACAAGCTGTTCAACACCGTCGGCCCGCGCTTCGGCGACCGCAACGGCGGTTACACCCGCATCATCCTCACGGGTTTCCGCAAGGGTGACGGCGGCGCCAAGGCCTTCATTGAGATTCTCGGCAGCGAGAAGATCATTGACGACAAGCGCGAGAAGCGCGCCGAGCTGAAAGCCAAGCGCGCCGAAGAGACGCGCAAGGCCATGGAAGCTCAGCAGGGCCCGGCGCCCGAGGGCGGCGCAGAGCCCAAGGCGTAGTTTGTTGCAGAATTCCTCTCGCGCCGCAGCCACAACTTCGGTACGAGACACCATCATGCGCGTCCGCAAGGGCGCGCATTTTGCTGCCCCTGGCAGTAGGATGACACGGTGACCGTGACGATGACGCCCAAAGCGATGGACGCGCTTTTTCGCAAGATTCTGAAGCCTGCGCTGGGCTGTACCGAGCCGGTAGCCGTGGCCCTGACCACTGCTGCCGCCGTTTGGGCCGCCAGCGGCTGGACGCCCGCTCCTAACGCCGCCTCCATCAACAATGCATCCGATGGGTTGCTCTCGCTGCGTGTGCGCGTAAGTCGCAACATCTTCAAAAACGCCTTTGCCATCCTCATTCCCAACGCCGAAGGGCATAAGGGAATCGTGATGTCGGCGGCGCTGGGTGCATTCTGCGATCCGCGCGAGGGGATGGCCTTGTTTGCCACGCTCAAGCCGCGGCAGATCGCAATGGCCGAGGCCTTGGTCTCCGGCGGTGGCGTTGTGGTGGAGATCGCCGAGGACGCGCCCTCCGAGTTGTACATTGAGGTCGAAGCGACGTTTGAGCACGGCAGCGGCCACTCGGTGGTGCGCGATGAGCACTCGAAGATCACGCTGCTGCGCCGCAACGGTGAGCCCACGTTTGGTGCCACTGAGGCGGCGAGCGAAGCATCGGTCAGTCCGGAGATGGAGGCGCTGAAGTCCCTTAGCCTGGCCGAGGTGCTGGCCCTGGTGGAACAGTTGCCGGAGAGCGTGCTGGTGCTTCTGCGCGCCACGGTGGAGATGAACCTGGCGGCCTGCCGCGTCGGCCTGACCAAGCCCATGGGGCTGGGCACGGGATACTTCGGCAGCGTGGAAGAGGATGGCGGCTTCCGCCAGCACCTGGCCAGTTTGACCGCCGCGGGCAGCGACGCGCGCATGGCCGGCTTTCCGGTGGAGATCATGACCTCGGCGGGCTCGGGCAACCAGGGCATCATCGCCACCATTCCCGTCGTCACCTGGGCGCGGGCGCATAAAGTCGATGAAGATCGGATGCTGCGTGCGCTGGCCGTCAGTCATCTTGTAACGATGTATTTGACCAGCTACGTCGGCTACCTCTCCGCGCTATGCGGAGTGGCCATCAAGGCCGGCATCGGCGCCAGTTGCGGCGTGGTGTACGCCATGGGCGGCGGACACGACGAGGCT
>CAINND010000002.1 GCA_903851035.1 uncultured Acidobacteriota bacterium | reverse complement strand
TGACCGTGACGGCCACCTGTACCGGCTGCCACACGGCGCACCGCATCCTGCCCGCCAAGGACCCCAACTCCACGGTGAACGTGAAGAACGTGCCTGCCACCTGCGGACGCTGCCACAACGGCATCCAGGAGCAGTTCGTCAACAGCGTGCACTCGCCCACCGTCACCAAGACCAGCAAGGAACTGCCCGTCTGCAGCACCTGTCACTCCGCGCATACCATCAAGCGCACGGATGAGACCGGCTTCCAGTTGGGCATCATGACCACCTGCGGCCGCTGCCATGACGAGATCGCCAAGAGCTACTTCGAGACCTACCACGGCAAGGTCTCGCGACTCGGTTACACCAAGGCAGCCAAGTGCTTTGACTGCCATGGCTCGCATGACATTGCCCGCATCGCCGATCCGCGTTCTCACCTCAGCCGTGACCACGTGGTGCAGACCTGCCAGAAGTGCCATGCCAACGCCACCCGGCGCTTTGCCGGCTACCTGACCCATGCCACCCACCACGACCCGAAGAAGTATCCGATCCTCTTCTACGCGTTCTGGGCCATGACCGGCCTGCTGGTGGGAACGTTCATCATCGGCGGCGTGCATACCCTGCTGTGGCTGCCGCGCGCCTTTGAGATGCGTCGCGAACTCAAGAAGGCCGAGGCCGAGGAGGAAGCCGCGCTGCTGGCCGAGGCCGAAGCCGCTTCCGGGAAGGAAAAGGAACAATAATGTCGAGTCCGGATAATAGGAATCCCAACCTGCCCGATAACGTTGCCCAATCTTCCGCCACGGGGGGAGCACCGCACCATCCTGACAAGGAGTTCGTGCGCTTCCGTCCCCTGGAGCGGGCGCTGCATGCCACCATGGTGGTTTCATTCCTCAGCCTGGCCGCCACCGGCATGTCGCTCAAGTTCAGCTACACGCCCTGGGCGCGCGTCTTGTCGCACTTCCTCGGCGGATTCCAGACGGCGGGCTACATCCACCGCTTTGCCGCCGTCTGCATGTTCATCGTCTTCGTCACCCACCTGGTTTCGTTGAAGAACCTGCGCAAGGAGAAGTACCCCTCCTGGACGAACATGATCCTCGGTCCCAACTCCATGCTGCCCACCCTCAAGGACGGCCGTGAGTTCGTGGCCACCATGAAGTGGTTCCTCGGCAAGGGGCCGCGCCCCAAGTATTCGCGCTGGACCTACTGGGAGAAGTTCGATTACTTCGCCGTTTTCTGGGGCATATTCATCATCGGCTCCACGGGCCTGACCCTGTGGTTCCCCATTACGTTCACCCGCATCCTGCCGGGATGGTGCATCAACCTCGCCACCATCATCCATAGTGATGAGGCGTTGCTGGCCACCGGCTTCATCTTTACCGTGCACTTCTTCAACACCCACCTGCGCCCGGAAAAGTTTCCCATGGACGTGGTGATCTTCACCGGTCAAATGCCGCTGGCGGAGTTGAAGCGCGACAAGCCGATGGAGTATGACAACCTGCTGCACAGCGGCGAACTCAAAGGCAAACTCGCCGAGCCCCATCCCGAGGTCGTGGTCAAGATGATCCGCGCCTTTGCCTGGTGCGCGCTGGCCGTCGGTTTCAGCATCGTAATCGGCATCATTTACGCTATGATTTTCGCGTACAGATAAATTGCGGCTCTCGCCCGGCGGCATCGCGGCAGGCGAGTGCGCAGAAAGCAAACACGTTTCACCAGTTTTTTGAGGAGAGGAAATGACCGACCCCGGGCCGAACATGCCCAGCACTCCGCAGGACGACGGTTTCTCGTACCGCTCCCTGCTGAAGAATTACATCAGCCTCACGGGACTCGCACTCGCCGGCATTGCGCTGGCCAACATCATCGTCCTGTTCATCATCGATATCACTTCCGCCGTGCCCAGCCCCTACACCGGCATCCTGGCCTATATGATCCTGCCGGGATTCCTGCTGGGCGGCCTTGCCCTGGCCGCCTTCGGTGCCTGGCGCGAGCGCAGCCGCCGCCTGGAGGCCGTTCCCGGTGCTCCGCTGCTGCCGCGCATCGATCTCAACCAGCCCGGGCAGCGCAGCCGCCTGGCCGTCTTCGTCAGCTTCGTAGTGGTCTTCGTGCTGTTGAGCGCCGTGGGCAGCTACCGCGCCTACGAGTTCACTGACTCCACTACCTTCTGCGGCGAGCTCTGCCACACCGTCATGCATCCTGAGCACGTTGCGCACGATCACTCCGCGCACGCCCGCGTCAGTTGCGTGGAGTGCCACGTCGGCAGCGGCGCCGGTTGGTACGTCAAATCCAAGCTCAGCGGCGCGCGCCAGGTGGTCAAGACCATACTGAACACCTATCCGCGTCCCATCGAGTCGCCCGTGGCCAACCTTCGCCCGGCGGCGCAAACCTGCGAGCAGTGCCATTGGCCCCGCCGCTTCTGGGGAGCCCAGCTCAAGGTCTTCAACCACTTCGGCAGTGACGAGCAGAACACCCCGCGCCAGCTTCGCCTGCTCATCAAGGTCGGCGGCGGAGACCCCTCTACCGGCGGACAGGCCGGCATCCACTGGCACATGAACATCGCCAACAAGGTGGAGTACAAGAGCGACGCCAAGCGCCAGAACATTCCCTGGGTGCGCATCACCGACCGCAACGGCAAGGTCACGGAGTATCAGTCCACCGCCGCCGACGCCAAGGCCATGGCCAGCATGACCGACCGCCGCATGGACTGCGTGGACTGCCACAACCGTCCCACGCACGTTTACACGCCGCCGGATCGCGCCGTGGACCAGGCTCTGGCCGGTGGACGCATCAGCCCCACCCTGCCCTTTGCCAAGCAGCAGGGCGTCACCCTGCTCACCGCGGAGTACAAGACCACGCCGCAGGCCATCGCGGCCATCCAGCAGGGCGTCAACGCCTTCTACAAGGAGAAGTACCCGCAACTGGTCAGCACCCGCTCCGGCGACATCAAGAACATGAGCGACGCGCTGGCCGCCATCTACCAGGAAAACATCTTCCCGGAGATGAAGGTGGATTGGCGCACGCATCCTGACAACGTGGGCCACTACTACTTCAACGGCTGCTTCCGCTGCCACGACGGCAGCCACGTCAGCAAAGACGGCAAGGTCATCAGCAAGGATTGCAATAGCTGCCACACCGTGCTGGGCCAGGAAGAAGGCGTTCTGCCTTCGGCCGTGGCCGACGCGACACCGTTCTTCAAGCACCCGGTGGAACTGGGCGACTTGACCTCGGTGAACTGCTCCGATTGCCACAACGGCGGAGTGGGTCCGTAAACCGCACTTCGAGCTAAAACAATTCAGCCCCGGGAGCGCATCCCCGGGGCTTTTTCTTTTCTCTTGTGATCAATTTATCACTGCAGTCGGGCGTTCCATCTTTTTCGCACCATCAGTAAACGTCTGGCGAGAACAGTCAAAGGTGTTCAATAAGAGACAGTAACTTATCTCCTCCTCTCCTACTCTGAACCGTGTTGGACCCAAACTCATCCGGGGGGCGCGACGAAGACGGGTCCGAGGAGAGATATGTGAATTCCTTCAGACAAGATGAAAATGGTACCAGCAAGCTGATTTCGATGGTCGTCCTTCTGCTGCTTGTAGTGGGAGGCGGCTACTACATCTACACGCACAACTCGCAGCTTACCAACGCCTTTCACTCCATTCAGGAATCAACGCAGGATGCGGCCACCTCCTCCAGGGTGCGCACGGCTCTGCTCCTTTCCAAACAGTTGTCTCCCTTCGACATCAAGGTGCAGACAACACAAGGCGTGGTCAGCCTGGAGGGCCAGGTGCCGACGGAGCAGATCAAAAACATGGCCGGCGTCATCGCCCTGGATACTTCGAGCGTGAAAGAGCTGCACAACAATCTGGCCGTCAACCCTGCAATCGGGCGCAACCCGGACAGGGAGCACCTCAGTGAGCGCGTGGCGGACCTCGAAATCAAAACCCTGGTCAGCGACGGGATATCGAAAAACGCAGAGCTGGCGGATAAACACATCGCCACGGAAGTCAGTGCGCAGGTTGTCACTCTCAGCGGAACGGTCCAGAACATCGGTCAGAAGCACACAGCCGACCAGATCGCATGGCAGGTGCCGGGCGTCCACGGACTCGCCGACAACCTGATCGTCTCCGATGCCCAGAATGTGCCGGAGAGTGCCGACGACAAACTGGCCCATCGTGTGGAGTTTGAGCTCTATTCCACAAAGGCAATTCCGTTGAAGGCAATTCAAATCCGCGCCAGCGACGGCATCATCACCTTGACCGGTGCGGTCTCCAACCGTGCGGAACAATTGCTGGCGGAGCTGACGGCTAAATCCGTCGAAGGCGTTCATCGAGTGGTGAATAGCCTGGCCATCCCCGAGGGACTATAGACAAGGTATCTCAGACTTTTGTTCGGCCGGATCATGTTGTAACGCTGCGCTAGCAGCCGCGTGCCCCAGAGTTGGTGCCCTGCCAGCTCTGGGGCGAATTACCGGCAGAGCTGATTACCGCTGCCGCATCAAAAACAACTCAGCCCCGGGAGCGCATCCCGCGCCCGCCCGAAAATCGTCCCTACCGCGCCCCAAACCGCCCCCAAATTGCCCGCAGATTTCCTTGTCAAGAGCTCTTTTCCGCCACATCCCGCCAAGTCGCTGACCCAGCGGCAAATAGAGTTTCGCTCCCGCTGATGGAATCCCCTACGGAAGTTGCTATGCTGGTAGCAGAGGTAAATCGCAGAGGCAAGCATCACGGGTTTTGGTCAGGAATTGGGCCAGAGGCTTCAAGGGTTTTGCCGTTCAGCCTTGAAACCTTGAAACCTTCTATCCCTTGCCTTTTCAGATTTTTGGCGGGAAATATAGGGGGGAGTGGGGGATGCTTCCAGGTCCCCATGGGAGTGACGCGCGTCACACCCTACCTGTGACTAAAATCCTCGCCCCATGTTTGCCCGCACCGTATCGTAAATAGCGTGGCCGGAGCATCAAGCCCGGCCTTGGAGTCATAATGAGTACAAATTCTGTGATTGGCGCCATGCAGCACAAGCCGCGCCTCGTATTTTGGGAAGTCACCAAGGGTTGCAACCTGCGCTGCGTCCACTGTCGCGCCACGGCCACCGAGCTGGCCTCGCCCAGCGACCTTCCCACCGCGCAGGCCCTCAACATCATCGACCAGATTGCCGCCTTCGCCAACCCCATCTTGGTGCTCAGCGGCGGCGAACCGCTCTACCGCCCCGACATCTTCCACCTGGCCAAGTACGCCACGGACAAGGGTTTGCGCGTCGCCCTGGCCACCAACGGCACGCTGGTCACCAAGGAAGTCGCCAAGAAGATCGTCGATGCCGGCGTCAAGCGCGTCAGCATCTCGCTCGACGGCGCCAACGCCGAGACCCATGACAGCTTCCGCGCCATTCCCGGAGCCTTTGACGCGGCCATCACCGGCTTCCGCAACCTGAAAGAGCTGGGCATGCCGGTGCAGATCAACATGACCATCGCCAAGCACAATGCGGTGGAGCTGCCCAAGGTTCTGGAGATGGTGAAGGGTCTGGGCGCCGACGCCCTGCACACCTTCCTGCTGGTGCCCGTGGGCTGCGGCGTGGATATCGCAGAGTCGCAGATGGTCGCCCCGGAGGAGTACGAGCGCATCCTGAACTGGTTCTACGACCAGGCTGCCACGGGTGACATCGAACTGAAGGCCACCTGCGCGCCGCACTACTTCCGCGTGGTGCGCCAGCGCCGTGCCGCAGAGCGCAAGGACGAGCGCCTGGGCATCAGTCCGGCCAAGCCGGAGACCGTCGAGGCCGCAGGGCATCCCGGTGGACACCCCGGTAGCATCGGTCCCACCGAGATGACCATGCCCGGCACCACCGGCATCGCCTTCAAGACCGACTACGAGAAGTTCGGCAAGAGCGGCCTGCGCCACGATGGCATGCCGCATCCTCACGGGCATCCCGGCGGCGACCCCAATGCCATGAACGCCATGACCAAGGGCTGCCTGGCAGGCACGGGTGTCTGCTTTATCAGCTTCGACGGCGAGGTCTTCCCCTGCGGCTACCTGCCGGCGATTGCCGGCGATTTGAAGAAGCAGCCCTTTGCGGAGATATGGAACGACAGCAAGGTCTTCAACGACCTGCGCGACACCGACAAGCTGGAAGGCAAGTGCGGTTGCTGCGAGTTCCGCAACGTCTGCATGGGCTGCCGCGCCCGCGCCTACGCCGCCAACGGAAACTACATGGCGGAAGAGCCCTTCTGCGTGTACGAACCCAAGGCCGTACAGAAGTCGTAAGCGAAAGTTACAGCAAAAACAAACGGCGCGGATTGAATCCGCACCGTTCTTCATTGCAGCGATTGTTGATTAGTAAATCTTCAGCGGGGCAGGCTTTACAGCTTCTTCCACCGTTACGTTGCCGCCCGCGGGCTTGGTGCCGTTGGTGACCCAGCCGACGAGTCCGAAGAAGGCGTTGGCGACCTCTTCTCCCGCAAAGGCGCAGTGGCCCCAGCGGTTGACCACCTGCTGCACCAGGTTGTTGGTGCGGTGCTTGCTGGTGGCATAGCTCAGGTAGAAGCCCTCATGCCAGTAGGGAACCAGCGGATCGCGCGAGGTGTGCAGGGTAACCATCGGGATCTGAATGTTGCCCGAGGGCTGGTAGTACTCGCCCATATAAACCTGGCCCGCGTAGCCGCTCTTCACGCGTTCCACACCCTTGTTGAGCGCCGCGTCGTTGGTGGTGCCAACGTAGTGCGTGGAGGTATTGGAGTAAGGACTGGAACCGCCGGTGCGGCTCAGCAGGTCGTTCATGTAGCGCACGTCAAAGCCCAGCGCGTAGATCAGGCCTTCGACGAGCTCTGGCCCATTGGCGGCCTCAATCTGCAACGCCGTGCCCAACTCGATGGTGGGCGTGCCGCTGGACTGTGCGCCGACCTCAAGATCGTAGGCCACAAGTTGCCCGATGTTGGCGGGGTCACCCGGCGTGGGATCGTAGGTAAGCAGCGGAGTGTTCAGCAGTGTGCCCGGGATGACGCCGGGGAAGTAGTAGTCAAACAGAACGCGCGCGTTGCCTACATAGTTCACTTCCAGGGCGCTGCCGCCTATCAGTCCGCACATGGGCAGCACGCCGGAGTAGTTCTTCGGATTGTTCTCCGCCAGATCGGTGACGATGGCGCTGCCCAGGCTGACGCCAACCAGGTAGGTGTACGTCGGCTTGCCGACAATCTGATTGAAGAGCACGCGAACCTGGTCCGTGTCGTAGATGCCCTGCTGCACGGCGAAGCCGTTGCTGGCATAGCTGGAGTAACCGACGGCGAAGCCATACTCCAGCAGCAAGCCGCGGAACTGCTCGAAGGCGCTGTCACTGGGCAGGGCCACGGGCGCCTGCGGGTCCACAATGCCGTGGGCGTAAATCACCAACTGGTGATTCCACTCCGAAGGCAGGTCAATCTCCCAATGGGAGCCGTCGCTGAGGTTTCCGGTGTAAGACGCGCCGCTGATATTCTTGGGGGCGGCCGATGCCATGGCCGCGGCCGAAATGGCCAGAATCAGCAGGACGAGCGAGACAAATTTGGCAAGTCGAAGCAAGTGTTCCTCCTTAGAAGCACAATAAGCAATCCACAAAAATGTTTGGTGGTGCCCCACAAAGCTCAATCGGCCCCACGCCGACGGATGGGGCAGAATAACATAAAAAAAAGCGCGCGTCCCGTAGAAGAACGCGCGCCGGTGTATGGCTTTCCCGGGAGCGGAATCACCCCCGGGGTTGCGGCTATTTGGCCGGTGCAGCCGCCTTGGCCTCGGGTGGCTCGGGGATGCTGATATCGAGCGTGGTGACCGGGCCAAGTTCCGCCAGTTTCTTGCTGAACTCGCTGGAGTTGCCCACCACCAGCACGCGCATCTGGTCGCGGTGCAGGTACTGGCCAGCCACGCGCGCCACGTCGGCCGTGGTCACCTTCTCCACGCCCGCGCGATAGGACTCGAGGAAGTTGGCCGGGTAGCCATAGAGCTCGTAGGTCTGCTGCTCGCGCAGAACCTTGCCCGGCGTGTCAAAGAGGAAGATGAAGCTGTTCAGGATGGCATCCTTGGCGCGCTTCAGCTCCTCCTCGCTGGGCGGCTGCTGCTTGAGCAGGTCGATCTGTTCCCACAGTCCGCGAATGGCGTCGATCGTGGTCTCCGTCTTGGTGCCGATCTGCAACGCGGTCAGGCCGGGATGGTTCCACTCCGCGCCCACGCCGCCGCCCACGCTGTAGGCCAGTCCGGCCTTGGTGCGCAGGTTGCTGAAGAGCCGCGAACTGAAGCCGCCGCCGAAGATCTCATTCATCACCTTCAGCGCGTAGTAATCGGGATTGCGGCGCTCGATGCCGGGGGCGATCATGCGAATCTCGCTCTGGTTGACGTCGGTTTTATCCACCAGGTAGATGCCGGTTTTTTCCGGCGCAATCACGGGCTTTGCCTCCACGACCTTTGCGCCTTTTGGCCATTCGCCGAATGCTTTGCGCAGCGTGGCTTCCATGGCGCGGCTGTCAAAGTCGCCCACCAGGCCGAGGATGATG
This sequence comes from uncultured Acidobacteriota bacterium, assembly GCA_903851035.1. GTDB lineage: Bacteria > Acidobacteriota > Terriglobia > Terriglobales > Acidobacteriaceae > TOLSYN. The sequence goes on along the minus strand of CAINND010000002.1, from coordinate 45,131 downwards.
TTGTTCGGCGCCGTGTGCTGCTTGTGCCAGTCGAGCAGGTCCTGGCGCGTGATGGCCGCCACCGTCGAGTACTCCGGCTGGCGGGCCAGCGCGCTCTGGCGTCCGTAGCCGAGGATTTCCTGCTGCGCGTTGGCAATCTCATCGGTCTCATCGTTGCGGCGGCTGATGCTGCTGTCCATCTGCTTTTTCGCCAGCGCCAGCTTCTCCTCGCGGAAGGCCGGGTGGCGCAGCAACTCCGTGAAGACGCCGAAGACGTCGTCAAAGTCGCCCTTCAGGCAGTTGAAGTTGATCGTCGTGTTGGCTTCGCTGCCGCTGGTTTCCACCTTGGCGGCGCGGGCCTCCAGCAGATCGTCCAACTGGTCGCCCGTGAGCTTTTCCGTGCCGCCGGTGCGCCACGTCTCGCCATAGATTTCCACCAGGCCGGTCTTCGATGCGGGCTCACTGTCGGCGCCGCCGCGGATCATGGCGTTGCCGCTGATGAAGGGCAGCTCGTGGTTTTCCGTAAGGAAGACCACCATGCCGTTGGCCAGCACAATGCGCTTGGGCGGCTGCGGCTTAAAGGGCGGCAACGGCGGAATCGCCACCTGCTTCCAGCTTGTGGCCGGCGGCTGCGGCGTGGTTGCGGTTTGCGCCAGCAGCGGCGCGCAAGTGATGGCCAGCAGGATGGTAGTCACCGATAGACTGTGGCGTTTGATTAATTGCCCCATCACTTGCCTCCCTTGTTTGCGTTCTTTGCCGCGTTTTGATTTTCCGTGATGCCCACCGTGCGATTCGTCTCCACAAAGATTTGATTGGCCACGCGCTTAACGTCGTCGTTGGTCACGGCGTCAATGCGATCCAGGCGGCGGAACATCTCCCGCCAGTCGCCGTGGCGAAGCTGATTGTTGGCCAGGCTGCCGGCCAGTCCCTGATTGTTGGCCAAGCCGCGCAGCAGGCTGGCCCGCGAGCGCGTCTTTACCATCTTCAACTCCTCCGGCGTCAGGCCATCGCTTTTCAACTTGGCGATGATCTCGTGAATGGCCGAGGCCATCTCCGCGCCGTTGTGTCCGCGCGAGGGCACGGCGTAAATGGCGTACAGGTTGCGATACTTGTCTCCGGGGAAGCCGCTGAAGCCGGCGGCGGCCACGGCGATCTTCTTGTCGCGCACCAGCCCGCGATACAGCCGCGAGGTGCGGCCGTCGCTGAGCACGCTGCTGATGACCGCGTACACCTCGTTGTCTTTATCGCGATAGTTCGGCCGCTGGTAGCCCTCAATGTAGAAGGGCTGCGAGGGGTCTTTCAGAACCACTGTGCGCTCGGCCGTCTGCGGCGTCTGCTCGGTGACGTACTCCTCGGGCTTGGGGCCGCTCGGGATGCGCCCAAAGTAGCGCTCCACGGTGGCGAATGTCGGCTCGGGATCGAGATCGCCCACCAGCGCGATGATCGTGTTGCTGGGCACATAGTAGGTGCGGAAGAAGCGCTCGGCGTCGCTGGCCGAGAAGTGGCGCAGGTCGCTGGCGTAGCCAACGTCCGGACGGTGGTACGGGCTGCCGTCATAGGCCACGCTGAGGAACTGTTCGATCAGGCGTCCGATGGGCGAGCTGTCGGTGCGCATGCGGCGCTCCTCCATCACCACGTCGCGCTCCTTGTAGAACTCGCGCAGCACGGGGTTGAGGAAGCGCTCGCTTTCGAGGTATGCCCACAGCTCCAGGCGATTGGCGGGCAGGCTGTAGTAATACTGCGTGCTGTCCAGCGCGGTGCTGGCGTTCAGGCCCACTCCGCCGTTGCGCTCCACAATCTCGCCAAACTCGTTCTTAATGACGAACTGGTCGGCCTCCGCGCGAGCCTTCTCCCAGGCGGCCTTCAACTCGGCCACCTTGGACGGGTCGCGGCCCACCTGGCGCTGGTTCTCGCGGTCGTAGGCGGCGTATGCCACTTCTACTTTGGCCAGCGCGATCTTTTCCGCCGCGGCGTCAGTGGTGCCGATGTTTTCCGTGCCCTTAAAGGCCATGTGCTCCATCATGTGAGCCAGGCCGGTCTTGCCGAGGGGGTCTTGCGCGCCACCGGCGTCCACAACCGTGTAGAAGCTGAAGACGGGCGCCTGCGGACGTTGCAGCAGCAGCACGGTCAGTCCGTTGGGCAGCGTCTTAACATGCACGCGCTTTTCAAACGATGCCAGGTCCTGCGCCGCTGCCACCTGCCACAGGCAGAGCAGCACGGCGAGCAGTGTTAGATAGGCCTTGCTACGGGTCATCTTGCCTCCGTGGAGGCCTGTTGCGGCCCCCGAACAGACGAGTGTACAGGCTGGCCGCGGGCAGTGTCGAACCCCTCGGCGGAGTATGGGCAATCGCAGCTTGCGGAAGTGTTCTGGCGGAATGTTTGCGGACGTTAAGCCGGGATTAGTACAGCAGCGCCTCGCCCGGCGGACGCGTCTTCCAGCGGCGATGCACCCACAGCCACTGTTCGGGGTTGCGGCGGATGGCCGCTTCGATGGCCGCCGTGTAGTTCTGCGTGTTGCTGATGGCGTCGGCCTCGGCGTCTTCGGTCGTCACCAGCGGGATGGCCGGCTCAAAGCGGATGCGGTACTTGCCCAGCTTTTCGTCCCAGATGGTAAAGGCGGGAACCACGGCGGCTCCGGTATGGCGGGCCACGCGCGCCAGCCCGGCGGCAGTGCAGGCCGGTATGCCAAAAAAGTTTACGAAGACGCCCTGCGGCGGCGTCATGTTGGTGTCCATCAATGCGCCCACGGTCTCACCGCGCTTCATGGCCTGCAGCATGCCGCGCGCAAACTCGTTCTTGTCGTGCGTGCGGTTGCCGTGCATCTCCCGCGTCTGGCGCACCCAGCGGTCCAGCAGGGGATTATCCAGGTTGCGCACGATGATGTTGAGCCACTGCCCGTGCAGGCTGTGGACGAAGCTGCCAATCTCCCAGCCGCCCATGTGCGCCGTCATCAGCAGCACGCCTTTGCCGCGGGCGGAGGCCTGCTGGTAATTCTCCAGCCCGTCGTAGATGGCGATGCGTTCGACGTTCTGTTTTGTGTAGGTGGGGAACTTCGGAACCTCGGCCAGCAGGCGACCCAGCGAGAGGTATTCGCCCTTCAGGATGTGCTCGCGCTCACGCGGCGACTTCTCCGGGAAGGCCATTTCCAGGTTGCGCAGCCCAACCGCGCGCAGCCGGGGCAGCGCCCAGTAGGCGAGGATGGCGATGGCCGTTCCGCAGGCGCGGGCCGCCGGACGTGGCAGCCAGCGCATGGTGAAGGCAATCAACCGGACCGGCAGATACTCCAACCAGTAGCGCATGGGCGAGTGTTGACCGTAACAAAACGGGCGAGCAGGGTCAAACCATTAGACGCGGGTTTGCGCCGCAGGTTGACAGCAAAAAGCCCGCCCCGGAGCGTCCAGGGCGGGCGGATATTTGACGCCGCAGGCTATTTGCCCGCGTACTTTACCAGCGTGTCATGCCACAGCGCCGCCTCCGGCGGGCTGGCAATGTTGCCGCGCAGAATGGTCTTGAAGGGCACCATGCGGCCGTAGAAGTCGCGCGTGTCCTCCTTGTGCTCGCTCACCACCGCGCCGTTCAGGGAGATTCCGGCAAAGACGCCACGGGCGCGGCTATAGGTCAGCACCTGCGCGCGCATCTTCCAGTCCGTGCTGGCGTCGGCGTGGCGCCCCACGGGACCGGCGGCCACGCTGGCATCGGCGCCCAGCTTGAACTTGGCCTCCAGCAGGTTGTTCATGCCCTCGTCGTTCATGATCAGCATGACGATATCCGCCGCCTGGCCGCCAATCTGGAAGCCGAAGCTGCCGCCCTTCAGGCTGAAGAAGGCCGGAGCGCTCCAGCCGCGCTCGGTGCGGCAACTGGCCACGCCCTTGCCATAGGAGCCGCCCACCACAAAGGCCGCCTTCACCATGCTGGGGATGACCGCGATGCACTTGGCGTTGGAGATGATCTCCTCCGGCACGCCCTTATCGGGGGCGGCCATGATCTCCTTGATAACCAGCGAGCCGCTGCGCAGGCGGTCCAGGTCATCGGCGCGGTCGCCGGCAAAGGCGCAGGTGGCGGCAAAGAGCAGAACGAGCGAAGCGATTATCTTCTTCATGGTTCTCCTTCCGGCCGAGTGATGGCCGTATAGAGGAATCATACCCCGGGGGCGGGCAACTGTCAGGTCGGAGAGAGAGGATTCACAAACCAGAAACCTAAGTAAGGGTTGTACGGGCCACCCGCCTCAAAGGTCCAACAAATGTTATTTCGCTACCGGAGACAAGTACGAATCATCCACACCATTTTGCGTCGATATTCCAAGCCCGGTTGCCAAATGCACACCATTTTTTCCTCTTCCTAATACTTGTAGCCCCCAACCTCCATAGTGCAGAGGATCTGGCTGCAAATCCCCGATTGAGAAATGGCCTAGAGTAACCCTCTCCCAGTTGGGATCTGTCCCAAGGGCAACGCGGCCGTTGCCGTCACGTCCTACCTCAATTCTCACTTCACCATTCTTTGCCTCGTTTGCGACAACAATCCCCGGCAGGATTGTGTTGGTTCCGTCAGGTTCATTCCCTCGACCATCTATTTTGATTCTTTGTGTTTCATTAGGAACAGAAGCCGTAACCTCTGGTTGTCCATCCGGTGCTACAAGCCTGAAGAAAACGCTTTCCTTATCTGATCCAATAATTCCTCTGGTTCGCCCATGTTCATCAAGCACTTCGACTCTCTGCGTACGCAAGACTTTTGTTTGATTGTTAGAAATATGGTGGACATAAAATGCCATGCCCAGTAGCCCTCCAGCAAAGCCTCCTGCTACACATACGAAAATGAGAATGGCAAACTTCGATACGGTATTCATTGCTGGCGGCAACCTCCTTGAATCCAATCTGTAAATGCACATGAATAGGAAAACTGGCGGGTGGCCCATTCAAGCCCTCTGTTGGCTTGAGTGGGGGACATTCCTCGCAAACAGTGTAGGCACCCCGCCGCGCGGCCTCAAGCGCAAACTCCGCTGCACGCCAAAAACCTCCCATATGGGAGGCCTTAATTCAGAAAATTTGCGGAAGGAAATGGCCGGCCTTAGCAGACGATTTTAGAACTTTCTGGCTGCTGGCGGGGTAGCGCTGGGCTCTCCGCGCACTTAGCATCCCCCGTAATGAAATGTCCTGCATCCCACGTCTGGCCAACAGCAGGCCAGACATGGGGCACCAGTGTTTTCTACTTATTTGAAACGTGGGCCACCAGCCCCTTCATCGTTTCTGTTTTCAACCAGTTACCCGGCGATAACTTGCCGTTACCCCGCAGCAACCCTCCCAGGGGTGACGTATCCCCCACTACACCCGGTGCGAAGCACCGAAGGGTCTTTTCCCCCGACAACGGTGGCTAAAGAACTTCATCGCAACGACAAAGCCGACGAGCCACCCGCTCTGGAATGGGCTGTGGATTATGACACGCGCGGATGATCTGAATTACCCACCGATCCGTCTGTATCTGACTGACCACATTTCGGCAAAGAACAATGCACACATCGCGAACCGTACCATCTCCAGGGCTTCCGAAAGAGTTGGCCGCACCGCGGGCATAAAAAAAACCACATACGAAAGTATGAAATCAGAATTCCAATCAGGATCGCGACGAACAACGCAATTAGCATCCCTGCCGGCGTGCCAGCGCGCAAAAGCAACACTGCAGGATAAGGCAGTACGATAAACGCCAAAATGAACAACCAGGGTAGAACAACCCGCCTCCTGTACGCGCGCCAAGCAGAGGCATAGGGACCGGGAGCTGATCGCGACGAGGCGTCTGAGTTCTTCCTTGATGTTGGGTACACGTTATGTTCCTCTCTGTTAGTTCTTTTACTTAACCGTTGTGTCCGTCACCGCGCCAGTGCCGCTAACTGCGACGCCGCCACCAATCGTGACCTGAAAGGACCATATCCCATTCTGGCCTAGGCGGGTGGCCCATTCAAGCCCTCCTTTGGCTTGAGTGGGGGACGTTCCTCGCAAACAGTGTAGGCACCCCGCCGCGCGGCCTCAAGCGCAAACTCCGCTGCACGGCAAAAACCTCCCATATGGGAGGCCTTCATTCATCATTCACTCTAATAAACGCGCAAGCAAAAGCCGCCCCCGGCCATCGGAGGCGGCTTGCGTAATTTAACTCTACCGGCTGCTGACCAGCGAGTGCGTGATGGCGTGCACGCTGAGGGCGATGCGGTTCTGCACGCCTACCTTGCGCATCAGCTTGGCCACGTGCGCCTTCACCGTGCGCTCCTCAATGCCCAGCGCGGAGCCGATCTCCTTGTTGCTGCGCCCGGCCACCAGCAGTTCCAGCACTTCCTTTTCACGGTCGGTAAAGGTCACGCGGCCGGCGGGGAAGATTCTTCCCGGCGAGCTGGTGACGCGCTCAATAAACGTGGAGAGCACGCGCCGCGGCGCCCACACCGAGCCCTGGTGCACAATGCGGATGGCCATGGTGAACTCCGCCGGGCTGGCGGCCTCGTCCACGTAGCCTTTGGCTCCGGCAGCCAGTGCCTTCAGGATCATCTCGTCGTCGGCGCCCGCGCCCGTCACCAGGATGCGCAGGTCGGGGCGCTGGGCCTTCAGGCCGGCCATCACGTCGAACAGGTTCTGATTGCCGCGGCTGCCCAGCAGGATGAGGTCGGCCGTGGCGTTGCTGGCAATGTCGGCCGCACTGGCGGAGAACAGCTCCATGTCGGGCTCGTTGTCGAAGAGTGCGCGAAAACCGATGAAGCGCAGCGGGTCGCTTTCGACCACGGCGATCTTGATGATTTCGCGTGGCTGTGCGGACTTCGAGGTCTCGTTCAGCTCACTGGCCTTCTTCTTGGCCGGAGCGGAGGAGGAAGCGGGCGTGTGTTTTGTATGAGCTTGCACCATGGCCCTAGGATACTCGTGCGCACGGCAAATTCCCATAAATCTTGACATTCGACCATGTACGCAGGGACACGTCCTTAAGGACAGTGGTCGGATCGTCCATGCCGGTGGTTACCCCGCCGCAAGGGCATTGCCTTCCAGTTACGTCTTCCAGTTACGGGCCGGGCGGTGTGCCGCCGCTCTGCTGCGGGGGCAGGGCGGCTTATTCCACGTACTCTTCCGCGGGGTGGCCGTAGGCAGTAACCGAGCGCCGCTCGGCCTCTTCGGCAAACTTCTCGCTGATCTTGCTGAGGGTGCCAAAGATGAGCGTGGCGCGGCTGATGTACTCCGGCGCCGACTCCCAGATGCTCTCAAAGCGCTCGGGATACTCGCTGGCCAGCATGGCCAGGCCGGCGGTGGCGGCAAGCACGCCGAGGTTGCGCCGTCCATTCAGGGCCAGATAGGCTCCAGCGCCCACCGTGGTGCATACCAGCACCTTCTTCCACTTCTGCATAACGCTCCTTCACCCTCGGGATGGCCCGGGCTTGCACGCTCCGGGACTGTGCTCGTCAGGCGGCCGTGGATGAAATCCTCAATCCAACCGGCGCGCACTGGTGCTACATTGTAACTCGCAATGACGCAGTTGAAGAGTCTCAGTTCGGAGCTGGTGCGTGCCGAGGTGGCGCGCTACTGGAACGCTTTTATCGGCAAGCACGGCGAGGAGCTCAGCGCTTTTTACGCCTCGGAGAGCAGCGTCTTCGGCTCGCTCAGCCGCCGCCCGGAGCCCGGCCGCCTGGCCGCCGCGCGCCGCATACGAGAGTACTTCGGCCCGCGCTGCGTCCTGCGGGCGCAATGCGGCCCCATTGAGGTGGTGCTGCTGGGCGATTCGGCCGCAGTCGCCAGCTACATCTTCGAGTTCCACGCCGAGCAGAACGCAACCGCCGGCGGCGAGGCAGAGCACATCCAGCACGGGCGCTGCACCCAGGTCTTCGCCCTTGACCCCGATGGCCAGCTCAAAATCTTCCACGAGCACATGTCGCTGCCGCTGTAGCCATGCAGGTCTGGCTGACCGCGCACCGGGCGGCGCGGAACACTCGCCCCTGGAGCGCGGAAAATGATACAAACTTAGGCCATGAAGATCAGTGAACTGGCGGAGCGCATCGCCGCCCGCCTTGAATCCGCTTCCGCCAGTAATGACCGCGAGGTCAGCGATGTCACCAGCTTCGCCCAGGCCCGCCCGCAGAGCGTCGTCTTTGTGGAGCAGGAGCGCTTTCTGGACGCGGCCCTCATCAGCGATGCCGGGGCGGTCATCGTTCCGGAGGCGCTTGCCATTTCGCCGGATGTTCTAAGCGAGGGGCAGGGCAAAGCCATTTTGCGCTCGGCCAATCCGCGGCTGGCCTTTGCCCGCGCCGCCGACGAGCTGCGCCGCGCCCAGCCGCACACTCCCGGCGTGCACGCTTCCGCCGTGGTGGATGCCTCTGCCGAGCTTGACCCCACGGCCTCCATCGGCGAACTGGTGGTCATCGCCGCAGGCGTAAAGATTGGCCCGCGCACCCGCATCGGCCCCGGCTGCGTTGTATTAGCGGACGTGGTGATTGGCGCGGATTGCGACCTCGTCGCCCGCGTCACGGTGTACAGCGGCACCACGCTCGGCGAGCGCGTCATCGTGCAGGCCGGAGCCGTGCTCGGCGGAGATGGCTTTGGCTTTGTGCCCGACCCGGCGACAGGGAAGTACCACAAGTTTCCGCAGATTGGCCGCCTGGAAATTGGCGACGACGTGGAGATTGGCGCCAACACAACCATCGACCGCGGCGCGCTGGAGGCCACCATCATCAGCAGCGGCGTCAAGCTGGATAACCTGGTGCAGGTGGGCCACAACGTGCGCATCGGCCATAACGTGGTCGTCGCCTCGCAGACCGGCATCAGCGGCAGCACGGTCATCGAAGACGGAGTCATCATCGGCGGGCAAGTGGGCATCGCCGATCATGTCGTCATCGGCAGCGGCGTCATTCTGGGCGCGCAGGCTGGAGTGCCGACCAAGAAGGTCATTCGCGGCAAGGGGCTGTTCTGGGGAACGCCGGCGCGGCCCATCGGCGAATATCTGAAGGAACTGGCAACGCTCAGTCGGCTGACGAAGAAGAAGTAAGCCGGGGCAGTAAGTAGCGAATAAGGGAAGTGGGAACGCGATGCGCGACTTCCAGGTACTCTTCGATCACGGTGAACGCTCCGCCCTGCTGGAGCCGGAGATGGCGCGCTACGGCAAGCTGGGTTTTCCACCCTGCCGCGGCTCGCGCCCATGGATATTCTCCAACTTCGCCGTCACCATGGACGGACTGGTCAGCCTGCTGGGCGACGAATCCGGAGGCGGAGACATTGCCCGCCTGGCCGAAGACCGCTGGCTGATGGACCTGCTGCGCGCCCACGCCGATGCCGTCATGGTGGGCATGAACACCCTGCGCGAGGAGACGCGCCTCGGCCGTCCGCGTCCGCGCGGCCCCGTCTTCCGCATCGTCGACCCCGCCATGCAGCAGTTGCGCCAGCGCCTTCGTCCGCGCCGCGAGCGCAACATTCTGGTCAGCGCCCGCGGCGACTTCCAGATGAGCGACTTCGCCATTTTTGATACCCCTGACTCTGATGACAACGCCGTGGATGTGACCATCCTGACTACCCACGAGGGCGCGCGCCTGCTGGCGCATCAGCGTGAGCGCAACCCCAAGGTGGACATCCTCGGCGTGGACCCATCCGGCGACGGTGTGGACCTGCACGTGGCCATGAGCGTGCTCCACAATCGCTACGGGATTAACTATCTACTCTACGAAGGTGGACCCTCGCTCTACTCCCAGCTTTTGCTGGCCGGGCTGATGGATGAAAAGTTCGTCACCGTGGCGCCCATCGAGGCCGGGCAGCGCATCCCACAGGGCCTGCGCCCCACCATGCTGCCGGAGGTCGGCCTCCGTCGCGATGAGGCCATCCGCTGGCACTGGCTTAGCTGCCGCAAGCTGGAGGACTATCAGTTCCACCGTTACCGCCGCCTGCGCGACGGCATTTGTTAGACTCGTCTGGTGAAGTCCATTTGCAAGAGCGCATGGCTGCTGGCGGCCCTTAGCGGGTTGTTGCAGGTGCTCATCTTTCCCCGGCCCAATCTGGTGTGGCTCTGCTGGGTGGCACTGGCGCCGCTGCTGGTGGCCCTGCTGCGCGCCCGCCGCGCCGACGCCGCGGAACTCCTGCACGCCGACTCGCACTCGCCGCTGGCTCCCGCGCGCGTGTGGCAGGGCTTTTGGCTGGGATGGCTGAGCGGCACCATTTTTTACCTGGGCAGTTGCTACTGGGTCTATCCCGTCATGCACCTTTTTGGCGGATTGCCCAAGTCCATCAGCCTGCTGCTCCTCGTGCTCTTCTCGCTCTACATCGGCCTGCACCACGCCCTCTTTGGAGTGCTGATTGCCCTGGCCGCGCGCCACGGCAGCAGCCCGCGCCGTGCCCTGCTGCTGGCGCCATTCCTCTGGGTCGCCGTGGAACTCCTCCGCGCCTACCTGGTCAGCTTCCCCTGGGACCTGCTGGGCTACACGCAGATTGATAATCTCCCGCTGGCCAGATTGGCGAGTGTCACCGGCGTCTACGGCATCAGCTTTGAGATTGCGGTGGTCAACACGGTTTTTGCCGCCGCCGCGCTCATGCCTGTGCGCCAGCGCCGTCCGCTGATTACGGCCGCTCTCACCGCCGCCATCGCCTTGCAATCCACCGCGCTGGTTCGCTTTGAGCCTGCCTCCGCCGAGGGCCATGCCACGCTGGTGCAGCAGAACGTCCCCATCGTGCGCGAGTGGAGCTACGAGGAATACCGCAAGCTGGCCTCGGAGCTGGCGGCCATCAGCCACGCGCCGATGTCATCGGCTCCGCCGCCGGGATCGACTTCGCAGGCCGGACATGACCCCTCGTTGGCATCGCTCATCGTCTGGCCGGAGTCGCCCGCGCCCTTTGTCGCCGGTGACCGTGTCTTCGTCTCCACCACGCGCGATCTGGCGCGCCAGCAGAACTCGTGGCTGCTGGCCGGAGCCACGGCGCTGCAAAACCCCGCGCATCCGGGTGAAGAGCAGCTCATCTTCAACTCCGCCGTGCTGGTGACCCCCTCGGGCGTGGCCACACAGCGCTACGACAAGGTTCACCTCGTCCCCTGGGGAGAGTACGTGCCCTTCAGTTGGGCCTTCGGCTTCGCCAAGGCTTTGACGCATGAGGTCGGCGTCTTCACCAGCGGCGGACGCGAGCGCCAGCCCCTCGACATTGGCGCGCACCGCTACGGCGTCTTCATCTGCTATGAGAGCGTCTTTCCCCACGAGGTTCGCCAGTTCGCCGCGCACGGCGCCGAGGTCTTCATTAACATCAGCAACGACGGCTGGTATGGAGAGAGCGGAGCCGCCTGGCAGCATCTGAACATGGCGCGCATGCGTGCCGTGGAAAACCATCGCTGGCTGCTGCGCTCCACCAACACCGGCATCACCGCCAGCATCGACCCCCTGGGCCGCGTGGTGGCCAGTGTGCCGCGCAACCAGCGCCTCTCCCTTGACGCCCCCTACGGACTGGAGAGCGACCAGACTATCTACACCAGCTATGGCGATTGGTTCCCCCTGCTCTGTGCCATAATTGCAATCACAGGATTGCTGTGGCGTGATCGCGCCGCCGACCACATTACGCAGCCCGTGCCCGTATAGTTTTTTAAAGGGTTAAAGACAATAAGCTTTTCGTTTCTCAGGTTTTACCGCAAAGGACTCACCATGCTAGACCAGCAGATCGAACAGGAATTCTCCGCTCTCCGCGGCAAGGCCCGCGAGCTTCAGGAGTATCTTTGACGCCCCCACGCTGAAGGCTGGGCTGGCAAAGGTCGAGGCCCTGGCCAGCGACCCGAATTTCTGGAACGACTCCGAAAACTCACAGAAGACGATGCGCGAGCGCAAGCGCCTGGAAGAGGGCCTGGCCACCGACGCCGAGCTTGGCCGCCGCGTGGAAGACATTGCCGCCTACTTTGAGCTGGCCGCCGAGGGCGAAGCCATCGAAGAGGCCGACGTGCGCCGCGAGATGGACGGCCTGCGCGAGCTGGTCGAGCGCCTGGAGACCCAGACCCTGCTCAGCGGAGAGATGGATCGCTCGAACGCCATCGTCACCATCCACCCCGGCGCCGGCGGAACCGAAAGCCAGGACTGGGCCGAGATGCTGCTGCGCATGTTCCTGCGCTGGTGCGAGCGCAAGGGCTTCGCCACCGAGGTCAACGACCTGCAACCGGGCGATGAGGCCGGCATTAAGAACGCCACCTTCAGCGCCACCGGCGAATTCGCCTACGGCCTGCTGACCAGCGAGATCGGCGTGCACCGCTTGGTGCGCATCTCTCCCTTTGACCAGCAGGCGCGCCGCCACACCAGCTTTGCCAGCGTCTACGTGGCTCCGGAAATTGACGACAGCATCGACGTCAACATCAAGCCAGAGGACATTCGCATTGACACCTACCGCTCCGGCGGCAAGGGCGGCCAGCACGTCAACACCACGGACTCCGCCGTGCGCATCACGCACTTTCCCACCGGCCTGGTGGTGGCCTGCCAGAACGAGCGCAGCCAGCACAAGAACCGTGAGAGGGCCTTCAAGATGCTGCGCTCCCGCATCTACGAGTACGAGCTGGAAAAGAAGCGCGCCCTCAGCCGCAAGGTGGAGGACTCCAAGCTGGACATTGATTTCGGATCGCAGATCCGCTCCTACGTTTTGCAGCCCTATCGCATGATCAAGGATCACCGCACCAAGATGGAGGTCGGCGACGTGGATCGCGTGCTCGATGGCGATCTGGACCCCTTCATCCGTGCCTACCTGCTCATGCGCCGCCAGGAGCAAAAGTAGGCGCACAAACAGTAGTCAGATTGCAGCAATGGCCTTATCCTTTCTTGTAGGGAGGCAGCCCATGCCGCTGAGCTACGACGGCAGTCCGCTATCGCAGTCCTCTGCGCCGCTCGGCGAGCGCTTTGAGCAGGCGCTCGAACTGACTTGCCGCCTGCACGGCCGGCAGCTCCGCAAGGCCAGCGGCGTGCCCTATGTGGCGCACCTGCTCGGCGTGGCCTCGCTGGTGCTGGAAGAAGGCGCCGCCGAGGACGTTGCCATCGCCGCCCTGCTGCACGACGCCGCTGAGGATCAGGGCGGGGAAGAGACGCTCAGTGGCATTCGCCGAGCCTTTGGTGAGGACGTGGCCCGCTGGGTGCGCCAGGCCAGCGACACGCTGGTCAAGCCCAAGCCCGCATGGGAGGAGCGCAAGCACCATCACCTGGCGGCCATCCCCATGGCAGACCGCGAGGCCCAGCTCATCATGCTGGCCGACAAGGTTTACAACTCGCGCTCCATCCTGGCCGACCATCGCCGCATCGGCTCCGCCCTGTGGGAGCGCTTCAGCGTCAGCCGCGAGCGCACCCTGTGGTACTACCAGTCGCTGCTGGAGGTCTTTGACCGCCAGCTTTCGCCCATCCTCTACGATGAGCTGGCCCGCTGCGTGCGCCGCATGAAGGACTTGCCATAATGGATCGCCTCGCCGACATGATTCTGCGCGGCGACGCACCGCCCTCGATGATTCGACGCGCCGCCGGTGGCGACCTCGCCGTGCCTCCAGCGGAGGCCGTTGAAATCCTCGTCCACCTCTGCGGTATCGCTGAATATGCCGCCGCCGCCGCCCAGACCCTGGCCCGTATCGACGAACCAACCATCTGCTCGGTCGCCGCCGATCCCGCCACGCCGCTGCACATCCTGCGCCATCTGCTGCATCATCCCGCGGCGCGCCCGTCGCTGGTCGTCACCCTCTGTGAAAACCCATCGCTGCCCATGGCGGAGATCGAATCCTGTGCCCGCCAGGCGCCGCCGCCCATGCTGGACGCCATGATGCAGAGCGCGCGCATGCGCAGCTCCAGCCGCCTGATGGATCGCCTCTCCGCCAGCGCCAACGAAGATGCCGCCCGCCCCCGCCTCAATGACTTTCTGGCCTCGGCCAAAGGCCGCGACGCCGACGAGGCCGCCGCCCACTACCTGGTCCGCCACGCCGAGGAGGTTGCCCAGGAGGAGGGCCATCCCTTCGAACTCACCGCCAGCACGCATGGCGAGGATGACGCTCTCGACAAGCTGATGCTGAAGGTCAAAAAGGGTGACGCCACGGCCGATACTCCGGAAGAGGCCGAGCACCTCTCGCTGCTCCAGCGCATCGGACGCCTCCGGGTCGGCGAGCGCATCAAGCTGGCCATGCGCGGCAACCGCGAGGAGCGCATGGTGCTCGTCCGCGACCGCTCCAAGCTCGTCTCCCTCGCCGTGCTCGATTCGCCCAAGGTCAACGATGCCGAGATGGAGAGCTTTGCCGCCATGAAAAACGTGCAGGAGAGCGTGCTCCGCGCCATTGCCGGCAAGCGCCAGTGCATGAAGAACTATGGCGTACTGCGGACGTTGGTCAACAATCCCAAGACGCCGATTGACGTTTCTCTTCCGCTCATCCAGCACCTGCTCGTCAAGGATCAGCGCTCGCTGGCCGTCAACAAGAACGTGAATGAGACGGTGCGCAAGTCCGCCCTGCGCCTGTGGCGGCTCAAGACGGAACGCAAAAGGGACTGAGGCGCGCGCCCCGGCCGCATCCACCGCCGGCAAACTCCTGGCCGCCCGCACCGCTGCATCCCCGCTCATGCCCGGCGCATCTTATTGGCCAGAGGTCATTGCTTGCCACACGACATTCGCCACATCCTGCTGCACGCCAAAACCATCGCCGTCCTCGGCATCTCCGCGGATCCCGCGCGCCCCAGCCACGGCGTTTCGGCCTACATGCAGCGCGCTGGATACCGCATCGTTCCCGTCAATCCCACGCTGAAGGAAGCTCTCGGCGAACGCTGTTATCCCACGCTCACCGAGGCCGCCCGTCACGAAGACATCGACCTCGTCGATGTCTTCCGCCGCTCCGACGCCGTGCCGGAAATCGTCGATGAGGCCATCGCACTTGGCCTGCCCGCGCTCTGGTTGCAGGAGGGCGTGGTGCACCAGGCCGCCGCCGAAAAAGCCCGCCGCGCCGGACTCCGCGTGGTGATGGACCGCTGCATCCTCAAGGAGCATCGCCGCCTCAATCCCTGATTCGCCCTTTGATTCCCGTCATGAAACAGCGCATCCCCAATAAGCGCCGTAAGCTGGAGTGCAGTACGCAAACGTTGCCGCCCGCGCCCGCGCCGGGTACATTAGTGTTTCGCAGCGCCTCTGCACTGCACCGCAGGAGCCGGATGATCTTCGCTTGGCCATCTCGCACAAAAAGCACTCGCCCTGCGCCACGGCCAGCACGCGCCGCCCGGCTGCTCCTCGGCATGCTGCTCCTCGCCTGCGCCACGGCCTTTGCGCAGCAGCCCGCGCCGCTCACGCCGCCACCGCCGCCATCGGACGCTCCCCCTGGCGTAACGCCTGCGGCGCAACCTGATTACAACGCACAGCCCGCGCCCGCGCCGCAAAGTACCTCCACGCAGCAAAAAAGTGACCAGCCGGAAAAAGACGCGCAGGGCGTCTTCACCTTACGCATGGAGGTGGAGGAGGTCACTCTGCATGCCACCGTGGTGGACGAGCATCGCCACCTGGTCAGCACGCTTGGCCGCGAGGCCTTTCAGGTATTTGAAGACAACAAGTCGCAGCGCATTGCGGCCTTCCGCCGCGACGATGTTCCCGTCGCCCTCGGCATTGTCATCGATAACTCCGGCAGCATGCGCAGTAAGCGTCCCAGCGTCAACACGGCCGCCATCAATCTGGTCAAGGCCAGCAATCCGCAGGACGAAGTCTGCGTCGTCAACTTCAACGACCAGTACTATCTCGATCAGGACTTCACCGGCAACGTCGATTTGCTGGCCCGCGCGCTTGAGCACATTGAAGCTCGCGGCGGTACCGGTCTGTACGACGCGCTCATCGCCACCAGCGACCACCTGATGCAGTCCGCGCATCTCAAAAAGCGCATCATCCTCGTCGTCACCGATGGCGAAGACACTATCAGCAGCTACAACCTGGAGCAGACCGTGCGCGCGCTCAGCGTCAACGGCGGTCCAACGGTCTATGCCATCGCCATCCTCGGCACCGGCGAGCACAAGGCGCGCAAGGCGCTCGAGCAGATTACTCGCCAGACCGGCGGCGTGGCGTTTTTCCCCTCTGACCTCAGCCAGGTCGAGGAAATCTCGCAGCAGATCGCCAAGGATATCCGCAACCAGTACACCATCAGCTACAAGCCGCCGGAGGCTGGCCCCGCCAACGGCTTCCACCAGGTCAAGGTGGTGGCCCGCGCCCCGGGGCAAAAAAAGCTCCAAGTGCGCACCCGCAGCGGCTACTATGCCGGAGCACAGGCCACCACGCGCTGAACCCTGCCGTGCCTGATTGCCCGGGGTTGACCGCCTGCCATGAAAGCCGTAGGCTGATGGGTCATCCAGTCTGTGAAAGAGTGCAGGTTTCCCTCAGATGCAATCCCCGATGCGTGTAGCCAACAACGTGCTGGAGCTGATCGGCTCCACTCCCATGGTTCGTCTCAACCGTGTGGTGCCCCCCGGCGCCGCAGAAATCTGGGTCAAGCTGGAGGCCTTCAATCCCGGCTTCAGCATCAAGGACCGCGCCGCCCTCGGCATGATCGAGAAGGCCAAGCAGGAGGGGCTGCTGCATCCCGGCGACACAATCGTCGAAGCCACGGCCGGCAACACCGGCGTCGGCCTGGCGCTGGTCGGCGTGCAAAAGGGTTACAAGGTCGTCTTCTACGTGCCGGAAAAGTTCAGCAAAGAGAAAGTCATGCTCATGGAGAGCTTCGGCGCCATCGTGCATCGCACCCCCACCGAACTCGGCATGGAAGAGGCCATCCGCCAGGCCCGCGAACTAACGGAAAAGAACCCTCGCCACTGGTTCGCCGCGCAGTTCGCCAACCCCGGCAACCCCTGGATTCACGAGCAGACAACGGGACGCGAAATCTGGGAGCAGATGGAGGGCCGCATCGATGCCTTCATCTGCGGCGCAGGCACCGCGGGAACCTTCACCGGCGTGGCCAGGGCGCTCAAGTCGCGCAACCCCAAGATCATCGCCGCCATCGCCGATACGGAGAACTCCATGTACAGCGGCCAGAAGCCCGGCACGCATGATGTGGAAGGTGTCGGCGCCAGCTTTATCCCCGATACCTTCGACCCCACGGTCTGCGACGAAACACCGATCGTCACCGATGCCGAGGCCTTTGCCATGGTCAAGCGCCTGGCCGTGGAAGAGGGCATCCTCGGCGGCTCCAGCTCCGGCGTCAACGTCGTGGGTGCCATCCGCCTGGCCGTGCGTCTCGGTGCGGGCAAGCGCGTCGTCACCATCATTCCCGACTCCGCCGAGCGTTATCTCTCCAAGGATATCTTCCATTACAAGCCGCGTCCGTGACGGCGTGTAATTAATCCGTGCGTATAGTAGCGGCGCATTAAGCAGCAGCAGGATTCATCGAAAGGGCAGTACACATGGCAGAGCACAAGGGATTTTCCACTCGCGCGATTCACGATGGCCAGCAGCCGGAGCCGTTGACCGGAGCGGTCGGCGTGCCCATCTACGCCACCAGCACCTATCAGCAGGATGAGCTGGGCAAGCCGCGCCTGGGCTATGAGTACGCCCGCGTCAGCAACCCCACGCGCGACCGTCTGGAGGAAAACCTCGCCTCGCTGGAAGGCGGCATCGCGGCCCGCGTCTTTGGCAGCGGCATGGCCGCCGTCACCGCCTTCTGCCAGATGATGAAGGCCGGCGATCACGTAGTCGCCGGGGACAACCTCTACGGCGGCACGCCGCGCTTCTTCAACCAGGTGATGGCCAAGTTCGGCGTTACATTTACATACGTCGATACACGCGACCCGGCCAACGTCCAGGCCGCCTTGCAGCCCAACACACGCTACGTTTATCTGGAAACACCGACTAATCCGCTGATGGCCCTTACCGACATTGCCGCCGTCTCCAAGGTGGCGCACGCCGCCGGAGCCGAGGTCATTGTGGACAACACCTTCATGTCGCCTTACTTTCAGCGTCCGCTGGAGCTTGGCGCCGACATGGTCCTGCACTCCACTACAAAGTTCCTCAATGGTCACAGTGACGGTCTTGGCGGCGTCATCGTCTGTAAAACGAAGGAGCAGGCTGAGGCCCTGGCCTTCATCCAAAAGGCCAGCGGAGCCATCCTTTCGCCCTTTGAGGCGTGGCTCATCCTGCGCGGCGTAAAAACGCTGGCCGTGCGCATGAAGCAGCACGACCTCAACGGTCGACGCGTCGCGGAATTTCTCGCCGCGCATCCCAAGGTCATCAGCGTGCTTTATCCCGGGCTCGCCAGCCACCCGCAGCACGAGCTTGCCAAACGACAGCAGCACGGCTTCGGCTCCATGATCACCTTCGACACCGGCTCGCTCGATAACGCCGCAAAGGTGCTCAAGGCCGTGCGCATCTGCACCCTTGCTGAATCGCTCGGCGGTGTAGAGACGCTCATCTCTCACCCGGCCAGCATGACGCACGCCGCCATCGGCGCCGAAGGCCGCGCCAAAATCGGACTCACCGATGGCATGGTACGCATCAGCGTCGGCATCGAGGACGTGGACGACATCCTCGCCGATCTCGATCAGGCCCTGGCCGCCATCTAAACTATTTTCTGTGGACGCAGTGAGCCGGGCGCGCCTGGCTCACTTCTTTTCTGGAGAGATTCCGATGACCGTGGACTGGAACGCCGTAGCCTACGACGATCTCAGCGATCCCATGTTTGAGTGGGGCCTCGCCGTGCTGGAGACGGTTCCCCTGCGCGGCGACGAAACAATTCTCGACGCCGGTTGCGGCAGCGGACGCTTCACCGAAGAGCTCGTTCGCCGCCTGCCCAACGGCCACGTCATCGCCCTCGACGTTTCTCCCGCCATGTTGCAGCAGACGCGCGCGCGATTTGCCGGCAACCCCCGCGTCAGCTTCGTCCAGGCCAGTCTGGAGAGCTTCCAACTCGCGCAACCCGTGGATGGCATCTTCAGCAACGCGGTTTTGCATTGGGTTCCGGATCATGACCGCATGTTCCGCGCGCTGCACGCGGCGCTGCGCCCCACGGGCTTTCTGGTGGCGCAGTTCGGCGGCCAGGGCAACCTGAAACAAACCATCGGCTGGGCAGCGGAGATCGCCGAACAACCGCCCTTTCGCCAGTACATCTCCGGTGCCCACGGCGGCCAGCACTTTGAGGATGAGCCTGCAACCGTAGCTCGCATGCAGGCCGCGGGATTCACTCAGATCACGGCGCGTGTGCACCAGGTTTTTCCCCGCTTTGAGCGTCGTGAGCGCTTCGAGGCCTTTGCCGGGACGGTCATCCTGCGCAACATCATGGCCGGCCTGCCCGAGGATCTGCGCCCGCAGTTTCTGCATCTGCTCTCGCAGCGTGCATTCGCCGAGCACGGCGCCTACATCTACGATTACGTCCGCCTGACGGTGCGCGCCCGCGCCTGAGCTATGGGATTGTCTGCCGGGTGCCCCATTCAAGCCATCTTTTGGCTTGAGTGGGGTAGTTGATTTTGATTTTTTTTGTTTTTAGGTGTCATCCTGAGCGCAGCGCAGCGGAGTCGAAGGACCCCTACCATCGCGCAACTCTTCCGGTGAACACGGGTGCCCCACTCCGGTGTTGTTGTCAGGGTGGGGATGTTGATCTTACGTTGGATCCCGCAGGGGAGCCCTCAGCCCTTCTTCACGCTGGCCGCAATCCAACTCAGGTAGCTCTCCAGTCCGCCCTCAATCGGCAGGCAGATGAGCTCCGGCACCTTGTAGCTGTGCAGTTCCGTCAGCACCTGCTGGATGGCCGCGCCGCACTCCTCGGTGGATTTAATCAGCAGCAGGAACTCCTCGCTGTTTTCCACCTCGCCCTGCCAGCGGTACACGCTGGCGACGGGCCCCAGTATATTGACGCAGGCGGCCAGCCGTCGGCCCACCATTTCGCTGGCCAGCGTGTTGGCCTCTTCGCGCGTCGGCGCCGTGGAAATATACAGTCGCTTATCGGTCATGTGCTTTGAGTGCCGCCTGCCATAAGGATGATTGGGCCGCCAATAACGTACTCCGCCCCGGGCCTGCAGGCAAGCCTCTTCCGCGAACCTTTCCATGCATTTCCCACCGCTTCCCAGTGCAGTATGATGGTCGAGATATGCATTGGCTCGCTCCCATCGCTCTGGCACTCACGCTCACATTGCAGGCCGCGCCCGTAAAGGAGGCACAGTTGCCCCATCACGCCACCGGCATCTTTACCGTGGACGTCAAGCCGCTCACTCCCACGCCCGCCGAGGGCGTCGCGCGCTACTCCATCAACAAGCAGCTCCACGGCCAGTTGGAGGCCACCAGCCAGGGCGAAATGTTTTCCGCCGGCGACCCGCGCCAGGGCACGGCCGGATACGTCGCCATCGAAGTCGTCACCGGCACGCTCGATGGCCGCCGCGGCAGCTTCGCCCTGCAGCACACGGCCACCATGGATGCCACGGGCCAGCACATGAACATCATTGTCACGCCCGGCTCCGGCACCGGCGAGCTTAAGGGCCTCACCGGCACATTCGTCATCAGGATTGAGGGCGGCAAACACTCATACGATTTTGAGTACACGCTGCCCTAAAGTTTTTATTTAGAAAATTTGATTCACTTCTTTATTTGTGCGAGAGGCAAACATGGCAACCATCATCAAGTTTGGCACCAGCGGCTGGCGTGCAATCGTCGCCGACGAATTCACCCTGGTCAACGTGCGCCGCGCCGTTACGGGCATTGCGCGTTATGTCGTCAGCACCGGCCGCCCCAATCCCAGCCTCGTCGTGGGCCGCGACCCGCGTTATATGGGCGAGACCTTCGTCGATGTCGCCGCCTCCATCTTGGAAAGCTACGGCATCACGCCGCTCGTCGTCGCCGAACCTGCGCCCACCCCGGCCATCGCCTACGAGGTGGTGCAGCAAAAGGCCGCCGGAGCCATCAACTTCACCGCCTCGCACAATCCCTCGGAGTACAACGGCATCAAGTTTTCCACGCCGGATGGCGCGCCCGCGCTGCCCGAGGTTACCAGTCAGATTGAGGCCGCCATCCTCGCCGCCGATTCCGATGGCGGCGCGCCCAAGCCCGGCACCGTGCCCGTGCATCGCCAGGTCATAGACATTCGTGAGCGCTACCTGCGCCGCCTCAGCGAGATCGTCAACTTCGACGCCATCCGCGCCGCCAATCTCAAGATTGCCTTTGATCCCATGTGGGGAGCCTCGCGAGGTTACAGCAACGTGCTGCTTAACGAGGAGGGAATCCACTGCGCCGTCGTGCACGATACCCGCGACGTCCTCTTCGGCGGCCACTCGCCGGAGCCTGATGGCGAACTCCTCGACGACCTTCGCGCCAAAATGAAGGAGACCTCTGCCGGCATCGGCATCGCCTGCGATGGTGACGCCGACCGCTTCGGCATCGTGGATGCCGATGGCACCTACGTCTCGCCAAATTACATCATCGCGCTACTCTTCGATTACCTTGTCGAAACCCGCGGCTGGCGCAACGGAGTGGCCAAGAGCGTGGCCACCACCAACCTCATCAACGCCGTCGCCGCGCATCACAAAATCGAACTCTTCGAAACCCCTGTTGGCTTCAAGTACATCGGCGAGCTCATCATGCAGGATAAGATCGCCATCGGCGGCGAGGAGAGCGCCGGACTCACCATTCGCCACCACGTTCCGGAAAAAGATGGTGTCCTCGCCGGGCTGCTCATCTGTGAGATGGTGGCCGCCCGCGGACTCACCCTGGGCGAACAATTGGCGCAGCTATTTGTCAAAGTTGGTTCCTTCTACCCCGAGCGGCAGAACTTCCGCTTGACCCCGGAGGCCAAGACGAAGTTCACTAGCAAATTGGAGACCAATCCTTCCGACTTTGCCGGCCGCAAGGTGGCGCAAATTGTGCGCACCGACGGCCTCAAGCTTGTGCTGGAGGATGGTTCCTGGGTCTGTTATCGCGTCAGCGGCACGGAGCCCGTCGTGCGGGCTTACACCGAGGCGCGCAGCCAGGACGGTCTGCGCCAGCTCAGCGCCGCCGCCCATGATTGGGTGATCGGCTAGGTGATTGGCTTTCAGTTGTCGTCAGGAAAGGGTTTTGCGGCAATCGTGAACCGGCTGCATCAATTCGGCGAAGCGCTGCTCCGGCGGCGCAGTTGGATAGCCACCTCGGCCTTCGGCATGGTCGCCGCGCTGCTGCTCAACTACGCCATCTTCAGCCCCAATGGCTGGATGAACTATCGCCAGAAGAAAGCCGAGTACCAGCGCCTTCAGTTGGAGATGCAGCGTCTGAACGAGGA
Organism: uncultured Acidobacteriota bacterium; assembly: GCA_903851035.1. Taxonomy (GTDB): domain Bacteria; phylum Acidobacteriota; class Terriglobia; order Terriglobales; family Acidobacteriaceae; genus TOLSYN. Next base: position 22,976 of record CAINND010000002.1, on the reverse strand, counting down.
GAATCAGCGCCTCGATCAGGAGATTCAGGCCCTCAAGACCGATCCGCGGGCCATCGAGCGCGAAGCCCGCGAGCAGTTCCGCTACGCCAGGCCCGGCGAGGTCATCTACGCGGTGCCGCAGCGCAGCACGCCGCCGCCGCCCCAGCCCACGCAGAACGCGCGCAAGTAGCGCACAAAAGTTACGCACACAAATCTCACGCAGAGTTTTTCTGTTGCATTACAGGCCGCCGCTCACCACAGGGCGGCTTTTCTTTTGCTCCTGATCTAGTTTTTGTTCTTGTTTTTTGTTTTCGTTCTTGTTTTTGCTCTGTCATCCTGAGCGCAGCGCAGCGGAGTCGAAGGACCCCTAGTGTCATCAGCAGCTATCAGTATTCAGTGTGTGGGTGTTTTGCTTTTCACGATCAAGCGAAGGCGAACTTTCGCTTCAGCCCGAGGATAGGCTTCTCAAAGTTGAACCACATCAGCCCGGCCGCGCCAATCGCCGCCGCCACCCGCACGGCCACAATCAGCAGGTTGCCCGCCACGCCCCAGTGCAGCTTTTCAATCGGTAATTCCACGTAGCTGTAAATCACGGTGAATACCAGAATGTGCATCACGTACAGCCCGTAGCTCACCTTGCCTACAAACAGCAGCGGACGACAGGTCAGCGCCCGCACGTACAGCGATGGCCTGGTTTCCGCCTGGTCCAGTAGAGCCGTCAGCAGCATGCCGCCAAAGCCCGCCGCCAGCAGAGTGTCCGTAAACGGCGATCCATGATGCAGCATCAAAGCCACGCCGATCGCGCCAATCAGTAACGCCGCGCGCGCCACCCAGCGCCACGCCCGCTGCGTCCAGGGCAAAATACGCAGCCCAATGGCAATCATCGAGCCCACGGCCAGACCGTCCAAATGCGTCAGCGTGTGCGTCGGTGTAAAGTGGTTGCCCCAGTACAGGCGCACCATGGGAGACAAGGCCAGCATCAGCGCCGCCGGCAGCAGCGCCCAGTGCGCCGGCACCCTCCGCACAATCGGAGTCCAGAAGAGGTAGAACTGCTGCTCGATGGCCAGACTCCACGTCGGCCCAATCGCCCCCGGCAGCGCCACCGCCCACAGGTTCTGCACAAACAGCAGCATGTACAGCCACGGAGCCCGCACAACCTCGTGCAGCATCCACCGCCAGCCGCTAAACCAAAAAGGGAAGAAGAAGTAGAAGAGAAACAGCAGCAGCCAGTACACCGGCCAGATGCGCAAAAAACGCCGCGCGTAAAAGTTCGCGTAAAACCGCTTCGTCGCGCCCGCATCCAGAATAATTCCCGTGATGAGGAACCCCGAGAGCACGAAGAACAGGCTCACCCCGCTCCATCCCCACACGATAAAGCGCTCGACGAATGTGCCTGCCAGCCGCGTTTCGCAGTGGTACAGCACCACGGCCAATATGGCCACGCCGCGCAGCCCGTCAAACGATGGGATAAACGCCGGCAGCCATGCCGGAGGTCCCACCGTCGCGCGCTCCGTGGCCGCCGCGTCCACTAGCGGCTGATTCCTTCCACCGGCGAACTGGCCGTGGCGTACAGCTTGCGCGGCATCCGGCCAGCCAGGTAGCCCTCGCGCCCGGCAATCACCGCGTGCTTCATCGCACTCGCCATCAGCACCGGATCGTTCGCCCCCGCAATGCCCGTGTTCATCAGCACCGCGTCGTAACCCAACTCCAGGGCCAGAGCCGCGTCGCTCGGCACGCCCACGCCCGCGTCCACAATCAGCGGCACCGACGTAATCAACTCGCGCAGGATGCGCAAATTCGCCACGTTCTGGATACCCAGTCCGCTGCCGATGGGCGCGCCCAGCGGCATCACCACCGCCGCACCGGCGTCCACCAGCCGCATGGCCACCACCGGATCGTCGCTCGTGTAGGGCAGCACGGTGAAGCCTTCCTTCACCAGCACCCGGGTGGCTTCCACCGTGGCCGCCACGTCCGGGTAGAGCGTCTTCTGGTCGCCGATCACCTCGATCTTCACCCAGTCGCTCAGCCCCACCTCGCGCCCCAGCCTGGCGGTGCGAATGGCGTCTTCCGCCGTGTAGCACCCGGCGGTGTTGGGCAGCAGGAAATATTTACTTGTGTCGATAAAGTCCAGCAGCGATTCCTTGCTGCGGTCCAGGTTGACGCGCCGCACCGCCACCGTCACAACTTCCGCGCCGCTTGCGGCCAGTGCGGCCTCGGTTTGCGCGCCGTCTTTATACTTGCCCGTGCCCACAAGCAGGCGGGAGTGGAAGCTCCTGCCTGCAATCACCAGCGTGTCTTTTGAATGCGTTTCCATGCAGATATTGTAAATCGTCCCGCGCCGCCTTGCGCGGCGCGGGACTGCCTACCTTCAGGCCCGCTCTGTCGCCAGCGAGCTCGCGCTCTCCGCATACATTCGGTCGAGCTGCGCCTTGTACAGTGTCTCCACGTTGCGTCGCCGCAGCTTCAGCGTGGGCGTCAGCGTGCCGTTTTCAATGCTCAGTTCGGCCGGAGCCACAAACACTTTTTTCATGCGCTCAAAGCGCGCCAGGTTCTCGTTCACCTGGGCCACAATCTCCTCGTACAGCGCCTGCACCTTTGGGCTGGCCGTCAGCTCCGCGCGGTTGGCATAGACGATGCCGTTCTGTGCCGCCCACGCCTCCAGTGCCGTAAACGCCGGAATAATGACCACCGAGGGATAATTCCTGCGTTCGCCGATGACCGCTGCCTCCGCCACCAGCGCGTTCGTCTTCAGCGAGTTCTCAATCGGCTGTGGTGCCAAAAACTTTCCGCCGCTCGTCTTGATTAAATCCTTTTTGCGGTCGGTAATCGTCAGGAAGCCATCCGTGTCCATCATCGCGATGTCGCCCGTCTTGAACCAGTCTTCCTCAAAGGCCGCCGCCGTTTCCTCCGGCATATTCCAGTAGCCCTTAAAGACGCTCGGACCCCGCACCAGCAGTTCGCCGTCGCCCGCAATGTGTACCTGCACGTTGGGCAGCGGCTTGCCTACCGTGCCCAGCTTGCGCGCACGCGGGCTGTTCACGGCAATCACCGGAGAGGTCTCCGTCAGCCCGTAGCCTTCGTGGATTACCAGTCCGATCTGCGCGTACCACTCTGCCAGTTCGCGCCCCAGCGGAGCTCCGCCGCTGATAAATGTGTGTACCCGTCCGCCCATCGCCTTCAGCACCTTGCTGAAGAAGATTGCGTTGGCCAGCTTCCACACCAGTCGCTTCGGCCTTTTACCGGCCACAATCTGGTTCATGTGCGCCCAGCCCACGCTCATCGCCCAGCGGTAAATCTCTTTTTTGAAACCCTTGCTCACGCCTTGCAGCACGCCGTTGTAAATCTTTTCGTACACCCTCGGCACGGCTACAAAGAAAGTTGGCTTCATCTCGCGCATGATGCGCGGCATATCCTCCAGGTACGGACAATACGCAATGGTCACGCCGCGGTAGAGTTCGGCAAAGTCCACATGTCTGGCCGTAATGTGCGACAGCGGCAAAAAGCTCACCGCCAGGTCGTCGCCCGCCTCCAGCGTAAATTCGTCCAGTGACACCGACAGGTTGCTGGCGATGTTGCCATGCGTCAGCATCGCGCCCTTCGGCACGCCGGTCGTTCCGCTGGTGTAGATCAATGTCGCCAGATCTTCCGGCTGTATCTTCTCGCGCAGCGCGTCCAACTCCGCCACGCGCTCCGCAGGCCCGCCGGCCATGGCCTCGGCCATGCTCACTACTTCGTTGGCAGACCCGCAGCCTTCGGCCGGAGCGTCCATCAGCAGCACGCTTTCAATCGCCGTCTGCTGCTGGATCGACCTTAGCTTTGCCAACTGCTCTGCCGTGCTGACGAAGGCCGTCCGGGCGCCGCTGTGCCGCAGCAAAAAGCTGATCTGTTCTCCCGTCAGCGTGGCGTAGATCGGCACCGTCGCCGCGCCGCTCAGCAGGATGGCGAAATCCGCAATCTGCCACTCCGGACGGTTCTCCGCCAGGATGGCCACCCGGTCGCCCTTCTGTATGCCGCGACGGCGCAGCTCCATCACCACGCCCATCACGCGCGTGTACAGTTCACGGCTGCTGATTGTCTTCCACTGGCCGTCTTCTTCGTACATCATCACGCGTGGCAGGTCGCGTTCCACTACCTGGTAAAACACGTCCGCAAGCGTGCGTGGTTTCTTGCTCTCATCCATAGATGCTTGTGTCCTCGCGCCCCCACGGCGCCGGGCTACTTCTTCGTAAAGCCGTTCAGCAGGATGTCCGTTACAGCGTCGGCCACATCGGCCAGTTGATAGTTCGTCTCGTCCAGCACCCAGCTCGTCACCATTTCGTCCAGCGCGCCGAAAAAGCAGTTGGCCGCAATCTTCTCCCGCAGCTCGGCACGGAAGATGCCTTGCGACTGCCCTTCACGTATGGCTGCCCGCACCAGCCCGAAGTACTCCACCATGTGGTCGTGGCTGAAGGGCGCAAGAAAGCGCGCGCTCTGCCGCAGCTCCATCTGGAAAACCACGGCCAGGCTGCGGTTGTCGTGGAAGGCTTGCAGGTGCAGTTGCGCCAGCCGCCGCAGCTTTTCCGGCGGAGAGCTGATTGCCTCCAGCTCCGTCCGCGCCCGGCTCATAAAGGCGTCAAAGGCCGTGTTGATGGCCGTCATCAGCAGCTCTTCCTTGTTCCGGAAGTACAGGTAGATGGTCCCGTCGGCCACCGCCGCGCGCTCCGCCACGTCGCTGACGCGCGAGTTGTGAAAGCCTTTTTCGGCAAACACCGCCACCGCGCCATCCAGGATGCGCTGATACTTGTCGCCCAGTGCCCGTGTCCGCGCCGGTATCTTGGCGGGCTGTTTTTTCGGGGATGCCTTTTTCACACTGCCCCTCACCCTCATCAGACTCTGTCGTTCATTCCCCACTGAATGACCATTCATTCTCTGTATCGGGACAAGATATAGGAAATCCTCCCGGCAGGGAAGCACTAATCCTCGCACCCCCCGTTCAAGTGCCCTACCCCCCCTGCCGATGTGCCCCACAGGAGCGCTCCCGATGTCGGAAATCACCCCCGAGCTTTTCCAGGACTTCACCGACGCCATGCCCTTTGGCGCCTGCCTGGTCGATCTGCAGGGCAAAATCCTTTACTGGAATGCCGCCGCCGAGGGCATTACCGGCTATCACCGTCACGATGTCCTGGGCCGCCCCTACCGTGGCGATCTCCTCGTCCAGTCCTCTCCCGGAGCCTCCGGCGCGGCCAACAAGTGCCCCGTGCAGGATGTTTTGCGCGACGGCACCTCCGTCTCCGCCGATCTCTTTCTCCGCCACAAGGCGGGTCACCGCCTGCCGTTGCGCGTCTTTGCCTTCCCCCTGCGCGACGCCCAGGGCCACCTCCGCGCCGTGGGAGAAATCTTCGAGCCCGCACAGCCCCGTCAGGAGAGCTCCACCTGGCTCGGCCACTCCGACCGCGAATTCGAGATGGCCACCGGCCTTCCTGCCGTCGATGAAAGCCGCGACCAGCTCCGCACCCTTCTGCTCTCCCGCGCCGCCGCCAGCAGCGCCCTCCTGCTCATTGAAATGACCGAGCGCGAGTCCATCCTCCAGCACGGTGGCGCGCCCATGCTGCATCAGGCCATCCGCGTGCTGGCCCGCACCGTCGCCGGCCTGCTGCCCGCCCGCAACTACGTCGGCTGTTGGAATGACTGGCGTCTCCTGGCCATCGTGCCGGAGTGCAATGCCCAGCGCCTGGAACAGCTACGCGCCACCCTCGCGCAGGTCGGCAGCTCCTGCGCCGTCAAGTGGTGGGGAGATCGCATCACCATCGGCATGCGCCTGGCCGCCCGCCTCGTCGATCCCGCCGAAAACTCCGAAACCCTCATCCACCTGCTCGAACTCGAACTCAAGCAGGCCGCCGATCGGAAAGGGTAGCCCCATGTTCATCATCATCGGCTTCCTTGTCGTTCTCGGCTCCATCGTCGGCGGTTACCTCATGGAGCACGGCAACATCAAGGTCCTCATCCAGCCCGCCGAACTCATCATCATCGGAGGCTCGGCCCTCGGCACCGTGCTGGTGGGCAACCCCCTGCACGTCATCAAAAAGATCATCGCCGGCATCCTCGGCGCCCTCAAGGGCTCGCCTTTCACCAAGGCCTATTACCTGGAAACTCTCAAGATGTGCTACGAGATTCTCAACAAGGCCCGCAAGGATGGCCTGCTCGCCATTGAAAACGACATCGAGGAGCCCGACAAAAGCCCCGTCTTCAGCAAATACCCCAAGTTTCTCAAGGACCATCACCTGCGTGACTTCGTCTGCGACACCCTCCGCATGGCCGTCACCGGCGGCATCGATCCCTTCGATCTCGACCAGATGATGGATCTCGACATGGAGGTCTCGCACCGCGGAGCCTCCGCGCCCATCACTGCTCTCAGCACCATGGCGGATTCGCTTCCCGGCCTCGGCATTGTCGCCGCCGTCCTCGGCGTGGTCATCACCATGGGCTCCCTCGGCGGCCCGCCGGAGGAGATCGGTCACAAGGTCGCCGCCGCACTGGTCGGAACCTTCCTCGGCATTCTCTTGTGCTATGGCTTCGTCGGCCCGCTGGCGGCCAGCATGGCAAAAATCGGAGAGGACGAGCACGCCTTCGTCTACGTCCTGCGCGTCGTGCTCATCAGCTTCATCAAGGGAGCCGCGCCCATCCAGGCCCTCGAGTTCGGCCGCCGCGCCATCCCCGCCAACGTCCGCCCCGGCTTTAACGAGATGGAAAAAAGCTGCAAAAATGGCGGTGCCGCGCCCGCCGGAGGCCAGTAGTGCCCACCCCGCCCATCATCATCAAAAAGGTCAGCGGACACGGCGGCCACCACGGCGGCGCGTGGAAGGTGGCCTATGCAGACTTCGTCACCGCCATGATGGCGCTCTTCATCGTCCTCTGGCTGCTCAACACCAGCAAGCAGGTGCAGGAGGCCGTCGGCGGATACTTCAAGGACCCCAGCGGCAACTCCAAAATGGTGGGCAGCACCATGCGCGGCGCCGGACAAAACCTCTCCCTCACCAAGGAGGACATGAGCAAAATCAAGGAGGCGCTGGAAAAACAGATTAAGGCCCTGCCTGACTTTGAAAAAATCAAGAGTCACATCGAGATGACCATCACCGCCGAAGGCCTCCGCATCGAGCTCACCGAAGGCGAAAAGGGAACCTTCTTCGAACTCGGCTCCGCCCGCCCCAGCCTCGATTGCAAGGAGCTGCTGGAGGCCCTCGCCAAGGAACTTGGCACCATGCCAAACCACGTCAGCATCGAGGGCCACACCGACAGCAAGCCCTACTCCGGAGGCCAAAGCGGCTACAGCAATTGGGAACTCAGCGTGGACCGCAGCAACACCGCCCGCCGCATCATGCAAAGCAGCGGCCTGCACGAGGGCCAGCTCAGCCAGGTGCGCGGCTTCGCCGACCAAAGCCCCCGCGAGCACACCACCCCGGACGACCCAGCCAACCGCCGCATCACCGTCATCGTGCAGTACATCGCACCCACCAGCGCCATGGACGACAAGGCCGAAAAAGAGAGCGCGGCTAACGGTGGGGAATCAAAATCCGACACCAAGGGTGTAGGAAGTGCAGGGCGATCGGCCGCTGAATCCAAGCCCACTGCCGCCGAGCATCATTAATTCCTAAGCGCGGGTGCCCCATCTCTGGCCCTCCTTTGGCCAGAGGTGGGAAACTGAATCAAGTTGAAGAAAAATGGCTCGGGTGCCCCATCCTAGCCGTTGTTGCTAGGGTGGGGTAGTTGACTTTGATTTTGTTCTTGTACTTGCTCTTGCTATTGATTTTGCTCTTGTATTTGACCTGTCATCCTGAGCGTAGGAGGCGCGGCCAGCGCCTCCGCAGTCGAAGGACCCCTTGTCCCAGAGTGAAGCTCGGGTAGTTGGCAGTACTAACTATGAAGTCGAGTGCGCACAATCCACCTGAAGACGACATGCCCTACATACATCCACCCCAGCAGGAACAGGCACACGGCGGCCAGTATCCACCAGCGCAGATGCTGAAAGGCCTGTGAATAAGCGCTCATTTGATTGAAGGTCGTCCACTCATCCACAATGCGACCGTCCACAATGCGGAAGATCGTTATCCCGCGGAACTCCATCACCGCGCCCGTCGGGGGAAAGCTGCCGTATCCGCTCCGCGCGTGCGTGCCTTTGAATACCCAAAGTATGGTGACTAAATCGCCCTCAGCCACCGTCATCAACACCGTCATGTGCAAATCGGGGAAGGCATGCAGCTCACCGCGCGCCCAGCCTTGATCCACTTCGAGCGTGGCATCTTTGTGCAGCCCATGATTGCGGAAGTTCGGCGCGTAAATCTCTGCGGCCACCTCGGGACGTCGCTGGTTGAATAACTCATCGAACACGCGCAGCGCGACCGCGCGATTCCGCTCCGCAAGTGGCTGTGCCGCTGCGGCCGGTATTTGCGTGGGCACCGCCGCCATGCTCCACTGCGCTGCAACAAAGGTTGTAGAGATGAGCAGCGTCAGAAGGACTGCACGTATGGCTGACTTCAGGCGCGACATCTTCATCATCCTTACCCTGCCGGGTTCTCATCCTAGCCGTTGTTGCTAGGGTGGGGTAGTTGACTTTGATTTTGCTCTTGTACTTGCTCTTGCTATTGATGTTGCTCTTGTTTTTGAACTGTCATCCTGAGCGTAGGAGGCGCGCCCCGCGCCTCCGCAGTCGAAGGACCCCTTGTCCCAGAGTGAAGCTCGGGTGTGGGTGCCCCATCCTAGCCGTTGTTGCTAGGGTGGGGCAGTTGACTTTGCTAACGTCGCCCAACTCAGTGCAGGCAGCTTACTTCTTCGCCTTCTCAATCTGCACAATCTTCGCCTGCCACTCCGCGGGACCCGTCTGGTGCACGCTCGTTCCCTTGGAATCCACCGCCACCGTCACCGGCATATCCTCCACCGTAAACTCGTAGATGGCTTCCATGCCCAGGTCCTCAAAGGCCAGCACGCGAGATTTCTTAATCGCCTTTGCCACCAGGTATGCCGCGCCGCCCACGGCCATCAGATACACGGCCTTGTTGTCCTTGATGGCCTCAATCGCCACCGGACCGCGCTCCGCCTTGCCCACCATGCCCAGCAACCCGGTCTGCTCCAGCATCTGACGCGTAAATTTATCCATGCGTGTCGCCGTTGTCGGACCCGCCGGCCCCATCACCTCTTCGCGCACCGGGTCCACCGGCCCCACGTAGTAGATGAACCGATTCGTAAAGTCCACCGGAAGCTTTTCGCCCCGGTTCAGCATGTCGGTCATGCGCTTGTGAGCCGCGTCGCGTCCCGTCAGCAGCCGTCCATTCAGCAGGATCACCTCGCCCGGCTTCCACGTCTGCACATCCTCGCGCGTCACCGTGTCCAGGTTCACCCGCCGCGCGTTCTGCGGACTGTACGTCAGCTTCGGCCAATCCTCCAGTGATGGAGGCTTCAGCGCCACCGGCCCCGTGCCATCCAGCACAAAGTGAGCGTGCCTGGTCGCCGCGCAATTCGGAATCATCGCCACCGGCAGGTTCGCCGCGTGCGTCGGATAGTCCTTCACCTTCACATCCAGCACCGTGGTCAGCCCGCCCAACCCCTGCGCGCCAATGCCCAGCGCGTTCACCTTTTCGTACAACTCCAGCCGCAGCTCTTCCGCGCGGTTCTTTGCTCCGCGCGCCTGCAACGCCTGTATGTCAATCGGGTCCATCAGCGATTCCTTGGCCAGCAGCATGGCTTTTTCCGCCGTGCCGCCAATGCCAATGCCCAGCATTCCCGGCGGACACCATCCCGCGCCCATCGTCGGCACCGTCTTCAGCACCCACTCCACAATGCTGTCGCTCGGGTTCAGCATGGCGAACTTGCTCTTCGCCTCGCTCCCGCCGCCCTTCGCCGCAACAATCACGTCCAGCTTGTCGCCCTCTACAATGCTCACATTCAGCACCGCCGGAGTGTTGTCCCTGGTGTTCTTCCGCGCCCCCGCCGGATCGCTCAGCACGCTGGCCCGCAGCTTGTTCTCCGGCAGCAGGTAGGCCCGCCGCACGCCCTCGTTCACCATCTCTTCCAGCGGCAGCGCACCCTCAAAGTGCACCTCGCGCCCAATCTTCAAAAACACGCTTACGATCCCCGTGTCCTGGCAAATGGGACGATGCCCCTCGGCGCACATCCGGCTGTTGATCAGCAACTGCGCAATGGCGTCGCGCGCCGCCGGAGCCTGCTCGCGCTCGTAGGCCGCCGCCAGACTCTTGATGAAATCCACCGGATGGTAGTAGCTGATGAACTGCAACGCGTCGGCAATGCTCTGGATGAGGTCTTCCTGCTTAATAATCGTCATGAGTGCCTTTTCCCTCTGAGGTGTCAAAACAACTGACTATTATCCTGCAAACCGCCCGCCGCAGGCCACAGCTTTCGCCCACAGCCGGCACTTTCCGGCTCCTCCCCAGCGGCCCTCTTGCGTTACTATGGAAAATCAACGAGGATTCCCCGATGCTCAAGCGATATATCTTCTGGGTGGCTGTTTCATTCAACATCGGCGCCGCCATCGGAGCGCTCTGCAACCACCATTCCATCATCGGTATGTTCGCGGGCACGGCCGTGGGAGTGGCCATCGCCTACCTTCGCGGCAACGCTCCCTCGCAAGCCGCCACCTCCGCGGAGTAATCCGCAGCAAGTTGACCCCATCTTAGTTGGTGCCCTATGTCTGGCCCGTCCTTGGCCAAACGTGGGAAGCGCGCGCTCCACGTTAGCGGGTACCCCACACAAGCGGTGCCCCATCCTTCCGCCCTCCTTTGGCGGAGGGTGGGGTAGTGGATCTTGAGTTTGTAGTTGCAGTTGCAGTTGCATGTGCCCCTCGATCAAACAACCAGAAAAGTCTGGTGCCCTATGTCAGGCCCGTCCTTGGCCAAACGTGGGAAACGCGGAGTCCACGTTAGCGAGTGCTCCACACAAGCGGGTGCCCCATCCTTCCGCCGTCCTTTGGCGGAGGGTGGGGTAGTTGTCTTTGGATTTGTTGTTGCACTCTTGGGTGCCCCACTCTAGCCGTTGTTGCTAGGGTGGGGAAGTGGTTCTTGATTTTGTTTTTGCCTTTGCTCTTGGTTTTGCTTTTGATTTTGTCCTTGTTCTTGCTCTTGTTTCTGCAGTGTCATCCTGAAGCGTAGCCGAAGGAACCCCGCGCGGCAGACACCATCCGCTCCGCCCCAGGTCACCAACCAAGAAGCTACACACTGTCATCCTGAGCGTAGGAGGCGCGCCGAGCGCCTCCGCAGTCGAAGAACCCCTAATATCAGAGTGAAGACGGGTGCCCCACCTTCGCCGCCGCTGTCGCGGCTAAGGTGGGAAGCAAGTGGACCGTGTAGAGATGAGCAGTTGAAGGGGAACCAAGTAAATTATTTCCTTAGAGGTGACACAATGCCAACTCCCGGCCACTTGATAAGTATCGAAAACCCTATCGGTACTTATCAAGATAGATATAGCCGGGTGTGAAAGCTGAAAAGGAGAAAGTAAGGCGGAGGGTTCTAGTTATTCATGTGCCAATCGGTTTAATCGGGGGGCGGGACTTCAAGTCTTCTAGTGCGGCATCCTTCTCTTTTTGACGAGATAATAGATTTTCATGTGCCGTTCTTTCTTGAATTCGAAGTTTATTGGCTTTGATCCGAGGTGCCCATAAATTATAGAGACTTCTTATTGTAGGGGTGTCACGGGAAGTTCAGGTAGTACCTCATCTGAATATGCAAAACAAAGTGTGTCGTACATCGATTCAATCGTCTTGCAATAACAAATACCAAAACTTTGGAAACCAATTTTCTCATCCGCGACACCAGATAGAAATGCGTCAGCGATAACTCCGAGCTCATTAAAAACAGGTGTCCATGTTTCTGAATGGACTCGGTTCAAAGTAGTTTTCTTTTGTTCTATGGTGAGTTCATCAAAAGAAAATTTACCAATAGAGCCGGAATAAGACGGGATTTGATTGTCGATACGCCATTTGTCCCAAGCATTAATGAGCGGAATACAAATAGTGGTAAACCGTACATTGTATTCAATAGCTTTCTCAGCAGCAGCACGCTGATTGCGAATTAATATATCGTGTTTCAAAAGATTTAATTGATTGAGGCCAATGATCGAAACTATGCAAATCACAATACCTGCTGAATAATAACCAATTTCAAGTAGTGTTTTGATTTGTTCAATATTCATCGGTCAGCTTCTCCTCGCCTTAACTTAGAAAATCTTCTTTGATTCATTATCTGTTCGTAGTGTGGCCCATACAAGCCCTCTGTTGGCTTGTGTGGGCACTCCAAACCCTGCCCCAATTACCAGTTTTCGCAGAGAATCTCCCCTCTGCCCCCTTAATCGCGCCGACTTCAGATTTTTCCTGTTTCCCGTGCAGGTTTTCTCACCAAAAAGGCCAGCGAAGCCCCGACTCAAGCCAAACGCCTTCAAACCCTGTCGCGGCACACAGTCTTTGAAGCAATAATTGCCCGCCCGCGCGCAATTTGCACCCTCGACGGCCCCTCCGTCCGCCCCACCACGCAAAAAACTCACGCAAAAACCCACCGTGCGCGCGCAAATTCGCCATCATCGAATTCCGCGCACAAAAAACCGCGCATCCCCTTGGGAATGCGCGGCTTAACTTGTTTCTGCTTTAAGAGCCTTACTTCTTCACCGTGCTCTTGGTTGCGTCCGGAAGCCAGTCCATCATGCTGCGCAGCTCCTTGCCAACCTTCTCAATCTGGTGAGCGTTCTCCTTTGCTCTCAATGCGTTGAAGTTCTTGTTGCCGCTCTTGTGCTCGGCAATCCACTCGCGGGCAAAGTCGCCGTCCTGGATCTGCTTCAGCACTTTCTTCATCGCCGTTTTCGTCTCATCGCCCACAACTACTTCTGCACGAGTAAGATCGCCGTACTCGGCCGTGTTGGAAATCGAGTAGCGCATGCGCTCCAGGCCGCCTTCATAAATCAAATCCACAATCAATTTGACCTCGTGGCAGCACTCGAAGTAGGCGATTTCCGGCTGGTATCCGGCTTCCACCAGGGTCTCGAAGCCCTTTTTAATCAACGAGCTGAGACCGCCGCACAGCACTGTCTGCTCGCCGAACAAATCGCTCTCGGCTTCTTCCTTGAAGGTGGTCTGCAATACACCGGCCCTGGTGGCTCCAATGCCGTAGGCATAGGCCAAACCCAGCTCGTGAGCCTTGCCGCTGGCGTCCTGGTGAATGGCGATAAGTGCCGGCACACCACGGCCTTCCGTGTACTGGCGGCGCACCAAATGGCCCGGTCCCTTGGGCGCAATCATGATCACATCCACGTCTGGCGGAGGCACGATGGTTTTGAAGGTAATGGCGAAGCCGTGCGAGAAGGCAAGTGCTTTGCCCTTCGTCAGATGCGGCTTGATCGACTCTTCGTACATATCGCCCTGGGTCTCATCCGGCGTCAGAATCTGCAAATAGTCGGCGCGCTTGGCCGCCTCGGCCACGGGCACAACTTCAAAGCCTTCTTCCTGGGCGCGCTTGGCGGTGGGGCGTGTCGGGTCCAGTCCGATGATGACGTTGAATCCGCTCTCGCGCAGATTCAAGGCCTGGGCCTGGCCCTGGCTGCCATAGCCGAAGACGGCGATGGTCTTGCCCTGCAACGCCTCGGGATGAGCGTCTTTCGCGTAAAAGATAGTGGCCAAAGGAGGCTCCTTCTGGGGATCTAACCTTGATTGGGATATGAAAACCGGCCGGCACGACCGCTTTATCTACCTTCGATGCTCTGCCATCGGCGGCGAAATTGTCAATGCCAATCGTGAAAACTAATGCCGTCAGAAAAGGCGATGAGTGCGGGCAGGCGCGGATGTGGCGGGGCCGAGGGCGCGTCCCACATAAAAAGCGAGTGCAGCGAGGAAGTGGCGATGAGACGCGCGCTTCCTCGCTGCATGGTTGCAGCCAATGCACTCTCCGGTGGAAGGAGAGGCGGAGGCTACTTCTTCTCGGGGGCTTTTGCGGCTGGCTTTTCAGCCTTGGCGGCGCCGCGGGTGTAAACAATCTTGCTGGCTCCGCCGCCGCAGGTGCCGACAACTTTGCCTTCGGCTTCCTTATCCTTGGCGACGACTTCCAGGGTGTAGGCCTTTACGCCATTGGCCTCAATTTTCTTGGCGATATCGGCCTTCACTTCCTCGCAGGGAACGCCGGCGAAGGCGAGGCCACTCAACGAAAACATACCGAGCAGCAGAACAGCAGCCAACCGTTTCATCATGCTCTCTCCTGGCCTGCGTGGCAGGCACGGCGGAGAGGATTGCAAAACATGGATGGCTTGCACAGCGATGTTGACGGGATATTTTGCAGGGCAGCTTTAACACATGGAGGGCTGGCGCGGGATGGCTGCCGTGGAGGGCGCTTAGTTCCCGGCGGCCTTTTTGGCGCGCTCGATGGCCGCCTGGTTGCGGTCGGCACGGCTTTTGCTGGTGGAGGGCTGGGGCGCCTTGACGGACTCTTTCTGTTTGGTGGCCCACTGCTTTTGCAGATCGCGGAGGTTTTTGTTCTTCATGCATCCATTGTGTCACGGATGAAGCCGCAAGGGACACTGCGGCCGAAGGAAGGCCGTGGCATGGTCAATCAAAAGCACTTGGAGGAGCGGTGCGAGGCGGTGTATGGTTTGGGCCATCATGAGTGATGGAAAAGCGATGCCAACGAAATCCGCAGAGATACCCACGAGCAAAGAGCGGCGCGCGGCGGGACAGGCACGGCGCAAGGCAGTGAAGCGGCAGCAGCACGCGCTGTGGGATGCGAAGCTGCGCAAGCACGATCCGCTAAAGCTGATGGCCGCCAGCATGAAGGGACGGGTGCCGGAGCTGGTGCCCATCAAGTACGAGCGCATGACGGCCTCGCCCTTTGGATACTTTCGCGGCGCGGTGCCGGTGATGGCCGCCGACCTTTCTCTGTTGCGCAACACGGGCATCCTGAACCAGATTTGCGGCGACGCGCATGTGCGCAACCTGGGAGCCTATGCCGCGCCGGATGGACGCCTGGTCTTCGACATCAACGACTTTGACGAGACGGTGCGGGCTCCGTTTGAGTGGGACCTGAAGCGGCTGGCGACGAGCCTGATTCTGGCGGCTCGCGAGGCCGGGGATCGGGATGCGGCGGCGCGGAGCGCGGTTGAGGCCTTTCTGGCGTGCTATCACCTGTGGGTCCGCAAGTTTGCCGAAATGCCGGTGCTGGAGGTGGCACGCTACCAGGTTCACCGGCTGATGAAGACCGAGCCGGTGGACGGAGTGCTGCGCAAGGCCGAGCGGGCAACGCCGCTGCACACGTTGGAGTCGCTGACGGTGGCGGCGGGCGGGTCGAGAAAGTTCAAAGAGAACAAGCCGATCTTGTGGCGGCTGAGCGACACGGAGGCACGGCCGGTGCTGGACTCGCTGGTGCAATACCGGCGGAGCCTGTTGCCGGAGCGGCAGCACATGCTGGACCAGTACCGCGCGGTGGATGTGTGCTTCAAGGTGGTGGGCACGGGCAGCGTGGGCACGCGCGATTACTGCGTGTACATGCAGGGCAATGGCACGGACGACCCGCTGTTCCTGCAAATCAAGGAGGAGCCGGGCTCGGCGTATTTGCCGTATGTGAAGCGGGCGGCAAAAGTTCACTGCGGGCGGGCGGTGGCCGAAGGTCAACGCAAAATGCAGATGCAGAGCGATCCACTGCTGGGCTGGACGAGCGTGGAAGGGCGCCAGTACCTGGTGCGGCAGCTTAACGACCACAAGGCATCGATTGAAGTAACCGACCTGAAGGGCGCGGGGCTGACGGCCTACGCCGAGCTGTGCGGCGAACTGCTGGCGCGAGGCCACGCGCGCAGCGGAGACGTGCAGATGATTGCGGGCTACATTGGCGGCGGCGGCGGATTTGTGCAGGCGGTGGAGAAATTTGCCGTGGCCTACGCCCAGCAGATGGAAAAGGACTGGGAGAGCCTGAAGAAGGCGCGCGCGGTTAAGACGAAGGCGGCGAAGAAAGCTGCCAGGTAAGAACGAAATCCAACAGAGAGTAAGAGATGATGCGTGCGCGGCGCCGTGCGGAGCCGTGCGCGGCGCCGTGCGCGCAAAAAGCGGCGCGACCGTAAGGCCGCGCCGTGAGGAGATGATGCGTCAAAGCTACTGCTGCGCGATCCAGGCCCAGCTTGTGCGCTGCTGCGTGGGAGTGATGGTGGGTACTGATGCCGAGTAGCTGCCGCTGTTGGCGATTCCGGGGAACCAGGGCGGTGCAAAGCCGTTGCCCCAGACGGTGTAGCGGCGGTCGAAGTAAACGTTCTGCGTGTTCACTGCTTCGACGAATATGTGTGTCTGCGACTGTCCACCGACGTTGGTAAAGGTGTTGATACTGCCGTTGACGGTAAAGCCGCAGGTAGAGCTCGTGCAATACCCGGGGGGATTATCGGTGGTCATGGCGCCGATGGCGGCGAGCGAGCCGTCTACTTCAAGATTCTTGTCGGAGTAGGGGCTGCTGAGCACGATGTTGCCGGCGCAGGTGTAGGCTCCGAAGACGTTGACGGCCGACGCATTGTAGGTGGGGGAGACGATGGTGTCGGCGGTGTTCACCGTGACGGGCTCGACGGTGTAGCGGATGTCGCCGGTGATATCAATGTCATTCTTGGCGACGACGGTGACCATGGAGTTGTACTGGATGGCGGCCTGTCCCTCGCCGGGGCCGGAAAGGCCGGTGACGGTGCCATCCACGTAGAGAAGCGTGCCGGGGGTAGCCGTACCCGGACTGCTGACCAGGTTGGCCGGAACGCCGGTGAGCGTCTTGCTGGTGCCGCCCTGCACGATATTTGTAGTGTTGGCCACGACGTCTGTCGTGATGGTGGTGGTCGTGGCTCCCTGTGTGATGGTGTAGATCTGCGTTGGATTGCCCGAGCCGTCGCTGCCGGGAGTCAACACGATGTTGGCGTTGCCCTCAATGTAGAAGCCGCCGCCGTAGCCCGTGGTGAGGCCGCTGCCGGTGGAGACGGTGTTGCCATAAGTGTTGGCGCCGGGCGTCCAGGGGAAGTACACGCCGCTGGTGGCGGTGGCGTTATAGGCGTTTTGGTTGATGTCCTTGAGATAGGTGGCGAAGTTGGGCTTCGAGCCAGTGGTGCTGGCACTGGTGCAGTTGGGGCCGCTGGTTTCGCCACAGCCGTAGCCATCCACGATTGCCCACTGCTGCGAGTAGCTGTTGGTAGGCAGCGCGATGGTGGGCTGGCCAACCGAGATGCCCTGCTCCCATGTGACGTTGACGCCGGGATAGGTAGTGGAAGTGGACTGGTTGCAAGTGCTGCCAATCCAGTAATCCAGGTATTGATTCGCCTGCCCGACGTGATCGGTGAAGATGAACTGTCCGCGGTTGGAGACCTGCCACGCGCCGTTGGTGAAGGACGGGCCGCTGAAGATGCCTGGAGTCAACGGGGCGAAGCACGGCGTGTATTTGTCAATGAAGGTTCCATAGCCGGCAAAGGTCGGCGGCGGAATGTCCACGCTCTTGACGGACATGATGATGGTTCCCATCTCGCGGATGGTGGAGCGCTGCAAGGCCGTGTTGGTGTTGGCCGTGGCCGTGCCGGTGGCGCAGAGGGTGTAGTTGAAGGTGAAGGTGTACTGGGTGTTGAGCGAAATTGTGTTGACCACCGTCTGGGTGATGGCCGGGCTGCCGGCGGCGGCGGCAAAGCTGTTGGTGCAGTTGGCGGTGTTGGTAATGAGGAAGGAACTGGGCCAACTGGCACTGGCGCTGCCGCTGTTTACCTGGCCTCCGCTGAGCGAGTTGTAGGTGGAGAGCAGATAGCTGAGCGCGGTGGCGGGAGCGCCCACCTGATCGAGCGGCGCGGGAATGCAGGCACTGTCACTGGCATTGGCTCCCCAGCCGAGGCAGGGATGCTGATTGATGCTGAGCTTGAGCTCGTTGACCAGATTCTGGCGCGCGACGTTCATGCCGCTATCGGCGGCGTAGTAGGCGGCGCGGGTGTTGCCGTAGTAGCCATTGATGAACATGTCGGAGTTGACCGAGACCATCATGGTCAGGGCCAGGATGCTCATCAGGATGGTAAGGAAAAGCACGGTGATGAGCGCGATTCCGCTGGCCGGAGGCAAGCTGCGAACACGGCCGAAGGGCAAACGGGCAATCCGGATTGTGGACGGCTTTTTCATTTTCATGTTCATGGCAGTGACTGGTCGTCGCTCATACTAAGGTTGCGGGGATTGACCACGATGGCCATCCACTGGACCTGATAGGGTCCGTTATCGAAGCTATTGCGGAATGTATAGGCGGCGCTGTTGTTGGGCGCCGTACGGGCAATGATGGAAACACGCACCGAGCGGATCAAGCTGTAGTTCCACGCGGCCGCAGTGCTGCCAATGGTGTAAGTCGAGGCCTGGTAGTTGTAGTAGGGCGTGCTGGAACCGCTGGTGATGTCGGAGCCCCATGTGGCCGCGCCGGCCTTGAAGCCGATGATCTGGTCCATGACGACGTTGCTGTTTTGGTTCTGCGTGCGCACCAGTTGCCAGGGATTGTTGGGATCAGAGTTGGCCTGCACCGAATAGACGATGGGCGAGAGCTTGATGATGTATCCGCCGGGGCAGAAGCTGGTGCCGAAGTAGACGCTGGGCGGAGTGACGGGCACGGTGACCGGCGGCGGCGGCGGACAGGGCTGGTTGTTGTCACAGGCAGTAATGTCCAGCGGATCGTTGGTCAGGGAGTTGCTGCCGTCACTGTTGGTCTGGTAGATGGGCAGGGCAACGACCGAGGTGCTGTAGGCCGTCGCATTGCCGCTCATAATGGCCGTGGAGATGACCTTGCCGCTGTTGCTCATGAAAAGCAGCTGGTCGCCGGAAAAGTACTTGGCCGCCGTCTGCGCCGAGGTGAAACCCGAGGCGGGCAGGGCATAGATGGTGGTGGCTGCGCCGGGGCTGCCGTTGTAGGTGCCGGGGCAGGTGGCGGGCGCAGGGGCACCCGTTGTGTCCGTAAAGGTGAGCGCCGGGTAGAGGGCGGGATCAGCAGTGATGATGTTGATCTGGTCAAAGCAGTTGGACTGGTAAGCGCCGCTGCTGTAGCAGGAGGAGCCGGGGGCGACCCAGTTGTTGACAATGGTCACACCCACGGGCCAGGAGGGAATGTTGGCGTTTGGGTAATATCCGTTGCCGGCGTTGGCCAGGTCGAGTTCCAACTGAGAGGTGGCATTGCGCAAAGCCAGGCTGAGGCCGACCTGCCCCTGCAAGCTGGAGTTCGCGTTCTGCTGATTTTGGAAGAGCGTGAAGGCCGCGCCTGCGACGATCATGAAGACGGCGAGGGCGACCAGCATCTCCATCAGGCTGGTGCCACGCTGGCTGCGCCGTGCGGCAGGGATCGAATTGGAGCAGGGAAGCATCATTGGCGAACCAGGCTCATCTGCGTTGTGACGCCGGGCTTGACCGACTGATCGGTAAGGGTGACGCGCACGGTGATGCGCCGCACGTTGGTGACGGGCGTGTTGGCCTCAATCAGCCAACTGCGGTGGAAGACCAGGTTGGTGGGCGCCGTGGTGGTGAAGACCGGCGTGCCGTCGGCGTTGCCGGGGATGACCCCGGTGGGCGCGTGATAGGTGGTGAAGTATCCACTGTTGCCACCGCTGGTGCCGGAGACGGTCTCCGAAAAGCAGCCGAAGCTGGCGTTGGCGCAGGTGCCACCGTTGGTGAAGTCGATGCTGACATCGTCATAGTAGGAGACGGTGCCGGTGGCGACTCCATTGGGGCAGGTGATGTTGGAGGTGACGTTTGTGGTCAGGCTGCCCTCGGTGGTGTCTCCGGTTTGAATGCAGATGTTGGGCGCATACATGTTCCAGCGGTTGAGATCCTCGAGCTTTTCGCTGGCCAGCGCCTCGGCCACGTTCATGTAGCGGGACTGGCGTCCGCGGGTGAGCATGATGGCCGCCAGGGCCGCCATGGCGCTGACGGCGATGATGAGGATTGCCGTGGCAATCAGAACCTCGATGATGGTGAAGCCGCGCGAGCGGCGTCCGCTACGGCGCGGTGATCGTGACATTGCCGACTCCATTGACCGTGACGGTCTTGCTGACGTTGACGTTTTTAAGCTGCATGCTGAAGCTGGCCGGCGAGGTGACCACACTGGTGCTGGTGACAGTTCCGCCGGGATTGAGCAGGAAGGTCACCGAGGGGACGGTCACATCCGAATTGGCAAAGGGCACCGGGTTGCCGAGGTTGGTATAAGTAGTGGCGCAGGCGGGAGGCGTACCGCTAACGGCCTCCGTGGCGAGCTGATAGGAGTTCGATGCCGGAAGAGTAGTGAACTGCACGGGGCAGCCGGTGCTGATGGCCTGGTAACGCGCTGCCTGGATGGCTCCGGAGAGCGAGGAGGCCGCCGAGGTGACGTGCATGCTGATCAGAGTGTTGTTGATGATGGGCAGGGCGATGGCCATCATGATGGCGAAAACGGCGATCACAACAATAAGTTCGAGCATGGTAAAGCCTGCCCGGCCAATGTGGCTAGGTGGCGGTGCGCTCGGATTGTGGGCCCGGTTACAACTCATAACGCCACCTGCCAACCTTTCAGCGCGGCGCGCTATTTCAACTAGCGGCTGATTTTCAAGAAAATTCCATGCACCCGGCAAAGGGTGCGGGGGCCCCATACTGCTGCGCAACAGTGTACATATAATGCACTTCGGGCGTTGGCACAATAAGGGAACCCTGCTGACAACGCAGGTACCCTATCTTTAGTAATCAGGAGTGGTAATGCAAGGGGGATTACCGCTTAGGGAATCAAAGATATACACGCCCGGCGAGGAAGGCCGGAGGACTGTGGTAAGGGGCGCGGAAGAGGGCCGCAAAAGCACTCCGATTTAGAGGGCGAAAAGGGATTTTGCCTGCCGTGCCGTTAAGATGGTGAGGACGGCGGGCGGCACGGCCGGGTGTGCGACGATTGGCAGGAAGCGAGGGCAAGAGCGTGGCGACTAAGATCACCATTGGCAACTACCTGCTGGTACGGCTGCAGGAGCTGGGCATCAGCCATCTGCACGGCGTGCCGGGCGACTTTAACCTGGCCTTTCTGGAGCAGGTCATGGCCTGCGAGGGTGTGCGCTGGGTGGGCTGCTGCAACGAGCTGAATGCAGCCTACGCCGCCGATGGCTACGCCCGCATCCGGGGCGTGGGCGCGCTGCTGCTGACCTACGGCGTGGGCGACCTGAGCGCGCTGAACGGCATTGCCGGGGCTAACGCAGAGCACGTTCCGGTGGTCATCATCAGCGGTGTGCCTCCGCTGAATGCCATACTGCGGCGCGAGGTGCTGCACCACACCAGCGGCACCGGCGACTTTGAGGACGTGATGACCTGCCTGGCACAGTTCACGGCGGCACAATCAAGGCTGACACCGGCGAACGCCAGGATCGAGATTGACCGCCTGCTGCTGACCTGCCTGCGCGAGCGGCGTCCGGTGTATCTGCAACTGCCGAGCGACATTACCCATCTGGAGATCGATCCGCCGGGCGAGGCGCTGGCCAACGTGCTGCCCACGGGCGACGCGGTGCAGACCGAGCGCGTGGTGGAGTTGCTGGCCAAGCGCATCCGGCAAGCGAAGCAGCCCGCGCTGCTGGTGGATGCCGACGCGCAGAGATTTGGCCTGCGCAAGCTGATTTGCGCCCTGGGCGAGCGCACCGGAATGCCCTTTTGCAGCATGAGCAGCGGCCGCAGCGTCTTTAACGAGCAGCATCCGCAGTATCGCGGCATTTACGCGGGCAGGGCGAGCTCGGCCGAGGCCCTGCGGACGATTGAGGATTCCGACTGCCTGATAACGGTGGGCGTGCGCTTCTTCGACGCGACGACCGGATACTTCAGCCAGCGCATCCCCACGCCGGAGACGATCGTGCTGGAGCCGTATCGAGCGGTCATCAACGGGCGTGTGTTCGAAGGCATTTGCGCCAACGAGGTGCTGACCAGACTGGGCGAGCAGTTGCCAAAGCGCGAGCTGGAGCTGGGGAAGGGTGCGGGGACTGGAGAGGCCGATGCGATAGCCGCTCCGGAGGCAGGGCGCGGGCTGACCCACGCGCGGCTGTGGCCCAGGCTGAGGCGCTTTTTGCGCGAAGGCGACGTGGTGGTGGCCGAGAATGGCTGCTCGCAGGCAGGGCTGGCCGGGGTGCGGCTGCCGGCCAATACGAACTACATCGGGCAGTCAGTGTGGGGCTCGATTGGCTACACACTGCCGGCGCTGCTGGGTTCGCTGCTGGCGGCTCCGGAGCGGCGGCAGTTGCTGTTCATTGGCGATGGCAGCGTGCAGATGACGGCGCAGGAGATTTCCACAATGCTGCGGCAGGGGTTGAAGCCCATCATCTTCATCTTGAACAATCGTGGCTATACGATTGAGCGCGTGATACTTGGACCGCACGCCGAGTACAACGAAATCCAGAACTGGCAGTACCTGAAGCTGGGTGAGGTGCTGAGCGACGGCGCGCGGGTCAAGACGCTTTCAGCAGCCACCGAGGACGAGCTGGAGCGGGTGCTGAGCGAGGCGGAGACAGCCGACTGCATGACCATGATCGAGCTGCACCTGGAGAAGCTGGACGCTCCCGAGGGACTGAAGCGGATGGGTCCCATGGTGGCTGAGTTCGACTACGGCGAGCGCGGGCCGAGGTAGCAAGGGCAAGGAAACCTGCCCCCATCTGTCAATATGGGGCGCTGCCAGGTCAACTACCCCACCCTAGCAACTACGGCTAGGATGGGGCACCCGGAAATTCAAAATCAACAGCCCCACCCTCCGCCGAAGAACGGCGGAAGGGTAGGGCACCTGTGCTGCCTGCTCTGCTTCCCAACTCTGGCCAAAGACGGGCCAGAGATGGGGCACCTGCACTTCACTCTTACACAAGGGGTCCTTCGACTGCGGCGACGCGCGGGGCGCGCCGCCTTCGCTCAGGATGACACTTCAAGAACAGCTACAAAAGCAAGTGCAAGAGCAACTGCAAGGTCAACAGCAAGGTCAACAGCCCCACCCTCCGCCGGAGAACGGCGGAAGGGTAGGGCACCCGGCAAGGAAACCTGC
>CAINND010000001.1 GCA_903851035.1 uncultured Acidobacteriota bacterium | reverse complement strand
TCTCCAGCGCCTGCTCGCCGTAGTCCGGCTGGCTGACCAGTAGGTTGTCCACGTCCACGCCGAGCTTTTTGGCGTAGGCAGGGTCGAGCGCGTGCTCGGCATCCACGAAGGCCGCCATGCCGCCGGCCTTCTGCGCCTCGGCGATGATCTGCAGGGTGATGGTCGTCTTGCCGGAGCTCTCCGGCCCGAAGATCTCCACCACGCGGCCGCGCGGCACGCCACCCACGCCAAGCGCCGCGTCAAAGCTGATGCTGCCCGTGGGGATCACGCTGATGGGCACGATGGGGCCTTTGCTGCCCAGGCGCATGATGGAGCCCTTGCCAAACTGTTTTTCAATCTGTGAAAGCGCGAGATCAATTGCGCGGGACCGGTCCTCAGCCATGGGTAAGCTCTCCTTGGGTGCCTGCCACGGGGGGAGGGCGGCGCGGCAAAATCAAATTGTGGGGCGGCAACTTCGCCGCTTCATCCGTCCCCGGAACGGCTACTGCGCCGGACGTGGAATCCACGCCACAAGCGGCCAAATGGAGCATAGCACGCCCCGGCCGTTCAGGGGAGAACAAAAGGGGAAGAAGCGCCCAAATTTTTCAACAACAATTGCTTACAGCTATACCTGCCGTCCAGCCGCCCGCCTAACGTTGCAGAAGGTCGACTGGCTCGGCAATATCGGTCACGCGGAAGTAGCTGGCCAAAGCCGGATAGCGCTCGGCCACCTTTTCGTACATCTGGTAGGCCACCGAACGGTAGCTCCAATGGCCGCCCACCTTGGTGCGCAGCTCGCTGATGTACACCACCTCGGCCAAATCCATTTTGAAGAGCGTGCGCTTGCGATAGGCGAGCGGCAGCAGGTAATTCGCCGCCAGCGGTGATTCCCCGTACGCGGCGAGCGAGGCCGCCAGCTTGCGTCCGCCCTCGGCGGCCTTTTCCATGGCAGCCGCATAGACGGCGGCGTGGCCGGCGTCCTCAATTTCGCGGGGCGTGTCAAAGCCATGGTCGAAGCCGTACTCCTGGTGAATCTGCACGCAGCGGCGGTGGCGATGCAGGTCGCGGAAGGCTCCAATGTCCATCAGGATGTCGAAGCGGAAGCGTTGCCCGGCGCAGTAGGCGCGCGTCAGCTCGTCGTGCGGGCCGCGATGTTTGACGCCCAAGGCGATGATCTCCTCGCGCTGCTTGGCCGTCAGTCCCAGCACGGCCTCGCGTAACTGGCGATAACTGTGGCGTGAGTGCTGGTAAAGCAGGGTCGTCGCCAGCTCCACCTCCAGGGGCTCGTCGTCGAGCAAATCCACGGTGGGCGCGGCGGAGATGGGCTTGCCGCGCATTAGTTCCCCGGCGGCCAACGCCAGTTCAGGAGCCG
This sequence comes from uncultured Acidobacteriota bacterium, assembly GCA_903851035.1. Taxonomy (GTDB): domain Bacteria; phylum Acidobacteriota; class Terriglobia; order Terriglobales; family Acidobacteriaceae; genus TOLSYN. Next base: position 11,660 of record CAINND010000001.1, on the reverse strand, counting down.
TAGCCAGCTCGTAGGCGCTGGGCTCGGCGTATTTGACCAGCGTGGGGCTGACCTTAACCTCGCGCAGAAGCTCCTGGCGGGCCTGTTCGCCCAGCGCGGCATCCTTGGCGACGATGGCCTCCACCAGCTTGCTGCGGCGCTCGCCGTTCACGTCCCAGGCTGCTCCGCGCGCCGCCTGCTTCATCTGCTCGGCCAGCCGACGCACCTCGGCATAGCCACTGCCCAGCAGGCGGCTCACCTGCGTCTCCAGGGTGCGCGAGTTCACAATCTGCCCCAGGCTGGTGTTGGTGGCCAGCGGCAACAGGTAGCGGCTGATATCAAAGGCTCGCGCGCGCAGGGTGCGCTCGTAGGCCTCCACGGTCATGGCAGCGGGCCGCGGCGTGCGGCTCACCAGATACTCAAAGTTCAGGCCGCTGAAGCGGCGGTACTCGGCGAACAGGTTTGCGATGGTCTCGCCATAAATCGCGGCGTCATCCGCGTGGGCAAAGGCCGGAGTGTAGTGGCCGCTCTTGTTGAAGTCCTGGTAGCGTGTGGAGCGCTCCTGCCCGTCCCAGCGCGTCTCATCCACCACCAGCGTGGCCGCCAGCAGGCTCAGCCGCTCAATAGCCATGGCGACGTGCGCCAGGTCGGCGATGGAGCGGTGGCCGTACTGAAAATAAAATGTGCTGAGAAACTTCTCCGCCTTTTGCTCGTTCAACTCCCTGAGGCTCTCCCGCAGAGAGAGCGATGAGCGCGAGTACTTGGCCATGGCGTAGGCCTGCACCTCGGGATCGGCTCCATGGATGCAATAGACTTGGGTCTCAGTGGCGTCGGCGGCAGGCGTGGGAGCGGCGGCAGGGGCTGGCGGATTCATGTGCTCGATTGTTACCCAAAGCGGCGCCTGTTGCCAACACCGTTCCGTAGATGGAGGCAACATGGCAAAATCGGCTCCATAAAAGTTGAATTTCCAGTTCGCGCACACCGGATTTGCGCTAGGCTAACATTCAACGGACGGGCAAGGTGGAGCAGGAGTTCGAGACACAATTCGTCACCGCGGGCAGCCTGCTCTACAGCGTGGAGCATCGCCCCTGGCTGCCCCCAGACGGCCACTGGCTGCTTTCGCAGAGCTGCAACGATATGCTGATGATGCACTATGCAATGGAGCCCGCGCTCATTCGTGCCCTGGTGCCCGACACCCTTACCCTTGAACTTTACGACGGCATGGCCTGGCTCAGCATTGCGACCTTCTGCGCCAGTCATGTGCGTCCCAGCGGAGTGCCCCCGCTGCCCGGGCTGTCGTTCTTCCCACAGCTCCACCTCCGCACCTATGTCACATTCCAGGATCGCAATGGCCAGCCTCGCCCCGGCGTCTTCTACCTCAGCGTGGATACGGCCAACCTGAGCGCCGTCTGGCTGGCGCGCGTCTTCTTCCGCATGCAGTACTGGCACGCCTCCATCCAGGTAAAGGGCGCGACGCTGGGCACGCGTCGTCCACCCGATCCGTGGATCCACTACCGCGCCCGTCGCCTGCATGGCCCATCGGCAGAGGAAGGCCCGGCTGCGCTTGACCTGAGCTGCCAGCCGCAGGGCGAACCCGCCCGCGCCCGCGCCCATTCGCTCGACGAGTTCCTCAACGAGCGCTACTGCGTCTATAGCTGGTATCGCGGGCGTGGCTACCGCACCGAGGTGCATCACCAGCCCTGGCCATTGCAGCCGGTGTCGGTGGAAGTGCGCTCGAATACGCTTGGTGAGCCCCTGGGACTCAAGCTGACTGCCCGCCCCGACCTCTGCCACTTCTCCCGCACCTTGAAGATGCTGGCCTGGCCACCCTCGAGCCTGCGGCTCGCCCGCTGAGGCCATCTTTCTTCGCATACTTCATCACTCTCGTCCTCCACGCCGGTCGGATATAATCCGCTTAGTTCATTTCAGTCTGTAATACTCAGCTTTTGAGGTGATGTTATGGAGTCCTTACAGGGGCATGTGGCGCTGGTGACCGGCGCTTCCCAGGGAATTGGCCGCGCCTGCGCCCTGGCGCTGGCCAAGGCCGGAGCCACCGTGGCCGTGGCCGCGCGCAATGAAGAAAAATTGAAGGCCGTGGTGGCTGAAATTGAAGCCGCCGGAGGCAAAGCCGCCGCCTACCCGCTCGACGTTGCCAGCGAGGAGGCCATCAAGGCCACGGTCAAGCAGATTGCCGCTGATCTCGGCAAAGTGGACATCCTGGTCAACAACGCCGGCATCACCCGTGACGGCCTTTTGATGCGCATGAAACGCGCCGACTGGGACGACGTGATCAACACCAACCTGACCGCAGCCTTCCTACTCACCCAGGCCGCCATCAGCGGCATGATGAAGCAGCGCTGGGGACGCATCATCAACATCACCAGCATCGTCGGGCAGACGGGTGCCGCCGGACAGGCCAACTATGCGGCCAGCAAGGCCGGACTCATCGGCTTTACCCTCTCCGTCGCCCGCGAGGTTGCCTCGCGCAACATCACGGTCAACGCCGTCGCCCCGGGATACATCGCCACGGCCATGACCGATGTGCTCACGGACGAGCAGAAGCAGGCAATCACCGCGCAGATTCCCCTCGGCCGCCAGGGTACGGACGCCGACATCGCCAACGCCGTCGTCTATCTCGCCAGCAATGAGGCTGGCTACGTCACCGGACACGTCCTGGATGTGAACGGCGGCATGAACATGCGCTAACCGTGCGGGCTGCCTCGGCGGCCTGCAATACCGCCCACCTATGCTGACCTGCTACATCACCGATCGCACGCAGTTCCCCGGCAGCGAGGCCGCGCGCCAGGAGCGCCTGCTGCGTACCATTGCCGGGGCCTGTGCCGCCGGTGTGGACTACATACAACTGCGTGAGAAAGATTTGGATACGCGCGAGCTGGAGCATCTGGCCGTGGAGGCCTTGCGCATTGCACGCTACGAAGGAACCTCGCGGCTGCTGATTAATCACCGCACCGATATTGCCGTGGCCATCGGCGCCGACGGCGTCCACCTGACGGGACACGATGTGGTTCCGCCCGATGCGCGTGAGGCCGCCACCGCTCTCAGCGGCGGACGCTTTATCGTCTCCGTGGCATGCCACTCTTATGATGAGGTTCGCCGCGCCGAGGCCTCCGGGGCTGACTTCGCCCTGCTGGCTCCCATCTTTCAAAAACCCGGCACACCCAGCGCCGCCCTCGGGCTCAACGCCCTGCGTGACGCCACACGCCCGTCCACTGCGGCCGATACCGCGCAGGAAAAACCCCGCTCGCGGCGGGGTTTCCCGGTCTTTGCCCTGGGTGGGGTGGACGAATCCAACATGGCGTCCTGTGCCGCGGCGGGCGCGGCCGGCGTGGCCGGCATCCGCCTTTTTCAGCAGGCGCAGGATTTGCACAACCTGGTACAGCGACTGCGCGCTATTTAACGTCCGCCGGTCAATGCGCGCGTCAGCACGCCCAGCACAGCCAGCAGCAGGGCTCCCATAAAGGCCGGGCCAAAGCCATCTACGTGGAAGCCCTTCACAACGTTTGATACCAGCAGCAGCATCAGCGCGTTGATCACCAGCAGAAAGATTCCCAGCGTAAGGATGCTGAGCGGCAGCGTCATCAGTTTCAGGAAGGCACCAAGCGTGGCATTCACCAAACCGATGACCACGGCCGCCACCATCGCCGAGCGGAAATCCGTGACCCGGAAGCCCGGCACCACGTGCGACACCACAAGCAGCAGCACGGCACTGATAATCCAGCGCAAGAGCAGTTGAAGCATCCTCTTCCTCCTTGCCCTCTCGGGCCTACTTTTTCCCGCGTCCCATGTGATTCAGATCTAAACTCTTCAGATACTCAAGGAAGTCCGGGCCCAGGTCCTCGCGTTCCAGCGCGTACTCCACCGTCGCCTTCAGGAATCCCAGCTTGTCGCCAGCGTCGTGACGCTTGCCTTCGAAGACATAGCCGTAGATCTTTTCGTGCTGCAACAGCATGCGCAGCGCGTCGGTCAGTTGCAACTCACCGCCGGCACCCGGTTTGATCGTCTCAATCATTTCAAAGATGCGCGGCGTCAGCACATAGCGTCCGATGATGGCCAGATTCGACGGCGCATCTTCGAACTTTGGCTTCTCCACCATGTCGCTGATCTCGTAGAGCCGCCCGTTGAAGCCCGGCACAGGCTTCGCATCCAGCACGCCGTATGCGGAGATGGCCTTGCCCTCAACAATCTGCGTGGCAATCACCGAGGCATGCTTCTCCTCGAATACGTCAATCAACTGCTTCAGGCACGGATTGCCCGGCGAGTCCACCAGGTCATCCGGCAGAATGACGCCGAAGGGTTCATTGCCAACCAGGCGCTTTGCCATCAGTACGGCGTGGCCCAGCCCCAGCGGCTCTTTTTGACGCACCGTGCTGACGTGCGCCATGCGCGCCACCAACTGTGCGGTCTTCAGCAATCCCGGTTTGTTGCGCTGTGCCAGCGAGTGCTCCAACTCAAAGCTGATGTCGAAGTGATCTTCCATCAGCACCTTGCCGCGCCCGGTCACAATGATCACCTCGTCGCAGCCGCTGGCAATCGCCTCCTCCACGCCGTATTGGATGATGGGTTTATCCACCACCGGAAGCATTTCCTTGGGCATCACCTTGGTCGCGGGAAGAAAACGCGTGCCCAGCCCGGCGGCGGGAAAAACGGCTTTGCGAATTGTCTGGCTCATGACTTCAACCTGGCGAAAAGAGGATTAGAACTAATCATTGTATGCCGCCTTTCCGCACCTGCACAGTATGTTACGGCTCTATAACGTGGGCGAATCGTCCCCCAGCAGCGCCCGCCGAATCACCTTGACCGGCGCCACGCCCTGCCGCATGAAAAGATCATGAAACTCCCTGGGCGCCATCTTATGCCCCTGTTTGGCCTCCCAATCCTTGCGCAGTTGGATAATCTGCAACTTGCCCAGAGTGTAGAAAAGATACGTTGGATTGCCGGTACCGCGCTTCACTTCGCGTACGCCATTCGCGCGCGTCTGGTAGCCCTCGCGCACAAAGTACTCCACCGCCTGCGCTTCGCTCATCTGCCCGGTGTGCAAGCCAATGGCCACCATATAGCGCGCGTTGCGCAGCAGCGCGTCCTGCAACTGCCCCAGGCGCAACTTGAGGAAGGCCGTATCTTTTTCCTCCGGCACGCCCGCAGTCCGTCCGTAGCCTTCGTCCAGCATCATCTGCTCGGTGTAATGCGCCCAGCCCTCCACGTTGCTGTCGCCCCAGGTGCTGCCCACGTTGCTCAAATCCAGGCTAAGGAACTGCCGTATGCGCGATGGCACCTGCGCATTCCACAGATACTGCTCGTAGTGTCCGGGTATGACCTCGTGAATGGCCGTGCTGGTGATGACGCCCCAGTTAAAGGCCGCCATGTGCTCTTCCACCTGCTCCGGCTTCCAGTCTTTTTCCGGCAGCGTCACGTTGAAATAAGCCTCGGTAGCCTTGCTCTCAAAGGGTCCCGGCGCGTCCATGCTGGCAAAGGTGATGGCACGCATGTAGGGCGGAGTCTCCTCCAGCACGGGCAGGTTGCGCGAGGGCGTGGTGATGATCTGGTTGGTGTCGGCAAAGCCGCGAATCTTCTCAAGCGTTCCGCGGAAGGCCGCAAGCAGCTGATCACCCGCCGGATGTTCCTTCTCAATCTCCGCCAGCAGTTCCGCCGGAGTCTTCGACGCATCCAGCAACTTCGCCACCCGTTGGAACTCCCGCTGATTGCGCCGCAGATTTTTCTCACCTACCGCGCGCAGTCGCTCCAGCGGCAACTCCACCATCTCTTCCACTGCAAGCTTGCGGAGAAAGTTCGCCTCACCCAGGCGGAAGTTGCCATGCGAGCGTGGCAGCAGATCGCGCTTCATCCACGCCTCGTAGGCTTTCAGCGCATTCACCACCGCGGTGTTGCTCTCTGCAAACTCGCGGAGCAGCTTTTTATCCTTCACGTCCGTGAAAGCCGAGGGCACGTCTTTGGCGAAAAAGTCCTCGATGCCCGGCAACTGCTCCAGCGCAATCTCGGTGAAGACGCGCGGAGGATTGTGCAGATTCTGGCGCGCCTCGTCCAGCAGCCGCGGCATCTGCCGCTCGCGCGCCACCAGTGAGCGCAGCCGCTCCTCCGGCGGAGCAAAACTGCGGCCCATCAGCAGGAAGGTCGAATCGCTCATCACCGACGAGTAGTAGTCGGGGTTCAGGCGCCACTGCGGATGCATCTCTAACTCAAGGATGCGGGATTCAATGAATGCGCTCAGCATCTCGCGGTCATCCAGAGCCCAACGCGACCATCCCTTCGTCTCCAGCGCCCGCAGCCGCCGCAGATACTCGCCATACAATTTTTTCTGCTGCACCACGCGCTCCGGAGTGAAACTCTCCAGCCTCGCGTCGTACTCATGCAATCCGGCGCGGGTGGCGGCGCTGGGCTGGAAGTTAAAAAAGCTGTGCATGAATTCATCGCTCAGCCGCGTCAACGGCTCCGGATACAAATCCGTTCCGGCCATCGCGCCCAGCGAACACAAGCACACCATCAGCAGCAGAATCGCCGTCCTCATTGCTAACCTCACACTTGTTTTCAGTAATCTCGACTCACGAAACCCTGTTCGTCGCGCACAGTGCGCGTTTCAGCTAACTATTCCAGCGCTTCCAGTACCTGGCGGAGTCCGTTCAGCACCTCGTCAGGACGCGCAGCCTTCAAAGAAAACTTCAGCACTCCCGCCGGAGTAAACACCACGCCCTTGTGCTTGGCCACCAGCCGCATAATCTTCTCCGGATCGGCCGTCGCCGTCTGCGCGAAACGGATGTTCACCTGATCGCGCTTGCGCTCAATGGCCGATACTCCCAGCCGCTGACAGGTCATCCGCAACTGCGCGTATTGCATCAGGTGCTCCACGGCCGGAGGCGGTTCTCCGTAGCGGTCGCGCAGCTCGGCCCGCAGATCGCTCAACCCGCGCTCATCCTCCACGGCCGCAATCTTCTTGTAGATGCGCAGGCGATGGTTTTCCTCGGCAATGTAGGCATTCGGGATGCGAATGTTCAGCCCCAGGTTCAGCGCCGTCTCCGGCAGAGCCTGCACGTTTTCGCCCTTCAACTCGCGGATCGTCTCTTCCAGCATCGTCGTGTACATCTCAAAACCCACGGCCTCGATGTGTCCGCTCTGCTGCCCGCCCAGCAGGTTACCCGCGCCGCGCAGTTCCAAATCAAGCGCGGCAATCTTGAATCCCGCTCCCAGATCGCTGAACTCCTTGAGCGCCGCCAGCCGGCGCCGCGCCACGTCGTTTAACTCACGATCTTGCGGCACCAGCAAATACGCGTAAGCTCGGCGATTGCTGCGCCCCACTCGTCCGCGCAATTGATACAACTCGCTCAGCCCGTGGCGGTCGGCGCGGTTGATCAGGATCGTGTTGCACAGCGGAATGTCCAGCCCGTTTTCGATGATCGTCGTCGCTACCAGGATGTCGGCCTCGTGGCGCATGAAGGCCAGCATGATTTTTTCCAGCTCGCCTTCGCCCATCTGTCCGTGGCCCACCAGCACGCGCGCCTGCGGCACCAGTTCGCGCAGCTTAGCCGCAATCTCGTAGATACTCTCCACACGGTTGTGCACAAAGTACACTTGCCCGCCGCGTTCCAGCTCCTGCCCAATGGCCGAGCGGATCAGCTTCTCATCCCACTGCGCTACCACCGTTTGTATGGACAGGCGATCGCGCGGCGGCGTCTCAATGACGCTCATGTCGCGCAGGCCCAGCATGGACATATGCAGCGTGCGCGGAATCGGCGTGGCCGACATGGTCAGCACGTCCACCTCGCGGCGCAACTGCTTCAGGCGCTCCTTGTGCCGCACGCCAAAACGCTGCTCCTCGTCGATCACCACCAGCCCCAAATCAGGAAAGCTCACATCCTTGCTGAGAATGCGGTGCGTACCGATAAGGATGTCCACCTTGCCGGCAGCCGTGCGCTCCACAATTTCCTTCTGCTCCTTCGTGGTGCGAAAACGCGAGATCATCTCCACCGTAACGGGGAAGGCCGCAAAGCGCCGCTTAAATGTCTGGTAATGCTGAAAGGCCAGCACCGTCGTCGGCGCCAGCACCGCCACCTGGCGACTATCGCCGATGGCTTTGTAGGCCGCGCGCATGGCAACTTCTGTTTTGCCGTAGCCCACATCGCCGCACAGCAGGCGGTCCATGGGCTGCGCGCCTTCCATGTCTCGCTTGATGTCTTCCGTGGCGGAAACCTGATCGTCCGTCGGGTTGTACTCAAAGGCGTCTTCAAACTCGCGGATGAACTGCGTGTCAGCCGAATACTGAAAGCCCACGGCCGTTTTGCGTTGCGCGTACAACTTCAACAACTCGTCGGCCATGTCCTGCATGGCCTTCTTCACGCGAGTCTTCGTCTTGGTCCATTGCTGCGTACCCAGGCGGTTCAGCACCGCCGTGCCGCCTTCCGCGCTGCGATACTTCTGCACCAGGTCCAGCCGCGTCAGCGGAACATACAGCCGCGCCCCCTCGGCGTACTCCAGCACCATGAACTCGGCCTTGCTGCCATCGGCCTGCGGAATCTCCCGCAGCCCCTCGTAGCGGCCAATGCCGTGCTCCACGTGCACCACGTAGTCGCCCGCCGCCAAGTCGCGGAAGTCCGACATGAATGCCGCGCTCTTCGACCGTTGCGCAGGCCGCCGCACCGTGCCCGCCTCGCTCTCATCAAACAGGTCGTTGGCGCCGTACACAACCAGCCGCGCCTCCGGCAATGCCACTCCCTGCGGCACGTAGCCGTGCACTAACGTCGTAGCCGCACCCGCGTGGCTGAACTGCGAAGCCTCCTCGCTCAGCGCCGAGGTCTTCGGCCGCTCGCCCAGCATGTACGGCGCCTGATATTCATTAAAGATGTCGGCCAGCCGTTCCAGCTCTCCCAGTGAGCCAGCCACCAGCACCACGCGCTGCCCTTCGGCGGCCTGCTTCTTCACTTCCTCCATCAGCCGCGCCATCTGCCCATGGAAGCGCCCCACCGGGCGCGTGGCAAACTCCACCACCTCAGCGCTGTCACCCGTGGCCATACCCAACTGCTCCACGTCCAGTCCGGGCAGTTGGACGATGCGCGTGCGCCACTCTTCCGGCGTCAGGTAAAGCTCCTCGGGACGCACCAGGTTCCCCACGCCGCTGTGTTCGTGCGCCTCAACTACCTTTTGCCACCAGGCGTCGTGGTCGCTCTCCACCTGCGCTGGCTCCTCCAGCACAACTGCCGCGTCGGGCATCAAGTCGAAGACCGTCTGCTCGGCCCCGGCCACCGGCGCAAAAAACTCCCAACCAGGGAATGCTGTTACACCGTCCAGCCGTGCCGCCGCGCGGATCGCATCTTCTCCGCCACTAAGGCGTCCACCGGTAAGCCGCGCGTGGATCGCTCCCAGCAGCTCAGCCGTCACCGGAGTCTCGGTCAGCGGCAGCAGCCAGGCCTCATCTACTTCTCCGGCCGAGCGTTGCGTCGCGGCGTCAAAGCGCCGTACCGATTCCACCTCGTCGCTAAATAGCTCGATGCGCACCGGCCGCTCCATCTCCGGCCCGTACACATCCAGAATTCCACCGCGCTGCGCGTACTCACCCGGCAGCTCCACCACGTCAATGCGGCGGTATCCGACGACGTTCAAATGCTCTGTGAGTTCCTCAACGTCCACTGTGCCGCCGCGGCGTATCTGCCGAGCCAGGCTGCGATAGTACTCACCCTCGCGCAGCCGCACTGTTGTGGCCGCAAACGGAGCCACTACTAGCCGCGCCGTGCCACTGGCCATGCGCCACAGCGCACGCGCACGCTGTTCCTGAATATCCGGGTGAGGGGATAGGTTTTCGAAAGGGAGTACATCGCGCGCCGGCAGAAAAGCCACGCTCTCCGCCGGCAGGGCGCCCGTAAGTTCGCAAAGGGACTGTAGTACGGGCAGCAGCTCTTCGGCCTCGCGATTATCGCGCACCACCAGCAGCAGCGGCTTTGACGCAGCTCTCTGCAGCAGCGCGTAATACAAGGCGCGTGCCGTCGGCGTCAGGCCGGAGACACGTATGCGCCCCGCGCCTCCCTTTAGATGGGTTGTAGCACGTTGAAAACCGGGGACCACTGCGGCATCCGCGAATAATTCGCGGACGAACGGAAGGATCATTGCTCCTCTATCTTAGCAGCCCGCCGCCATGGACTGCTTTCCGCGCGCCTAAAGCTCAATATGCAGGCGTAGCCCAGGCACAATCACCGGTCCGCGATCGCGGTTATAGCCCGGGTTCCAGATGCGCTGCACGTCCACGCCCAGGAAGACTCCGCGCCATGCGTGCAGGTTGTAATACCCCTCCAGGATGTTCTCCCGTCCGTAGTTCAAGCCGCCATCGCCAAGCAGGAAGCCCAACCCGCCATCGCGGAGATACGCCTGGTGATCGGCGCTGATGGCGTTGCTCATCATGGCCACGCCCACGCGATCCAGCTTGCGGCGCCACTTCGCTCCCGTCATGTCCGCGCCGCCGGAGACCGCCGAGTCCACCTCCGTGTAGGCAAACGACTCGTGCTGCCCCTCGTTCCAGCTCCAGCGCGCAAACACCCTCGCGCCGTGCCCGATCTCCTGCTCAGCGTTTAGGCCAAAGCCGTACTTCACCGTGCCCTGCCGCCGCGTGTTCTCAATCGTAGGCACCGCATCGGTTCCAGCCTTCCAGCGCGCCACCGACTGGCGATAGGTGCCCATGTTGGCGTGATTATCAAATCCCAGCAGGCGCAGCGTTGTCTTGCGTGCCTTCAGCAGCGCGGGGCGCAGTTCCAATTCGTAGTTCTCCGCCCGGGCCCGGCTCAAATTCCAATCCAGCGTGATACCGTTGGCCACCGTGGGCATCAGCATCTCGCCAAAGCGAAAGGCCCAGCGCTCGCTCTGATATTCGGCGACAAAGCCGTAGGTGTATCCGCGCGTATCGGCCGCGTAGTCGTACGCGCCATTGTTGTCGGCCGTCCAGTTCAGAAACTGGTTGTGGCTGTCGCTGCCAATGGAGTTCGCGTCAAAAAAATCCACCGTGCTCAGCTTGCCAAAGCGCAGTTCCAGCCGCCGCGCCGGAGCCGTGGTAGCCAGTGAGAGCGGCCCGCGGTCAAGCGTCACGTCCTGCTTTGAGAGCCTTATCGTCTGGTGCAACTCCACTCGCGCCACATACGGCATCTCACCCAGCGATGGATTGCGCACCACGTCGAGATCCGTAAATCCCGCCAGCCCCAGGGCGTTGCTCAGGCCGTGTCCGCCCGCCGACTCCATGTCGAACAACGCTTCGGTGCTCTTCGTCAGTTGAAAGCCCGTGTACAGGGTCTCCACCCGCGAGGTTTCGTTTTCCGCGCGGCTTTCAAGGCTGTTCGTTCCACTGTATTTGGCGTGGAACCCCGGATGCGCCTGGAAGATCGTGTTCGACTGACCGCTCACCCACCAGCGCGCCGTCTGCGAGTGCGGAAACATCGTCACCGCCTCCGTTGCTTCCTCTGCGGAAGGCGTTGACGCGGCCACCGAATCATCCTTCGTAGCCTGTGCCACGGAAGCCTGTTGCGCCATGGCCGAAGTCAGCAGGAATAGAACAATGCAGAGGACAACTGGAACCCAGGAGCGGCACACGGTGAGACACTTGCTGAATTTATGGAACCTGACCATCGAAGCGACTTTCTTCTTTCCAACCTGCCCGGGTGGAGCCTGGGGAAGGA